>NZ_QGGX01000004.1 GCF_003148805.1 Aminobacter sp. AP02
GACCGAAGAAATCGTCAAGGCCATGGACCACTGAGCCAGGCCAGACACAGCCTGATTCCAAAAAAGCCCGGCCACAGCGCCGGGCTTTTTCTTTGGGTGCCAGATGCGTGCCCGACAGCGTCAAGACCGGCCAGGCATTGAACAGCACGGCCCGTGGATTATCGCCGATGCGGACGGTGGGCCATGATCACTACGCGCGGTTGGCATAGGCTGTCAGCGGTACCGTTCACATCAGCCGCCGGCGCTGGCCCAGGCACGATTGACGATGGGACGGCGGTTCTGGCGGGAACGGTAGAGGCGGATATCGACCCGGATGTCCCAGGACGCATCGCCTGTTCGAACGAGCGTGCCCTTGTCCAGTTCAGCCCGGACCAGGCTCTCGGGAACCCAGGCGACGCCCCAGCCGGCAAGCGCCATGCCCTTGAGCCCTACCGACATCGAGCCGGTGTGGGCGCGCTTGTGCGCGGCAAGCCTTTCGGACAGAACTTCGCCAAACAGCAGGCCGAAGAACGAGCCTTTCTCATAGCCGACATAGCTTGCCGGGCAGTCCCGGTCGGGATCATGAAGCGGCTTGCCGTCGCTGGACGGAGCAGAGATCGGAATGATCGTCTCCTGGTCGAGGATGCGGTACTCGAACAGCTCGGGATCGAGCACGAGGGATACCGCAGGGTGCGCATAGGTCAGCAGGAAATCGCAGTCGCCATCGACCAGCGAGCTGACATTTTCTTCCATGCTGCCCAGGTCGGGCTTGATGCGCGACAGGAGCGGGCCGACCCTGTCGCTGACAGTGCGCAGCCAGCCGGGGAAATAGGTAAACGACAGCGTGTGCAGTGCGGTGACGGTGATCGTCTGGGCCTCGGCCCCTTCCTGCTCGCGCAGGCTTCGCCTCGCCTGCGTCAGGCTGCGCACGGCCTCGCGCGCGACGGGCACGAACTTTTCGCCAGCAGCGGTGAGGCGCGAGGGATAGGTGGCGCGATCGATCAGGCTTGAGCCGAGCCATATCTCGAGTTGCTTGATGCGACGGCTGAAGGCGGACTGGGTGATGTTCCTTTCTTCCGCAGCCTTGGAGAAACTATTGGTTTCCGCCAAGGCGAGGAAGTCTTCCAGCCACTTGAGTTCCAAGACGCCGCCCCCTGGGCATCGCCGTGCGGCCCAGTGGGCGCGCAAGCGATGCGTAACACTTCGAATTAGTGACCATGGGATGCCGTCGAAGTCGACGTCATGTCAAGGCATGCGGCATCCGGCACGATCAGTGGCCAGATCCGAGCCCTTTGCCTGCCGGGCGACCGGTTCAGGCGGATAGGCGCTGGCAACGCACCTGATGATCCTCGCTGATCGAAATCAGCTCGCTCGGCGCCGGGGCGGCGTAGACGTCGGGATTGGTGATATCTTGCGGATAAAACCGATATCCTTGAGGCGGCGGTGGCGCATTCCGCAAGACTGCCTTGACGCCGGTTTGCAAGATGGCGTCCGGGTCGGGAATGGTGCTGATCAGCTTGCGTGTATAGGGGTGCGTCGGGCTCGAGAAGATCGCGTCCCAATGACCGATCTCGACGATCTGGCCGAAATACATCACCGCAACGCGGTCGCTCATATGCTCGACCACGCCGAGATCATGACTGATCATGATGTAGGACAAAGACAGCTGTTCCTTGAGATCGAGCAACAGGTTGATGATCTGCGCCCTGATCGACACGTCCAGCGCCGATACCGGTTCGTCCAGCATGATGATGTGCGGGTCGAGGATCAGCGCGCGGGCGATGCCGATGCGCTGGCGCTGGCCGCCGGAAAATTCATGTGGGAAGCGGGTTGCCTGTTCCGGCGTCAGGCCGACGCGACGCAGCATCTCCGCGACCCGGTCGTCGATTTCGCTGCGGGACTTGGTGCCATGCAGGCGCAACGGCTCGGCCAGCGAACGATGCACCGTCTGGCGCGGGTTGAGGGAGGCATAGGGATCCTGGAAAACCATCTGTGCGATCCGCGCGCGTTCCATGCGGGGTGGCGCGTTGGCGCCAATGATCGATTTGCCTTCGAAAAGAATATCTCCTGAGGTCGGAGCCTGGAGCCCGATCACCGACAGGGCGGTTGTCGACTTGCCGCAGCCGGATTCACCGACGATGCTCAGGCATTCGCCCTTGTTGAGATGGAGGCTGACCCCGTTGACGGCCCGCAATGCTTGCTTGCGCCGGGAAAAAAGCGCGCCGCTCACCGGGAAATGGACGTGCAGGTCGTTGATTTCGAGCAAGGGAGGTTCGGTCGCCATAGTTTGACCAGACATGCTCAGCGAGCCTCGCTATCGGCACGCGCTGCCATTTGCGGCTTGCGTGGCTCGAAGTAGAATTCTTCGGTCAGCCTGCTCTTGTCGGTGACGATGCTGTCGATGTCGACGAGGCGCTGGCGACCATGGCGTTGTCGCGAACCGAGCCTGGGCAAGGCGCCGAGCAGGCCCTTGGTGTAGGTATGCCGTGGATCGGCAAACAGGTCGTAGGTATCGCGCTCTTCGATGAGCTTGCCGGCATACATCACGCCAACGCGCTGGCACATGTTGGCGATGACGCCAAGATCGTGGCTGATCATCAAGACGGCGGTGTTGCGGGCCGAACAAAGCTCGTGGATGAGCTTCAACACCTCGGCCTGCACAGTCACGTCGAGTGCTGTCGTCGGCTCGTCGGCGATCAGAAGCTCCGGGTCACAGGCGAGTGCGATGGCGATCATGACGCGCTGGCGCATGCCTCCTGACATCTGGTGCGGGTAGTTGTGCACGCGCTGCTCGGGCGCCGGCACCTTGACGCTGGCGAGTGCCTCGACCGCGCGCTGTTCGGCGTCCTTCCAGCTCATGCCGTTGTGCAGGACGAACATCTCCGCAATCTGCCGCCCGACCGTCGCCAGCGGGTTGAGCGCGGTCATCGGCTCCTGGAAGATCATCGCGATGCGATTGCCGCGCAGATCGCGCATATCGCGGGACGACAGGCCGCGCAGATCGGTGCCGTCAAACTGGATCTGGCCGCCGGTCACCGCAAGCGGCTTTTTCATCAGGCCGATGATCGAAAGCGAGGTGATCGTCTTGCCGCAACCTGATTCACCGACTAGGCCGAAGGCCTCGCCACGCATGATGTCGAAGGAGACGTCCTTGACGATGTTCTGCTCGTGCCCGCCGATCTTCAGGCCGATATCGAGGTTTTTGATTTCGAGAAGCGGGATATCCCTCATGCGCGGCGGATCCTCATATGTGGGTCGAGCATGTCGCGCAGGCCATCGCCCAGCAGGTTGAAGCCGAGCACCGACAAGAAGATGGCGAGGCCGGGGAAGATCGCCGCCCAAGGCGCGATGACGATGAGCTCACGGGCATCGGTCAGCATGCTGCCCCAGCTGGGGAAGGGCGGGCGGATGCCAAGCCCGAGGAACGACAGCGCGGCTTCCGACAGCACAGCACCGCCCATGCCCAAGGTTCCGATCACCAGGATCGGGCCCATCATGTTGGGCAAAAGCTGGGTGATCATGATGCGGATATTGCCGTAGCCAAGCGTCTTCGCCGCCTGGACATAGCCGAGACCCTTGAGCGACAGAGTGGAGCTGCGGGCGATACGGCAGGTCCACGACCAGTTGGTGAGACCGAGCGCGATCAGCAGGCTCGGCAATCCCGGCCCGAGGATCGCGATGATGGCAATGGCAAAGATCAGCGAAGGAATGGCCAGCATGACGTTGGTAAGCCCATTGACCAGATCGTCCCACCAGCCGCCGAAATAGCCGGCCGAGATACCCAGCGCGAGACCAATCACCGTGTTGATGAGCTGGGACACGATGCCCACGGTCAGCGAGATCCGGGCCCCATAGAGCACCCGTGTGTAGATATCGCGGCCTTGCGCGTCGGTGCCGAACCAGAAGGTCCAGTCCGGCGGCAATTCGGCGTTCATCAGATCGGCGTCGAGAACCGGGTCAAGATGTGAGAGCCATGGCGCGAACAGCCCCGCCAGGATGACCAAAGCTGTCAGGAAGCCGCCGACGATCAGGTTGAACT
Source organism: Aminobacter sp. AP02 (assembly GCF_003148805.1). Classification (GTDB taxonomy): domain Bacteria; phylum Pseudomonadota; class Alphaproteobacteria; order Rhizobiales; family Rhizobiaceae; genus Aminobacter. The sequence goes on from NZ_QGGX01000004.1 coordinate 4,019, forward strand.
GGATACGCATGGCTCAGTCCTGCTTGATGCGTGGATCGATCGCGGCATAGACAACGTCGACGATCGTGTTGATGAGCAAAAACCACAGGACGATGACGAGGATGCTGCCTTGCACGACGGGGATGTCGCGCAGGGCGACACTGTCGACCAGCAATGAACCGAGGCCCGGCCAGGAAAACAGCTTTTCGATCACCACGGCCTGTCCCATCAGCGAACCGAACTGCAGGCCGATGGTCGTGACGATCAGCACCAGCGCGTTGCGCGTCACATGCCAGCGCACGACGCGGCCACTGCTCATGCCTTTGGAATATGCCGTGCGGATGAAGTCGGCATTCATCACTTCGAGCACGCCGGCGCGAGTGGTGCGAGCCAGCAGCGCCAGAGGTGTCAACCCAAGCGTGATCGCCGGCAGGATCAGATAGCGCAGCCCGCCATCGCCGTAACCAAAGCTGGGCAGCCAGCCGAGCTGGAGCGCGAAGAGATACATCAACAACAGGCCGAGCCAGAACTGCGGCAGAGACAAGCCCGAAACCGCGCCGATCATCGTTACGGTATCGAGGATGCTGCCTGGCTTGAGTGCCGCGAGAAACCCGAGCGGCACGCCGAACGCGACCGCAAAGACCATTGCGGCCATTGCCAGTTTCAACGACGGCCAGAGCCGCGCGCCGATCACGTCCGTCACCGGTTCGCGCGTTCGAAACGAGGTGCCGAGATCGAAACGAGCCAGATCGTAGACGTAGGCGGTGAAGCGTTCGGGCAGCGACTTGTCGAGGCCGAATTCCTTGTTCAGCCGCTCGACAAGCATAGGGTCGGAGCCCGATCGTCCGTCGGCGATCAGACTGGACGTGAAGCTTCCCGGAACCACCGAGAAGATCACGAAGATCAATAGCGCGACCGCAATTACGGTCGGGATCGCCTGCAAAATCCGGCGAATGATGAAGCGAAGCATCCGGGCAGGCCCCTCCGGTTATCCCGACCCGCGGGCGGCGGGTCGGGTAACTCTTAATTATGACGGAGGTTACTTCCGCGAAGCGGGCGCGGTCTCGTCGATCCAGATGTCTTCATAGTCCTGAAGCGCAAGCTCGGTGGCGTTCGGCTTCAGGCCGTGCAGCCAGGGCTGATAGGCCATGACCGCCTTGTTGTAGTTGAAGAACCAGACCGGTGCTTCTTCCTGCAGGAAGTTGTTGGCCTTCTTCAGAAGTTCGGTCTTGGCCGCCTCATCGCGCTCAACCTGGGCAGCTTCGAACAGCTTGTCGAATTCCGGGTTCTTGTAGTTGGCGTAGTTGCAGGCGCTTTGCGCGGTCTTCGAATAGAAGCACTGCAGAGCTGCGAGCGCGTCGGGGCCGCTGTTGTTGGACCACATATAGGCCTGGAAATCGCCTGCCGGCACGACTTCGGATAGGACCGATGCTTCGACAGGCTTGGCCTTCACCGTGACGCCGACCTTGGCGAGCATAGGAATGATCGCTTCGACGATCGGAATGCCCCAGCTCTCATTCTGCGTTGCCGTGAGTTCGAACTCGAAACCCTTGTCGAAGCCCGCCTCGGCCAGCAGCGCCTTGGCCTTTTCCGGATCGTAGGCATAAGGCTGGGCCGTGGTGTCGTAAGCTGGGGACGACAATGGCAGCCAGCTTACCGCGCGATAGGCCTTGTTCTTGGCCAGCCGCTCGACGATCAGCTTGGTGTCGATGGCGTAGTTGATCGCCTGGCGCACGCGCTTGTCGGCAAACGGCGCGAAATTGGGGTTGAAGCCGACATTGCGGGTGTAGCCTTCGGCCACTTCCAGGATGTTCTTGGATAGTGCTGCATCGCCCTGATAGGCGACATACTGGGTCGGGCCCAGCACCGTCACGTCGATTTCCTGGTTGCGGAAGGCCACGTCGCGCGCTGCCGAGTCCTCCATGATCACGATGTTGACCTTGTCGAGGTAGGGTTTGCCCTGCTCGTAGAACTTGTCGAACTTCTCGACCACGATGCGCGATCCCGGCACGTGCTCGACGAATTTGAAAGGCCCAAGACCGATCGGATTGGTCGCCGCCTTGTCGCCGATATCGGCCGGATAGATGGCCGCGTTGGTGCGCATCAGGTTGAAGCCGGGATTGATCGGCGCGGTGAAGGTGATTTCGAGCGTAAGATCGTCGATCTTCTTCAGGCCCGAAATCTCGGTCGCCTTGCCGCTGGCGAAGGCATCGGCGCCTGCGATGTCGGCGATGTAGCGGGCGCCGGGGAAGGCGTTGCTCGGCGTCGCAAGGCGCTTGTAGGACCAGATGATGTCATCTGCGCTCAGCTTGCGGCCGTTGTGGAAGAAGGCATTGTCGCGCAGCTTGTAGGTATAGACCTTGCCGTCGTCGGACACCGAGACGCTGGTCGCCAGCTCGAGCGCCGGCTCGTTCTTCAGCGAATCCCAGCTGTAGAGGCTGCGATGGATCGCCATGCCATAGAATTCGTCCTGGGTCTGGGGCGTGGCGTGGATGTCGAGCGTGGCGAAGCTGGCACCGTAAGGTGCTACGAAATTGAGTACGCCGCCCGAGCGCGGTTCTTGCGCAAATGTTGCCGTGGAGACGCCGAGCATCAGCATCGCGGTCAAGGACAAGGTTTTGAACATGCGAGATTCCTCCTATTGGTTGTATATATCTTATTGTTTTTATTATTTTATTTGTAGTTCCCCGCACTAGGCGGCGGTCGAACGGTCATAGACGACTTCGCCTGCAACGATCGTCAGGATGCATTGCGTGTCATGCAGGATTTCTTCGGGTGATGCGTCCAGCAGGTTGCGTGAGAAGACCGCGATGTCAGCCAATTGGCCAGCAACGATGCGGCCCTTGATCGTTTCGGCCTTCTGCGAAAACGCGCCATGTTCGGTGTAGGCCTGAAGCGCTTTGTCCATCGGCACACGCTGGCCTGCGTCCATGACCGTTCCCTTCCATGTCTTGCGGGTCACCATGGAGTAGAGATTGGGGAACGGGTTGGGCAGGCAGACAGGCGAGTCGCTGCCCGTGCCCGGCTTGAAACCGAGATCGACCCAGGTCTTCAGCGGATAGCTGGACAGGGCACGTTCCTCGCCCAGCACCGAAATGTAGCTGTCGCCGAAATCATAAATGAATGCCTGCTGCGGGCAGGGGTAGATGCCGGCTGCGAGCATGCGCTTATGCTGGGCTTCGGTTGAAAAGCCGCAATGCTCGATCCGGTGGCGGCGGTCGGCATCCGGAACGGCTGCCAGCGCCTTTTCATAGGCGGTGATCAGCTGCCCGATGGCGCGGTCGCCGATGGCATGGCAAGCGAGCTGGTAGCCCTGAGCATGATGCTCCGCGACCAGCTTCTCAAGCTTGTCATCGGACAGGATCTGCACCCCGGTGTTGTCTTCGCCGAGATAGGGTTGCGACATCCAGGCGGTGCGCCCGCCGGCCGAGCCGTCAAGGAAGATCTTGACTGCGCCGACGCGCAACCAGTCGTCGCCGGCACCCGAGACCAGCCCGGCGGCATAGGCTTCGTCGACGACCGAATTGCCGGGATCGCCAAGCAATGTCAGCCAGACCCTCACCGGCAGCCGGCCCTCTTTCTTTGCCTTGTTGTAGGCGTGGATTTCGGCGAAGCCGTCGACCTGTCCGACGGCTGCGTCCATGCAGCTGGTGATGCCGTAGGACAAAAGGTACTTGCCGGCCCGTTCAATGGCATCGATCAGGTCGTTTTGGCTTGGGACAGGGATCGCCGCGCGCAGTACGGATTGCGCGTTTTCCGCCACCATGCCGGTCAGGGTTCCGTTGACCGTTTCGATGACGCCGCCGGCTGGTGCCGGTGTCGAGGCGTTGACGTTCGCAAGTTCGAAGGCGCGCGAGTTGAAGATGCTGATATGGCCGCAGGCGCGCACGAGCATCAGCGGATGGCATGAGGTCACCTGGTCGAGTTCGCTCTTGTGCGGATGACGGCCGACATCGAGCTTGACCTGGTCATAGCCGCGCGCCAGCACCCACCCGCCCTTAGGCGTTTCCTGGGCCCGCTTGCGCAGCTTGTCGAGCAGGATGGCAAGCGTCGGCGCCGATTCCGGGCTGGCGTCGACCCATTGCATGGAAAGGCCGGTGGAAATTAGATGCAAATGGTCGTCGTTGAGGCCGGGTGTCGCGAACTGCCCGTTGAGGTCGATGAGATCGGTTTCAGCGCCTTTCAGCGCGAGAATCTCTTCGTCGGATCCGGTTGCCAGCACCGTGCCTTGGCCTATCGCGACAGCCTGCCGGATGCCCTCCGCATAGCCGCACCAGACGATGCCGTTATGCAGGATCATATCCGGGCTACCGGCACTTTTAATCATCGACTTTCCCCACCCTAAAATTCTTTTCCGCGAGTATCCGGATATGAGCCGACAAATGCAAATTCGCAAAAGGGCATGGGTCATGCAGTTCCGGAATAGTGACCGCCAACCTAGCTGCGCGGCTTGCGGCAACGGCATCAAACTATTCCACCTTTGCAATGTATCCGGCCAGCAAACGACATTAAGGATGTCGCATGAAGCATGGCCCTACAGACATTAGCGAGGCGCACGCGGGCCAAAGGCCTCATGGCTACAGCACCTTTCGTGACAAGACGCGCTAGCATTTTCTTGGATCTGGAGACTCTCAATGACGAATGGCGGACAAGACCGAATTGTCTGGCTGAACGGCAGCTTTGTTGCGGCCACTGAAGCGAAGCTGTCGATTTTCGATCGCGGTTTCCTGTTTGCTGACGGCGTCTATGAAGTTACGGCGGTCCTTGGCGGCAAGCTGGTCGACAGTGCGTTGCATATGGCACGGTTGGAACGTTCAGCGCGTGAGCTTGGTCTGCGGCTGCCTGTCACCACGGCCATGATCGAGCAGACCGAGCGAACTTTGATCGAAAGCAATGGGCTTGAAGAAGGTGTCGTCTACCTCCAGCTGACGCGTGGTGCCGAAGAGCGGAACTTCCTGTTTGGCGACCAGTTGGAACCAACGCTTCTGCTGTTCACGCAGCCCAAGGTGCTGGTCGACGTTGCCGCTGCCAAAACCGGCATTGCCGTCAAGACGGTGGCCGACCAGCGCTGGGCCCGGCGCGACATCAAGAGCGTGTCTCTCCTGCCGCAGGTTCTGGCCAAGCGGGACGCACGCGCCGCAGGCTGCGACGAGGCATGGATGGTCGAGGACGGGCATGTCACCGAAGGCGCTTCGTCCACTGCCTACATCATCACTCGTGACGGCAGGATCGTATCACCGGCAAACAGCAGTCGAACGCTGCCCGGCTGCACGCGCCAGGCGATTGTTCAGTTGATGCAAGAGAGCGGTCTGACCCTTGAAGAGCGCCGCTTCACCATCGCCGAAGCCCTGAATGCGGGTGAAGCCTTCATGACCAGCGCCTCGAGCCTGGTTATGCCAGTAACCTGGATTGATGGCGAGCCGGTTGGCGACGGCAGGCCCGGACCGATCGTCACAAGGCTGCGTGAGCTCTACATCGAGCACGCCCGCGCAAACGCCGGTTGATTGACGCAGTGGGCCACGCTCCATGAGCAAGCGCGGTCGACCGACAGCTGAGGATGATCAAACAAGCATATCATTATATTTGTTTAGATATAACGACATCTCGGGCTCCGTAAGTGATGATCGGAACGCGATTGTCGGCGGGAATGTTGAGGATTTTCTTCAGAAAGTATCCCCATTCTGAAATTCTTCCGCAGTGTCAAAGAAGATTTGCAAAGGCAGCCTATTTAGGTAACCTGATCGGAGAAATGAACGCGACTGATTGTTCCGTTCACGTCCAAGGCACATGAGGTGATCATGACCCAGGACCAGGCAGGACCCGCCTCGGTAAAGTCGCCGGTTTCCACGCGCCGCAAAGAACTCCTTACATTCCTTGTTCTTGCATTCGGGATTTGGCCCATCGTCGCGGTTGGCGTGGTCGGCGGCTACGGCTTTTTGGTCTGGATGTGGCAGATCATATTCGGGCCGCCCGGACCTCCCGGGGGCTGAGCCGATGACAAATCCGGCCTCCATCAGCCGCAGGACATTTCTTACAGGCGGCAACGAACAGCCGGTTCAAAGAATTGTGCCGCCCGGGGTGATGGAAGATGGACTTGGCTCCTGCACCGGCTGCGGTGCTTGTGTCGAAGCCTGCCCGACGGCGATCATCGCCATGGTCGCGGGCAAGCCGTCGCTGGATTTCATGGCAGGCGAATGCCTGCTTTGCGGCGACTGCGCCACGGCCTGCCCGGAGCTGGTCTTCGATCGCGCCTCAACGCCGGTTTTTTCACATGTGGTGGCCATTTCCGACGATTGTCTGGCGCGCAATGGTATCTCGTGCATGACCTGCCGCGACGCTTGTCCGCAAGCGGCGATCAGTTTTCGGCCGCGCATCGGCGGACCATTTCTTCCAGAACTGAGGGAGGCGGCCTGCACAGGCTGCGGTGCATGCATTGCGCCATGCCCTGCACGGGCGATTGCCATTGCGCGACAGCTAGCGGAGGCAGCCCATGCCTGACGCACGGCGATATCACCACATTTCAAGCGCTGTCGTCACGGTCATGCCCGGTCGCATGGCGGACGTGTTGGCGGCGATCGCGCGACTGGATGGCCCCGAAATCCGCGCCCACGACGGCAATCGCATCGTTATCGTCATCGAAGGCACGAGCGCCGGCGAACTCGGCGGATTGCTGACCGCGATCGGTGCGCTTTCAGGCGTCGTTGCGGCAAACATGGTGTTCGAGCATATCGAAGAGCTGGAGGGCAGTGAGTGATGACAGCTGAACTGAACCGACGCGAGCTGCTTAAGGCTCAGGCTACGGCGATCGCAGCTGCGACCGCTGGCATCGCGCTACCTGCTTCTGCTCAGCCGATCACCGGTGGCGTAAGCGCACTCGAGATAAAGTGGTCGAAGGCGCCTTGCCGTTTTTGCGGTACGGGCTGCGGCGTGATGGTCGGCGTCAAGGACGGCCAGGTGGTTGCCACCCATGGCGACACGCAGGCCGAAGTCAATCGCGGCCTCAACTGCGTCAAGGGTTATTTCCTGTCCAAGATCATGTATGGCGCCGACCGGCTGAATACCCCTCTGGTGCGCAAGAAAAATGGAGTCTTCGACAAGGAAGGCGAGTTCGAGCCAGTGTCCTGGGACGAGGCCTTCGACCTCATGGCGGAGAAGGCCAAGCAGGTGCTTCGCGACAAGGGCCCCACCGCGCTCGGCATGTTCGGCTCCGGTCAATGGACGATCTTTGAAGGTTACGCCGCGACCAAGCTGATGCGGGCCGGCTTCCGTTCGAACAATCTCGACCCCAATGCCCGCCACTGCATGGCGTCGGCCGCCTACGCCTTCATGCGCACCTTCGGCATGGACGAGCCGATGGGCGTGTATGACGACTTCGAGCATGCCGACGCCTTTGTGCTGTGGGGCTCGAACATGGCCGAAATGCATCCGATCCTGTGGACCCGGATCGCTGACCGCCGGCTTGGCCATCAGCATGTGCGCTGCGCCGTGCTGTCGACCTTCACGCACCGGTCGATGGACCTCGCCGATATCCCCATCGTATTCAAGCCGGGAACAGATCTCGCGATCCTGAATTACATCGCCAACCACATCATCCAGTCCGGCCGCGTCAATGAAGCCTTCGTGCGCGACCATACGACCTTCATGACGGGGCAGACCGACATTGGATACGGTCTGCGACCGGAACATCCGCTCGAGGTGGCGGCGAGCGGGACGGCCGACGCCGCCAAGATGACCCCGAGCAATTTCGAAGCCTTCAAGACGCTCGTCTCCGAATACACGCTGGACAAGGTGTCGAAGCTCACAGGCGTCGAGGCGGGCTTCCTCGAGGAACTGGCGGAGCTTTACGCCGATCCGGCAGTCAAGGTGACATCGCTTTGGACCATGGGCTTCAACCAGCATGTCCGTGGCGTCTGGGCCAACCAGATGGTCTACAACATCCATTTGCTGACAGGGAAAATCTCCGAACCCGGCAACAGCCCGTTCTCGCTGACGGGCCAGCCTTCGGCCTGCGGCACGGCGCGCGAAGTGGGCACTTTCGCACATCGCCTGCCTGCCGACATGGTCGTCACCAATCCAGAACACCGCAAGCATGTCGAGGAGGTTTGGAAGGTGCCAGCTGGGCTGTTGCCCGAAAAGCCCGGGTTCCATGCCGTCGAGCAGGACCGCATGCTGAGGGATGGCAAGCTCAACTGGTACTGGATCCAGGTCAACAATAATCTCCAGGCCGCGCCCAACTCCAGCCAGGAAACGTATCCCGGTTACCGGAATCCGGACAATTTCATTGTCGTCTCGGACGCCTACCCGACGGTCACCGCGCTTGCTGCCGACGTCATCTTGCCGGCCGCAATGTGGGTGGAAAAGGAAGGCGCCTATGGCAATGCCGAACGACGAACCCATGTCTGGCGCCAGTTGGTCAACGCGCCCGGGGAAAGCCGTTCGGACGTCTGGCAACTGGTGGAGTTTTCGAAGCGCTTCACCACCGACGAGGTCTGGCCCAAGGAACTGCTCGACGCGAACCCCGACTTTCGGGGCAAAACCTTGTTCGAGGTCCTATACAAGAACGGCAATGTCGACCGTTTCCCGCTTTCAGACCTCGATCCCGAGTATGAGAACCAGGAAGCGAAGGATTTCGGCTTCTACCTGCAGAAGGGCCTGTTCGAGGAGTACGCAACATTCGGTCGCGGCCATGGCCACGACCTCGCGCCGTTCGACGAATACCACAGGGTGCGTGGTCTGCGCTGGCCCGTGGTCGACGGCAAGGAAACCCTCTGGCGCTACAGGGAGGGGAGCGACCCCTATGTGAAACCGGGAGAGGGTGTGAAGTTCTACGGGCGGCCCGACGGCCGGGCGGTGATCCTCGGAGTGCCCTATGAGCCGCCGGCCGAATCTCCCGACGAGGAATTCGACCTCTGGCTGGTGACCGGACGCGTTTTGGAGCACTGGCATTCCGGGTCGATGACGATGCGGGTTCCCGAGCTTTTCCGGGCATTTCCGGGTGCGCGCTGCTTCATGAACGCCGACGACGCGCGCAAGCGCGGCATCAACCAGGGGGCGGAAGTGCGCATCGTGTCGAGGCGCGGCGAGATCCGCTCACGCATCGACACGCGCGGCCGAAATCGTATGCCGCATGGCGTGATCTTCGTCCCGTGGTTCGACGCGAGCCAGTTGATCAACATGGTCACGCTCGACGCCACCGATCCCATCTCCAAGCAGACGGATTTCAAGAAATGCGCGGTCAAGGTTATTACAGCCGCCTGACGCGGCACAAGACACTCACAGCCGCTGCCATTGCAGCATTTCTGGTGGGAACGGCGGCGCTGGCGCAGATTGCCTCGCAGCCGCCGCAGCTCATCGGGGCGCAGCCGCCGATGCAGGCAATCCCTGCCGCGCCTTTGCCCAAATGGGTCGTCGACGACGTCCGCCAAATGCGCGCGTTTCCCGACCAGCCGCCGCTGATCCCGCATTCGATCGAGGGTTATCAGTTGTCGGTCAACGCGAACCGTTGCCTGACCTGCCACAAGCGCGAGTTCACCCTGGGCTCGGGAGCGCCCATGATCAGTGTCACCCACTACATGACACGCGACGGCCAGATGCTGGCCGACGTGTCTCCGAGACGCTACTTCTGCACCGCATGCCACGTGCCCCAGGCCGACATTCGCCCGCTTGTCGAAAATCGCTTCATCGACATGAGCGAGATGGGCGTCAATCACGTTGGTGACCAATGATGGGCTGGATCAAGCGGATGTTCGCGTGGGGCTGGGACATCCTGACCAAGCCCGCCGTCACGCTCGGTCTGGGCTTCCTGACGCTCGGCGGGTTCGTCGGCGGCGTCATTTTCTGGGGCGCGTTCAATACCGCCCTGGAGGTGACCAACACCGAGGCGTTTTGCACCTCCTGCCATGAGATGAAGGACAACGTTTACGAGGAGCTGACCCGCACCATCCATTTCACCAACCGCTCAGGCGTGCGGGCGTCCTGCCCGGACTGTCACGTACCGCACCAATGGACCGACAAGATCGCCCGCAAGATGCAGGCCTCGAAGGAAGTATGGGGCAAGATCTTCGGTACGATCGACACCCGGCGGAAGTTCCTGGACAAGCGTCTGGAACTTGCCCAGCACGAGTGGGCGCGGCTTAAGGCCAATGACAGCCTCGAGTGCCGCAATTGCCATTCGTCGGTAGCCATGGATCTGACGAGGCAGACCCAGCGAGCCGCCGAGATCCACACGCGCTATCTGCTTTCGGGGAAAGCGACGTGCATCGACTGCCACAAGGGCATCGCTCACGAACTGCCAAACATGAAGGGAGTAGCACCTGGCTGGCAGGTCCCCCCGGAACTGCAGGGCAACCAGTTGCCGCAGTCCTCGGCCGTCGATCAGCTCGATCGCTTTGTCAGGTCGCAACATGCCGGTATTCCGCTCGATGTCATGGCGTTTGACTGACACCCGCATCATTGCCGTTCTGTTTGTCGCCGCGCAATGACCGCGCTGCCGCTTGGGTCCATCATGTTGGCTTCTAAAGCGGACAGCGACGATGAAGCCACGTTTTGACGACGACATGACAATGGACACGATCATGCGCCAATGGCCCGGAACCATACGGGTCATTCTCGGGCATGGCCTGATTTGCGTCGGCTGTCCGATCGCTTCGTTCCATACCGTTTCAGATGCGGCACGTGAACATCGCCTGGATGAGGACGTGCTGGTCCGCGACTTGATGATGGCTATGAAATGAAAGTGCCGGCGCGGTCAGCTCTTGTCAGCACGTCCTTCGGCCAGGACGAAAAGACGGTGCGGCTCGACCACCGTCACCTTTTGACGGCCGCTTTTGACCAAGCCCTTTTCCTCCCATGCGGTGAGCAACCGGCTGACCGTGTGCAACGTCGTCCCCGTCATCTCGGCTATGTCCTGGCGTGAGATCGGGAAGTCGATCAGGATACCCTCATCGGTCTTCTTTCCCGTCTGCTTGACAAGCCGCAGCAGCGCGTGCGCGACACGTTGCTCGACCTGTTCGGTGGCCAATTCGACCACGCGGGCTTGGGTTTCCTGCAGCCTGGCTCCAACTGTCTTGTAGGTGCTGGTGCCGAAGCTCGGAAAGGACTCCGCCAACTCTGGCCAGAGATGTCCGGGCCAGGCGAGCACGACGCAATCGACGGCAGCGACGGCACTGGCGGGATAGGTGGAGCGCCCTAGCGCATGGGCTATGCCCATCAGTTCTCCGGGGCTGATGTAGCGCACGATAACCTGTTGGCCATCTGGGGTGGTCTTGACGACGCGGGCGTGGCCGTCGAGCAAAAGGAAAAACGAGTGCGCCTCTCCTTCCTGTTCGAAGACCGCCTGGTCCTTGGCGATGCGCAGCGAACGTGCCTGCTGGAGCACACGGTCAAGATCCTCCGGGGCCATGCCCTGGAAGACGGGCAAGCCGGCGATTAGCGAGCGGTCAAGACGGCTCATTTCTTTAGCTCCTGCGTATCCCCAATCCTGCACTCCGAAACCACAGTTCATCTCGCTCGGGTTTGCGCTGGATCAAAGTGTCGATGGCAAAAACGCCATAGGCAAGAGCCCAACGGCTGGAGCCGTCGTAAAAGGAAAGAAAAAGATCATGAAATACGCCATCGCTACTGCAGCCGCATTCGCAGCCGTCTTGCTGGCCGGCACCGCTCAGGCTGCCGAGATCGAGATCCAGATGCTCAACAAGGGCGAAAAGGGCTCCATGGTGTTTCAGCCCGACTACGTCGTCGCGGCACCCGGCGATACCATCACCTTCGTTCCGACCGACAAGTCCCACGATGCCGAAAGCATCAAGGACATGATCCCGGAAGGAGCGACGCCCTTCAAGGGCAAGATGAATGAGAAGATTTCCGTCACCCTCGATAAGGAAGGCGTCTACGGCGTCAAGTGCACTCCACACTACGGTATGGGCATGGTTGCGCTGATCGTGGTCGGCAAGCCGACCAATCTCGAACAGGCCAAGGCCGTCAAGCAGGTCGGCAAGGCCAAGAAGACGTTTGAAGCGCTTCTGGCGCAGGTTCCCGCGGGCAACTGAGTGCCGGCGCGAATTACTCAATTCATCTCTAGATCAGCCGGGTGGACAGGCTCCACCCGGCCTTTTCCGTTGAAAGGGATGTCATGGCTATTCCACGCGTTCGGCCGGGCAACTATCCTGCGGTACTCTCCTACGGTTTCCGGCCATTTTTCCTGCTCGGCTCACTATACGCCGGCATCACCATCCTGTTTTGGTTGCCCATGCTCTACGGCCGGCTTGAGACCGCGAGCGCGCTGGTGCCAGTAGATTGGCATATCCACGAGATGCTCTTTGGCTATCTTGCGGCAATCGTCACCGGATTTCTGCTGACGGCAATTCCCAATTGGACCGGCAGGCTGACTGTCCAGGGGCTGCCACTGCTCGCACTGGTCCTGCTGTGGCTGGCTGGGCGCCTGGCCGTGTTCTTTTCGGCCGACATCGGCTGGCTTGCCGCTGCCATGATCGACAGCGCGTTCCTGCTGGCGGTTGCGGTTGCGGCAGCGATCGAAATCATCGCGGGGCGCAATTGGAGGAACTTGAAAGTACTCGCGCCAGTGGCCGTGCTTTTCGCCGCCAACGTCGTGTTCCATCTTGAGGCGCACTATCAGGGCGTAGCCGATGTCGGCCGCAGGCTTGGCATCGGGGCGGGTATCGTGCTCATCATGATCATCGGCGGGCGCATTATCCCGAGCTTTACCCGCAACTGGCTTGTGCGCGAGAACCCGGGGCGATTGCCCATTCCCTTCAGCCGCTTCGATGTGGCGACGATCGGTCTCTCCGGCCTCGCGCTGTTGGCCTGGGTCTGCTTACCCGAGCACCTCATTGCGGCCACGATGCTGCTGGTGGCAGCGCTTTTCAACACCGTGCGGCTTGTGCGGTGGGCGGGCGACCGCACGCTGCGAGACCCGCTGGTGCTCATCTTGCACGTCGCCTACACCTTCGTCCCGCTGGGGCTTGCCCTCGCTGGCCTGGCTGCCTTGCTGCCACAGGCAGTTCCACCGGCGGCCGGGCTTCACGCATTCGGCATCGGCGCAATCGGGGCGATGACGCTTGCCGTCATGGCGCGGGCGACGCTCGGGCATACAGGGCGCGAATTGCATGCCGGTGCTGGGTCTTGCCTGGTCTTTGCCGCGATCGTCGTTTCGGGGCTGATGCGTATTGCGGCGGCCTTTCTTCCCGGCGTGCCCGCGCTGTTGCATGGATCTGCGGCGGCGTGGACAGTCGCATTTGGCGGCTATGCATTGCTGTATGGCGGCATGTTGCTACGTCCGAGGCTTCGGGTACGCCAGCCCAACGCCGCGCCGAGCTGAACTCGCCGCAAAGCAAACCATTGCTAGATGAAAAATGGCCCGGATCGCTTGAACGAGGTCCGGGCCTTTTAGTTGTTGCTTGCCACCGCGGCTTTAGCCGGCGGCGCTGCGCCAGAAGGCTTTGAGCGCTGCGAACAACGAGGGGCGTTCTTTCACCAGCCGGATGCCGAGATTGTCGGGCGCCATGCCGGCGGCGCAGCCGCCGCTTTTGCCGTCGCGAATGAAGAATGACATGTAGCCGCGGTGCTGGCCGCCGGTGACCCTGACACCGCAATTGTCGGTGCTGCTTTCGACGTCGCCTTGATGGTTCACAGAGGCGCGGCGATAGCAGGTCGACGTCCATTCCCAGACATTACCCGCAAGATCATAGACACCTTTTGAATTCGCCCCAAAATGGCCGTGGGGCTTGGGTTCGGGGTCGCGTCCTTTCGCGGCTTCCGCCTCGCTGCGATAGCGCGCGAGCCAGCGTGCGGCGGGGTTGTTGGTCTCTTCGATCCCGAGCGTGTCATCGGTGAACCGTTCGGCTGCTGCGAACGCCCATTCCTCGTCGGTGGGCAGCCGCCATGTTTCGCCGGTGCGACCCGACAGCCAGCTCGCATAGGCAGTCGCGTCGCGGAAACTTACGCCCGTCGCGGGAAGCGCGCCTTTGTTGTCGCTCGCGCCCTCGGCTGCTTCACAGGCGCCGTCGGCAACGCATTGCCCATAGTCGCTGATGCTGACTTGATAGGCCATGATCTCGAACGGGCGACGAAAGCGCACGTCCTCTTTCGGCGCGTCGACCGGGCGCTCGGACTTCAGGAATTCTCCGGGCATCCGATAGGCCAATGTTCCGGGTGTTATGGTGACTGTTCTAGGCGACGCGAACCCCGAAGGAGGAGGTGCAGCAGCGGGCCAGCCGGTCTGGGAGATTACCGCCAGCGCGATGGCTGGGACAGCGATGGCGCTGGTTACGAGAAGGCTGCCGAACTTCATGGAGTTGGTCCTTTTGCAAAGAAAAAACGGCCCGCCGTGGATGCGGCGGGCCGAAAGAAGCAGCGCTGAGGCCCGCCGTCAGTTGGTCGGGATCGGGCCTGGGGCCTGAACCTGCTTCATCAGGTCGTCATTCCACTCGCCCTCGACCATCACATGCGCGGTTGCGCCAAGTTCGGCCGCTTCGATCAGGTTGTGGTTGACGTAGGCATAGACCCCCGGCTGGAGGAAGGTGTAGAGCGCCGCCCCTGCCGAACCGCCACGGATGAACCAGGTCTCGAGGTCCTTGGCAGGTGGGTTGATGAACTTACCCTCTTCCCAGACATGATCGCCATGCCCACCGATCAGGTGGGGCCTGGTGTCCCGGTTTGCCTGGGCATGGACGAACAGGACAGTTTCCCCGACCTTGGCCTTCAGCGCGTTGTCACCTGTCAGCGCTCCAACCTTGCCGTTGAAGACGACGTGGGTCGGGATCAGACCGCGCATCACCTTCAGCGTCTCGTCGTAGCTGTCCCCGAGGCTCTCGTACTTCTTGTACTTGCCATTCTCGTCGCGCGGCACATAGAGATCGTGTTCGCCGACGTAGAAGATGCGGTCGTACTTGAGCGGCTTGCCGGCCTCATCCTTCAGACCGTCGCGGGGCAGCACCATTACAGCGCCGCTCATGCCAGAGACAACGTGCCAGGGGATCATCCCCGTCGGGGCGCAGTGGTAGACGAAGGTGCCGGTGCGCGTGGCCTTCCAGCGCAGCACTGCCTGCTCGCCCGGGTTTACATGGGTCAGCGCACCGCCGCCCAATGCGCCCGTGGCGGCATGGAAGTCAATATTGTGCGGCATCTCGTTGGTCTCGGGATTGACCAGCGTTAGCTCGACATAGTCGCCTTCATGCACGATCATCAATGGCCCGGGCATGGAGCCTTCATAGGTCATGGCCCGCAGCGTGGTGCCCTCGCCATCGATGACCATCGGCTGTTCCTTGATGGTCATCCTGTATTCGATGATCTTCGGACCGCCCTTGGCAACCTGGTCATGGGCATGAGCAAAGGGCGGGGCGACAAGATCGACCTTGACCCGGGGAAGACCGGCGATGTCGGCTACCTTGGCCTGCGCCAGCGCCGGGGTAGCGAGTACCGAGCCCAGGAGCGCGGCCGCTGCCGCACCTGTGGCTGTACCCAAGAGTGCTTCGCGTCGCGTCAACATTTCTAAATCTCCTTCTGGCGTGACGTTGCCTGTTGTTACGATCCGGAGAATAGGAGCCCTGCGACTACCGATCTTTGATGCAGCGCAAACAATTGCTGCGGTGCGCAAATTTATGATCGTCTTGCAGGAAATTGTCGCCTTGACCGATGCGTTGGCTTCGAATGCTTCGCCAAGCAGTACAAAACACGGTCGCGACCGACTGGCGGCTCAGCGTGGATTGGCGGTTATCGAAGCGAGCAAGCTTTGCTCGGATGCCACATGGCGGCGAACGGCCAGAAAATAGGCGCGCAACATGTAGCCGATGGTATTCCAGGAGCGTCGTCCACCACCGCGCGACAGGGTGGCAAGGATGCGCTCGATTTCGTCGGCTGCCGCGCCGTCTTGGACATGTTCTTCGCGGAGACGGTCAATTGTCGTTTGAATGCCTTCGGCATGAAGGCGCTTGAGGGCTTCCGGAAAGAGAACTTTTTCTTCCAGCCTGTTTGCCGCTTCGATAGCCGGCTTGAGCGTGGTGGAAATCTGCCTGCAGCGCTTCCGGTCGGGACGAGGAAGAGAATCTGCGATTTCTTCGAGGCTGTCGCAGATCTGCAGCGTCGCGCGATAGAGGCTGGTCAGTTCGACGAAACCAGCCGTCTGGTCGGGTTCAATCATCGCCGCCGGCCCTGCGACGCCTACTGATTGAAGAACAGCACTGCAGCGATAGCGACAGACGCAAGCACTGCTGATGCCGCCCCGGCGCGCTGGAGCACACCCATCTTGTAAAGAAGCAGCGCAAAGCCGACGATGATCGGCGTGGCGACCGAAAGTCCGATCTGGGCGTTGGTCATGGCGCGGGCTCCATTGGTCGATGCTGATGCCGCGATGTCGCAGATTTTCGCGCCCGCCACCTTGCGCAAACGCAAAGAAGCTCTGCCGCCCCCTGCCGAAGAAGCAGCATGGAGATGACCGTTGCGACGCATGTGCAGGAAGACGAAGCGCCGGATGCCGGCGATTTCCTGCTCTGGATCCTGGTGTGGAGCGAGCTTGCCGCCTTCGGCATCTTGCTTGTCGCCTTCATGGTTGCCGGCGTCGTGCAGGCGGACCAGTTCGCCGCCGGGCGCGTGCATCTCAACACGCCGCTCGCTGCGTTGAACACCGCCGTGCTGCTCACCAGCGGCTGGCAGGCCGCGCGCGCAGCGCGGCCAGGGGCGGTGCGCGGCCAGGCCAGGGGCGCGCTCATCTTAGCCGCACTTTTCGGCCTGCTGTTCGTCGCCATCAAGCTGTTCGAATTCAGCGGCGAGATCGGACATGCCGGAGATGAAGCCTACGGCGTGTTCTTCGAGCTGTATTTCCTGCTGACGGGCTTCCACCTGCTCCACGTCGCCTTCGGCGCGCTGGTGCTGCTGCTGGTCAGCTGGCGGATCAGCCGTGCCAACGTCATCCTCATCACCACGCTGTGGCATATCTTCGATCTGGTCTGGATCGTCATGTTCCCGCTTGTCTATCTGGCGTGAGCGCATGGCAGACGGCACCCCCCGGCGGCTCGCCCGCTCCTGGTTCTTCCTTCTCGCCCTGACCGGGGCGAGCGTGCTGGCCGTGCGCTTTGGCGGCGCGGCGGCAGGTACCGCGCTCGTTCTCGGCCTTGCAATGCTCAAGGCCCGCCTCGTAATTCTGGATTTCATGGGCCTGCGCGGCCAGGCGGCGATGTCGCGTGCGTTGCTGGGCTGGTGCCTGACGATCGTGCTGGGCAGCGCGGCAAAGGCGATCGCTGTGGCGATGGCGATCGGCTGAGCCGTAGGCGACTTGTTTGCCAAAACGCAAAGAAGCTCCTCCCCAAACTCATAGAAGGGTTCCGGTTCGGGTAACCGGAGACCGCCGGGCTGTGCCTGTCGGGAGGGAAAACGATCGGGCCGAACCGCTGGCGCGGCCTCTGTCTGGAAAGGTGTCGTGATGGCAGAACGCCTCACAAAAACGGGGGCTCGAAACGTCTTTTACGGCGGCTCGATCTTCTTCTTCGCAATCTTCGTCGGGCTGACGGCCCACAGCCATTTTTACATTCGCACCACGTCTACGGACGAAAAGACGCTGACGGACTCCGTCGCGCGCGGCAAGCACGTCTGGGAAAAGAACTCCTGCATCAACTGCCACACGATCCTGGGCGAGGGGGCTTATTTCGCTCCCGAACTCGGCAATGTGTGGAAGCGTTACGGCGGCGAAAGCGACCCTGACGGGGCGCGTGAAACGCTCAAGGCCTGGATGGCAGCACAACCCTCGGGGATAGAGGGCCGCCGCCAGATGCCGCAGTTCCACCTCACTGACGGGGAGCTGAACGATCTCGCCGATTTTCTCGAATGGACGAGCCGCATCAACACCCAGAAGTGGCCCCCGAACGAGGCTGGCTGAGGCGCCAAGGAGAGAGATATGAAATACCAAACCCAGAAGGTCGCAATGACCTACTTCTATGGCGCGCTGGTCCTGTTTTTTGCACAGGTCGCCTTCGGCGTGCTTGCCGGCCTCGTCTATGTCGTACCCAACACGCTGTCAGAGCTCCTGCCTTTCAACATCATCCGCATGATCCACACCAATGCGCTGGTGGTCTGGCTGTTGATGGGTTTCATGGGCGCAACCTATTATCTTTTGCCCGAGGAGACCGAGACCGAGCTCTACAGCCCGAAGCTGGCGATCCTCCAGTTCTGGATGTTCTTCGTCGCCGCCGGCATCGCCGTGGTCGGCTACCTGTTCCGCATCCATGAGGGGCGCGAGTTTCTCGAGCAGCCCTTCATCATCAAGGTCGGCATCGTCGTCGTGGTTTTGATGTTCCTGTTCAACATCACCATGACAGCCCTCAAGGGGCGCAAGACGACCATCACCAACATCCTGCTGTTCGGCCTGTGGGCGCTGGCGATCTTCTTCCTGTTTTCGTTCTACAATCCGTCAAACCTCGCACTCGACAAGATGTACTGGTGGTACGTCATTCACCTTTGGGTCGAAGGCGTGTGGGAACTGATCATGGCGTCGGCGCTGGCGTTCCTGATGATCAAGCTCAATGGCGTCGATCGCGAGGTCGTAGAAAAATGGCTCTACATCATCGTTGGCCTGGCGCTGTTTTCCGGCATTCTCGGCACGGGCCACCACTACTACTGGATCGGCGCGCCCGGCTACTGGCAGTGGATCGGCTCGCTGTTTTCAACGCTTGAAGTGGCGCCGTTCTTCTCCATGGTGCTGTTCACCTTCCACATGACCTGGAAGGCAGGCCGCAATCATCCGAACAAGGCAGCGCTGCTTTGGTCCATCGGCTGCTCCGTCATGGCCTTCTTCGGCGCCGGCGTCTGGGGCTTCCTGCACACGCTGTCGTCGGTGAACTACTACACCCACGGCACGCAGATGACGGCGGCGCACGGGCATCTCGCCTTCTTCGGGGCCTATGTGATGCTCAACCTCGCAATGATGGCCTATGCCATTCCCGAGATCAAAGGCCGCGCGCCCTATCGGCAGTGGCTGAACATGGTGAGCTTCTGGATGATGGTCACGGCGATGTCGGTGATGACCTTCGCGCTCACTTTCGCCGGTGTCGTCCAGGTGCATCTCCAGCGCGTTCTGGGCGAAAGTTACATGGACGTCCAGGATCAGCTGGCGCTGTTTTACTGGGTCCGCCTCGGTTCCGGCGTCGTCGTGGTCATCTCAGCGCTGATGTTCATGTGGGCCGTGCTCGTGCCGGGACGCGAGCGTAGCGAGAAGCCGGCGCGCGCCCTGCAGCCCGCCGAATGACACCGTCCCTCCGGCCCCGGTTCGTCCGGGGCCGGACATCCGCACCTGCGACCGCTTCCCCACGGAGTTCCTCCTCATGACAATTGCCCTGCCGAACGTTCGCCCTGTCACCGACCTCCCGGCCTATTACAGCCCCTCGGGCAACGAATGCAGCTTGTTTGAACGCGCTTGGGCGCGCCGTCTGCCGCTGCTTCTCAAGGGGCCGACCGGATGCGGCAAGACCCGGTTCGTCAGCCATATGGCGGCCAAGCTCGGCTTGCCGCTTTCGACCGTCTCCTGCCATGACGATCTGGCGGCGGCCGATCTCACCGGACGCTACCTCCTGAGAGGTGGCGATACTGTCTGGGTCGACGGGCCGCTCACCCGCGCCGTGCGCGAGGGCGGCATCTGCTATCTCGACGAGATCGTCGAGGCCCGCAAGGACGTAGCCGTCGTCCTGCATCCGTTGACCGACGACCGCCGCATCCTGCCGCTGGAACGCACAGGCGAGCAATTGGCTGCGCCGGCGAGCTTCATGCTCGTGGTGTCCTACAATCCTGGCTACCAGAACCTGCTGAAGAGCCTGAAGCCCAGCACCCGCCAGCGTTTCATCGCCATCGAATTCGATTTCTTGCCCAAGGCAGAGGAAATCGCCGTGGTGTCGGCGGAAAGCGGCCTGGCCGAGGCGCAGGTGGCGCCGCTTGTCGAACTCGCCCGGCGCGTCCGCGCCCTCAAGGGCCACGACCTGGAAGAGGGCGCATCGACACGCCTGCTCGTCTACTGCGCAAACCTCATCGATGCCGGCGTGCCGGTGCGCGAAGCAGTGCTTGCCGCAATGATCGAACCGCTGACTGACGAGCCGGATGTGAAGTCGGCATTGCTCGAACTTGTCGATTCCTTGATCCGCTGAGGCGCCTGTCATGTTGGATTTTCTTGAGCTGGAGGAGACGGTCGGCCGTGCCTGGCACCGGCTCATCGGACATGTACAGACCTGGCCGCGCCACCCAGAACATGCGGTGCGCCTTGCCGAGGTGCAGCCGGTTCTGGCTGTCTGTTTCCGCGGATTTGGCGGGGAGGGAGCGGTGCAGATTGCCACTGCGCGCGGCAAAACCTCGGGTCACAGGCTCGGTTGGCGGCAGCGCATGGGGCTCGGCGAGGAAAAGCTGACCCAGCCCGGACGCGACATGTCTTCCCTGATTTTGCCCGGCGTGATCGACCTTTTCCCGGACAAGGATCTCAATCGCGATCTCTACGTCTGGCTGGTCGCCTACATGGCAGTGATGCCGCTCGAGCCTGTGGCCGAGGCTGATCTGCTGCAGCGCGATCTGGCAATGCTTGCGCGCGCGGAAGAGACGGTAGCTCGCTTGCTTGCAAGCTTTCCCGGCTTCGAACGCCGCTACCGGCGTCTTGCTGCGGCAACGCTTGAAGCGCGCCGGCGCGGGCCATTGCCCGCGGTCGAACTTCAGGTCGAAGGCCGGATATCGAGCCTTTTGCGGAAGGGCGCTCACCAGGCCGACGATGCGCTGCCGGTCATCTTCCCGCACCGCGCGCCGCCGGGTTATCTGCCCATGCTTCCCGTACCACTCTGGCCGGATGCGTTGCTGCGCATGGAGACTGCGCCGCGCCGCGGCGAAGACGAGCCGCTTGCTGGCGGCCGTGAGGCGGATGGTGTTGAGACCGAACGTCAGGTCGCCGTCCGCGAAAACGCGGACGCGCGCAAGGACGAGCGCAGCCCGTTCATCCTCAACCGCTTCGAAAAGATCCTCGCCATGGCCGAGATGGTCAATGTTGACCGTCCGTCCGACGACAGCGACGACCAGGATGCCAAGGCTGCGGAAGACCTCGACGACATGACGCTGGGCGAGCGCAAAGGCCGCCCTGCCACGCGCTTTCGCTTCGACCTCGACCTGCCCCCGGAAGCGCTGGACAGGACGCCTTTGACAGCGGAGCGAACCTACCCGGAATGGGATTTCCGCTCCGGCACCTATCTTCCCGATCATTGCCGGGTCCTTGCCGCGCCTGCTTCGGCCCTTGGCGATTGCGCGGTAACGGATGCCGAGACCACACGCCTCATCCGGCGGGTTCGGCGCCAATTCGAGGTGCTGCGTCCGCGCCACGAGGTACTGCGCGCCCAACTCGACGGCGCCGATCTCGACCTCGACGCGGTGGTGCGTGCCCGCACAGACCTGGCAGCAGGCGGACAGGGCAGCGACCGGATCCACCTGATGAGCCGACCGCAGGTGCACGACCTCGCCGTTACCATACTCGTCGACGTGTCGTTGTCGACGGACGCCTGGTTCGACAATCGCCGGGTGCTCGACGTCGAAAAGGAGGCCTTGCTCATCCTGGCCAACGGGCTTTCAGCCTGCGGCGACAATCACTCGATCCTGACATTCACATCGAGAAGGCGCGACTGGGTGCGCATCGAGGCGGTCAAGGCTTTCGACGAACCCATGAGCGCGACGGTCGAGGCGCGCATCGGCGCCCTCAAGCCGGGTTACTATACCCGCATAGGGACGGCTATCCGGCATGCCACGGCCGAACTGGCAAAGCAGCCCAACCGCAAGAAGCTGCTTTTGGTGCTGACCGACGGAAAGCCCAATGACATTGACCACTATGAAGGTCGCTTCGCGCTTGAAGACAGTCGCCGTGCGGTGATCGAGGCGCGACGCATGGGGCTCGGCGTCTTCGGCGTGACAGTCGACCGCGAGGCAAAATCCTACATTCCGGCGCTGTTCGGCCAGAATGGCTACGCGCTGGTTGGCGAAATCAACCGGCTTCCCGCTGCACTTCCCGCAATCTATCGCAGCCTTGCGGGCTAGGGGGACAAGGCTGCGATAGCGAAAGGCCCGGCGCGCCACAGCCGGGCCTTTTTGCTTTCAGTGCTTCCGTCCGTTCACGCCGCCTTGCTGTGCGTACGGTTCGACTGGTCGAGATAGGCGTCGAAGGCAGCCGCGACCGCCCGTATTACAAAACGATGATCCTGGCCGACGCGGATGATGCCGTCTTTCACGTCGAGCACGCCGTCCGCCTCGAGTTCCGCCAGTCTGTCGTTGCCATCGAGAAGCAGTGACGGGTCAAAGTCATGGGCGCCGCAAACTGTGGGAAGGTCGACGGCGAAATCGCACATGAGGCGCTCGATGATTTCAGCCCGCAGCCGGTCCTCTGCCGTCAGGCGATAGCCCTTGGCTGTCGCCAGTTGTCCCGAGGCGATGTGCTGGGCATAAAGCCCGGGCGCAACTTCGTTTTGGACATAGCCGCGGTTCATGCGGCCTATGGCGGATGCGCCGAAGCCAATAAGCGTCTGGCAATTGTCGGTCGTATAACCTTGGAAGTTACGCCGAAGCTTCCCTGCCTCCTGGACCCCAACGAGATCATCGCCCGGCAGCGCGAAATGGTCGAGGCCTATCTGCCGGTAGCCGGCGGCAACCAGCGTCTCGGCAATCGCCTCGGCTTGCGCGTTTCGCGCGGCGCCATCGGGCAGGGCAGCCTCGTCGATCATGCGCTGGTGCTTCTTGAACGAGGGGATGTGCGCATATCCAAACACGGCAAAGCGGTCGGGCAGCATGGCAATAGCCGCATTGGCCGTGTCGATGCAGGATTGCACCGTCTGGTGCGGCAGGCCGTAGATCAGGTCGAAATTGATGCCACGTACGCCGGCGCGGCGGAGATTGTCCGAGGCTTCCGCTGTCTGCTGCTGGGTCTGGATCCGGTTGATCGCCTTCTGCACCACCGGATCGAAACTCTGGACGCCGAGGCTGGCCCTGTTGACGCCTGCCGCGCCAAGCGCCTGCGCCATCTCCGCGGTCAGACGGCGTGGGTCAATCTCCACGGCGATGCCTGATGTGTCTGAGAAATCGTAGTGCTCGCGCAGCAGTGCCGTCAGAGCGAGGAACTCGGCCGGCGAGATGATGGTCGGCGTGCCGCCCCCGAAATGCACTTCGCCAACGGGCAGCCGATGCGGCACGCGTTCTGCAACCATGCGGATCTCGTCGCGCAGAACGCCGAGATAGTCGAGGATCGGTCGGTCTTGCCGCGTGATCGTGGTGTGGCAGCCGCAGTACCAGCACATCGACCGGCAAAACGGGATGTGGAGATAAAGCGAAACGGGATCATTCGCAGGCAATTGTTCCAGCCAGTCGCCATAGGCGCCGGTGCCGATCGAGGGCGAAAAGCGGGGCGCTGTCGGATAGCTGGTGTAGCGAGGCAATCGGGCCTCGCCATATTTCTGCAGGATGGATGCGGGCATGGCTTTTCCAATTCTGTCGCTCTGGCTCGCGCTTTCTAGCCCTTCATCCAGCCCGCCTCTTTGCGAAATGCCAAGCAAGGCGGCCGTGAAGTGGTCTGGCAAATCGATCTGGAGGTGACGAGACTTCTGACGCCGCTCCACGTCTCCTCGATGGTCCGCCTTCAAGCTGCCCGCCTCGACGAAGCTGTCCATTTGTGCGCAACTGGAGCTTCAGCTCTCAATGACAGGTATGCTGGCTGTTTTCGAGGAATCGCGTCAGCCAAACACATATGCTCTTGAGCCGACGTGTTGACGGCGGCCGAAGCATCGGCAGTGGTCGGTGCTGGTTCGATACGCCAAGAATAGGGATGACCAGGAAGGCCGCAAATCGGCTTCGCCCAGCTGTTGTCACAACAAATCTGAGGTCCGGGAAGCGGGATTCGAGTGCTTGGCGCATTTCCTGTTGCTTCCTGGGGTCGTCAAACAAGCTGCCTTGCGGCGGCACCACGAGAAACTCACTGCACTCACCGCTGTAGTATTGCTCAGGCATGATGTCCTCCATGCGTTCGTCAACTTCGCTGGCGATATGGATGTGAGGCATGCGATCGGCGCACCGAGACCGCCTTACAACCGGCAGATTGCCGTTTACGCGTGATCCCAGCGCTTGCCGGGCGTGAAGGCTGTGCCGGTCACGGCGATACATGCATGGTTGTTGTCACGGTCCGGCCTCCCACTCGAAGACATGCCGCAATCACGTCCGAAAACGGGTCGCACGAGAGCAGGGGAAACAAGGGCGCGCCCTGCATCTGCGGCGGCGCCGTTGGTTGCAGTAGCTGTTCGAGAGCCAGTTTCCGTTTGCCAGTCCAATGCTATAGTCGCAACGTGAAGCTGGTTCTCGCGTGCAGACATTCCGAACGCACTGATCGCGCAATTCCTACCGTGGATCCGCATGGTTTCAGATTGTACGTCTCCCGATGCGCCAAAATTGTACCGCCAAGGTACCCATCGCACGGTATCTCCCGCCGAAACCCTTGCGCGGGTTCGCCCCTTTCTCGATGCGATGGGGATAACGCGGGTTGCCAACGTCACCGGCCTCGACCGCATCGGAATTCCGGTGGTGACCGTAGTCCGGCCGAACTCGCGTTCTGTGGCAGTGTCGCAAGGAAAAGGCGCCACACTCGATGCCGCCAAAGCCTCCGGCGTCATGGAGGCCATTGAAGGTTTCCATGCCGAGCGTATTGAAAAGCCGCTCAGGCTTGGCAGCCGAAACGAACTTGCGGCGAGCCTTGATCTGGCCGATCTGGATGGGCTAGCCCGGCTTCACGGCAGTCGCGTTGACGGCGACCTGCCACTTTTGTGGATCGAGGGATTCGACTGGATAGCCAAGCGATCGGTCTGGTTGCCCTATGAGGTGGTTCACAGCAACTACACGCTGCCTTCGGTCGCCCGCAGCGGATGCTTCGTTGAAAGCACCAATGGGCTGGCGTCCGGCAACCATATGCTGGAAGCCGTCGCCCACGGCATTGCCGAAGTCGTGGAGCGTGACGCGACCACCTTGTGGAACAGGCTGCCGGACGCGACGCGACGCAAGACCCGGCTCGATCTCGATTCCGTCGATGACTTGACCTGCTCGAGCTTGATCGGACAGTTGCGCAATGCTGGCATGTCCGTCGGCGTCTGGAACATCACCAGCGATGTCGGGGTGCCTTCCTTTTTCTGCTTGATTGTCGACGATCGGCTCAAGCTGGGCCATTCCGGCGCCGGCGCAGGCTGTCACCCGGCCCGCGAGATCGCATTGTTGCGCGCCTTGACGGAAGCCGTTCAGGTGCGAACCAACTACATCACCGGGGCCCGCGACGACCTTCGGCGCGACGAGTATGAAGCGTCGGGACTTGCTGCGAAACTGGCATGGGCGAGGCGTCTTATGGACGGGCAGACAAGCGTCGATTTCCGCCAAATAGCCTCGACGGATTTTGTTTCGCTTGGCGAAGATATCGACTGGATGTTGGAACGGCTCCAGGGCGTAGGCATTGGCCAGGTGATTTCGGTCGACCTCACGAGGCCGGAATTCGGCGTGCCGGTGGCGCGGGTCGTCATTCCCGGCCTGGAAGGACCCGACGATCACGACCACTATAGCCCGGGGCTGCGGGCGCTTGCACTTGGTGGCAGGCGGCCATGACATTTGTCGTCTTTGCGGGCCCGACGATTTCGGCAGCCGACATCACCTCGGTCATGGACACGGTAGTCCTGCCGCCTGTTTCCATGGGCGATGTCTATCGCTGCGGACGAACCCGCCCGCGCGCGATCGGCATCGTCGACGGCTATTTCGACGGTGTGCCGTCAGTTTGGCACAAGGAGATATTGTGGGCGATCGAGCAAGGCATCGCCGTCTTCGGCGCCGCCAGCATGGGCGCGCTTCGGGCGGCGGAGTTGCGTGCGTTCGGCATGCGCGGGGTCGGCCGCATTTTCGAGGCCTTTCGTGACGGTGTGCTGGAAGATGACGATGAAGTTGCCATCCAGCATGGCCCAGCCGAGATAGGCTATCTCCCCTTGTCGGAACCCATGGTCAATATCCGCGCAACCCTCGACCAAGCAGTGCGGGAAGGCGCGATCGGGCGGCAAGTCGCGGAGCAGCTGTCAGCAATGGCAAAGGCGAGTTTTTATCCCGAACGCCGGTGGCGGCCGCTGCTGGAACGAGCATTGGCCGATGGCCTGGACAAGGAAGCTTTTAAAGTGTTCGAAGCCTGGCTGCCGCAAGGCAAGGTCGATCAGAAGCGGCTGGACGCACTGGCCATGTTCGAGGCCATGAAGGCCTTCCGGCGTGAAGAGACCGGCCCAAGGACAGCCGGGTATCGGCTGGAATGGACGACGATGTGGGCGCAAGCCTTGCGCGACATCGAGGCCACAGAAATGGATCTGGGCTATGGATCGGCGATCATCGATGAACTCAGGCATGATCCGCAACGGTTTCGGGTGGTAAGGCGCAATGCCACCGCAAGACTTCTTGCCGGGCGCGCCGGAAATCAGGGATCGGACACAGCACGCGATGTCGCCCGCGCCTCGACCCGGTTTCGCACCGAACGAAGGCTGTTCACCCAGGCCGCATTCGATGGCTGGCTCATCGACAACGACTTGGACAAGAGTGGTTTCGAACAGATGATTGAAGGTGAGGCTCGGCTGGCGGCGACTGAGGCCGATACCGATCTCCGCCACCACATGCTGGACGAGCTTCGCCTTGGCGACACGTATGGCGAACTGGCAAAAGGCGCGCGGCGAAAGCGCGACCTCCTGCAAGGCCTGGGCATGCCAGACCCTGCGCCTTCCCACACCGGCCTGACTGTCCTAGAACTACGACGGTGGTTTTTCGAGACGCGGCTCAACCGCCGGATGCCGGCTGACCTGACCGATTTCTTTGAGGACGCTGGCTATCCGGACAACGAAACATTCGATCGCGCGATAGCTCGCGAATACATATTCTGGAGCAGGGCCGGCACTGAAAACAATTCGCCGGAGGAATGACTTGGCAGGGAGAGAACCGGCGCAGTAATTTGCCGGGGAGGGATTTTCGGTCATGTTCCGTGTTCCGCATGCAGTCGATCTTCCACAAGGGACGCGCTTCCGCTTGTTTCCGCAACTTCCGACGCGCGAAGAACAAGGAGAGCCCGAAACAGTCTGGGTTTCGCCGCCAGCAGGAACCGTCTTTGCAGGACCGGCCGATGCCCGCATTTACGTCATCCAGCCCATCGGCAAGGAAAAGCCTTATGGCTATTACGAGGAAGCGGGAGGACAAGTTATCCACTACGGGCCGCCATGGATCGGACCGATCGTTCCGCGGGCCGAGCCCGACAGGGAAGGCCATTTCGATCATATCGAATTTGGCACGCCGCAGTTCCTCCAGGCGCATGCATATGGTGCCATACGGTTCACATTGGACATATGGCAGGAGTATTTCGGTCGCGGCATCGGCTGGCATTTCGATGACAGCCGAGAAAAGCTGGAGGTCGTGTTCCTGCCAGGGCTAGACAATGCCTATGCCGGCTACGGCTCGATCGAAATCGGCTCGTTTTTCACACCGGCTGGCAACTGGGTCGAATTTGGATTGAGCTTCGATGTCATCTCGCACGAGACGGGCCACCTGATCATCTATGGCGAAGTGGGCCTTCCAGACTCCGACAACATTCCCGGCGAACATTTCGGGTTCCATGAATCTTCCGCCGACATGGTGTCTTTGATCTCGCTCATGCATTTCGAAACCGCCCTGATCGGGGTGCTAGATGCGAGCCATGGTAATCTTTACAGCTACAACCGGCTCAACCGATTTGCAGAGGTGTCCGACCTCGACCAGCTGCGCCTCGCGTCCAATCCTCTGACGCTCTATGATTTCGTGGACGGATGGGTGAAAGAACATGATCTGGCCCAGCCGCTGACAGGCGCCCTGTTTGACATCTGGGTCGACGTTTTCCACGAAGATCTGCTGAGGCGGGGGCTGATCCCGGCGCAACTTGAAGACCTGTCGGATCAGCTCGAGGGTGATCCGTCTTATCACAACGTCGTCCAGCCCCTGTTCGACGAAGCCTATGGTAAGAACCCGGAAGGCTTTGCGGCATGTCTAGCCGACGCGCGGGACTATATGGGCCGCGCGTTGGCGCAATGCTGGTCAAGTTTGCAGCCGCTTCAACTGGACTATGCCGAAGTTGCGCGGGCATTCCTTGCCGCCGACGACCAACTGAATGACGGACGGTTCCATAGGATCATCACCGGCAATATGGAGCGGCGCGGGATCGGTCTGGTGCGCGCCGGACCAAGATTGCCGTCGTCGGCGAAGGACAGCCACAGTTTTTCGAAGCGCGCCCCCGAACCGGGGATGCAGCAGCACTACCGACATCTTCCTTACCGGACGCGGATCGCGCTCCAGCAACGTGTGTAGAGGGGCTGAGACGCTGTCCGAGGTAACGCTCGCCTATTGCGCGCCGGCACAAGCCGAGGTTGCCTCTATTGAGGCCTAGCGATAACGGCGTCGATCATTTGAATAACGATGAATTCATGTTAGCTTTCGCACAAAGCTGGGTGCGGACGATTTTTTTGTTTATTGGTCAAGGAGAGGTAACGTGGCAGAAACCCTTCTCAGTACCTCCACGATGCTGTTGTTTGGCAGGGTCATGGACGACATGAAGTACAGTCCAGTCGATCCTCGGACACCTGCCGGCCCTCCGGCAGCAGCCGATGCTGGCGACCCGCCGCGATTCGGCGACAATAACGACTTGATCGAACAGTTACTTGCAGACAAGGACAATGATAACAAGAGTGTCAGATTTGCAAGAATATACGGTTTTGCTTTCGAAGGCCAGTATTATGACTTTGCCAGGCCGCAGATATTTCTCGTTCATGGAAGTGGAACCAAGGCTGAGAGCCCTGTTCCCGGAGGTGCCGCCAAGATCCGGGGCAAACGTAGTGCCGACAGGGCCGGCGTAGCTTCAAGCGACGAGTCTTTCGCCGAGGACATCATGGTGTGGTCTTACGACAAGGGCGATTATCTCGTACGTCTGGATCCCTCGGCAGGGCCGCTAGAGCAGATTGTCCTCGATGCAGAGCTGGATGCTGGCGCCACCTACAGCGGTGGAAAAGCCTATAGTGGTGGCAAGGCCTACAGCGGCGGAAAAGCCTATAGTGGTGGCAAGGCCTATAGTGGTGGCAAAGCCTATAGTGGCGGCAAGGCTTACGGCGGCAACAGCGACTAGCGCGGATCGTCTCGAAGCGATGGCGCGCCCGTGGGTTCCTGGCCTACTGGTCGCTCCACCGCATATGCAGTTTGGTGTGGTCGCTGCCATTCAGCTCGAAGCCCAATCTGCGATAGAGGCTGATGGCGCGGTTGCCCCGCAACAGTGACAGCAGCAACGGCTTGCCCATGCTGCGTGCCTCGGCCATCGTCTCACGGATCAGTTTCGTGCCAATGCCTCGCCCCCGGATCTCTTCGTTGAGGTGGATCTGGTCGAGATGGACCTCGCTCGCAGTATGCGAGACCTGTATCCAACCAGCTTTCACCCCGTCGACCAGGACAATCCTGATCTCTTCGGACTTGAAATACTCCTTGAAGGCGTTCTTCACCTTCTTTTCGTCCCAGATGCCGAGCGCCTTTTGCAGTGGGTGCATGGATGAGAGGTAAAGGGCGCGGCAGAAGCCAAAATCGCCTGCAGCGGCAGGGCGCATCGTGAAGGGCGCCAGCGCATCGCGCGCCGCTCCGGGTTCTTGCAGGCTCATTTGATGCCGGCCTCTCTCAAGCCGTCGATCAGCCGTTCCCGTGGTTCCGGGTTGCGATCCGGTGGCACGTTCGTCCAGTGCGCGAGCGTGAATTCGGGATGGGTAAGCAGAAGTTGCCTGGCGTATTGCCGGGCTTCGCTCAGACGCCCGAGCAAGGCATTGCTGGCGGTCAGCATACGATAAGCCTCGGTCTTGTCATGCATCTGGTTGAGCGTACGGATCGCCTGCTCATAGTCTTGCATGTCGAAATAGGCTTCGCCCAGGTGCCAGAGATACCAGTCGGGATAATAAGGATTTAGGCGCATGGCTCGTTTGATCAAGGAAACGGCCCGCTCCGTATCGCCATAGACTGAGACGGAATGCCCCATTTCGGCCAGCACGTCTGCATCGTTGGGATTGGCGCCGAGGGCACGCTCGTAGGCGGCCAGTGAGGCTTCGTGGTCGCGTTTATAGAGGTAGGCGCTGCCCAAGGCGGCATAGCCACGCGCGTCACCCGGATCGAGGCGGATGGCAATCTCGGCTTGCCTGACCGCTTCGTCCAGCGACGGTTCAGGTGGGTCGACCCAGTTGAAGCGCCACGCATCGTTGAGCGTGCGTGATATCCCTACGTAGGATCGGGCATAATTGGGATCGACCTCGGCTGCCTGCTCGAAAAGGCGACGGGCATGCTGGTTGGTTTCGCGCAGCAGCCGCTGGTAGACGTATTTGCCGTGCAAAATGAGGCCGTAGGCCTGCAAGTCTGACGGCGCGCTGAGCGCCATGCGGTGCATTTCCGATGCGCTCACCTCGATCGACAGGCGCGATGCGACTACATTGGTGACTTCGTCCTGAAAGGCGAAAATGTCGTTCATGTCGCCGTCGTAGCGGTCCGACCAGATGGAGCGCTCCGACATCGCATCTATGAGTTGAAACTGGATGCGAACCTTGTTTGCGATCCGCTGGTAGCCGCCATCGACAAGATAGCGAACCCCAAGCCGGGCACCAATCTCGCGAGGCGACAGGTTCATTCCATGGAACACCAAGGACGATCGCTGTGCGATGACGTGAAGGTCATGGAAACGGGTCAGGTTTGAAATGATATCGCCTGTCACGCCGTGACAGATATGAGGCGGCTCCCCAGAGAGATTCTCCAGCTGCATAACCGCGATCGAGCTTACAGGCATCGAATGGAACGCAGCTTCGGACAAGCCGTTCGTTTCGCCGTATTCCGCGCCATTGCCAGAAACGAGAAACAGCCCACTTGCTTCCTTGCGGCCATTGAGCGGTGATGATTCCATCACGGCTTCCACGCGCGCGGTGTCGCTTGGGCTCTCCGCAACATCGATTTGAGGTTTTGCCTTGTTCGTCTGAAGCAGGTGTTGCCGGGCCTGCCACCAATAGTTTCTTTCGGTGGTCAGCCAGTCCTCAAACTCCGGGTCGCGAATATCGATGCCTTCCAGGAAATCGGCATCGATGGAGTCCCGCAGGAGTGCGGCACCTTCCAACTGGGAAGAGCGTCCCTCGGTAAGAGCAAGGAGATCGAGTTCAATCAGATCCAGCCGAATACGGACCGAAGTTCGGTCTGTCTCGATCACGTCGGCGTGGGGTCCCAGGCACTTTCGGATATGGGTCAGTGCCTGTCGCAGGCTCGACGAAGCCTGTTCGGCTTCGCGGTCGCTCCAGAGCTTGTCGCACAGCCAGACCCGGCTTCGCACCCCGTGCTCGGAGGTCGCAACCAAAGCCAGGAGCGCCTGCGCTTTCTGCGCTTTCGGTGTTATGTATTTTCCGTCAGGTCCGATCAGCGCGAATGCTCCAAGCAGGCACATTTGTACGCGCCGCATGGCTACATCTTCACCATTCTTCATCGGGTCCCGCTCTCAATTACGCTACGGCAGGTAACAACAGTTTCCTGTGGAACGCAATGCGATTGCGGCTGGATCTGCCCTAGCTACCTGCGCGGCTAGGGTCAGGATCGGCCGGCGGAAACCGTCAGCATGTTGTCAGCCAGCTTCCGCGTGGCGAAATGCTGGGGTGAAGTGCAGCCCGTTGGCGGTCATGTGGTTTCGAATTAGGTCGGGCGCAGTTCTTCAGCGCGCCGGATACTGTGTTCACTTTCGATCTGGTCAAGCGCATGGCGGCTTGCTCAATGAAGGCTTCGTTTGTTCTCTTCGAGAAATTGGGTCAAAAAAGTGCCGATTCTCTCGAGCAGAGCCAAAGATGGCAGTGGACGTTTAGGTGGCTGCCGGCCCTTGCCAGCGACGCCGCCAATCGGGACAATCAGGAAGGCCGCGAACCGGCGCCGCCCCTCCGTCGTGACCACAAATCTGAGGCTGGGGAAACTGGATTCCAGCGCTTCGCGGATCTCCTGTTGCTTCCAAGGGGCGTCGAATTGGCAGCCATTGGGTGGCACCACGAGAAACTTATTGCACTCGCGATTTTCGAAATCACCGCGCATCAAATCCTCCACACGTCGATCCTGCGCAGGACTGATTGCATGCCCGGCGTGATGCCATCGTATATGGAACGTGAAAAGCTGCATGCGCCGACCTGCGCCGTACAGAATGTGGCTCGGCGCTGGCTATGTCAGGGTGTGTAGGTACAACAAAGGCCTGCTTGGAAGTTTTTCCAAGCAGGCCATTTGCATCGCGCACGGCATTTTGTGCTTGGGGGGCGGGGGGCACCGACGCAATGCTCGGTTAAAGGATGTAAGGCGCCACGCCGGCACTCTGCCCACCAACCCATACCAATCCTGCCCTGCAACCCCGCAGCAAGCAACTACATCAATGGATTGATACGATCGATCTGCTTCGAGCCTGCGGCGATCAGACATGCCAAAAAACGATTGGCCTTCAATCACGACGTGAAGCAGGTTTTGCGAGCGACCAAACCGACTGCGCCGGCAAGAGGGACAAGCGAGGGATCAATTCCGATAACGCTGGCCTAGGTCATCCATGTTCGGCGTTTAAGGGCGCCCGGCCGTCACTCCAAGCAGGTTAACTTACTGCGTCAAACAACTGATAAGTATACTAAATAGATTGATCGAGCAGACGTCGAGCACGGATTGACACCTGCAACGATACAAGGGAGACTTGAACGACTCGGGGTCTGGTGAGGAGGGTCTATGAGAAGGTATTTCCGTCGATCGGTTGCCCTCACTTTGCTCCTTGCCGTGCAGGCTGCCGCAGGTCTTGAAGCGCAGAGCCAAGAAGCCAACAATCCGGCGGGCGCACCGCTACCAGTGACAGTTACAAAAGTCGTATCCAAAGACCTTCGCCCCACCATTTCCTTTACAGGACGCGTCGAGGCAATCGACAAAGTCGGCCTGCGTGCACGCGTCGATGGCTTTCTGGAAAAGAAGCTCTTCACCGAAGGACAGCAGGTCAAGGTTGGCGACCTGCTTTTCGTTCTAGAAAAGGGGCAATATGAAGCCGCGGTGAGCCAGGCGCAGGGCGCACTCGAGTCAGGGCAAGCGGCGCTGGCGCTTGCCAACATCGAGGTGGAACGCCAAAGCATTCTCGTCGCGAAGAACACCGCATCCAAGGCAGCACTGGATTTGGCAAATGCCAAGCAGCAGGAAGCGACCGGGAGCGTGGTTCAGTGTCAGGCATCGCTTGACAAGGCAAAGCTGGACCTTGGGTACACGGAGATCCGCGCCCCAATAACGGGGCGCGTCGGGCGCTCCCAATATTCCGTTGGGACTTTCGTCGGTCCCTCAAGCGATGCGCTGGCTATCATAGTTAGCCAGGACCCCATTTATGTGACGTTCTCGGTATCCCAACGCGAGCTGCTCGCTGTGCGCGAAAAGCTCGGCAATGCGGGGCAACTCGGTGCCGAGGTCGAAGAAGCGATCATCCGCGTCCAGCTTGCCGACGGCAGCACGTATGCCCATTCCGGCAAGGTCAATTTTGTCGACGTAACCGTGGACCAAGGCACTGATACCGTGCCCGTCAGGGCGACATTTCCCAACCCCGAACTGATCTTGATCGACGGCCAACTCGTCAATGTAACTGTCGAGGGCGGCACACCTGAGGCCAGGCTTGTCGTGCCCCAGTCCGCGATCCAGCTAGACCAATCCGGTGCATTCGCACTCGTTGTCAACAAGGATCACAAGATCGAAGTCCGGCGGATTCAGGCCGACCAAACAGCAGGGAGCGACCTTTCCGTGACTAGTGGTCTCAATGTCGGGGACATGGTTGTGACTGAAGGAATACAGAGAGTTCGTCCAGGCCAGGTTGTCGAGCCGGTCGAAGCCAAGTCGGGCTCCTGAACCATGCTGTCGCGGATCTTCATCGACCGGCCACGGCTTGCGGTCGTCATATCGCTCGTCATCACAATCGCCGGTCTCGTTGCCCTCAGCGTGATACCCGTCGCGCAATTTCCGGACATCGTACCGCCGCAGGTATCCGTAACTGTCAGTTACCCCGGTGCGAGTGCTGAAGTCGTCCAACAGTCGGTTGCTCAGCCCATTGAATCGCGTGTCGTGGGCGTCGACAACATGATCTACATGAAGTCGACCAGCGGCAACGACGGAAGCTACACGCTGACCGTGAGTTTTGCCGTAGGCACGGACCCCGACATCAATGCGGTCAACGTCCAAAACCGCGTCAGCCTTGCCGAGGCCCAACTGCCCCAGGAGGCACGCACTCAGGGCATCAGCGTAAAAAAGAAGTCTTCAGCGTTGATGCAACTGATCGCGCTGACGTCGCCAGATGGAAGCCGCGACCAGCTTTTCCTGTCAAACTACGCGACCATCAACATCCTTGACGGCCTGAAGCGCATCCCTGGCGTCGGCGACGTCTCGCTCCTGACACCGTCCGATTACAGCATGCGCGTATGGGTCACGCCGGAACGGCTGACAAGCTACGGCATGACGCCAGACGATATCGTCAATGCGCTGAAGAACCAGAACATTCAGGCCGCGATCGGTCGCATCGGCGCCCAACCGGCGCTGCCCGACCAGCAGTTCCAGCTCACCATTCAAACCAAGGGGCGTCTCACCACCGTAGAAGAATTCGGCAGCGTCGTTCTCCGGGCAGAGGCCAATGGCTCGTTTGTCAGGATCCGCGACGTTGCGCGCGTCGAATTGACGTCGAAGTCGGCGGAGCAAATCGGACGGCAAGACGGCACGGCCGCCGCCGTCATCGGTATCTATCAATCGCCTGGCGGCAATGCGATCGCAACGGCTGAGGCCATCGGGAATCTCCTGGAGAAGCTCAAGGTGTTGTTTCCAGAGGGGGTCGAATACAAGGTCACCTACGACACGACGAAGTTTGTCGCCGAAAGCATCCACGAAGTCGTAAAGACGTTGATCGAGGCCTTCATCCTTGTCGTCATCGTCGTTTACCTGTTTTTGGGAAGCGTGCGCGCGACGCTCATTCCGTTGATCGCCGTTCCGGTTTCGCTCATCGGAACCTTCGCGGTGATGATGGCGTTGGGTTTTTCGGCCAATACCGTTTCGCTGCTTGCGCTGGTGCTTGCGATTGGCATCGTCGTCGATGATGCGATCGTCGTCGTCGAAGCCGTCGAAGCCCACCTCGAGAAGGATCCGAGCATCACAGCAGCCGAGGCGGCCCGGCGCGCAATGCGAGAAATCACCGCTCCGATCGTGGCCATCACGCTCGTTTTGCTCTCCGTATTCGTTCCGGTGGCCTTCATCCCCGGCATATCGGGCGAGCTGTTTCGCCAGTTCGCCGTCGCAGTGTCGGTGTCCATGGTGATTTCGGCCATCAACGCGCTTACTCTGTCACCCGCACTTTGCGGCGTTCTCCTCAAGGCGCATCACGGCCCCAAGCGTGGGCCTATTCGCCATGTACTCAGGGGAATCGACCTGGCCCGCGACGGGTATGCTTCCATCGTCACGCGGCTGGTCCGCTTCGCCGCGATCGGGCTTGTCGTGCTGGCGGCGCTGTTCGTCGGCACCGGGTGGCTGTTCAAGGCAACGCCGACCGGATTCCTGCCTTCCGAGGACCAAGGTGCCATCTTCGGCGAAATCGTCCTGCCAGATGGTGCCTCTGTCAACCGGACCGATGCCGTAACCAAGCAGGTCGAAGACATGATCCGCAAAACGGCGGGCGTTGATGGCGTCATGTCGGTTGTCGGCTACAGTCTGCTCGATGGACAGGTCAAGTCCAACTCCGCATTACTTGCGATTACCCTTAGCCCCTTTGCGGATCGAACCGACCCCGCACTTTCCGCGAACGGACTTATCGCCAAGCTTACTGCTGAGCTGCAGTCGATCCGGGAAGCAAATGTGATCGTCTACAACCTGCCGCCGATCATCGGTTTGGGAACGGGCAGCGGCTTTGAATATCAGCTTCTTAGCCTATCCGGTTCAAGTTCCGCCGAAATAGCACAGGCGGCGCGTGGCCTCGTTTTCGCGGCAAACCAAAACCCTGTTCTGAACCGGGTCTACACGACCTACACGGCCAACACGCCGCAGCTTTACCTCGATATCGATCGCGAGAAGGTCCAGACTCTCGGCATCAACGTCGCGGATGTCTTCAACGTGCTTCAGTCGGTACTTGGGAGCGCTTATGCCAACGACTTCAACCTTTTCGGCCGCACTTGGCAGGTGACGGTGCAGGGCGAGGCGTCCGAGCGGTCCAAGATCGATGACATCTACCGGATCAACGTCAGGAACAACCAGGGTCAGATGGTGCCGATAAGGGCATTCGCCGAGGCACGGCTGATCCTCGGGCCGCAGCTCATCGTGCGCTACAACAACTATGCTAGCGCCACGATCAACGGCGGGCCAGCACCTGGCCGCAGTTCCGGCGAGGCGATTGCCGCGATGGAACAGGTCTCGGCCACCACGCTGCCACAGGGTTACAGCTACGAATGGACTGGGACGGCGCTTCAGGAGATTGAGGCGAGCGGCAAGACAGCGATGATATTGGGTCTTGCCGTGCTGTTTGCGTACCTGTTTCTCGTCGGGCTCTATGAAAGCTGGACCATTCCGATCGCCGTCTTGCTTTCGGTCACGGCCGGCATCGCCGGTTCGATGCTTGCCCTCAAGATCGCCGGGCTCGACAACAACCTCTATGCCCAGATCGGCTTGGTCGTTTTGATCGCGCTGGCCGCGAAGAACGGCATCCTCATCGTCGAATTTGCCATGGAGCGTCGAGCGCAAGGGCTCGGCATTTCGGAAGCTGCAGTGGAAGGTGCGCGCGAACGGTTCCGCGCCGTCATGATGACGAGCTTTGCTTTCATCGCGGGCTTGATTCCGCTTGTGATTGCCGAGGGTGCGGGCATGCTTAGCCGCCGCGGAGTCGGAACAGCCGTGTTCGGCGGCATGTTGGGGGCTGCGGCGGTCGGCATCTTCCTGATCCCGGTGCTGTATGTGAACTTCCAGTGGCTTCGAGAAAAAGCGAAGTCCCTCCGGCGACCCCCAAATGCTCCCGAAGCGGCGCCAGCGGAACTGGAAAACTGACACTGTTCAAACTGATCGTCGGCATAGGGTGGGCCGCGCCGTTTACATCATTGATCTGCTGCCAAACCCGAAATCCCTGTCCCAAGCACGCTCATTCCGATCAGTGTGAATACCACCATCAAGATGACACTGTTGTTCCTAATCATGAATTCCTTGACTGCATCCAGGCCGCCGGCCGCCTTGTCGCCGCCCAAGGCATGACCAGCAACGATCGCGGCCACAGTGGACGAACCGATGGCGACAAGAATTGCGATTTCCAACACCACCAGCTTTGCGCTGATTGGCTCATGCGCAAGTGACGACATTGCCGCCAAGACCAGGCCTATGTTCTTGGGATTTGCTCCACCCAACAAACCGCCCATGCGAAAGGCGCCGGCCGGGTTCATCTCAGAAAAAGCGTCCAGCCACGTCGGCCGCTCCGGCGCCTCGCCAACCCTGGGGCGGCTGCGCCATTTTTGATATGCGGCCCAAAACAATAACAAGGCTACGGTTATCCGCAGCCAATCAAGCAACAAGCGACCGCTCGAACCGGCTTCCGCGACACTGCTGACCAGCAGCGCCGAAGCTGCGGACAGCACCACCAGGCCCACGGCCCAGCCCAAGAGAAACAGCGGACCGGCAACGCGGCCTTTGGGCGAACCAACGACCAGTGTAGCTGCAACGATAGGGAACGGACTCAACGCAATCGCTGCTGCGATTGGGAACGCATTACCGACAGCATCCATTGGCCTGCTCCTGATGGCCGCCCCGAAATCATCAAAAGCTATGGCTGGTTTGTGCGTCCCCTACAACCTGCCGATTGACCGCCGGTCGCCAAGAGGATCGACAAGCAGCCGCTTGATGCTGGGCTTTGCCGATGGCCCTGGTTTTCAGATTCCCGGCAGACCGGCTGAGGCCTGCCCCCACATTGTCAAGGTCGCCCTTGCCCATATAGACTTCCGCGTCAGGGAGGTGGCCCGCTTGCTTGGCGCGTGGCGGTGCCGGTACCAAGATGTTCGCTGGGCACAAT
This sequence comes from Aminobacter sp. AP02, assembly GCF_003148805.1. Lineage (GTDB taxonomy): Bacteria > Pseudomonadota > Alphaproteobacteria > Rhizobiales > Rhizobiaceae > Aminobacter. Next base: position 42,129 of record NZ_QGGX01000004.1, read on the forward strand.
CCATATCTGGTCGCGCTCTCGATAGTAGTTGCCGTTTTGGGCGGCTATACCGGCTTTGGCCTGGCGGCTCGGGTGCGAAGTGCTTCCGGCGCCAGTCGCCGCCTGCTGCTGGCGGGGGCGGCCGGCTTTCTGGCCGTGGGCATCTGGACCATGCACTTCATCGGAATGATGGCTGCGCCTATCCACGCGGACGTGGACTATCTCGTCCTGCCGACGATCGTCTCCTTCCTGATCTGCGCGCTTGTTGTTGGCGTGTCACTATTTTTTATCAGTTTCGGCAAACCCTCCAACGCGCGTGTCATGGCGTCGGCCCTTCTTTTGGGCGGCGGCATCGTGTCGATGCACTATGTCGGCATCCACGGGTTGGCCGGTGCGTTCACCATGCATCACGACCATGCGATGGTCGTGCTCGCCATACTTATCTCAGTCGGAGCAGCTTACGGCGGGTTGAGAATATTCCTGGCGCGGCATGGTGGCTTGAGGCTGGCACTTAGTGCCGCAGCCTTCGGTCTGGCCGTCTCGGGGATGCATTACACGGCGATGTACGGGATGCATTTCCAGTCCATGCATGCACCCACCCATGTGGTCGACGGGCTGGCGGCATCGCCCCAGGTGCTCGCATTGGTGGTATCGTTGCTGTGCTTCATTCTTGCTGGCGGTTTTCTGTTGTTTCTTGTTCCGGAGCCGCGACGGCGCAGGCTGCCACGCGATAGCGCTACAGCGGATGAAGAGATGCTTGAGCCGGTGTCGGCCACCGATCTCCTTGTCGACGGCGCCTTCGCATCGTGGACCGATAACATTGTGCACCAGCGACAGAACTTTAGCGCCGCCCCACTCGGTGGCGTAGGCCAGCCGCGCGCGATGCTTGTGTCGCACATCCCGGTCGAAGGCGCGGACGGCACTTACTTCATCGATGTCAGTGTTGTGCGCGGTGTCCGCGCCTACGCGCACTACACCCTCGCGCACGACGGTGCCCGAGAGCACATGTCCGCCTGGTCCATTTCTGAGGCCGAGGCGCGGCTTGATCCCTCCCGGTTCATGCGCGTCCATCGCAGCCACATTATCGCGATTCAACATATCAGCGTTGTCCGGAAAGCAGGCGATGGCGCTATTGTAGAGCTTGCCGGTCCAATGCCACACAAAGTGCCGGTAAGCCGCGCCAAGACTGCCGAACTCAGGTCACGTCTCGGCCTTGGCAGGCACAAGCCGCAACCCTACTGAACGGCGGATGCGTCAGGGGAACTGACGCTGTTGGTGCGCGAAATCGGGTTGTTCGTGTGAATTCCCGTTGCTCATGACATCCCCGCAAACACCGCCTTGCCCGGGCTCGCGACCCGGAACAGGTTTTCTTCAACGTCTGCATTCATGGCCAGATCAACTTGGCCAAGACGACGAATGGAGGAGACCATGATCCCAGGCCCGTTCGGCTATCACAGGCCAGAAACTGTTGCCGATGCCGTCAAGCTCCTCGCTTCTCTCGGCGACGAGGCGCGGCCGCTGGCTGGTGGCCACAGCCTGATACCGATGATGAAACTGCGCCTTGCCACGCCGGGCCATCTGGTCGATCTGCACCGTATTCCCAATCTAAAAGGCATCCGGAACGACGGTGGCAAGGTCACCATTGGCGCTATGACCACGCAGCACGAACTGCTGGCCTCGGACGTGGTCGCAAAGGCTCTGCCCATCCTGATGGAGGCAGCGCTGTTGATTGCCGACCCGCAGGTTCGCTATCGTGGCACGATCGGCGGCAACGTCGCCAACGGTGATCCGGGCAACGACATGCCCGCAATGATGATGACCCTAGGCGCGAGCTATGTGCTGGAAGGTTCTGCTGGCGCCCGCACGGTCGCTGCCACCGACTTCTACCAGGGCGCCTACTTCACCGCGCTCGATCCCGGCGAGATACTGACCGAGATCTCGATCCCCACGCCTGCCACCGGTCACGGCTATGCATATGAGAAGCTGAAGCGGAAGGTTGGCGACTATGCCACTGCTGCCGCGGCCGTGGTCCTGACCATGACGGGCGGCAAGGTCGCAACGTGCTCGATCGGGCTCACCAACCTGTCCGAAACCCCGCTGCTCGCAACTGACGCGGCCAAAGCCGTCATTGGAACCAGCCTCGACGACGGCTCTCTCAAAGCGGCAGCAGCGGCCGCGGAGCAGATCATGTCGCCGGCCGCAGACGCGCGCGGACCGGTCGAATACCGGAAACATGTCGGCGGGATCATGGTGATGCGCGCACTGAAGCGCGCTGCACAGCGCGCGGTTTGAGGAGGCATGAAGATGGCGAAGACCCATGTGACGATGAAGGTCAACGGCAACGAGGTCGAGGGTCTCGTGGAGCCGCGCCTGCTGCTGGTGCATTTTATCCGCGACAACCTGCAACTCACCGGCACCCACATAGGTTGCGAGACGACGCATTGCGGCGCCTGCACCATCGATATCGATGGTATGTCGGTGAAGAGTTGCACCATGTTCGCTGTTCAGGCTGACGGGGCCGATATCCTTACCATAGAAGGTGTTGCCAACGCCGACGGCACGCTGTCGGCCGTTCAGGAGGGGTTCCGCGCAATGCACGGGCTGCAATGCGGCTTCTGCACGCCCGGCATGATCGTGCGTGCGCACCGGCTTCTCCAGGAAAATCCGAGCCCAAGCGAAGAAGACATCCGCATGGGCATTTCCGGCAACCTTTGCCGATGCACCGGCTATCAGAACATCGTCAAAGCCATCCAGTACGCAGCCGCCAAGATCAATGGCACCGAATTCAAGGAGGCTGCGGAATGAACGACATGGCTCCCACGCGCGAACAGCGCGAAGCGAAACTGGAAGGCATGGGTTGCAAGAGAAAACGCGTCGAGGACGCGCGTTTCACCCAAGGCAAGGGCAATTATGTCGACGACCTGAAGCTGCCCGGAATGCTGCACGGCGATTTCGTCCGCTCGCCCTATGCTCACGCGCGGGTCAAGTCGATCAACACGGAGGCGGCGCTGAAGGTGCCAGGCGTGCTGGCGGTGATAACGGCCGAAACATTGAAGACCGTCAATCTCGCCTGGATGCCGACGCTGGCTGGTGATGTGCAGATGGTGCTGGCCGACGGCAAGGTTCTCTTCCAGAATCAGGAAGTGGCTTTCGTTGTGGCGACGGACCGTTACGCGGCCGACGACGGCATCAACGCCGTCGACGTGGAGTATGAGGCACTGCCGGTCGTCATCGATCCGTTCCACGCCATGGACGCGGACGCACCAGTGCTGCGTGAAGATATTGCCGGCAAGATGACTGGCGCGCACGGTCCACGTAAGCATGCCAACCACATCTTTGAATGGAGTGTCGGCGACAAGGACCTGACTGACGTGGCGTTCCGCAAGGCGGACGTGTCGATCAAGGAAATGCTCTCCTACCAGCGCGTCCATCCATGCCCGCTAGAAACATGCCAGTGCGTCGCTTCCTTTGACAAGGTCAGTGGCGATCTGACCATCTGGGGCACTTTCCAGGCACCACATGTCATCCGAACGGTCGTGGCGCTTATCGCCAGCCTACCCGAGCAGAAGATCCACGTCATATCGCCAGATGTCGGCGGCGGCTTTGGCAACAAGGTCGGAGCCTACCCCGGCTACATCTGCGCCGCCGTTGCATCCATCGTCACCGGAAAACCGGTGAAATGGGTCGAGGACCGGATCGAGAACCTGACGTCGACTTCGTTTGCTCGCGACTATCACATGACAACCGAGATCGCCGCGACCAAGGAAGGCAAGGTCACAGGTCTGCGCGTCCATGTGCTTGCGGACCATGGCGCCTTCGACGCCTGCGCTGACCCCTCGAAATGGCCGGCGGGCTTCTTCAATATCGTCACCGGCTCCTACGATTTTCCTACAGCGCATGTGTGCGTCGACGGCATCTATTCCAACAAGGCCCCAGGCGGCGTTGCCTATCGCTGTTCGTTCCGGGTCACTGAGGCGTCTTACTGCATCGAGCGCGGCATGGACATCCTGGCCCAAAAGCTTGGCATGGACCCCGCCGAATTGCGGCTCAAAAATTTCATCAGGCCGGAGCAGTTTCCCTACCAGTCGGCGCTCGGCTGGGAATACGATTCAGGCGACTACGCCACCGCCATGAAGAAGATGATGGAGAGCGTCCAATATGCAGAACTGCGTAAGGAACAGGCGATAAAGCGCGAGGCCTTCAAACTTGGCGAAACGCGCGAGGTCATGGGCATCGGTGTTTCCTTCTTCACCGAGATCGTTGGCGCCGGCCCGTCGAAGAATTGCGACATCCTCGGCATCGCCATGTTCGACAGTTGCGAGATCAGGTTGCACCCGACCGGCGCGGGCATTGCGCGCGTCGGCACCAAAAGCACCGGCCAGGGCCACGAGACGACCTGGGCGCAGATCATAGCAACCGAGATCGGTATTCCGGCCGACAGGATCATGGTTGAGGAGGGCAATACCGATACCGCACCTTATGGTCTTGGTACCTATGGCTCGCGCTCGACGCCGGTTGCAGGTGCTGCGATCGCCACGGCCGCACGAAAGATCAAGGCCAAGGCGCAGATGATCGCCGCCTACAGGCTCGAGGTTCACGAGGACGACCTGGAATGGGACATAGACGGCTTCCGCGTGAAAGGCCTGCCTGAAAAGACTATGTCGATGAAGGACATCTGCTGGGCGGCATATAATTCTGTGCCCCCGGGTATGGAGCCGGGGCTGGAGGCGGTCAGCTACTATGATCCGCCCAACATGACCTATCCGTTCGGCGCCTACATCTGCGTGATGGATATCGACGTCGATACCGGGGTCTACAAGGTGCGTCGCTTCTATGCGCTCGACGATTGCGGCACGCGCATCAACCCGATGATCATCGAGGGGCAGGTGCATGGCGGCCTGACTGAAGCCTTCGCAATCGCGATGGGTCAGGAAATCCGCTACGACGAGACAGGCAATGTCGTGACTGGGTCGTTCATGGATTTCTTCATGCCGACCGCGGTCGAGACGCCGCACTGGGAAACTGACTTCACTGTGACACCCTCGCCGCATCATCCCATCGGCGCGAAGGGCGTCGGCGAAAGCCCCAATGTCGGAGGCGTGCCGGCTTTCTCCAACGCCGTCAACGATGCCTTCGCCTTCCTCGGATCGACGCATATCCAGATGCCGCATGACTACTGGCGGAACTGGCAAGCGGCAAAAACGCTGGGGGTCGTGTAGCGGCTATCTTCATGTCTCGACACGACAATCCGTCTCCCGACAGAAACCGCCTCCGGGTGAACGGTGGCAGTAACGATGCTGGCGCCAACGCCAGTGATCTCCTTGTCTTCTTTGCCGGTCGAAACTGGACTGAAAAAGTGGAGGAACAACGCAAGGTCAAGCCAACTATTGCGGGGGTGGGGCCATGACGCTCTCGCGCGACCAGATCGCCTCTCGCCTCGCCGAAGCAGGCTACATCGCCGATACTGAACTGGCGACCGCCGTCTCGCTTATGCAGTTGCTAAAACGCCCGTTGCTGCTTGAGGGCGAAGCGGGGGTCGGCAAAACGGAGGTCGCAAAGGCACTGGCCTTAGTCCATGGGACGGAGTTGATCCGGTTGCAATGTTACGAAGGCCTGGACCAGTCGGCGGCGCTCTATGAATGGAACTATCAGCGGCAGCTTCTGGCGATCGAGGCGCATAAAACTCGTATTGAGGCCGAAAGAGAACCTAGCGCTTCGGAAATCGAAGACCAGATATTCTCTGAAAAATACCTGATGGAACGGCCGCTGCTTGCCGCAATCCGTCGCGAGACACCTCCTGTGCTGCTGATTGACGAGGTCGACCGCGCCGACGAGGAGTTTGAAGCCTTCCTGTTTGAACTGCTGTCCGACTGGCAAGTCTCGATCCCCGAGCTCGGGACGATCGAGGCGGTGACAGTTCCCCATGTCGTGCTGACATCAAATGGCACACGTGAGCTCTCCGACGCGCTGCGCCGCCGCTGCCTCTACCACTATGTCGATTATCCCGACGTCGACCGTGAGGCGCGCATCATCTCCGCGCACATTCCCGATGCTGGTGCTGGCCTGTCGCTGCAGATCGCCAGGATGGTCGAAAAAATCCGCAAGGAAGATCTACGGAAGGTTCCAGGCGTCGCCGAGACATTGGATTGGGCGGCGGCGTTGGTCGGGCTCGACGTGCGCGATCTCCATGACCAGCCCGAGATGGTCCACGATACGCTGATGTGCCTTCTCAAGACCCGCCAAGACAAGGCACGGTTCAAGCGGGAAGTTACCCAACGCTTGTTGGGGAGGGTGGCATGATCGGCTGTGCTCCTTCCCTGACACCTGAGGAGATGGACGAGGTTGCGCAATTCGTTTCGCATAAACTTGCGGCCTTCCTCACAATCCTGCGCGATAACGCTTTCGCGGTAGGCCTGCGGGAGGGCCAGGACGCGGCAGCCCTGATGGCTTCAAGCTATGCGCAAACCCCCGGGCTCTTGCGATCGGCGTTCAAACACCTGTTTGCGGCGCGGAAGTCCGATTGGGAAAAGTTCGACGGCCTGTTCGATGCGTTCTGGCTGGGCAAACGCATCCGCTCGCGCTCGTTGACCAGCGGTTCAGCAGCGCAGCAGCGCAATCCATTAGTCAAGGCCCTCCAGGACCAGACGGCAAATGCCAACACGCAACTGCCGGACCAGGCTGTTGGTGGCGACGAGCCCGGCGCCGACGACCGCAGTGGCGAGGGCCGCAGGGAAGGGGCTTCGCATGCGGAAAATCTCGCTGAGACGGATTTCCGGAAAATCGCTGACCCGGCTCAGATGGCTGCGGCGCATGACATCGCAGCACGGCTTGCGCGGGCAATGCGCTCCAGGCTTAGCCGCCGCGACCTTGCTCGCCGCCGAGGAACTCGGCTGGATTTGCGCCGCACCATCCACAAGAACATCACTCATGGTGGCGTTCCGGTCAGCTTGGTGAAGCGCTGGCGCAAGGACAAGCCGCTCAGATTGGTGGTCCTGCTCGACGCGTCGGGCTCCATGAGCATGTATACCGCTGTCTTCCTGCGCTTCATTCACGGCGTGCTCGACGAGTTTCGCGAGGCCGAGGCGTTTTTGTTTCACACGCGGCTCGTCCATGTCTCCGATGCGATGAAGGAGCGCGACGCCCAGCGGGCGCTCGATCGGCTGTCCATGATGGCTCAAGGCGCCGGTGGCGGCACAAGGATTGGCGAGAGCCTTGCGAGCTTCAACCGTTGGCATGCAGCACGCACGATCCATTCGCGCACATGCGTGATGATTGTCTCCGATGGCTACGAGACGGGTGACGCTGCCCTGCTCGGCCGCGAGATGGCGCAACTGGGCAGGCGCTGTCGCCGCATCGTCTGGCTCAATCCGATGATGGGGTGGGATGGTTACGCACCCGAGGCTGCGGGCATAAAGGCCGCGCTCCCGCATATCGAACTCTATGCGCCGGCGCATACGCTGCAAAGCCTCGCCGCGCTCGAACCGTATCTCGCAAGGCTCTGACGGAGACGTTTTGGCCATGACCGCTCATGTCGATGTAATGGACCTCGTATCCCGGCTTAAAGCTGCCGAGCAGGCTTTTGTCTTGGCCACCGTCGTGCGGACCGTTTCGGTAACGGCTGCGAAAGCAGGTGCCAAGGCGGTTATCCGGCCGGACGGTGTCATGGTCGCCGGCTGGATCGGCGGCGGTTGTGCAAAAGGGGCTGTGCTGAAGGCCGCGCGCGAGGCGCTGGCCGACGGCAAGTCGCGACTGGTGTCGGTCCAGCCCGAGGACCTTTTGGCCGAACTCGGGGTCAAGCCGGGTGAAAACCGGCAGGGCGTGAACTTCGCCAGGAACATGTGCCCAAGCCAGGGCACGATGGACATTTTCGTCGAGCCAATGCTGCCGCACCCTTCGTTGGTCATATTGGGTGCCAGCCCGGTGGCGCTGGCGCTTGCCGAACAGGCCCGGCCGCTCGGCTACCACGTCACCGTAGCAGTGCCTGCCGCCGATATGTCGACCACGCCCGATGCAGACGTTGTGATCGACGGCTTCGCGCTCGACGAACTTCACGAGGCGCAGCGCTTCGTAGTCGTTTCCACGCAAGGCAAGGGCGACGAAGCCGCGCTCAAGTCCGCGCTGCATGTTCAGGCAGGGTATCGGGCTTTTGTCGGCAGCCGCCGCAAGATGGGGTCGTTGCGCGAAAAACTTCTGCAAGAGGGCATTGAAGCCGCCGCTCTCGACGCCGTCAAAGCCCCAGCCGGTCTCGATCTCGGTGCCATCACTCCCGAAGAAATCGCACTTTCTATCCTCGCAGAAGTGACGGCCGCGCGCCGCCGTGGCCAACGCGGCAACCTGAGCTAAGGAGTATCCATTCGGCACGAGCCCGTTGGCAGGTGCCAAGTATCCAAGTCCTGCCAGGGACTAGTCTTGTTGCCGCTCAATGATGTTAGATGCTTCGGCTAGAAAGGAGTCGGAGAATCTCAAAGCTGACTGTAGCAAGAAATGATGTCTTGTTGGGGGTGAGCGCGCTCATTTGGCAAATGGCGCGCAGGTTTGGAATTCCATTGCGGACAGTCGATTTTCATTTGCTGAATGATGTTCGATTGACAGACCTTCCTCAAACTATCTAGTTTCATACATGGAATCGGTTCCGCCGCGAGGCGGATGAAAAGGGAACGCGGTGAGGGCCTCGGCCAAATCCGCGACTGCCCCCGCAACTGTAACCGTTGAGCCTCTTCCACTATGCCACTGACCGCACAGCGCGGTCGGGAAGGCGGAAAAAGGCTGTGACACGGAAGTCAGGAGACCTGCCCGTTCCAGTCACCCATGCTTGTCCACGGGGTGTGGTCAAGCGCGGTCGCTCGTGGCGGTGACATCGAAAAGTGTTGCCGCATGCGGAAGGCCGCCGGGTCAATCTTGTCCCAAAGTCTGCCTGCCGACCTGTCTTGCCTGCGGTTTGGAAACCGGGTGCGATCCTTGTCGCGCCCACCGAACCATTTTGGGGGCAGAATTGCAGAAACTGATATTTGCCGCCGGCGCTCTCGCGCTGGCCATTCCGACGCAGGCCGAGGCGCAGCAGGCGCCTTCGTCCGACACGACCGTGCTCGACCGTTTGGTTGTTACCACTCCGCTCCGCCGCGAGGCGTCGCTGCTGCGCTCGACCTCCTCGGTTACCGTCATCAACGAGGACGACATCGCCGGCTCTGCCGCGCCCGACCTGCCTTCGCTGCTCAAGCGGTACACTGGCGTGTCGATCATCGGCTATGGCGGCCAAGGTGCTGCTTCCAACGTCTATCTTCGCGGCATGTCGGCAGGCCAGACGCTGGTGCTGGTCAACGGTGTCCGCACAGCTTCGGCAACCAGCGGCACAAGTTCGATCTTTAACATTCCGCTGTCTTCGATCGAGCTGGTCGAGATCGCCAAGGGCCCACATTCGGCCCAGTATGGTGCCGATGCCATAGGCGGCGTCATCAACATCATCACCAGGCAAGGCGGACAGTGCGCGGACGGCCGCAACCGCTGCGCGAACGTCACCACAGGCGTTACCCACCCCTGGGGAGGCTACGTCTCGGGCGATTTGCGCGGACGCACCGCCGATGGCGTGGACTATGCCGTCGGCGGCAGCCTTCTTGGCACGCGCGGCTACGATTTCACCACGCCGCTGGCCTGGGGCCATGAGCCCGACGACGACGGCTTCCTTCAGGGGGCGCTCAATTTCGCCCTGGCAAAAGACTATGGCTGGGGCAGGTTCTATGCCGACGGCCTTTTCGCCCGCGGCCGCACCCAATACGACGCCTCGTTCCCAGGTGCCAACGAAGTCGACACCGACACCTTTGCCGGCAAGATTGGCGGGCTGATCAGACACAGCGACAGCTGGTCATCTACCCTGGAGCTGACGAGCAGCCTCGACAATTCGACCAATTTCCGCAGTGGTGTTGCAGGAGATAGCGAGTTCGATACCAAACGCCACGGTATCTTCGCCTCGACCGAAAAAAACTTCGATACGGGTGATGTCACGCACGTTGTCGTTGGCGGCGCCGAAGCCTACCGCGAAAACGTCGATTCAACGGTCAATTTCGACGTCACATCGCGCAATCTCGCGGCTGTTTTCGGTCAATACTCGGTCGAATATGGCACGCTTACTGTCGATAGCGGCTTGCGCTACGATCACAACGAACAGTTTGGCGATGCGACCACCTATAACATCGGTGCCAGCTACGAGATCGTGCCGGATTTGGTCGCGCGGGTCTCGTATGGCACAGGGTTTCGCGCGCCAACCTTCAACGATCTTTACTACCCCAACTTTTCAAACCCGAACCTGAAACCGGAAAAGTCAAAATCCTACGAAGTTGGGTTCAACTGGCGGCCGACCGAGCAGACCGCAATTGATGCTGCCCTTTATCAAACCTGGCTGACGGACGCGATTGCCTCCAATCCGCCGACATACCTGCCGTTCAATGTCGCCCGGGCCAAGGTGACAGGATTCGAAGCCACCATCGAGCATGCATTCGACCACCGCTGGAGCGGCAAGGCGTCGATCGATTATCGCTCGCCCAAGAATGAGGATACTGGCCGCTACATTCCCTACCGCGACCGGTTCAAGGCCGCAGCCGAAGTGACCTTCGCTGCAACCGAGAGCCTGAACCTGAATGCCAAGCTGCTCTATGGCGCGGCCCGCTTTGCCAATGCCGCCAATACCGTCAAGCTGCCAGAATATGTGACGGTGGATTTTCTGGCCAACTACACCTTTGATGCGCGTTCGAGCCTGAAATTCTCGGTCGAGAACCTGCTTGACGAGCAATATTCGACTGTCACCAACTACCGCGCGCCAGGCCGGACCTTCAATCTGAGCTTCACGCGGGTGTTCTGATGGGGGATGGCGTGCAAATCAATCAGATCCTGTCTCGCTGTGCCCGCCTGCGCGCACTGCTGGTCGCACTGTCAGGTTTTGCGTCTGGGCTCGGCTTGCCTGTGGCGGCTGCCGAGCAACCCCGGCGAGTCGTGTCGATGAACGTCTGCACCGACCAGCTGGCAATGCTCGTAGCTGCCGAAGGCCAGTTGCATTCGGTCTCCTACCTGGCGCGCGATCCCAACACTTCGGTACTGGCTGATAGGACCCATGGCCTGGTCCTAAACCATGGCCTTGCCGAAGAAATATTCCTGATGCGGCCGGACCTGGTGCTCGCTGGCACATACACGACGCGAACAACGGTAGAGTTGCTCCGGCGGCTTGGCATACGGGTTGAAGAATTCGCCCCAGACAGCTCCATTGCCGACATCAGGTTGAACATCCTTCGCATGGGCGAAGTTCTCGGCAGAAACGAGCGGGCGGCCGCGCTGGTCGCCGAGCTCGATCAAGGTGTAGCCGAGTTGGCCGGGGCCAAGGCCTCGCAGCGGACGGTCGCGACCTATTACGCCAACAGCTACACGTCAGGTAGTGGCACGCTTGTCGACGAGATCGTCAAGCTGTCCGGTCTCGTCAATGTCGCCGACACGCTCGGGCTCAGAGGCACAGCGCGGCTGCCGCTGGAGATGCTGGTTCTGGCCAGTCCAGACCTCATTGCCGCCAGCGACGAGAACTATGACGCGCCGGCACTTGCCCAGGCGAACTTTGTCCATCCGGCCTTTCGCGCGATTGCCGAAAATGGCCGCTCCGTGGCGCTGCCATCCCGCTACACGATCTGTGGCGCACCCTTCACGCTCGAGGCGGCACGCCTGCTGCGCGGTGCGGCCAGCAAACTGGACCAGGAAAACGCGAGATGAATGACACCTTCCGCTACAGGCTGGTGCTCGCCGTTCTTGCCCTCGTAGCAGCCATCCTCTTTTTGCTTTCGCTGACGGTTGGTCCGGCGGCACTTGGCTTCACCGACGGCATCGCCGCACTGTTTTCCGCCAAGGCCGGCGCCATCGAACTGATCATGCGCGAGATCCGCCTGCCACGCGCGCTGCTCGGCCTGATGGTCGGTGCGACGCTTGGCCTTTCAGGTGCGGCCCTGCAGGGCTATCTACGCAATCCGCTGGCGGAACCGGGACTGATCGGTGTTAGTGCAGCAGCCTCACTGGGCGCGGTCATCGCCATCTATTCCGGCCTGACCATGGTCATCCCGCTCGCGCTGCCGCTGTCTGCGCTGGCTGCGGCTGTGATTGCGGTGGTGGTCGTTCAGGCGCTCGCTGGCCTGCGCGGCGGCACGCTGACCATAATCCTGGCCGGTGTTGCCGTTTCGAGCTTCGCCGGCGCCCTGACGTCGCTTGCGCTTAATTTGTCGCCCAACCCATTCGCCGCGCTTGAGATCATGTTCTGGATGCTCGGCTCGCTCACCGACCGGTCGATGAGCCATGTCTGGCTCGCCGCGCCTTTCATGCTGGCAGGCTGGTTGATGCTGGCGGCACTCGGCCGCGCACTTGATGCGCTGACGCTCGGCAACGAAACGGCGGCAAGCATGGGCATCGACATGCGCCGCGTGCAGTCGCTGGCCGTGTTCGGAACGGCAGCATCGGTTGGCGCGGCAACGGCGGTGTCGGGCGCCATCGGCTTCGTGGGCCTTATCGTGCCGCATGTGCTTAGACCGCTTGTCGGCGCGCGGCCATCGCGGCTGTTGCCGGCGTCGGCCCTGGGCGGCGCCTGCATGCTGCTTGCCGCAGACATTTTGGTTCGCGTCATCGCGCCGGACAGGGACCTCAAGCTCGGCGTGCTCACCGCCATCGTGGGGGCGCCTTTCTTCCTCTGGCTGGTTTATCGCACGAGAAGGAAACTCGCCTGATGTTGCTCGACGTTCAAAATCTTCAAGCGACACTTGGCGGAAGGTCCGTGCTCAACGGCCTGTCCTTTTCGGTCATGCCGGGCGAATTCATTGGTCTGATCGGACCCAATGGCGCTGGCAAGTCGACCCTGTTGCGGGCTCTTCTGGATCTTACGCCATGTGACGGTGCTGTCGCCCTTGGCGCGCTCGACGCCGCATATGTGGGTCCCAGAGAGCGCGCCCTGCAAATGTCCTATGTCGCGCAGGAGCGCGAGGTCGCCTGGGCCGTACCGGTCGAGATGCTGGTTGCGCTCGGCCGTTCGCCCCATCGACCGGGTTTTGCACCGCTTACCGATGCCGACCGCATTGCCGTCGAACGAGCGATGCAGCGGATGGAGGTCGACAATTTGCGCGACCGCCCGGCAACCGAGCTTTCAGGTGGTGAAAAGGCGCGCGTGCTCATTGCGCGCGCGCTGGCTCAAGAAACGCCGTTGTTGCTCGCCGACGAACCTGCTGCCGGCCTCGACCCGTCTCACCAGATCGCCTTGATGCGCCTGTTCGCCGAACTCGCGGCTAATGGAAAAAGCGTGGTCGCCTCGCTGCACGATCTCGGCCTCGCTGCGCGATGGTGTACCCGGCTTCTCCTCATCGATGCCGGCAGAATTGTCGCCGACGGACCTCCCTCACAGGTGCTGACCCCTCAAACCCTGCGCGACATCTATGGCGTCGAAGCCTTCTTCGGCGAGACGTCAGGCGGACTTGTCGTACAGCCGCTGGATCTCGTTGCCGCCGACACTGGAGCACGATCATGAGTTTTCTGGAACAGTTGTTGCGCCGCCACCTGACAGACTGGCGCAGCGGATGGAGCATGGGCACGTTCGGCGCCATTGCCGAATTTCATCAGGACGACGGCGAGGTGGCGGTGATCGATGACCTTCTTACCCGGGCGACGCGTCGCGGAGGTGTCCGCATCGATCGCAAGATGGTGCATGAACTGGTCCCTGTTGCTTATGAGACGCTGAGCCCCAAGCGGCATCGCTGGAGCCAGACGCTGGCACTATGCCTGCCCGAGGCAAAAGCCAGACGCAGCGGCAACAGTGTCCTGACGGAGATCGGTCCCGACGATCATGCCATTCGCGGGATCGACCGTACCGGCATCCTGTTTGACATGGGGCTGTCGCTGCCGCAATGCGACTTCTGCATCCGGACCAGCGACCCCAAGCTTCTGACGATGCTGAGGGCCAATCTCGGCGGCTCGGTCTTTGACCCGGCCAATGGCGCCATGCCAGCCATCCTGAACACGCATCCGCATCGCGTCGCCCTGACCAATATCGGGCGTGTCGAGGTCTACCAAAAGATTGGCGGGCCCGACACTGGCGGCGTCTCGCCGGCAGGGCCACATACGCACGTTTTGCCAAAGCTGTTGAAGGGTGGGCGCACGCATTCGGCCAACGCGCCTATCCCAGAGGGCCTGCTGCCGCTCGGGGCGCTGCATCCGGGAAATCCCGTCATTGATCCGCTGGGCAACGATCGGTCTTTCGACCTGCATCTGCATGCGGAGTTCCAGGAACTGCTCGGGGTTTTCGGAACGGCGGAATCCCTGGCCGGCAAGAACGCGGTCCATGAAGCCCTCGACGTGGCAATGGGAGCTGAGCAGGCCCTGGTACCTGCGGGACGGTTTGCGCGTTCGGCGGCCCGGATCGCACTACGCCAAAAGGCACGGCTTGCCGAGTATTTTGGCGATCAGGCGCTGATCCGCAAAGTTACCGCATGGCAGGGCCTGCTTGAGCAGTCCGAGCCCGAAAGCGAAGACGACGACGCGCCAGGGCATTGATACGCTAGAAATCACCAGCCTGCGCGCCAATCGGAGAGAGCGCGACCGAACGATACTCAACCAGCACCCCGGATCACGGATCGGTCCCAACCTGCGGTCAGTGCGAGTCCTTGGGCACGTCCTTGCCACGGTAGCCACGAAGGAAGTCGAAATCCGCACCGGTGTCCGCGCCGGTCACGTGTCTATGGTAGAGCTGGGCGTAGCCGCTCTTCGGCTGCTCTACCGGACTGCTCCATGCTGCCAGCCGGCGCTCGATCTCGGCTTGCGGGATATCGAGATGCAGGCGCCGATTGGGCACGTCGAGTTCGATGAAATCGCCATCCTGCACGATCGCAAGCGGGCCGCCAGCGGCGGCCTCGGGACTGGTGTGGAGGATCACAGTGCCGTAGGCAGTACCAGACATGCGCGCGTCCGAGATGCGCACCATGTCGGTAATTCCCTTCTTGAGCACCTTCGACGGCAGGCCCATGTTGCCGACCTCGGCCATGCCGGGATAGCCGCGCGGCCCGCAATTCTTGAGCACCATCACGCAAGTCTCATCGATATCGAGATCAGGGTCGTCGATCTTCCTCTTGTAGTCGCCAATGTCTTCAAAGACCACGGCTCGGCCGCGATGCACCATCAGAGAGGGGGTTGCGGCCGAAGGCTTCAGCACCGCGCCATTTGGGGCCAGATTGCCACGCAGCACTGCAATGCCGCCTTGTGCGGTCAATGCGCTGTTTACCGGGCGGATGACATCGGTGTTCCAGTTGGACGCGTCCTTGACTTCATCCCATAGGGTCTCGCCGGAAACAGTTAGCGTATCCTTGTTGAGCAGGCCGCCTTCGCCCAGGGCCTTAAGAACGACGGGCAAGCCCCCGGCGTAGAAGAATTCTTCCATCAGATATTTGCCGGACGGCATGAGGTTGACGATGGTCGGCACGTCGCGCCCCAGCCGGTCCCAATCGTCGAGCGTCAGATCGACTTCGGTGCGGCCAGACAGCGCCAGAAGGTGGACGACGGCATTTGTCGAACCACCGATGGCGCCATTGCAGCGGATGGCATTCTCAAAGGCAGCCCTCGTCAGCACGTCGGACGGCTTCAAGTCGTCCTTGACCATCTGCACGATGCGGCGGCCGGTCAGCTGGGCCATTACGCGGCGACGGCTATCCACGGCCGGGATGGCGGCATTGCCGGACAGGGCCATACCCAAGGCCTCGGCCATCGAAGCCATGGTCGATGCCGTACCCATCGTGTTGCACGATCCAGGAGAGCGGCTCATGGCCTGTTCGGCCTCGAGGAAATCGGCCTGGCTCATCGTCCCGGCCTTGATCGCCTCCGACATCTGCCACAGCGCGGTGCCTGAGCCGATGCGTTCGTTTCGGAACCAGCCGTTCAGCATCGGCCCGCCGGTGACCACGATCGCTGGAATGTCGACCGAGGCAGCCCCCATCAAGAGCGCGGGCGTGGTCTTGTCGCAGCCGACCATGAGCACCACGCCGTCGAGCGGGTTGGCCCGCAACGCCTCTTCGACATCCATCGAAGCGAGGTTGCGATACATCATTGCAGTTGGACGCAGCGCGCTTTCGCCCGGCGAAAAGACCGGAAATTCCAGCGGCAGGCCGCCGGCTTCGTAAATGCCGTGTTTCACGCGTTCCGCCAGGTCGCGCAAATGCGCGTTGCACGGCGTCAACTCCGACCAGGTATTGCATATACCAATGACTGGCCGACCATCGAACAGATCTGCCGGCAGCCCTTGGTTTTTCATCCATGACCGGTGATAGATATGGTCGCGCGACGTGCCGCCGAACCATTCGGTTGAACGCAGCTTGCGGGGCCATTGAGCCGGCACGAATTTTGTCGGCTGCGGCTTGGTGTGTACTGTCACGCGGTTGGCCCTCCTGGCGGTTGCTTGCCAGTCACTTCCGACACCCTGTCGACGCCTTCCTGGATGACCTTGCGCATGGCATTGCGGGCGGCCTCTGGATTGCGCATTTCGATCGCGACCGCGATCGCACGATGGCGCTCGACAGTGAGCTTGTGCTGTCTGGTGTTGGGGATGGGCGAACTGACCCTGAATGTCGCGGCCAGGGCCACTTCAATCAGCGCACTGATGGCGCGCATGAATGGGTTCTGCGATGCTTCCGCAACTGCCACATGAAACCGCAGATCATATTCGACGAAGTCCTGTCCCGAAACGGTCGGCTCGCCCATGTGATCAACCCAGGAGTAGAGCTCGGCAACCTGCTCGTCCGAGCGTCGCCCTGCAGCAAGTGCGGCGGCCTCCGGCTCGAGCGCGAGGCGCATCTCGGAGAGGCTGAACAGGAATTTGGCGTCGACAGCGCCGACCTCCGCATGCCACTGCAGGATATCAGGATCAAACAGGTTCCAGCCTTGCCGGGACAGAACCCGCGTACCTACCTTCGCCTTTGGTTGCACCATCCCCTTGGCGGCGAGTGTTTTCAGGGCTTCGCGCATGACAGTGCGCGAAACGCCGTAACGATGTTGCAACTCGCTATCGCGTGGCAGGATCGAATTCTCGGGGTAGACCCCTCCCACGATGCTGCGGCCCAGGTCGCCCATGACATGACCGTGGAAGCCTTTGGCGGGAAGCGTGCGGATGATGCCGCCCTGAATCGACTTCATGGAATGGCGCCTCTCAATGACCCCTTGCGGGCCGACAAGACAACCAATAGCCGCTGGAGTGCGATGAAGGCAAAGAGCAACAGGCCGACGACGATCTTCGTCCACCAGCTCGACAAGGTGCCGTCAAAGACGATGTAGGTTTGGATAATCCCCTGGATAATGACCCCGACAAAGGTGCCCGCAACCAGTCCCACACCACCGGTCAGGAGTGTGCCTCCAATGACGACCGCAGCAATCGTGTCGAGTTCGACGCCGACTGCCGACAGCGAATACCCCGCCGAAGTGTAGAGCGAAAAAACAATGCCAGCGAGGCCAGACAGAAAGCCTGACAGGGCGTAGATGGCAATGGTCGTGCGCGCGACCGGCACTCCCATCAGTTCGGCCGACACCTTGTTGCCGCCGATGGCGTAAACATAGGAGCCGAAGCGCGTGAAATGCGCGAGCATGATGCCAGCGACGAAGACCAACACCATCAACCCGCCTATGAACGTGATGCGCCCACCGCCTGGCATGCGCACGAACAGTCCCGATAGGGTCGAATAGAACTCATGCTTGATCGGGATGGATTCGGTGGTGATGACGAAGGCCATGCCGCGGGCCAGGAACATGCCGGCGAGCGTGACGATGAAGGCCGGCACGTCGAGATAGTGGATCACTGCACCCATCACCGCGCCGAATGCCGTGGCAATGACCAGAGCGATGAAAAAGGCGGCCAGCGGGTGAACCCCATACCAACTGATCAGCACGGCGATTAGAACGCCCGTGAAACCGATGACGGATCCAACGGACAGATCGATGCCGCCGGACAGGATGACGAAGGTCATGCCCACCGCCGCAATGCCGAGGAAGGCGTTGTCCGTGAGCAGATTGCCCAGCACGCGCGTCGAGAGCATATTGGGAAACTGAAATACGCACACCGCGTAGGCGAGCACGCAGATCACCACTGTGGCGTAAAAGGGCAGGAGGCGTGAAGACATCATTTCACACCGGCCTTTTTCGGCGCCAGCTCGGCCCTGACCCACCAACCGAAGCCGGATAGCGAGGCGGACTGCGCAAGCAGGATCATGATGATCACGCAAGCCTTTACGATCAAATTGTATTCCGGCGGAAAACCGGAGATCAAAATGCCGGTGTTCATCGACTGTATAATGATGGCTCCAAGCATCGACATCAGGATGGAGAAGCGCCCGCCAAGAAGCGACGTTCCGCCGATGACCACGGCAAGGATCGCGTCGAGCTCCAGCCAAAGACCGGCATTGTTGGCGTCGGCGCCGCGAATATCAGCGGCAACTATGATGCCTGCCAAGGCGGCGCAGAAGCCACTGAACGTGTAGACAAGTATCAGCAGCCCCCGACTGTTGATGCCGGCGTAACTCGACGCTGAGCGGTTGACGCCGATGGACTCGATAAGCAGACCGAGCGCTGTGCGTCGGATGACGAAAGTGCTCAAAAGTACCAAGACAGCCGCAATGATCACCGGCATCGGCAGGCCGAGGAAAGAGCCGCTGCCAAAGAAGATCAGGCCAGGCTCGACGAACGTGACTATCACACCTTCGGTGATCAGCTGGGCAATTCCGCGACCGGCCACCATCAGGATCAGCGTTGCCACGATCGGCTGCAAATCGAGAACCGCTACCAGCAAGCCATTCAGCAAGCCGCAGGCGATGCCGGTGGCAAGTGCTGCGGCAAGCACAACCGGCAATGCGTGGCCATCGACGGTCATCGTGGCAGCTACGGCGCCTGCCATCGCCATCACGGCTCCAACCGAAAGGTCGACGCCTTTCGAGGCAATGACGGGTGTCATGCCGATGGCCAGGATGGCAACCGGGGCGCCGCGGTTCAGAACGTCGACCAGACTGCCAAACAGCCGGCCATCCTGGAGGCGCAGCTCAAAGAAGCCGGGGAATGCCAGCCAGTTGAAAAACAGGATGATCGCCAAGCATATCAGCTGCGGCAACGCCTTGCGCAGGCCAGCTGGGAGTGCGTTCATTGCGCCGCTCCTTCCTGCGCGATGGCGCGCATGATGTTGCCTGTCGAAATGTCGTTGCCGGTCAATTCGCCCACGTGGACGCGGTCGCGGATTACGCGCACCCGCGTCGAATAGGCAACAATCTCTTCAATTTCCGAGGAGATGACGACCAGGGCAAGTCCATCGTCGCAAAGCCGGTTGATCAGTTCAATGATCTCGGCATGTGCGCCTACATCGATCCCGCGTGTCGGTTCATCGAGGATCAGGAACCGCGGCTGGGTTGCCAGCCAGCGCGCGAGGATCACCTTTTGCTGATTGCCGCCGGAAAGCAGTTTCACCGGTTTTTCGATATCGGTGGTGCGGATATCGAGCGCCTTGACGAACCGGGTCGCCAGATCCGTCTGCTCGCGCGTCGACATGCGTTTGAACCAGCCGTGGCGGGCCTGGAGGGCGAGCGCGATGTTTTCGCGAACCGAAAGATCGCCAATGATGCCGTCGGCCTTGCGGTCTTCCGGGCAGAGCCCGAAACCGAAGCGGATCGCAGCGCGCGGCGAAGCAATCCTGACTGGTCTGCCTTCGATCTCGATCGAACCGCTGTCGGGCATGTCGACGCCGAACATCAGCCGCGCGGTTTCAGTGCGCCCAGACCCCAGAAGGCCCGCCACGCCAACCACCTCGCCAGCGCCAATCGTCAAGTCGAAGGGGGCAATTGAACGCGCCCGACCAAATTGCCCAAAGCTGATCTTGCGCTCCGAGGCTGCCGGTGCAAGACGCCGGCCGTGCTCTGTCGCTGCGGCAAGGGTGCGGCCGAGCATCAAGGAGACGAGCTCGACTTTCGACAAAAGCTTGCTTTCATGGGTTCCCATGACCCTACCGTTGCGCAGGACGGTAATCCGGTCGCTCACCGCATACACCTGGTCGAGGAAATGCGTGATGAAGATTATGCCGATGCCGCGCGCTCGCAGCTTTCGCATTACGGCAAAAAGCAATTCGACTTCATGACTGTCGAGGCTGGCGGTTGGCTCATCAAGGACAAGCACGGCGCCCGACATGTCGACCGCCCGGGCGATTGCGATCAACTGCTGCACAGCGACAGAAAAACTGGAGAGCTGCGCACTGACGTCGATAGAGATATCATATTGGGCGAGCAGCGCCCTCGCTTGTCGGCGCATGCTTCTTGCATCCACGAGGCCGAACCGTTTTGGCTGGCGGCCGATGTACAGGTTCTCCGCCACGGTCAGGTTCGGCAGCAGATTGACCTCCTGATAAACGGTACCGATGCCGAGTTGCTGCGCATGCAGCGTGTCTCGTACTGCGACCGGCTCGCCGTTGAGCACGATGACCCCGCTATCGGCTTTCACGACGCCTGTCAGAACCTTGATCAGGGTCGACTTGCCAGCCCCGTTTTCGCCAAGCAACGCGTGGATTTCACCACTTCGGATCGAGAAGTCCACGTTGTCCAAGGCCTTGAAACCCAGGAACGATTTGCAGATACCTTTTGCGACGAGTCGCGGCTCAGGCTCGCTCACGACGTCCTCCACGCAAGTCAAACGGCGTTTGGTCTCCGTCCGATCACTTTGAAAGGCGAGCCGGGCGCTGGCGCGTCCGGCTCGTTGAGGCGACGTCAGTAACCGAGGCCCTTCTTCTCCTCGTAAACCTTCATGGGATCGTCGGCTTGCGTATAGAGCTTCGATTCCGTGATGATCTGCTTGGGGGGTACCGTGCCGTCCTTCTTGAACGCTTCGAGCGCATCAAAGGCCGGGCCTGCCATGTTCGGTGTCAATTCCACCGTCGCGTTGGCTTCCTTGTCCGCCATCGCCTTGAAAATATCAGGCACGGCATCAATCGACACGACCTTGATGTCAGTACCTGGTTTCAGGCCGGCTTCCTTGATCGCCTGGATGGCGCCGACAGCCATGTCGTCATTGTGAGCGTATAGGGCGCAAATGTTCTTGCCGCCGTTTTCGGCCTTCAAGAAGCCCTCCATGACTTCCTTGCCCTTGGCGCGGGTAAAGTCGCCGGTCTGGCTGCGGGTGATCTTGATGTTCGAAGCGCCAGCAATGGCTTCTTCGAAGCCCTTCTTGCGGTTGATGGCAGGCGACGATCCCGTCGTACCTTGCAGTTCAACCACGTTGCAGTCCTTGCCAGCCACATCCTTGACAAGCCATTCGCCGGCGACCTTGCCTTCGAGGACCTGATCAGAGGCCACCATCGTCATGTAAAGATCGGGAGAGCCTTCGATGCCCCGGTCGAGAAGGATGACGGGAATTGACGCATCCTTGGCTTCCTGAAGCACGGTGTCCCACCCTGTCGCCACGACCGGCGCGACCATGATCGCGTCGACGCCCTGCGCGATGAAGCCGCGAATGGCCTTGATCTGGTTTTCCTGCTTTTGCTGCGCATCAGCGAACTTCAGCGCAACCCCGCGCTTTTCGGCCTCTTGTTTCGTGACGCTGGTTTCGGCCGCGCGCCATCCGGATTCTGAACCGATCTGTGAAAAACCAACCGTAAGTCCAGCAGCGTGAACGGCGCCTCCCAGCGCCAATGCAGTGGCCGAACCTAGTAGCAGGGTCTTGAGAATTCTCGTCATTGACACCTCCCAGAAGACACAATCGCAGACCAACCCACGACTGACGCCATATAGTCATATAGTATGATTTTTGGAAACGGAAGATGGGTAAGCAGGAATCGTCGCACGCAGCGGTTCGCAGCTCCTTTCTTGGCTTCCCTGGTCGCTGACCAGCGGCGCTTATCAGGCAGTCTTGCGCCGCGATCACGCAGTTCGTACCAGCAGGGGCCGCACACTTGATCGACCCAACTAGGCAGGCATGGGTAGTCCGAATAGACCTGTGATGGCGCTTAAAGGTCTGCATCTTGCTTGGCAGCGTATGCATGGCCGCTGCAGGAACCCGACCTATGAAGCCTCGCCAATACATCTGCAGTTCCCACACGATCAGTGGCGTCGTGCCAGGCGGGACGGTGGCATCGCGGCATGGTTTCGCTGCACGCGTCCAAGCATGTGCGGCAGTCGGATACGCTGGCATGTGCCTACATTTTCGCGACTATGCCGAGCAGCGGCACGCAGGGATGAGCGATGCCGAGTTGCGCACCGTGCTTAACATAAACGGCATGAAACACGTCTCGATCGAGTTCCTGACCGACTGGTTCATGGACGGCGAGGCTGGCGAGATCGCGCGCCGCAATGAGGCAATCGCCTTCCAGGCGGCGAATGCCTTTGGTGCCAACGTTCTCAACGTCGGGCCGGATCTTGCCGGACGCGACATTCCCATTGAAATCATGCGGGAGCGTTTTGCTGCACTTTGCGGACGTGCAGCAATACACGGTATCGCTATCGCGCTGGAGCTGGTCGCCTGGGGTAATGTCCGCGAAGTCGATACGGCGTTGCTGATGATCGACGGCGTTCCCAATGCGGGCCTGGTGATCGATTCCTGGCACATCTTCCGCGCCAACGTGCCGCTGCACCACCTGAAACGAATTCCCGCCGAGCGCGTATTGTGCGTCCAGGTCAACGACGCCGAAGCGGAACCGGCAGGCATGCTCGCAACAGACACGATGTGTCGCAAATTGTGCGGGCAGGGCGCCTTCGACCTGAGTGCATTTGTCGAGACACTCGATGCCATGGGCGTTCAGCTACCCTTGAGCGTCGAGATCATTTCCCCCGAGCAGTCAAAGCGCGATTTGCCTGAGGCAGCGTCTGTGTCTTTGGCGAGCGCAAGACGCTGCTTCGACCTGCCTTGAATGCTTGCTCCGCGGTAGCTGTGCTTGCTGGGTTTCCTGTTCAAAAATTGCATCTATACGTTAGTCCGTTCGAACGATGTTGCGGCAGCTAGCGCACCGCATAAGCTCGTCCCAAAATACCCCACCTTGATCATGCGTTCGGGCTCGCCCTGCGCGGGCTGGGCGGGTTCATAAGTGTGGTCAGGGAGGCGAGCTTATGCTCAGTGAGATACTGATCATCGTGATACGCGGGATTGCCATAGGCTCGATCTTCGCCACCATCGCGATGAGCTTCAACATCGTCCATGGCGCGACGAACATCTTCAATTTTGCCCAGGGCAATATGTTCATCCTGGGCGGTTTCGCCGCCTATTTCCTGGCTAACCAGGTTGGCCTTGGCCAATGGACACTGATGCTGCTGCTGAGCGGCCTGCTGATTGCGGCTGTAGTGACCATCCAGGGCTACATCACGCTCTTGCCGCTGCGCTCCTCGGTCGAGCAGGACAGCTGGCTGATCTCGACGGTTTCGGTGTCTGTCATCGTTGCTGCGCTGTTGATGATCACCCAGGGGCCATTTGCCTATTCAGTGTCCAGCATCGTGCCGAGCTTCCGCATCCTGGGCACGCGTACGCCTGGCGCCTATGCGCTTGCGATTGTGGCGATGCTGTTCTGGTACTTCGCGCTGCGCTTTTTCCTGCGCAAGACCTTCATTGGGCTGGCCATCAGCGCGCTGTCGCAAGACTTTGACGCTGCCCGGGCCGCCGGTCTTCCTGTGCGTCGGCTGCAGCTGATTTCGTTTGCGATCAGCGGCTTGATGGTTGGCACCGTCGGCTTCCTGGTTGCCCCGGTCATTTCTGTAAGCCCGGACGCCGGCCTGAAATACGTGCTCAACGGTTTCGTCGCCGCCGTGGTTGGCGGCATAGGCTCCAACGCCGGCACGCTTATCGGCGGTCCATTGGTCGGCGTGGTCGCCATGCTGACCGCTTACAAAGTCGGCGGCGCCTACCAGGATTTGGCCTCGCTTCTGGTGCTGGTGCTGATCCTGATGTTCCGGCCGCAGGGTTTGTTCGGGCGCGTCGGCGCAAGGCGGGTCTGATCATGCAGGCCGCCACAAACATACAAACCGGACCCGTTTCCATGGCCGAAACCAAGCCGAAAGGCCGCTTCAATTCTGACCTGACGCAAGTCTGGATCGGCGTAGGGCTCATTGCCATCACAGGCTTTGGCCCGGTGATCGCCGGCAATTCGTACTGGATCCACACGTTCCAACTGGTGAACATCTTTATCGCCGCTGCGATCTTCCAAAACATGCTGTTTGTCGATGCTGGCCAGAAGTCGTTTGGCCAGGGCGCGATTCTCGGACTTGCGGCCTATGTCACGGCGATCCTCTATGGCTTGCATGGCTGGTCGTTTGCTGCTGCCTCTATCGGCGGCATCGTCGCCGCAATGCTCGGCGGCCTGCTTTTCGCCTTGCCAGCGCTTCGCGTGCAAGGGTTCCATCTCGGCTTCGTGACCATGAGTGCGGCGATCGTTTTCCCGCAGCTCTTGGTAACGCTCGACAAGTGGACCAACGGCATCAACGGCATCAGCGTCACCGTCCCGGCCCTGACCAACCCGTTCGTCTTGGGCATGTCGCCTCTGGCGATCGCGGTCGCCGTGTTCCCGATGATCGCGCTGTTCGTTCACTACGGCATCCGCCGCTCGAAGCTCGGCCGCAGCATGTTCGTGGCGGCGCTCAGCCCAGAGGCGGCACGCTCGCTTGGCATCAAGCCGGGTGTGATGCGCTTCGTTGCCTTCGTCATCGCCGCCGTCGGCACCGGCATCTGCGGCATTCTCTACCTGCCGACGGTTGCCTTCGTCAGCCCGCAGGGCTTCAACATCGAGCTGTCCTTCGTCTTCTTCTTTGCCGTGGTCGTCGGCGGGCGTGGACAAATGCTTGGTCCGATCATAGGCATTTGGATCGTCTACATCCTGCCGAACATCCTTTTGGCTGGCTTCGTCGAGTATCGTCTGTTGATGTACGGTTGCCTGACGCTGCTCGCCGTCATGGCGTTCCCTGATGGCATCGTAGGTTCCGTCGAACGCCTGCGCGCCAAACGCAAGCAGACCGGTGGCGGTGAGCAGGCCTTCCGCATCGACGGCTTCCTGGCCGACCTGCAGGCTGGCAAGACCGCTCGTGAGCCGAGCGAGGAGATTGCTGTCGAGGTGCGCAACGGCACCAAGAAGTTCGGCGAAGTGGTTGCCGTCAGCGCTGTCGACCTCAAAGTCCGCAAGGGTGAAGTGCATGGCCTGATCGGCGCCAACGGCTCCGGCAAGACCAGCCTGCTCAACGTGCTGAGCGGCCTTAGCCGCCTGAACTCGGGCTCGTTCATGATCAACGGCGTCGAGGCCACAAACCTGGCCGCCGACCGCATCGCCAATATGAGCCTCGGCCGCACCTTTCAGGCGCCGCGCATCTTCAGCCAGATGTCTTTGTGGGACAATCTGAAGATCGGCATGGACGCTCGCGTCGGGCCGGCAAGCGCGGATATCACTGCACTTGCCAAGGCGATGGAGGAGAGCTTCGGCCAGGATAGCGCCACGCTGCTTTCGCACGGCCAGCGCCGCCTGGTGGAAGTGATGCGCACGGTGCTCAAGGAAGCAACAATCGTTTTGTTCGACGAGCCGGCTGCCGGCCTGTCGCAGAGCGAACGCACCAACTTCGCCAATCTCGTCAAGTTCCTCAGCCGCCAGATGGGCAAGACCGTGATCCTGGTCGAGCACGATCTCGACCTGGTGTGGGGTATTGCCGATACCATCACCGTGCTGGAGCAGGGCCGGGTGGTTTCCTCGGGCAAGCCGGACGTGGTCGCCAAGGACCCGGCGGTGCAGCATATGTTCGTGGGGTCGCGCCATGCTTGAGGTCAAAAATCTGGTTGCGGGCTACGGCACCATCCCGGTGCTGCGCGACGTGTCGCTGACGGCCAAGGCCGGCGAGATCCTGCTCATTGGCGGCGAGAACGGCGCTGGCAAGTCGACGCTGATGCGGGCGATCGCGGGTTTCAACAAGCCCGACAGCGGCGAGATCCTGCTCGACGGCAAGCCTATCGGTGGGACCGCGCCCGAAAAGGTGGCGCAGTCGGGCCTGCGGCTTGTGCTAGACGGGCATCGTGTGTTTCCCGAGCTCAGTGTCTTCGACAATTTGCGCATGGGTGCTGCGGCTCGTCGGGGTGATCGCGCGGGCTTCAACAATGCGGTCGAGGAGATCTACTCGGTCTTCCCGATCCTGAAGGAGAAGCAGAAGCTTTACGCCCGCGATCTCTCAGGTGGGCAGCAGCAGATGCTGGCCCTCGGCCAGGCCTTCATCGCCCAGCCGAAAGTGCTGCTGTGCGACGAGCCGTCGATGGGCCTTGCGCAAGCGCTGCTGCCGCCGATCCTGGCCTTCCTGCGCCGCTGGGCGCAGACGGGCACAGCCGTCGTTATCGTCGAGCAGCATCTCGCGGTGACCGCACCTTACGCCGACCGCGCCATGATCATCGAGCGCGGTCAGGTGAAATTCTCGTGCCTCGCTTCCGACCTTGACGAGAAGCTGAACGCTCCGGCGCATGCGGCGGAGTAAGGGCTGATGAATAACGAGGGCGCGGTCAGGAACGAGTCGTCAGGCGCGAATGCCGGAGACACCGACGACGCACCGCGTCCCTACATCAGCTTCCGCGGCAAGGTCGAGCCGCACTGGCTCGATGTGAACCGGCACATGAACGTGTCTTGGTACGACCATGTTTTCGATATCGCCGAGAGCGATCTGTTCGATGTGTTCGGCATCCATGACGAATACATCCGCCGCACCAGCTACAGCTTCTTCCGGCTGGAAAAGAGCGTTCGCTACGAACGCGAATTGATGCCTGACGCCAGTCTGGAGGCGCGCAGCGTCGTGTTGTGGACCGACCTCAAGCGTGTCCATCATTTCCACGAATTGTGGAATGTTGACCAGAATTACCGCGCGGCGACCGTCGAAGGCCTGTCGATCCACGTAGACCTGCGCTTGCGCAAGGCGGCCAGGATCGTCGAGCGCGACGTGGCCGATCCGCTTAGCGCGCTCGCGGCCCAACACGCGCGACTGCAGTGGCCGGCAGGCGTGGCGCGACGATCCTTCAGGAAATAGACGTGAGCTTCACCGCCGATCTCGAATTCGACTACGTCGTCGTCGGCGCGGGCGCTGCCGGCTGCGTGCTTGCCGCCCGCCTGTCCGAGAACCCGAATGTGCGGGTCGCGGTAATCGAGGCCGGCGGGCTGGACAAGGGCATGCTGATCCGCATTCCCGGCGCCAATGTCGTGACCGGCACACACCCGGCCTACAACTGGAGCTACGAGAGCGAGCCGGTGGAAGCACTGGGTGGGCGCAAGCTCTACTGGGCGCAAGGCAAGATCGTCGGTGGCTCGAGTTCGATCAATGGCATGATGTATATGCGCGGGCATCCGCGCGACTACGACAACTGGAAGGCGCTCGGCTGCGAAGGCTGGGGTTATGACGACGTCTTGCCCTACTTCAAGAAGTCAGAGACCAACGAACGCGGCGCCAGCGACATTCATGGCGGCAGCGGGCCATTGCAGGTTTCGAAGGGCCGAGGCACGGCACCTGTCTGCGACATGTTTCTCGATGCAGCGGCTGAGGAGGGCCTGCCGCTGACCGACGACCTCAACAAGGATGCGCGGGAAGCGTTCGGTCATGTCGACCTGACCATTGGGCGCGGCAAGCGCTCGAGCACTGCCGTGGCCTTCCTGCACCCAGCACTGAAGCGGCCGAACCTGACATTGATCGTCAACGCGCCGGTGCTGCGCGTGGTGATCGAGGCCGGTATGGCGACGGGTGTGGTGTTTGCGCATAAGGGGCGGCCACGCCTGGCGCGAGCGGTGAAGGAAGTGATCCTGAGCGGCGGTGCCGTGAACTCGCCGCAACTGCTGATGCTGTCGGGCGTTGGCGAGGCGGCCAGCCTGCAACGCCTGGGCATAAAGGTAGCCGCGGACCAGACCGAAGTTGGGAAGAACCTCCAAAACCACCCTATGTATCGGATGATGTACACGACGACGATGCCGGTCAGCGCCTACACCCACGTCAGGCCGTGGGGCGCGCTGAAGGCTGGCGCGCAGTATGCGCTGCGCCGCCGGGGCGTGTTGAGCCGCGGACTGTTTCCGACTTCGGGCTATTTCCATGCCATCGAAGGCGATCCTGACAGCGAGATACAGGTCTGCATGGCGCCGGCCACGGTGATACGGCGCGGTCCGGGTGTGCTCGGCATCCTGCCGCGTGAGCACGGCTTCACGCTACTGCTCAACCACGGCTCGCCTTTCAGCCGGGGGCAGGTGACGCTGAAATCGGCCGAACCCTTGGCGCATGCGGCGATCTCGCCCAACTATTTCTCCGATCCGCGCGACTTGCGGATCCTGACCGAGGGAGCCGACCGGACACGCGCCATCGTCAACCAGCCAGCGCTACGTGGCGTGCTCGATAGGGAATTGCTGCCGGCGCGCCCGATCCGTTCGCTCGACGACATCGCCGAGGACATCCTGGCGACGGCGGTAACGCACTATCATGCCGCCGGCACCTGCCGGATGGGCGCGGATGCTGACTCCGTGGTCGATCCGCAATTGCGCGTGCGCGGGGTCGAGAGGCTGCGTGTCGCCGACGCCTCGATCATGCCGGTGCTGATCAACGGCAACACCTATGCCGCCACAATCATGGTCGCGGAAAAGGCGGCCGACATGATCAGGGCGTCTGCGTAGGAAAGTTACCAACGAATATCGATATTTAACTGCAAAACATGATGGAGTAGACGAGATGGAAAAGCGCGTTCTCGGCCGCACGGGCCTCGAGGTTTCGGTGGTCGGTCTCGGCTGCAACAACTTCGGCGGCATGATCAAGTCGCTCGACACAGAGGCCGCCCGCAAGGTGGTTCATGCAGCCATCGACTCCGGCATCACGCTGCTCGACACGTCGGATTCCTACGGCGTCAACGGCGGTTCAGAGATCACGCTGGGCGAAGTCCTTGGCGACCGGCGCAAGGAGGTAGTACTGGCGACCAAGTTCGCCTCTCCGCTGAACCGCGAAAAGAGCAACCGCTACAACGGCTCGCGCGGCTACGTCATGAATGCTGTCGAAGACAGCCTGCGCCGACTCAAGACCGACTACATCGACCTCTACCAGTATCACTTCCCAGATCAGCAGACGCCCATCGAAGAGACGCTACGGGCGCTGGACGATCTCGTGAAGCAGGGCAAGGTACGTTATCTCGGCTGCTCGAACCTGCCGGCATGGATGCTGGTCGATGCAAGCTGGACCTCGCGCCACCACAATCTGCACAGCCTGCAGTCCACACAGGCCGAATACAATCTCATCTCGCGTTCGGCCGAGACGGAGTTGTTTCCGGCGATGCGCCGCACCGGCATGACGCTGCTGCCTTATTTCCCACTGGCGAGTGGCCTGCTTACCGGAAAATACCGCAAGGACCAGCAGATCCCCGAAGACACCCGCATGAGCATGGCCTACTTCAAGTCGGGCCTGACCGACGCCAATCTGGACAAGGTCGAGAAGCTGATCGCCTTCAGCGAAGCACGCGGCCACACCATTCTTGAGCTGGCGTTCTCGTGGCTTGCCTGCCAACCGATCGTTTCGAGCGTGATCGCAGGGGCAACTCGTCCGGATCAGGTGGTCGCCAACGCAGCGGCGGCTTCATGGAAGCTGTCGTCAGAGGAACTCGCCGAGATCGACACGATCTGCAAGTGATTGTGCGTCGCACAATCCTGGTTCGCCGTTAGTCCCTTTGGACGATTGCACCCGTTGTCGGGAAACGTAGTTTTCCCGTCAGCTACCAAGTTGAATTGTCAGCGGAACCCCTTGAAATGACCGATCTGGTTGAGCCGCGCACGGCAGATATCACCTATGAGACGGATGAGCCGGTTCTCTACGAGACCGAGGGTCCGATCGCCTGGGTGACGATGAACCGCCCGACTTTCAACAACGCCCAGAACTCGCAGATGACCTATGCGCTCGATGACGCCTTCAAGCGCGCCGTTGACGACGACGCTGTGAAGGTCATCATCTTGCGCGGCGCGGGCAAGCATTTTTCGGCCGGCCACGATATCGGCACGCCGGGCCGCGACGTCAACAAAACCTTCGACCGACGCCTGATGTGGGCCGACCACACCAACAAGCCGGCGGCCGAGATGCTCTACACCAGGGAGCACGAGGTCTATCTCGGCATGTGCCGACGCTGGCGCGACCTGCCCAAGCCGACGATTGCGCTGGTGCAGGGTGCCTGCGTCGCCGGCGGGCTGATGCTGGCCTGGGTCTGCGACTTCATCGTTGCCACAGACGACGCCTTCTTCCAGGATCCGGTCGTGCGCATGGGCATCCCCGGCGTCGAGTATTTTGCCCACGCCTTCGAACTGCCGCCGAGAGTCGCCAAGGAATTTTTGATGATGGGCGAGCGCATGCCTGCGGCACGCGCCGAGCAGTTCGGCATGGTCAACAAGGTCGTGACCCGCGACGAACTCGAGGGCGCCGGCCGGGCGATGGCCGAGAAGCTGGCGCAATATCCGCGCCTCGGTCTCTGGTTGTCCAAGCAGGCAATCAACCATGTCGAGGACCTGCGCGGCAAGCGCACCGCCATGGACGCGCACTACCACATGCACCATTTCGCCCATGCCCAGAACGACCTGACCACCGGCAATACGCTGGGCGGACAGGACGCTAAGAGCATGGCCGCCGCCAACAAGAAGCAGGCCGGCGAGGCCTGAGCCTGCCGCTGCCGACCAACGGGAATTTCCAAGCGTGGATCTGAACTACACCGACGAGCAGAAGGCCTTCCGCCAGGAAGTGCGCTCCTGGCTCGAAAAACATGTGCCAGCAACGCCGCTGCCATCCTTCGACGCCAGCCGCGAGGGTTTTGAAGCGCATCGCGCTTGGGAGCAGGTGCTGGCCGAGGGCCGCTGGGGGATGGTGACCTGGCCAGAGAACTATGGTGGGCGCGGGCTCGACTTGATCCAGTGGCTGATCTTCGAGGAAGAATACTACCGTTCCGGCGCTCCGCTGCGTGTCAACCAGAACGGTATCTTCCTGCTCGGCCCGACGCTGATGGAATATGGCACCGAAGAGCAGAAGGCGCGCTTCCTGACCTCCATGGCCTCCGGCGACGAGATCTGGGCGCAGGCCTGGTCCGAACCGCAGGCAGGTTCAGACCTTGCCTCGGTTCGCGCGACAGCCGTGCTCGAAGGCGATGAATATGTGCTCAAGGGTCACAAGATCTGGTCGTCGCGTGCCGTCTTCGCCGATTGGGCCTTCGGCTTGTTCCGCACCGATCCTGCCTCGCAGCGCCATAAAGGCCTGTCGCTGATTTTCTTCCCGCTCAACGCTCCGGGCGTGCGGGTGCAAGCGATCCCGCAGATCGATGGCGAGACCGGCTTTGCCGAAATCTTCCTCGAAGACGTGCGGGTGCCCGCCTTCAACCGCCTCGGCGGCGAAGGTGAGGGCTGGAACATTTGCATGGCGACCGCCGGCTTCGAGCGCGGCCTGATGCTGCGCAGCCCGGCGCGCTTCCAGGTGGCGGCGCGCAAGCTGGTCGACCTCTACAAGGCGCATGAGGGCGAGGTCGAGCCGACAGTGCGCGCGGCGGTGCTGCAGTCGTGGATGGACGCCGAGGCTTACGCGCTGTCGATCTACGCGACGGCGTCGCGCCTTGCCGCCGGCGGCCATATCGGCGCCGAGGCCAGCACCAACAAGATCTTCTGGTCGGAAATGGACATCGCCATGCACAAGGCGGCATTGTCGATCCTTGGGGCTCGTGCGGAACTGTTGCGTAGCGCACCCGAGGCCGGCGACATCGGCCGCTGGCTGGACGGCTACTTCTTCTCGCTGGCCGGGCCGATCTACGCCGGCTCGAACGAGATCCAGCGCAACATCATCGCCGAGCGCATGCTCGGGCTGCCGCGCGCATAAGGAGGGACGACAGATGGATTTCCGTTTCTCCGAAGAACAGACGATGACGGCGGACGTCGTTCGCGAACTGCTAACCGACGTCTGCCAGCCGGCGGACCTGCGCCGCCTGATGGGCGAGGGTGCTGCTCGCGACGAGGGCCGCTGGGCCAAGATCGTGGAAATGGGCTTGGCCGGCGCCATGGTGGCTGAAGACAAGGGCGGGCTCGGCTTGTCGGCGATCGACTTCGTGCAGATCGCCGAGGCCTGTGGCTATGCCGGCTTGCCGGAGCCGCTGGTCGAGAACGCCGGGGTGGCGCTGCCATTGCTGGCGGCCTTTTCCGACAATTCTCGCGCCGCTGCCCTGCTGGAACGGGCGCTGGCGGGCGAGGTGACCGTGACCGTCGCCCACCCGGCAAATCCGTTCGTCGCCGATGCCGACACCGCCGAAGCAGTGCTTATCGTTCGCGACGGTGCCGTGCATCTGGTCGAAACTGCCAGCGTGGCGATAGTGGCGCAGCCGAGCGTCGATCCGTTCCGCCGCCTGTTCTCGGTCGCGTTCGAGCCGAGCGCCGAGACGCTGATCGCCAGCGCCGAAGACGCAGCGACCCCACTTGCCGCGGCCTTCGACCGTGGTGCGCTGTACGCGGCCGCGCAGATGCAGGGCATCGCCCAGCGTTGCGTCGATCTCGGCGTCGCCTATGCCAAGGAACGACAGCAGTTCGGCAAGCCAATCGGCTCTTACCAGGCGGTGAAGCATCATCTCGCAACCGCCCAGGTCAAGATCGAGTTCGCCCGGCCGGTGCTGCATGCGGCCGCCGCACAGCTGGAGCAGGGCGACCTCTACAGCCGAGCACGCATCTCGCAGGCCAAGCTCGCTTGTGCCGACGCATCCGACGTCGCTGCCCGTACTTCGATCCAGGTGCATGGCGCCATGGGCTATTCCTGGGAAGTGGACGTCCACTTCTTCCTCAAGCGCGGCATCGCCCTGACCAACTGGTGGGGCGGAAACGCCTTCCATCGCGAGCGCGTCGCGGCACGCGTCTTTGGCGCCGCACTCGGACCCGAACATACCTTTGCCAGAGAGGCCGAAAATGCCTGAAGCCTATATCGTCGATGCCATCCGTACACCGGTCGGCCGCAAGAAGGGCTCGCTCGCCGGCCTCCACTCGGCCGACCTTGGTGCGGAGCCGATCAAGGCGCTTTTGGCGCGCACCGGCATCGACCCGAACGCGGTCGATGACGTCATCTATGGCTGCACCGACACGATCGGCTCGCAGGCCGGTGACATCGCCCGCACCTGCTGGCTGGTTGCAGGCCTGCCCGACCATGTTCCCGGTGTGACCGTCGACCGCCAGTGCGGTTCGGCCCAGCAGGCGGTGCATTTCGCAGCACAGGCCGTGATGAGCGGCACGCAGGACCTGGTGATCGCCGGCGGTGTGCAGAACATGAACATGATCCCGATGGCTTCGGCCATGCTGGTCGGGCCGCAGTTCGGTTTCCCCGATCCGTTCAGCACCTCACCGGGCTGGATTGCTAGATATGGCGAGCAGGAGGTCAGCCAGTTTCGCTCGGCCGAGATGATCGCCGAGAAGTGGCAGTGCAGCCGCGACGAGATGGAGCAGTTTGCGCTCGAAAGCCACCAGAGCGCGATTGCCGCGATCGACGCAGGGAGATTCAACGGCGAGATCGCACCGGTCGGCGACTTCGCCGTCGACGAGACGCCGCGCCGCGACACCTCGCTCGAGAAGATGGCGACGCTCAAGACGCTGATCGAGGGCGGCAGCGTGCATGCCGGCGTCGCCAGTCAGAACGCCGACGCATCGGCAGCACTGCTGATCGCCTCGGAGCAGGCGGTGAAGGACCACAACCTCAAGCCGCGCGCCCGCATCCACCACATCAGCGTGCGTGGCGACGATCCGGTTTGGATGCTGACGGCGCCAATTCCGGCGACGCGCCACGCGCTGGCAAAGACCGGGCTCAGGGTCGAGGACATCGACCTGTTCGAGTGCAACGAGGCCTTTGCCTCGATCCCGCTCGC
This sequence comes from Aminobacter sp. AP02, assembly GCF_003148805.1. Lineage (GTDB taxonomy): Bacteria > Pseudomonadota > Alphaproteobacteria > Rhizobiales > Rhizobiaceae > Aminobacter. The sequence continues at coordinate 75,984 of NZ_QGGX01000004.1, forward strand.
CTGGATCAAGGATCTCGGCATTCCCCGCGATAGGGTCAACGTCAATGGCGGTGCGATCGCGCTCGGCCATCCTCTGGGCGCCACCGGCGCGCGCATCATGACGACGATGCTGAACGAACTCGAGCGCCGCAATGGCCGCTATGCCCTGCAGACCATGTGCGAGGGCGGCGGCCAGGCCAATGTGACGATCATCGAAAGGCTCTGACCATGCCATGCTATGCCTTCGAAGGCATCGTGCCGGTGGTCGATCCGACCACCTACCTGCATCCGACGGCAGTGCTGATCGGCGACGTGACTATCGGGCCGCGCTGCTACATCGGGCCTGGCGCCTCGCTGCGCGGCGACTTCGGCCGCATTACGGTCGTCGGCGATGCCAGCGTGCAGGATAATTGCACGCTGCACACCGGCTCGGGTTCGGATTGCGTCGTTGGGCGCGGGGCGACTGTTGGCCACGGCGCGATCCTGCATGGCTGCACGGTGGGCGAGAATGCACTGATCGGCATGAATGCCGTGGTGCTCGACGGGGCCGTCATCGGCGACGACAGCTTGGTGGCCGCACTCAGCCTGGTGAAGAACGAGGTGGTGACGCCGCCGCGCAGCCTGATCGCCGGCAATCCAGCCAGGGTGATCAAGGAGATGCCGGAGCAGGCGATCATCTGGCGCAACAACGGCGACGGCGAATACCAGCGCCTCGCCGACCGGTCGCTGGCCGATCTCGTGGAATGCGAACCGCTCCGCACCCCGGAGCCTGACCGCAAGCGCAATGCCGGCCAGGCACGCGCCGTGCGGCTGTCGACCAAGACAAAGTGAGAAGGACTGACATGGCAGGGATCTGCGAAAACAGGGTTGTGATCGTCACCGGCGCCGGCCGAGGCCTGGGCCGCGCCTATGCGCTGGGGCTGGCGGCCGAAGGTGCGAAGGTCGTGGTCAACGATCTCGGCGTCGGTACCCATGGCGACGCGACCACCGAGACGCCGGCACAGCAGGTCGTGGACGAAATCAAGGCGAAGGGCGGCCAGGCTGTCGCCAACTATGACGACGTGACCGACTTCGAAGCCGGTGGCCGCATCGTCAAGGCAGCGCTCGATGCGTTCGGCGACCTGCACGCGGTGGTCAACAATGCCGGCTTCGTGCGCGACCGCATGTTCGTCTCGTGCACGCCCGAAGAGTGGGACGCTGTGCTGCGCGTGCACTTGCGCGGCCATTTCTGCGTCAGCCGCCATGCCGTCGACTACTGGCGCGCCCAGCAGAAGGCGGGCAAGCAGGTCGACGCCCGCATCATCAACACCTCGTCGGGCGCGGGCTTGCAAGGCAGCATTGGCCAGAGCGCCTATTCGGCGGCCAAGGGCGGCATTGCCTCGCTGACACTGGTGCAGGCCGCCGAGCTTCGTCGCTACGGCATCACCGCCAACGGACTTGCGCCCAACGCGCGCACGCGCATGACTGAGACCGCATTCGCGGAGGCGATGCAGGCCAAGGAAGGCGAGTTCGATATCTTCGCGCCTGAGAACACAGCGCCTCTGGTTGCCTGGCTGTGCAGTTCGGCCTCGGCCGACGTGACCGGCCAGGTGTTCGAGCTGATCGGCGGTAAGATTCGCGTTTGTCTCGGCTGGAACGACGGTCCGGAGTTCGACAAGGGCAGCCGCTGGGATGCCTCTGACCTCGGCGACAAGATCAAGGATCTGGTGGCAACGCGTCCTGCCGCTAAGCCGGTCTACGGCTCGTAAGCCAACTTGCAGCGCTGAGATGTATCAAGGGCGTCGGGCAACCGGCGCCCTTTCGCTTTGCCCAGCTGCTTTGCCTCACAGGCCGCCGGGCCGCAGGTATGCGAATGGCAAAACGGGACGGCGCTTTCGCATCGTCCCGTCAGATGTCGTCCGAGAATCGTGGTCGGCTGTGCCGAACCCCAATCCGGGCGCGGACCTGCAAGTCAGGCGGCGTTGCCGGCGGGCACCTCGTCGCGCAGGACGTTCTTCAGCACCTTGCCTTGTGGGCTGGTGGGCAGTGAGGCGCGGATCTCGACGCTGCGCGGGCACTTGTAGTTGGCCATGTTGGCGCGCGACCAGTCGATGATCTCTTTTTCGGTGGCGCTGGTGCCGGGGCGCAGCACCACATAGGCCTTGCCGACCTCGCCGAGGCGTTCGTCTGCTACACCGATGACCGCAACGATGCCGATCGCCGGGTTCTGGCTCAGGATGCGTTCGATCTCGGCCGGATAGCAGTTGAAGCCGCCGGTGATGTACATGTCCTTGAGACGGTCCTCGATGCGCAGGTTGCCGTCAGTGTCGAAATAGCCGACGTCCCCGGTGTGCAGCCAGCCCTCGGGATCGATGGTCTTGGCCGTCGCCTTGGGGTCGTTGAAATAACCCTTCATGACGATGTAGCCACGGATCACCACTTCGCCCGGCTTGCCGTCGGGCAGGAAATGGCCGTCGTCGCCCATGATGCGAACCTCGACGCCGGGCGCCGCCTTGCCGGCGGTGTTGGCGATGACGTCGTCCGGGTCGGTTGCCAGGCACATGGTGCCATAGCCGCCGCATTCGGTGAGGCCATAGCCGTTGACCACGCCGGCGAAGCCAAGCTCCTCGCGCATGCGGCGGATGAGGATGGAGGGTACCACCGCGCCGCCGGTGACACCGAGCCGCAGTGAGCTGGTGTCGAACTTCGCCAGCTCGGGGTGCTGGAGCATGCCCTGGAAGATGGCGGGTGGGCCGGGGATGACGCTGATCTTCTCCTCGGCGACGCGCTTGAGGATTTCGCCGGCGTCGTAGGTGAGATGCGGCATCAGCACCGCGCCGCGCATCAGCGAGACGATTGCGCCGGAGCGATAGCCGAAAGCGTGGAAGAAGGGCGGAATGACGAGGATGCGGTCATGCTCGCGGATGTCGACGCGTGTCGCCCAGGCGTCGATCGCCTGGAGACACTGCTGGTGGCCGTACATGACACCCTTTGGGTAACCCGTCGTACCCGACGTAAACAGCATGTCGCAGAGGTCGTCGGGGCCGACGGAGGCCTCGCGTTCGGCAAGCTCGGCGTCGCTGATTTTGTCGCCTGCCGCGACGAAGCTGTCCCAGTCGCGGTCGCCATTGCGGGGATCGCCGATGATGACCACCTCCCGAAGCAGTTCGCGCGTTTCGGCGCGGAGTTGATCAGGGTAGTAGGTGTTGAGGAACTCGCCCGTGGAAAACAGAACCGAGGTGCCGCTGCGCTTAACCAGTTCGGCGATCTCCGCGCCCTTGAAGCGGGTGCTGGCCGGGATGAGAACCGCGCCTGCCGTGACAAGGCCGAGTGCGGTGGCGAACCATTTCCAGGTGTTGGGTGCCCAGATCATGATGCGGTCGCCCTTCTGGACGCCGGCAGCGATCATCGCCTTGCCGACGCGCTTGCGCATCGCGTCGAGTTCGACAAAGTTCAAGATGACGCCTGCGTCCTCGACAGCCGTGCGCGTGCCATAGACCTCGGCGGCTCGTGCGCAGAGGGCGGGAATGGTGGTGAACTTCCAGTCGGCGTCTTCTGAAATCATGTGTCTACCTGGAGGCAATGGGCCTGTTCGACGGTTTGGCGCGCCGCATGACGGCAGCCGGGCTGGTTTTGCGGGAACATAGGCGTCGGATGGCCGCCAGCATCGTCCGAAGGGACGAATAAACCCTACGGCGACCGACATAAAGGCTGTAGGACTGCGTGCATGACGCATGCGCGCGACAAAGCTGCCTGGAGTTACGACATGAGCAATGCCCCGCAACCAGTTGCAGCGACGTTCCAAGGCAGGGTCGTGATCGTGACCGGCGGCACCAAGGGCATCGGCCGGGCCATTGCCGAAGGTTTCCTTGAGGCGGGCGCCACAGTCGTCGTCTGCGCCCGCACCGAACCGGTCAGCGTGCCGCAGTCGAACGGCCCGAGCGCGATCTTCATGCAGTGCGACGTGCGCACGGCGCAGGCCTGCAAGGAGTTGGTCGACCGTGTCGGCGAAGAGCATGGCCGCATCGACGTGCTGGTCAACAATGCCGGCGGCTCGCCGCACGTGGACGCCGCCACCGTGTCGCCGCGCTTCTCCGACGCCATCGTCAACTTAAACCTGATGGCTCCAGTCTACCTGTCCCAGGCGGTCTACCACTGGATGGCCAAGCTACCGGAGGGTGGCAACATCATCAACATCGCCAGCGTCTCCGGCCGCCGTCCCTCGCCTGGCACGTCGGTCTACGGCGCGGCCAAGGCCGGCCTTCTCAGCCTGACCACCAGCCTGGCTCAGGAATGGGCGCCGAAGGTGCGCGTCAACGCCATCATCGTCGGCCTGATCGAAACAGAGAAGGCTGAAGAGACCTACGGCTCGCGCGAGGCACAGCAGGCGATTGCCGCATCGGTGCCCATGAAACGCATGGGGAGGGGTGACGACATTGCACGGGCAGCACTCTACCTCGCCAGCCCGACAGCGACCTTCGTCACCGGAGCGACGCTCGAGGTGCATGGCGGCGGCGAAACCCCGCTGTTTCTTGATCTCATCAAGCGCCATGCGCCAGATCAATGATGCTGGTCCAGGCCGGGGCAGTTTGATGGGGCAAGTCCTTACATCCAAGATGCAATGGTCCTAATGGACGATGTGCGGCGGCGGCGCCCGGAGGAGAGGCAGGCCGCAGTCCTTCAGGAGTGAAACAAGGCATGACTTCCAGAATTTGCAGCCGGCGCGCGCTCGTCGTGGCCCTTATGTCCTTTACCGCGCTCACAACGGGTGCAGCGCAAGCCGAGGAGACGATCAAGATCGGCGGTATCATGTCGTTGACCGGCGCTGGCGCTTCTATCGGCAAGAATGCCGAGATTGCCTGGAAACGCGCCATCGACGACATCAACGCCGCCGGCGGTATTCTGGGCAAGAAGGTTGAGCTTGTGCTTGCCGACACCATGACCGACCCGACGCACGGGGTGAGTGAAATGCGTCGCCTGATCGAAAGCGAAAAGGTACAGGCCGTTGTTGGGCCGGCTACCAGCCAGGAAACGACGCCTTTGATGCCGATCGGCACCGAAGCCAACATTGCCCAGATTTCGAGCGCGGCTTCGACCCAGCTGACCCCCAAGGTCGGCCCCTATCATTTCTCGACTTCGCCAATCGGCGAAAACCAGATGATCCCCAATATCGCCTACGCGCTCGAAACGCTGAAGCTGACCAAGTTGGCGCTGATCTCGGACAATGGCGGCATGTCGAAAGCCGCGGTTTCCGACATCGTCAATTACATGAAGAGCAAGGGCGTCGAGCCTGTCGCAATTCAGGAATTTGCTTTCCGCACCGAAGACATGACGCCTCAGCTGTTTTCGCTGCGCAACTCGGAGGCAGAGGCGGTGCTGCTGATCAATTCGATCGGGGACGACTCCAGGAAAATGCTCGAGAACCGCTACGATATCGGTTGGGAAGTGCCGGTGCTGGCAAGCCTCACAATGACCAACTATGCAGTTGGCAATGCAGCAACGATTGGGACCGAGCCGTTCGAAGGGGTCTATTCGGTGCAGTTCGAAGGCATGACCTACTGCCAAGGCGATGCTTTGGGTGAAAAGGATTTCGCCAAGTTCGCGGCAAAAGCGAAGGCTGAAATAGCCGACCTCGATCGCATGGGTGGTCCCTCGGCCTTGGTGCCTTACTACATCCAGCCCTTTATCCTGGCTGCCGCGATGAATGGTTCCGGCAAGACGGATGGCAAGTCGATTGCGGCCTGGATCGAGGCAAATGCCGGTACGATCAAGACATTGACTGGCAAGCTGGCTGCGAGCGCCGACAACCACTTCCTGCCTTCGGTAGAGAGCCTGAAAGTGGTCAAGAACCCCTACCTGCTGCGCGAGGACGGGCTGGTCGAGCGGGCCGACTGCGCCCAGTAAGTCCGCGTCTTGGACGAGCAGGCGCTGTCGGCATGGCAGCGCCTGCTTTGCTTTTGTCGCTATCGCCAGAAAGGTCGCAAAGGCGAAACAGGCGTTAGTGTCACGACGCTAGCTCCCACATGTCCCGCGCCATCTTTCCTGCCTGTTCCAACCACGCTTGTCGCTCGTCGCGGGAACTTGTGGCGACGACACCAAATAGCTCGCGGTCCACATGCTTCACGCCGCAAAAGTCGAGAATGCACCGCCGCCAGATGTCATCGAGCGGATCGCCGAAGTGATTCTTCTCGCGTTCAGCCGGCGTGTTGCCCGTGTTCAGGATCAAGGCAGCGCGCGCCCGCAACAGGCCGATCGAATGGTCCCCGTTGTCCTCGCCTTTGGCGAATGTGTAGGCGGCCTCCGGGGCGAACACGCGATCGATCCAGCCCTTCATCATTGCCGGCGGTGCGCCCCAGCAATTGGGGTGAATCACAGCGAGCAGATCACAGGCACGAAGCTCGGCAATATGCGCTGAGACAGTCTTGTCCACGGTAGCCGTGCCCCGAGCTTCGGACGCGGACAGAAGAGGATCAAAACCTTCTGCGTAGAGATCATGAAAGACGACATCACACCCCACGGATGTCCAAGCCGCCCGCACCGCTTCCGCCAGCGCGTGATTGAAACTATCGGCAGCCGGGTGGCAAACCACGACAAGCGCTTTCACAGGCCTCTCCCAAATCTGGTCTTCGTTTAGGAAGTGTACCAAGCTTACCGCTTGGTCCCTAGGATTTCAGTCCCGCGACAACTGCACCGACGAGAGCCGCAAGCCGCCTCCCCATCCATCATACTGGCGAACAACAGGCGATCTCGCTCCAGACGGGGTCAACGCGTAGCTCACCTGCGGCGGTGTCGCAAAGGGCGAAACAAGCATTAGAGTCACAGCACTACGTTGATCGTCTGTCTTTGATTATCAGGTCGGCGGCCCGCCACGCCAAAGCCATGACCGGCCCATTCGTGTTGCCTGATATCGGAGCCGGAATGACCGATGCATCAACGACACGGAGCCCGTCGACACCATGGACGCGCAACCGTTCGTCGACCACGGCATTTGTATCCGTCCCCATGCGGCAAGTGCCGGTGGCATGCAGCCCCGAAACAAAGCTACTGCGAAAAGCCGCAAGCAGCGCATCTTCCGAAACCACTTCGGCACCTGGCCAGATCTCTTCTTTCACATATGGGCGAAGCGAGGGCTGTCCGACGTAGTTTCGCATTGTCCGCATCATCGCAACGGCCGTGCGGCGATCGCCTTCGGTGGCGAGCCAGTTGGGCCTGATCCGAGGCATGTCGCGCATATCAGTGGTACGGATGAAAACTTCGCCCCGGCTCTCGGGCCGCAGCGCGTAGCCGATTATTGTCAGTCCCGGCTTTTCTTCAAGCTTCAGCCTGCCTTGCAACAAACCACGAGCAAAAGTGTAGGGCGACAGCGAAAGCTGAAGATCGGGATATGCAACGTCAGGTGAAGAACGGACGAAGCCACCCATTTCAGAAGCGCCAAAACTCATCAGCCCGGTGCCGCTGAGATAATATCGGATGACCTCCGCAAAAAGGCGCAAGCCACGCAAGCGGCGATTGTGGCCGTGGAGACCGGTTAGCCGGTAGGGCAGTGCAACGACAAGATGTTCGGCCAGGTTCTTGCCCACTGCCGGCAGTTCCGCAACGACATCAACGCCGGCGGCCGAGAGCACGTCGGCTGGGCCGACGCCAGAGACTTGAAGCAACTGGGGCGACTGGATCGCCCCGCAGCAAACGATCACCTCGTGTCGAGCGCGGACGACTTCTTTATGCGCGCCTCTGATTAGTTCGACGCCTGTGGCTCGACCTTCGTTGAAGAGAATGCGCAGAACCTGCGCGCCAGTTTGCACCACGAGGTTCTTGCGTTTCATCGCCGGGCGCAAGAAAGCACGCGCTGCACTCATTCGCCGGCCGTCATGGCCGACAGTGTGGGCATAGGTGCCGATACCTTCGCGGGTTTCGCCATTGAGATCATCAATCCGAGCGAGCCCCAGCGAAGCGCCCGCCTCGAAAGTCGCCTTGCCGAGCGGGCCGGCGAGGGGGCGGACGCTGACCTGCAAGGGACCATCGCCGCCGCGGAGTTCAGTTGCCCCGAGCTGAGGGTTCTCGATTGCGCGGAAGACAGGCGCCATGTCGGACCAGTCCCATCCCCTCACGCCGAACTTGCGCCAGCCGTCGTAGTCTTCAGGCGCTCCACGACAATAGAGCATGCCATTTATCGAGCTTGAGCCACCCAGTCCCCGCCCGCGTGCCCAGGTCTCGCTTTCCGGACGACCTGCTTCACGTTCGACCGGGAAGTTCCACGATCGTCTGGGATGCTTGGTGAGTTTGACCCAGCCACGCGGCATGCGCACCAGCGGATGAAAGTCGCTCGGCCCCGCTTCGAGCAAAAGGACGCGGTGCGTGGGGTCTTCACTCAGCCGGCTGGCCAGCACGCAGCCGGCCGATCCGGCGCCTACGATGATGGTGTCGAATTCGCTCATGCCTCGATGTCTGTAAATCGGCTAGGCGATCGCATCCCACAAACGAACTACGCACCGAGTAGCCGCTACTGAACGCGGCGTGATGGACAACCGGTAGTCCGCATGGACGATGTCGGGGTCGGACGTAGTCTGCGATCTCTTATGCAGAGCCGGCAGGTCCTCTTTGGGTGCCGATCTCGTGTGCATGCCGCCGCACATCCAAGATCAGCGGCAAAAGATTCTGTTTCTCGGGAGGAAACACATGAAGAAGTCCATCATGGCGGCAGCTTTGCTGCTGTCGACCGCGCTGACGGCTGTCGCGCAGGACGCCCCTAGCGTCAAGCTTGGCGTGATCAATGACCAGAGCTCATCGTTTTCAGCGCTTGGCGGCACGGAAGTCACCGAGGCGGTGAAGCTCGCAATTTCGGATTTCGGCGGCGAAGTGCTTGGCAAGCCGATCGAATTGGTTTCGGCCGATCACCAGAACAAGCCGGAAGTCGCGCTATCGATAGCGCGCGAATGGCTGGAGCGCGACAATGTCGACGCGCTGTTCGACGTTGCCAATTCCGCCATCGCGCTCTCCGTTAACACGCTGCTGGGCGAGCAGAAGAAACTCGGGTTCTTCGTATCGCCGATGACCGACAAGATGACGGAAGCTGACTGCAATGGCTACGGCGTGGCCTGGGCCTATGACGCCTATTCGCAGGTGCGTTCGTCGGTCAGCGCACAGTTGAAGGACGGCGGTGAAAGCTGGTTCATCATCTCGCCTGACTACGAGGCGGGCAAGGTTCTCGAGGCAAGCGTCAAAACCGCCGTCGAAGAAGAGGGTGGCAAGATCCTGGGCGCCATCCGCGCACCGCTCGGCACCACAGACTTCTCGTCTTACATCCTGCAGGCCCAGGCCTCAGGCGCAAAGGTTGTGGCCCTGACGGTCAATGGTCCGGAACTGGTCAACGCACTCAAGCAGGTCCAGGAATTCGGTCTTATCGACCAGGGTCAGCGCGTGGCTCTTACCGTGTTGCACCAGTCGGACGCGCGAGCCATTGGTCTGGAAGCGCTGAAGGGCATTCAGTTCGCTTCACCATGGTACTGGAACACCGACGACGCTTCGAAGCGCTTCAAGGAAGAAATGCAAAAGAAGACCGGCAACGCGCCGGGCTGGGTCGCGGCTGGCGCCTATTCGGCTGCGACCAACTACCTGAACGCGGTCAAGGCTGCGGGAACCGACGATCCAACTGCCGTGCTCGCCAAGCTGCGCGAGGGCAAGATCAACGACATGTTCGCCCACAACGCAACACTGTTGCCGAACGGCCGCCTGATCCATGACACCACGCTGCTTGAAGTTCGCGCGCCCGGTGAGACTGCCGATCCGCAGGATGTGTTTAAGGTCGTGACCACCGTTCCGGCCGACGTCGCCTTCCGCTCGATCGACAAAAGCGCCTGCAAGCTGGGCAAGAGCTGAACCGATTGCCGGGCCGTCGACTGACGGCGGCCCGGCAATGCCAATTGGGAGCCGAGCTTGCCTGGTTATCTGATCTTCGAAATCGAGGTCACCGATCAGGCGGCCTATGACCACTATCGTGAAGTGGCCGGGCCGCTGCTGGCTGGCAGCGGCAGCCGTTTCGTCTTGTCGAGCGAGCGCATCGAAAGCCTCGAAGGCGGCTGGCAGCCAGCGTCGATTTCGGTGGTCGAATTTCCAACCGCTGAAGACGCACGGCGCTTCTACCGATCCGATGACTACCAAAAAGTGGTGGCACTCAGGCAGGTCGCATCGCGCGCCAAAGGCATACTCGTCGACGTCTAGCGAGCGACGAGCGCGGCCAAGCCGCATCACATAAGCATTCGGGAGGACAAGGTGCGACAAGGCACTTCGGACGACTATATCATCGAGGCGTCTGGGTTGAGCCGGTACTTCTACGGCTTCGCCGCCGTGAAGGACGTCGACCTCAAGATTCGGCGCAACACCATCCATGCCCTGATAGGCCCCAACGGCGCAGGCAAGACCACTACCTTCAACCTCATCACCAAATTCCTGGCGCCCAGCGAAGGCACGATCCGCTACAACGGGGAAGACATCACCTCGCTGAAACCCGAAGAGGTCGCGCGCAAGGGCATCGTCCGCTCGTTCCAGATCTCGGCGGTGTTCCCACGCATGAGCGTGCGCGAGAATGTTCGCATGGCGTTGCAGCGTCCGCTCGGCACATCCTATCGCTTCTGGCAAAGCGAGCGCACGCTCGGCGTGCTCAATGACCGTATCGACGAGCTGCTAGATGCCGTTGGCATGTTGTCTTATCGCAACCACGTTGCCGTCAATCTGCCTTACGGGCGCAAGCGCGCGCTTGAAATCGCCACTACGCTGGCACTCGATCCGGAAATGCTGCTGCTCGATGAGCCGACCTCCGGCATGGGCCACGAAGATGTCGACCGCATCGCCGAGCTGATCCGCAAGGTCGCCGCCGATCGCACTATCTTGATGGTCGAGCACAATCTTTCTGTCGTGGCCGCTCTTTCCGACACTATCACCGTGCTGGCGCAAGGACGTGTTCTGGCCGAGGGCGACTACGCGACCGTATCGCGCGATGCGCGCGTTATCGAAGCCTATATCGGTGGTGCGGATGACTGAGAGCAACAAACAGGTGGTGCTCGACATCGCCGACCTGCATGCCTGGTACGGCGAAAGCAAAGCCCTCCACGGCATGAACTTCGACATACGTGAAGGCGAACTGGTTACGCTTCTGGGCCGCAATGGTGCAGGCAAGACGACTGCGCTTCGCTGCATCATGGGGCTGGTGCGCAAGAAGACCGGCGCGATCAGCTACAAAGGCGAAAACCTGACGCAGAAGGCTCCAGAAATCGTCGCGCGTCGCGGCATCGCCTACTGCCCGGAAGAACGCGGCATATTTTCCAGCCTTTCCGTCGCCGAAAACCTCGAATTGCCGCCGGTCATCGCACCGGGAGGCATGAGCGTCGACGAAATCCTCGATCTGTTTCCGAACCTCAAGGCGCGATGGTCGAGCCCGGGCACCAAGCTATCAGGCGGCGAGCAGCAGATGCTGGCCATCGGCCGCATCCTGCGGACCGGCGCCAAACTCCTGATCTTCGATGAGCCGACCGAGGGCCTTGCCCCTGTCATTGTCAAGCAGATCGCGGTGGTCCTCGAAAAGCTCAAGGCGAGAGGCTTCACCATCCTGCTTGTCGAACAGAATTTCCGCTTTGCCTCGAAGCTCGCCGACCGGCATTTCGTCGTTGACCACGGCAAGATAGTCGAACGGCTCAGCCGCGACGAACTTGCCGGCAACGAAGCCAAAATCCAAGCCTATCTCGGGGTGTGATTGCCATGATGGATCTGATTGGCGTTCCGCCTGCACTGCTTTTCGGCCAGCTTCTCGTAGGCCTTATCAACGGCTCGTTCTACGCCATGATGAGCCTTGGCGTGGCCATCATCTTCGGCATGCTTCGCATCGGCAACTTCGTGCATGGCGCGCAATACATGCTCGGCGCTTTCGGAGCATGGTACCTGTTGCGCTTGCCCGAACTGTTTCCCGGCCTCGGACTGCCGTCCATTGGCTACTGGTGGGCGCTGGTTATCGTGCCGCTGGTTGTTGCTGTCATCGGCGGACTGATGGAGCGCATATTTATCCGCCGCGTCTACGACCTCGACCACGCCTACGGACTTCTTTTGACAGTTGGTCTCGCCATGGCGATCGAGGGCGCCTTCAACGTCTACTATGGTGCGGCCGGGCAGATGTACGGCGTGCCGGATTCGCTCAAGGGCGGAATTAATCTCGGCTTCATGTTTCTGCCGATATACCGCGCCTGGGTTATCGTTGCCGCCATCGTCGTGTGCTTCGGCACCTGGTATACGGTCGAGCGCACCAAGCTAGGCTCCTACCTGCGTGCTGCGACTGAAAATCCGGACCTGGTGCGCGCCTTCGGCATCAATGTGCCGCGCTTGCTGATGCTGACGTACGCATTCGGCGTCGGCCTCGCCGGCTTCGCCGGCGTCATGGCAGCGCCGATCTACCAGGTCAGCCCGCAAATGGGGCAGGGCATCATCATCACCATCTTCGCGGTCGTGGTGATCGGCGGCATGGGCTCGATCTTCGGCGCCATCGTCTCAGGTCTGATGCTCGGCGTGATCGAAGGCCTGACCAAGGTCTTTTATCCGCAGGCTTCGGCGACCGTGATCTTCGTCATCATGGCCCTGGTGCTGGTGTTCCGCCCTGCGGGCCTGTTCGGCAAGGAAACGACGAGCCATTCGGTCGCCGACGTTTCGTCCGGACGCGCCGGCAGCTTGCTGGAAAACGGCAGGCTTTGGTTCGCCGTCTTTGCAGCCGGCGGCATTGCCTTGCCGTTCCTGATCTACCCCATCATGGGCATGAAGATCCTGGTCCTGGCGCTCTTTGCCTTGGCCTACAATCTGATCTTCGGTTATGTCGGCCTGCTCGCCTTCGGCCATGCCGCCTTCTACGGCACATCGGCCTATGTGACGGCGCATGCCGCCGCCGCCTGGGGGCTGCCGACCGAACTATGCATCCTCATGGGCGTTTGTGCCGCCACGGCAGTCGGTGCGCTGTTTGGCTGGCTGGCGATCCGCCGGCAGGGGCTGTACTTCGCCATGATCACGCTGGCGTTGGCCCAGATCATCTATTTCTACGCGGTCCAAGCACCTTGGACACATGGCGAGGACGGCATCCAGTCGGTTCCGCGTGGCACATTGTTTGGCGTGATCGATCTCTCCAATACGTTCAACATGTATTACGTGACGCTCGCCGTGTTCCTGGCAGGGTTCGCCTTGGTCTACCGGATCATCCACTCTCCTTTCGGCCAGACGCTGAAGTCGATCCGGGAAAACGAACCTCGGGCCATCTCGCTTGGCTACTCGACCGACCGTTTCAAGCTGATTGCATTCACCTTGTCTGCGATGCTTTCTGGCGTGGCGGGCGCCATGAAGGCCATCATATTCCAGCTCGCCTCACTTGCCGACGTCTTCTTCATGACCTCCGCCGACGTGCTCTTGATGACGCTGATCGGTGGCGTCGGCACGCTACTCGGGCCGGTGGTCGGTGCGGCGGTTCTCGTCAGTTTACAGCGCGAGCTTGCGACCTTCGGAGCCTGGGTAGTGGTGATCCAGGGCGTGATCTTCGTTCTTTGCGTGCTGTTCTTGCGCAAGGGCATCGTCGGCACGCTGGAGGAGTTCCTCGCTAACCGCGCCGAGCGGAAGGCGCAAACGGGCGCCGGACAGTCGGAGACCGTCACCAAGACCGAGGTGGCACAATGACTGCGCCGTCGACGATCGTTGTGGGCATGGGGCCTGGCCTTGGCCAGGCCCTTGTGAAGAAGTTCGCCCGCGAAGGCCACAAGGTTGCCTTTGTCGGCCGTCGTCCCGAGGTGATCGCGCGCTACGAAAGGGAGTTGCGCAGCCAGGGGCTCGACGTCGCCGGGTTCGTCGGCGATGCCGGAAATCCAGTCGAAATGGATCGTGTCCATACAGCCATTCGCGAACGTCACGGCGATGCAGAGGCGCTGATCTATAATGCCGCGATCATCGAACCGGCGCGGTTCGTGACACCGTCGCGTATCGGCGAGGTGAAATACGGCACCGCCGATGGCTGGAAGTCACATGGCGCACCGGCAAGCGTCGACTATCTGGTCGATGCCTTCAGGACCAATGTTGCCGGCGCACTGCATTCGGCGCAGGCGGTTGCGCCAAGGATGGTCGAACGTGGCCGCGGCACGATCCTTTTCACCGGCGGCGTGCTCGCCTTCGGTCCATGGATCGAATGGGGCGTGACGTCCCTTGGCAAGGCGGCATTGCGTAGCCTTGGGCATTCGCTGGAAAAGGAACTGTCTCCGTCGGGCATCCATGTCTCGACGGTCGCCATCCACGGCACCATGCAGGCTGGCACACCATACGATCATGATCTCGTCGCCGACGCCTACTGGCACTTGCACCTCCAGCCGCGCGCGCAATGGCAGCCCGATTTCCACTTCCGCCAGGGTGTTCATGACGAAGGCGATCCCGACGCATGAGCCCTTCGATCCGCTTGGACGGCAAGCGGGCGTTGGTCACTGGCGGCGCCAGCGGCATTGGCGAGGCGGCGGCGAAGCTGCTGCGCGATCTCGGCGCCGAGGTGGTCATCGCCGACCTGAATAAAGAGACGTTGGACGAGGCGCAGGCGCGTACGGGTGCCAAGATCATCATGCAAGGCGATGTATCGAGCGAAGCCGACAGCGAGCGAATGGTTGCCGAAGCGACAGTCGCGATGGGCGGCCTCGACCTCGTCTTCAACTCGGCCGGGATCGGCGACGATCTGCTGCCTGTGCATGAGCAATCGGTGGAGCGCTGGCAGCGCATAGTCGACGTCAATCTTCGGGGCACCTATCTGATGTGCCGCGCAGCATCCCGACCGATGCTGGCGCAAAAGCATGGCGCCATCGTCAACGTGTCGTCCATCGTCGGGCTTGGTGGGTTTCCGCGCCGCTCGGCATATGCCGCGGCCAAGGCCGGCATCAACCACCTGACGCACACACTGGCCTGCGAATGGGGTCCGGCAGGTGTCCGCGTCAACGCGATAGCACCCGCCTACACGCGGACGCCTATGGTCGAGGCGCTGCTCGAGCGCAAGGCATTCGATCCGACCATCCTGGAACGGCGCACTCCGCTCGGTCGCCTGGCGCTGCCAGAGGAAATGGCGCAGGCGGCAGTTTTCCTGCTTTCGGACTGGGCCTCATACATCACCGGAACAGTACTGCCGGTCGATGGCGGCTGGGGCGCTTTCGGCGGCGCGGGCGACGTCGCGACTGCCTGAGGCAGCTTCAGTTGACGTTCAGATATCAATCACAACATACTGACATAACAAGAAAAGGGCCGCGCATTGCGCGGCCCTTTTTCTGCTGAAGACGAAGTGTCTCATTTGTTCCTGAAACCGTCGAGACGGTTTTCGCGCAGCGCCAGCACCAATTCTCGCTTGCGGATCTTGGCAGCCTCGACCGGCATGTTGTCGATGAAGTGGACGGCGCGGGGCGCTTTGTACGCGGCGAGGCTTTCGCGGCAGTAGCGGATGATGTCTTCGGCCGTAGCGTCCTGGCCCTCGGCCCTGACGATGACGGCGACGGGGATTTCGCCCTTGCTCTCGTCGGGGGCGCCGACCACGGCGCACATGGCAACCGCCGGGTGCTTGTAGAGCAGCGCCTCGATCTCGAGCGGATAGACATTGTGGCCGCCCGCAATGATGACGTCCTTCTTGCGGTCGACGATGAACAGATAACCATCTTCGTCAACGTAACCGAGGTCGCCTGACTTCCAGCCTCCATTGCCGAACGCTTCGACCGTTGCCTTTTCGTCCTGCCAATAGCCTTGTGCGACACAGTCGCCCGAAATGATGACCTCGCCGATCTCGCCTTGGGGTACGGTATTACCTTCGTCGTCGACGATCGAAATGCGCGAGCTGCCGACCGGCAGGCCTGCCGACCCTGGCTTGCGGATACCTGCCGTGGGCTCCATGACGTTCTGGCCGCTGGTTTCGGTCGAGCCGTAGACCTGGGTGACCCGCGCGCCCGAGAGTTCCTCGAAGCGGCGTATGACCGGCTGAGGCACGGGCGAGCCTCCCGTCGTGCAGATGCGCAGCGACGACAGGTCGTGTTTCACCGGGTCTACCTCGTTGACCATGTAGACATACATGGTCGGCGTGCCGCCGAAATAGGTGGCCTTGTAGCGGCCGATATCGGTCAACACCCGCTGTGTGTCCCACCGCTCGTGGAGCACGATGGTGCCGCCAGTGTAGAGGCAGAGGTTGAGCGTCACCGTCAGTCCGAAATTGGTGAATAGCGGCACGGCGCAGAGATAGGTTTCCTCGGCGAAGCGCGTGCCGTGCGAGACCATCATGTCGCGCAATGTCGAGCACTGGTTGAACTGCGACTGCGCTGCCCCCTTGGGCGCACCGGTGGTGCCCGAGGTGAAGAACAGGGCACAGATATCGTCGATATGGCAGGTCGCGTCCTCAAAGATCGAGGGAGCCGCTGCCATCAACTGGGTGAGATCGTCTGCGCTGCCGTCACCGGACGCGACCAGACAATGGGCGAGGTCGGGGAACTCGGTACGGATTTCGGAGAAGTAGGACCAGGTCGAGCCATCTGCGATCAGCGCCTTCATGCCGGTCTGGGTGACGATCTTGCGTAGCTCGGCGTGGCGGAACATGGCGCTGAGCGGGGCAGGGATCGCGCCGAGCCGCTGGCAGGCCCAGAAGCCGATCGCCATCATAGGCGTGCTCGGCAGATAGAGGCCGACGCGGTCGCCTTTGGCCACGCCACGCGACTTGAGCACGTTGGCCAGCCGGGCCGTCAGTTCGGAGAATTGCGCATAGGTGATCGTTTCCTTGTCGGTGACGATGAAGTTGCGCTCGCCGATCAGCCGTGCGTTTCGCGCCAGCACCTGGCTCAGGATTTCCATACTCGTATTCCTGCAGTCGAAATTGGGATTCCGGGACGACTTCAAGACCCGGCGGTCAATGCGGACATCGTCTGCACAGACTAAGCTAGGCCATGCTCACCGGTCACGAAATCAGAATGCCGCCGTCGATAGGTAGCTGATGTCCGGTCATCTTTCGCGATTCGTCCGATGCCAGGTAGAGCGCAGCATTGGCCACGTCGATCGGTTCGGCGATTCCAAGCAGATAGGCGTCGAACTGCGCCTTGAGATGTGGCTCCCGCTCGAAGAAGCCGAGTACGCGCTCCGTTGCAACGGCGCCCGGTACCAGCACGTTGACGCGGATGTTGTCCTTGGCGAACTCGACCGCCATCGAGCGCGTCAGCGAAATGATGCCGCCCTTGGCCGCCGAATAGGCGTCGCGGTTGGGGATACCCATGGCGCCAACGATGGACGAACAGTTGACGATGGAGCCGCCGCCCGATTTCTGCATCAGCGGAATGGCGTTGCGGCAGCACACCCATGTGCCGAAGAGGTCGAGCTTGATGCAGCGCCAGAACTCCTCGAACGGCGCCACCGTGACAGGGCCGTCGGCCGAGCTCGATCCGCCGGCGTTGTTGTAGAGCACGTCGAGCCGGCCCCAGGCGTCCATGACCGTCTTGAATGACGCCTCGACGCTGTCGGGCTCGGTGACGTCGGTCTCGACATAAAGGGCAGCGCCGCCCGATGCGCTGATGGATGCGGCAATGGCCTCGCCCTTCTCGCGGCTGCGGCCGGCGACGGCAACCTTTGCGCCTTCCTCGGCAAACAGCCTTGCGGCTGCTTCTCCGATGCCTCCGGTTGCCCCGGTGATGAATGCGACCTTGCCTGCCAAACGGGCCATGCTTGTTCTCCTCGAAACTGTATGCGCGAACCTGCGCTTGGGGACGCCGGCAACATCGTCCGAAGAGACTAAGATTGCCGCGCAATTTCGCAGTTTGGGCCTCGAAATGACGGGGAAATTGCGACTAGTCCCATCAGACGATGTTCGCAGTCTGCCCCTGTCCCATTCCTTGCTTCGATTGAAGAAATTGGCAGTGCCGAAATGGCAGCAACAAGCGGCGTTAGGAAATGAAGGCAGTAATCTGCAAGGAGTTCGCCCCGAGGGGTGAACTCAGGATCGAAGAGATCCCCGCACCGGTGGTCAAGCCGGGACAGGTGGCAATACGCGTCGAGGCATGCGGCATCAACTTTTTCGACGGGCTGATGGTCGAAGGCAGATACCAGACCAAGCCCGAACTGCCGTTCACGCCGGGCAGCGAAGCCGCCGGTGTAATCATTGCCGTCGGCGAGGGTGTCGAGCGCCTTGATGTCGGAATGCGCGTTCTGGCCTTCGCCGGTATCGGCGGCTATGGCGAGCAGGTTGCGGTCGACGCATGGAAGGTGTTTCGTATTCCTGACGAGATGAGCTTCGTCGAGGCGGCCGGCTTTCTCATCACCTACGCCACCTCGCACCATGCCCTGAAGGATCGGGCGCAGATAAGACCGGGCGAAACGCTGTTGGTTCTCGGCGCTGCTGGCGGCGTCGGGCTGACGGCCGTCGAACTCGGCAAGCAGATGGGCGCACGCGTCATCGCTGCCGCCTCCAGCGACGAGAAGCTGGCGCTGTGCCGCGAGTACGGGGCAGATGAAACCATCAACTATTCGACCGAGGACCTGCGCCAGCGGCTCAAGGAGCTGACCAATGGGCAAGGCGTCGACGTGGTCTATGATCCGGTCGGCGGCGCAATGACGGAAATAGCTGTGCGCGGGCTCGCGTTGTTTGGCCGGCTGCTGGTCATCGGTTTTGCCGCCGGCGACATCCCCAAGATCGCGCTCAACCTTCTGCTGCTCAAGCAGTCGTCGCTTATCGGCGTATTCTGGGGGGCTTATGCCCGTTCTGCGCCGGAGAAGAACGCCGAAAACATCGCCGAGCTGATGGACTGGTTCGCCAAGGGCAAGCTGAAGCCGCATATCTCGGCGGAATATCCGCTCGACCGCTTCGCCGAGGCGCTCGACGTCGTCATGGAGCGCGCCGTCAAGGGCAAGGTCGTTCTAGTGACGGGCAATTCAGGAAATAGCAGGGAAGGAGTGCCGGCATGACCGAGCTGCTCGCAAAGACCGTTTCTGTCGTCAGGCAAGGCAACATTCTGGTCGCGACCGTCGACAATCCGCCGGTAAACGCACTGTCGCATTCGGTCCGTTCTGGGCTGATCGAAGCCGTCAAGACGCTTGAAAGCGATGCGGACGCGCGCGCCATGGTCATCCTGTGCGAGGGCCGGACCTTCATTGCCGGCGCCGATATACATGAGTTCAAGAAGCCGATGGTTGCCCCACTGCTGGGCGAAGTGATCGACACACTCGACCTAGCGACCAAACCGATCGTCGCCGCCATCCACGGCACGGCACTTGGCGGGGGCCTCGAAGTGGCGCTCGCCTGCAGCTACCGCATCGCGCTCGAGGGCTCGAAAGTCGGCCTGCCCGAAGTCAAGCTGGGCATCCTGCCCGGTTCGGGCGGTACCGTGCGCCTGCCACGCCTCGCCGGTGTCGAAGAGGCGCTGAAAATGATCAGCGAAGGCGGCCAGATCTCGGTGCGCGAAGCCTGCGAAAAGGGCATCGTCGACGAGGTCGTGTCGGGTGACCTCAAGGCGGCAGCCATTGCCTTCGCCGAGAAGGTCGTTGCCGACGGCGCCAAGCTGCGTCGCACCAGCGACCTGCCGGTTCCGACGTTCGATGCCGCCGCGCTCGAAGCGAGCCGTATGGCATTGTCCAAGAAATACAAAGGCTTCAAGGCGCCGCTTGTGGCGGTAGATCTGATCAAGATGGTCACCGAGACCCCTGTCGCCGAGGCGATTGCGCTCGAATACAAGACCTGCAAGGAGCTGCTTGTTTCGCCTCAGTCGAAGGCCCTGCGCCACATCTTCGCCGCCGAGCGCGAGGCACTGAAGATCGATGGCGTCGATGCCGACGTCAAGCCGCGTGACGTGAGCAAGGTCGCCATCGTCGGTCCCGGCACCATGGGGCGCGGCATTGCTGCCTGCTTCCTCAACATCGGCATCCCGGTGACGCTGATCGGCCTGTCGGACGAGGGCCTGGCGGCGGCTGTCAAGGCAATCGGCAAGATCTACGAGGGCAGCATCAAGCGCGGCTCGATGACGTCGCAAGAGATGGAGCGCCGCATGGCGTTGCTGACCTCGACGACCTCCTATGACAGCCTCGGCGATGTCGACCTCGTGATCGAGGCCGTGACCGAGGATATGGCGGTCAAGAAGGACGTGTTCGCCAGGCTCGACGCCGCTCTGCCCGACCACGCGATCATTGCCACCAACACCTCGTTCCTCGACATCGAGGAACTGGCCCAGACGGCGAAGAACCCGGCCCGCGTCGCCGGCATGCATTTCTTCAATCCGGCCAACGTCATGAAGCTGCTCGAAAACGTGAGGGCCGCCAACACAGCGCCGGACGTGCTCGCCACGACCACGGCGCTGGGCAAGCGCCTCGGCAAGGCGCCGGTGATGGTCGGGCGCTCCGAAGGCTTCGTTGCCAACCGCATGCTTTCCAAACGCACGCGCGAGGCTCAGTTCCTGCTCGAGGACGGTGCGACGCCGCAACAGGTCGACCGCGTGCTAACCGCCTTCGGCTTCCCAATCGGCCCGTTCGCGCTGGCCGACCTCGCCGGCATGGACATCATGGCCGCTGCGCGCGCCGCACGTGTCGCTCGCATGTCGCCACGCGAGCAGCAGTGCAACATCGTCGACAGGCTGGTGGCTGCCGGCCGCCTCGGCCAGAAGTCGGGCGCGGGCTACTACGTCTATGACGAAAACCGCAAGGCGTCGCACGACCCCGCAGTCGATGAATTGCTCGACGCGCATCGCAAGGAGCGCGGCTTCACCGCACGCACCATAACCGACGAGGAAATCCTCGAACGCTGCCTGTTTGCCATGGTGAACGAGGCGGCCAAGATCCTCGACGAGGGTGCTGCGGCGCGACCCGGAGACATCGACGTCATCTGGACCAACGGCTTCGGGTTCCCGACCTATCTGGGCGGGCCGATGTTCTATGCCGATCAGGTCGGCCTGCCAAAGGTCAAGGCGGCGCTCGACAAATATGCCGGGCTGGTGGGCGACCAATATTTCAAGCCTGCCGCGTTGATCGAGCGGCTGGTTGCCGAGGGCAGGGGTTTCTACGGCTGAGCCGTATCCCGCCGAACCAAGATTGAAGAACAGACGGACTAGGATGCTATGAACAAGGAAATGGACCTGAAAGCGGTCGTCGCCCAGCTGCGCGACGGCATGACGATCGGCTTCGGCGGCTGGGGCCCTCGGCGCAAGCCGATGGCGCTGGTGCGCGAGATCCTGCGCTCGGACCTCAAGGACCTGACGCTGGTCGCCTATGGCGGGCCGGAAATCGGCATGCTGTGCGCCTCGGGCAAGGTCAAGAAGCTGATCTACGGCTTCGTTTCGCTCGATGCGATGCCGATTGAGCCTTACTTCCGCAAGGCTCGCGAGGCCGGTGCGGTCGAGGTGTCGGAGTTGGACGAGGGCCTTTTGCTGCTCGGCCTGCAGGCCGCCGGCCACAAGCTGCCGTTTGCCGCGACCCGCGTCGGCCTCGGCTCCGACGTAATGAAGTACAATCCTGACTTCAAAACGGTGAAGTCGCCCTATGGCGATGGCGAAGTGCTGCTCGCCATGCCGGCGATCAAGCTCGACGTGGCGCTGATCCACGTGAGTCGTGCCGACCGCCTGGGCAACACCCAGACCGACGGTCCGGACCCGTTCTTCGACGGACTGTTCGCCCGTGCCGCCGACAAGGTGTTCGTCACCACGGAAGTGCTGGTCGACCGCATCGATGCCGAATACTCCGACAAGGCCAAGAGCCAGTTGTTCGAGCGTTGCTTCGTGTCCGGCGTGGTCAAGGCACCGCTCGGCGCGCACCCGACCGCTTCGCATGACGCCTATGGCTGGGACATGGCCCACCTCAAGGACTACGCCGCATCTGCGACCGAAGAGGGCGGCTGGCAGCGCTATTTCGACCAATATGTGAAGGGCGACGAGGCCAGCTACGCCGCGAGCGTTGGCGGCGAAGCCAAGATCCGAGCCCTGCCGCTCCCCATTTTCTGATCGGACACGACATGACGACTGCAAAAGAATTCACTCTTGCCGAACTGATCATCGCTGCCGGCGCACAGGCCTGGGCCAGCGATGGCGAAGTTCTCGCAACCGGCATCGGGCCGCTGCCGCGTCTCGCCGCCGGTCTCGCCAAGCTGACCTGTGCGCCAGGCATCATGATGACCGACGGCGAGGCCTATTTGGTCGAAGAGCCTATCCCGCTTGGACCGCGCGGCGACTACAGGCCGAAGCTTTCCGGCTGGATGCCGTACAGCCGCGTCTTCGACAACGTCTGGAGCGGCCGTCGTCACGCCATGGTGACGCCGGTGCAGGTCGACCGCTACGGCCAGGGCAACATCTCTGCGCTCGGCGGCGAGTTCCAGAAGCCGAAGGTCGCCATGCTTGGCGTTCGCGGCTTCCCGGGCAACTCGATCTGCCACAAGAACTCGATGTTCCTGCCCAACCACTCGAAGCGCACCTTCGTCGAAGGTGAGGTCGATGTGGTGGCAAGCGTCGGCTACAACGCTAAGAACTGGCCGGAAGGCACCAAGCCCGCTGACGTCAAGCTCGGTGTGGTCATCACCGACCTCTGCGTGTTCGACTTCAACGGCCCCGACCATGCGGCTCAGGTGCTGTCGCTGCATCCCGGCGTGACTTTCGAGCAGGTGCAGGACGCAACCGGCTTCCCCCTGCTGCGCGCCGCAGGCATGGCCACCACGGCAGCTCCGACCGAGGAGCAACTGGCGATCATCGCCAAGCTCGACCCGCACAATGTCCGCGCCACGGTGCTGAAGGGCAATCCTTCCGGCGTCCGCGCCGCCTGACGACATCGGCCGCCGGCATCACTTTTTGCCGGCGGCTCCTTCCTGGGAATAGCAGTGGCGGACGCGAGATGAACTTCGAATACAGCGCAAAGACAAAGGACTTGCTCGAACGGCTGAATGCCTTCATGCACGAGCATGTCTATCCCAACGAAGGCCGCTATCACGAAGAGGTCGAGGCCGATCGCTGGGGCCATCCGCCTGTTCTCGAAGAACTCAAGGCCAAGGCCAAGAAGGCAGGCCTGTGGAACCTGTTTCTGCCCGATTCCGAACACGGCGCGGGCCTGACCAACACCGAATACGCACCGCTCTGCGAAGTCATGGGCCGGGTGCATTTCTCGTCGCAGATATTCAACTGCTCGGCGCCTGACACGGGCAACATCGAGACCATCGAGCGCTACGGCACGGAAGAACAGAAGGCACGCTGGCTGCCCGGCATGCTTGACGGCACCGTACGCTCCGCCTTTGCGATGACTGAGCCGGATGTGGCATCCAGCGATGCGACCAACATCCAGAGTTCAATCGTCCGCGACGGAGACGACTACGTCATCAATGGCCGCAAGTGGTGGATTTCGGGCGTCGGCGATCCGCATTGCGAATTGCTGATCTTCATGGGCAAGTCCGATCCAAGCGCCCACAAGCACAAACAGCAGTCGATGATCCTTGTGCCGATGGATACGCCAGGCATCAAGGTGCTCAGGCCGATGTCGGTGTTCGGCTATGACGACGCGCCGCACGGCCATATGGACATGATCTTCGAGAACGTCCGCGTGCCTGCATCAAACATGCTGCTCGGCGAAGGCCGTGGCTTCGAAATCGCACAAGGACGCCTCGGACCTGGCCGCATCCATCATTGCATGCGCCTGATCGGCCTTGCCGAACGTTGCCTGGAACTGATGTGCCGCCGCGTGAAGAGCCGTGTCGCCTTCGGCCGTCCGATCGGCGAACAGTCGGTGACGCTTGAGCGTATCGCCGAATCCCGCATCATGATCGACCAGGCGCGGCTCTTGACGCTGAAGGCTGCCTACATGATGGACACCGTCGGCAACAAGGCGGCACGGGCTGAGATCGGCATGATCAAGGTCGCCGCGCCCAACATGGCCTGCAAGGTCATCGACTGGGCGATCCAGGCGCATGGCGCGGCCGGCGTGTCGCAAGATTTCGTGCTCGCCAACTATTATGCGCATGCCCGTAAGCTGCGCTTCGCCGACGGTCCCGACGAGGTGCACCGCAACCAGATCGGGCGCCTCGAGCTCGCCAAATACGCCGACTGACCGGGGAGGGCGCGCCATGGATGCCAGCCGTTTCGTCGGCACCGAGCCGCTCGCCGCTGACAGCAAGATCGACGTCGCGCGGCTGCACGCCTACCTCAGGGCCAACATAGAGGGCTGTGAGGGCAAGCTTACGGTCGAGCGCTTTCGCGGCGGCCAATCCAACCCGACGATGCTGCTCAGCTTCGACGGTAAGCGCAAGCTGGTGTTGCGCAAGAAGCCCGACGGCAAGCTTCTGCCGTCCGCCCATGCCGTCGATCGCGAATTCCGTGTCATCAGCGCGCTGCGCGAAACCGATGTTCCAGTGGCCGGCGCGCGGCTGCTCTGCGACGACGAGAGCATCGTCGGCGCGATGTTCTACGTCATGGATTTCGTCGAGGGGCGTTCTTTCTGGGCGCCGTCGCTGCCAGATCAGTCGCCAGCCGAGCGCAAGGCGATCTACATGGAGATGAACCGCGTCGCGGCAGCCCTGCACAAGACCGACTACAAGGCGGTGGGCCTCGAGGACTTCGGCAAGCCCGGCGACTACGTCGCCCGGCAGGTGGCGCGCTGGACCAAGCAGTACCGGGCCTCGGAAACCGAGACCATCGAGGCGATGGACCGGCTGATCGAATGGCTGCCAAGCAACATTCCGCCGGGGACCCGCACCTCGCTGATCCATGGCGATTTCCGCATCGACAACATGCTGTTTCATCCGACTGAAACGCGGGTGATGGCCGTGGTCGACTGGGAATTGTCCACGCTGGGCGAACCGATGGCCGATTTCGCCTATCACATGCTGACCTGGCGGCTACCCAACAAGCCCTATCGCGGGCTCGGCGACATCGACATCGGCGAACTCGGTATCCCCGACGAGCGCAGCTACCGCGACGCCTATCTCAAGGCGACGGGGCAGGAGGGCGTCCCGGACCGCCACTGGTACGCCTACCTCGCCTACAGCCTGTTCCGTGTCGCCGGCATCCGACAGGGCATTATGAAGCGCGTGGTCGACGGCAATGCGGCGAGCGCCCATGCCCGCGAGGCCGGCGCCCTGGCGCGGCCGGTCGCCGAGTTCGGCTGGCACTACGCAGAACTGGCGATGAAATCGTAAGGGAGGATGGAATGAGCGGACTGTATCCGGCAGAGGGCGCAGCAATCGTCATCGGCGGTAGCGGTGGCGTCGGGGCCGAAATCTGCCGGGTGCTGGCGCGGGACGGCTGCGACGTGGCGCTGACCTACCACAGCAATCAGGCCAAGGCCGAGTCCGCTGCGGATGCAGTACGCGGCGAGGGGCGCAAGGCGTCCATCCACAAGCTCAATATCGAAGATGTCGACGCGACGCGCGCCTTTATCAACGGCGTGGCGGAAGTCCATGGCGCCGTCCACACGGTGATCTATGCTGCGGGCCCACTGGTGCCGCTGATCCACCTCAGCAAGATCGAGCCCGAACAGATGCGCAAGCACCTGATGCAGGACGCCTTCGGCTTCTTCAACGTCATCCATTACGCCATTCCGCACCTGCGCAAGGCGCGCGGCTCGATCGTTGCATGCCAGAGCTCGGCGCAGTACCGCTTTGCTGCGGCCGACGGCCTGTCTGTGGTGCCGAAATCGGCCGTCCATGCGCTGATGAAGGGTGTGGCCAAGGAAGAGGGCCGCTACGGCATCCGCGCCAATGGCGTGGCGCTCGGCATCATAGAGACCGGCCAGCACACCGAACTCAGCAAGCTTGGTTATATCGACGACAAGTACATGCAGGCAGCTGCCATGGCCACGCCCCTGCGCCGCAACGGCAAGGCCATCGACATCGCCGAGGCCGTCAGCTTCCTGGCATCCAGCCGCGCCGGTTTCATCTCCGGCGAAGTGATCAATGTCGACGGCGGATATCACGTCTGACCGCAAATTTCGTGCGGGCGGAAATGCTTGTAGCTACCGTTAGTCTTTTCAGACGATGTTCAGTGGCCCCACCGCTCCTAGCAAGTAGTTGGAAAACTTCGGTTCCGGACGCTTCGCAGCAGAAATGACCTGCGCATTTGCTGCCCGGGTTCCCGCCGAAATCAACTGTTCTGGAGCAATCCTTTGCGCGAAGCCGTCATCGTTTCCGTCGCCCGCACCCCCATCGGCAAGGCCTTCCGTGGCGCCTTCAACGACACCGAGGCCCCGGCACTGTCCGGCCACGTCGTGCGCGAGGCAGTCAAGCGCGCCGGTATCGCTCTCGACGCCGTCGAGGATGTCGTCATGGGCTGCTCGGCCCAGCAGGGCACGCAGGGCTACAATATCGGTCGCCTGACGGCTGCCGCAGCCGGCCTGCCCGACAGCGTTCCCGGGATGTCGATCGACCGCATGTGCTCGTCGGGCCTGATGGCTGTTTCGATCGCCGCAAAGCAGATCATCGTAGACGGCATGGAAACGGTTGTCGCCGGCGGCGTGGAATCGATCAGCCTGACCCAGAACAAGCACAAGAACAGTTTTCGCGCCCGTTCGCAGGCAGTGACCTCGCAGTGGCCGCATATGTACATGACGATGATCGAGACCGCCGAGATCGTCGCGAAGAAGTACGGCATCAGCCGCGAGGCGCAGGACGAGTTCTCGCTGGCGAGCCAGCTGCGCACAGCCGCCGCCCACCAGGCCGGCCGCTTCGATGACGAGATCGTGCCGATGGCGTCGCGCAAGATGGTGGTCAACAAGGAAACCAACGAGACCAGCTTCCAGGACGTCACGCTGACGCAGGACGAAGGCTTCCGCGCCGACACCAATCTCGAGGGCCTCGCCAAGCTCAAGCCTGTCTTCGCCGATGGCGAAGTGATCAAGACAGGCGAGTACGTCACCGCCGGCAACTCATCGCAGCTGTCGGACGGCGCTGCCGCGCTCGTGGTCATGGAAGCCAGGCGCGCCGAGCAGCTTGGCCTCAAGCCACTGGGTGCCTATCGTGGCATGACCGTTGCCGGCTGTGCCCCCGAGGAGATGGGCATCGGCCCGATCTTCGCAGTGCCGAAGCTGTTGCAGAGGCACGGCCTCAAGGTCGACGACATCGGGCTCTGGGAGCTCAACGAGGCTTTCGCCAGCCAGGCGGTCTACTGCCGCGACACGCTGGGCATCGATCCCGACAAGGTCAACGTCAACGGCGGCGCTATCGCCGTCGGCCACCCCTTCGGCATGACCGGCGCGCGCACGACCGGCCACGTGCTGATCGAAGGGCGTCGCCGCGGCGTGAAATACGGCGTCGTCACCATGTGCGTCGGTGGCGGCATGGGTGCTGCCGGCCTGTTCGAAATCTTCAACTGATCGGGCATTTCAGGGAGGGGACGATGACCACAGCCGAGCTTGGACTTGGACAGGGATTGAAGCCCATATTGGGGCCCGCGACCCAGCTCGGCTTTGTCGTCCGCGACATCGAAAAAGCCATGCACCACTGGATCGACGTGTTCGGCGTCGGTCCCTTCATCTTCATGGAGCGAGGCGTCAGCCAGCCGGTGAGCACCACCTGGCATCGCGGCCAGCCCGTCGAGGTCGAGCTGCGGCTCGCTTTCGGATACATGGGTGATGTGCAGATCGAACTGATCGAGCAAACCAACGACGCCTCGTCGCCCTACAGGGACTTCCTCGCCTCCGGGCGCGAGGGCCTGCAGCACCTGGGCTTCTGGGTGCATGACCATTCCGAAGCGACCGCGCGCGTCGAGGTCGCGGGCTACGAGCGCGACTACGAGATCCGTGTCGCCGGCCAGGACCAGTCGATCCTCTACTACCGTTCGCCCGACCTCTATGGGCCGATGCTGGAGATCGTCCCGCCGATGTGGCGTCGCTCGCGTCAGGCAGTGCTCGACCACATCCGGGCCTACAAAGGCGCGGATCCCATCATCCGCTTTGACACCTACAGCGCCTTCATCCAGCAGGCCGGTGTGAAATTCGACTGATTTCCAGGAAGTTGCCGTCAGATTAAGGCCGTCGGGTATCAGGCGGACTTTGCTATTTGACCAGCTTTTCCAGCTCGTCGATCTGCTGGCGCAGGCCGGAGATGGTCTGGCGCACGGCCTCGGCATCACGCGGCTGGTCGTGATGGGCCCGCAGACCGGCAAGGGCCATGTCCGCGATGATCTCGCCGATCTCCACTGGGGTCTTGGCACCAGAAGGCGAGTACCAGCGAGATGTCCAGTTGGCCATGCCGATCACGGCAAAGGCGGTGACCTTTGGGTCGACTGTCCGAAATTCGCCGCTGACGATACCATCGGAAATGCAGCGAACATAAAAATCATAGATGTGGCGACGGCCCTGATTGTAGATCGGGCCGAGCGCCTCCGGGATCTGGGTTTCGAGGCGCGACAACAAGATGAAGCGCGAGCCCGAAGACAGGCGGCGGACGATGCCGTCTACGATTGCGCGACGCAGCCGCTCGGAAGCCGACAGGCCGGGTTCGGCCATCAGCTCCTGAAGGCGGTGGGACGGCGTCAGGGCTTCCGACTCGACGAGGGCGGCCAACATTTCTTCCTTGTTGCGGAAGTAGTGGTAGACCGCCGAGCGACCGAGGCCGAGCGCCTGGGCGATATCGTTGATGCTGGTCTGGACATAGCCCTTGCTGTCGAACAGCTCGGCGGCGATGTCGATAAGCTGCTCGCGCACCAATTCCTTGCGCGGATTGGTCGACGCGCGGGCCGAGCCATCACGATCGAGATATTCTGCGCCTGCGCCGCCATCCATCTGTGCCATACGCGCTATCCTGCTCAAGGCCGCAACTCCACGCTTCGGATACTCGACGCAACGTTCGACAACCGGCGGTCGAATCGCCCAAAGCCCAGGCTACTGGCCGGATCGAATATAATACGGTTCGCGTTTCTGTAAGCCCGCCGCGATGCAGGATTTTTATCGTCAGGCATTAGTGTCACGTTCTTGTATCAACGGCCTTACCGGCAATCGGCTGATAGAGCGGGGCGCCGAACAGCGGGCGCCGCGACTCGGGCAGCCGCCCGTCCGTATCGGTGACGCCGTAGCGGCTTGCCAGCTCGGTCGAATAGAAGGTGCCGCCGCTGAGCGCCATGGCGTCACCGGCCGCATGGATCGCCGCCAGCACGCGGCCGAGAAAGAATGGCGTCTCGATATGCGGCAGGTTGCCGGCATTGTCGCCAATCACGCCACCCGCAGCGATCCCGGCAAGCGTGCGTTCGGTGCCGATCAGGCCCGGCCACAGCGAGATTGCGGCCACGTCGAAGGGCTTGAGCTCGTGGGCCATGTCGTGGGCCAGCTTGTCTTGTCCGGCCTTTCCGACGCCGTAGGGCAGGCTATGACGATAGACCTTGCCGCCCGGGCCGGAGGTATTGGCAATCAATCCCGAGTGCTGGCGAACCATGATGGGTGCCGCGAAATGGCTGGCCGCATAGCTCGAGCGCAGGCCGACATCGATCATGTCGCGCCACAGCGACAGCGGGCGTTCCCAGAAATTGCCGTCGGGAACGGCCCAGTCGGGCATGGCGAAGGCATTGTTGACGAGCAGGTCGAGCCGACCCTGTTCGGCATCGACGCGTTTGAACAGGGCTTCGGTTTGGCCATCGTCGAGATGATCGCAGATGGCAACGATGCCCTTGCCACCGGCCTGGTCGATCGCCTCGGCGGTGTCGCTAACGGTGCCGCCCCAAGGGCCGATCGCCTTGCGCTCGCTGCGGCCGGTGCAATAGACGGTGAAGCCGGCTTCACCCAGCGCAACGGCAATGCCGCGACCAAGGCCACGGCTGGCGCCGGTGACGACCGCAACGGGCCTGTTTTCATTGCTGCTCAACTCGGCTTCCTCTGGTAGCCTAGGCCGAGCGGCTGCTGATTGCCGGTCAGCGTCTCGGTGAAGGCTGCGCTGACCGCTTCGTAGCTCCAGTCGCCCTCAAGCACCGGATCGGCGATCAGCGGATGCGTGACGAAGGACAGTTGCTTGCCGGCGATGCGCACGACCTGGCCGTTGATCTTCTCGGCTGCGTCGGAGAGCAGGAAGCTGACGACCGGAGCATTGACGTTGGCGTCGGGCAGGGCGGCATAATGCACCTCGCGGCTGGCCGCTTGTTCGGCCATCAACGCCTTGTTCTGGGCTGCCATGGCAGTTTCCGCCAAAGGCGACAGCGCGTTGACACGCACGCCGGTGCCGCGCAGTTCCATGGCCCAGCTGTAGGTGAGGGAGGCGACCCCGCCCTTGGTGGCGCCGTAACCGCCAAGCGCCACGTCACCAGCCTGCGATCCGGACGCGACGTTGATGATCGAGCCGCCCTTGCCTGCGGCCAGCATGCGCCGTGCGGCGTGGCTGGCGCAGGCAGCGGTGCCGATGAGGTTGATCTCTACCATGCGGCGCATATCAGCCTCGGTGAGGTCGAGGATCTTGCCAATACGCAGGATGCCGGCGTTGTTGACGATGCCAGTGATGGCGCCGAACGCATCGATGCAGGTGTCAACCAGCGACTGGGCATAGCTCCAGGACGAGATGTCGCCGGCGTGAGCGACGGCTTTGCCGCCCGAGCCAACGATCGAATCGACACTCGACTGCGCGGCCTCGGCGCTGATGTCGTTGACGACCACCGCTGCACCTAGGCGCGCAGCGTGGCGCGCGTA
Source organism: Aminobacter sp. AP02 (assembly GCF_003148805.1). Classification (GTDB taxonomy): domain Bacteria; phylum Pseudomonadota; class Alphaproteobacteria; order Rhizobiales; family Rhizobiaceae; genus Aminobacter. The sequence goes on from NZ_QGGX01000004.1 coordinate 106,557, forward strand.
GGCAGCGCCAAGGCCTGAGCCGGCACCTGTGATGACAACAGCCTTGCCTTCAAGTGATTTCATTGGCGTCCTCCCGGCCAACAAGCATGGCGGCGACAGACACCAAGGGCATCCCACATTTGGACGAGGCGCGGGAAGGATCGGGCGTCTTTCGAAACGGCTGTCACGCGCGAAGCGCTGGTCGAAACAACGGTCACCAACCGTCAAATCGGCCAAAGGATCTCGATTGAGCCGGAGGACCGCACAGCGTGTTCCGATGAATGGATGAAGCGCTTCGACAGGGCGCACCTTGGAGGGGCTCCCACTTAGCGCCACCGAATTGTTCCACTTGGCTTCTCAACCCAACCGGCTTTGTTGCATGATGCCGTGCAAGATTGGACCCTATCGCATCGACGAAGAAGGCGGACTTGGTGGCGCGGAGAAGACGTGGCGGCGGCAAGCCGACGATTGCCGATGTTGCGCGCCGCGCTGGCGTGGGCGCAATTACCGTGTCACGCGCTCTGCGCGAGCCTGATCGCGTTTCGGAGGATCTACGCAACCAGATTGCCACGGCGATCGAGGAACTTGGCTATGTGCCCGACCGCAATGCCCGTGCGCTTGCTTCGGCGCGGGACGATATTGTCGCTGTTTTGGTGCCGTCGCTGACAAACAACGTCTTCGCCGAGGTCGTGCGCGGCCTCTATGACGGTCTGGGCGACAGCCACCTCCAGCTTCACCTTGGCAACACCCACTATTCGGGCATTGAAGAGGAACGCTTGCTGCGTGTTTTCCTGAGCCAGCGACCGTCGGCCCTTGTTGTTTCCGGTATCGACCAGACTCCGGCAGCCCGAGCGATGCTGCAGAAGGCGGGATGTCCCGTGGTCCAGATCATGGAAACGGGCTCCAATCCGGTCGATATGATGATCGGCTTTTCGCATTTCGAAGGCGGGCGCACGGTCACCCGCCACCTTGTGGAGATGGGTTACCGAAGGATCGGTTTCATCGGCGCGCGCATGGACCCTCGGTCGCAGCGCCGCATGGCTGGCTATCGCGCCGTGGTTGAAGAGGCCGGTCTCTATGACCCGCGCTTGGTGACCACGACGCCCACGCCATCCAGCGTCTCGCTCGGTCGCGAACTGTTGCGGCACGCCCTTGCCAAGTCGCCCGACCTTGACGCTGTATTCTGCAACAATGACGACCTGGCCCTGGGGGCGCTGTTCGAATGCAACCGCTCTGCGCTGGCAGTACCAGGACGGATTGGCATTGCAGGCTTCAACGACCTCGACATGATGGAAGTGGCCTTTCCCTCACTTACCTCCGTTCGTACGCATCGCTACGAGATCGGCAGGCGCGCGGTTGCCATGGTTCGTGCTGCGCTATCTGGGACACGTCAACCAGAACACGTCGTTGACGTCGGTTTCGAGCTGAAGATCCGGGAAAGCACAAGCCGCAAATAGTCTCCCATTGCTCGTCACGCTGAAGCGGGGCCGTCTTTACATTCAAGGATGGTAGCGCTACCATCGTCGAATTGCGCCAATTGCCGGGAGGAATGGCCTTGGTGTGCAATGTGGAGGATATTGTCCCGACATTCGCCTGCCGCAGCGGTGACGCTGCCGAGGGAATGTTGTGCCGCCATTCTGGCCGCTTGCGGATCGATCCTCAACGTCATGAAACGAAACGGGAGGATTGACATGTTGAAGTCGCTTGCGGCTGGCATGATCGCGGCCAGCGCGTTTCTCTTGATTGCATCGACGGCAATGGCCGACCCGGAAGTGGTGTCCGGTCCAGCTGCCGACGCGAAATGCTTCGCCCCATGGAATGCGGATACGAAATTCTACAAATATCCAGCAAAGACCGGGCCGTTTCGCGTTGCCCTCGCCAACGGCTATATCGCCAACACTTGGCGCATCCAGATGATCCAGTCGGCCAAGGCCTATGCGGCGCAACCTGAGGTTGCAGCGAAACTCAAGGAGTTCAAGGTCGTCTCGACCGGCGAAGATGTGCCAGCGCAGATCTCGGCCGTCGATAACTTCATTGATTCAGGCTACGACGCCATCATCGTAAACGCACAGAACGCGGCTGCTCTCATTCCGGCGCTGAAGAGAGCGAAGGCCGCAGGTGTCGTGGTGGTTGCCTTCGACGGTACGGTCGATGACTCCGAAGATCTCATCAACGTCAACGTTGACCAGAAAGGTCTTGGTGTCCTTTGGGCCAACTGGCTCGTCAAGCATCTGCCGGAGGGCGGCAAGATCCTTGAGGTGCGTGGCGTAGCCGGTCATCCGGTGGACGGCGCCCGCCACGAGGGTATCCAGGAGACCTTCGCGGCCACTGGCAAGAAATGGGATGTCGTCGAAGTTGTCGGCAAGTGGGACGATGCGGTTGCGCAGAAGGTGACGGCGGATGCCATAGTCGCCAGCGGACCGTTCGATGGCATTACTGGCCAAGGAGGAGACACCGGCATTGTCCAGGCCATGATCGACACCAAACACGCATTTGTACCGTTTGGCGGCGAAACGGAGAACGGATTTCGCAAGTTCTGCGCCAAATTCAGCGGCGATGGATTGAAATGCTCTTCGGCCGGCTCCGGTCCTGCCCAGGTTGCGGTCGCCATCAAGACCGCGCTTGCCGCGCTTGAAGGCAATGTGGTTCCACAATCGATCAAGCTGCCGCTGGCTATCGTCGAGGACCCCAACTTCAAGGAAGGCCAAGATTTTTATCCGGACCAGTCGGACAACTTCTTTGTCGGCAACTCCTTCCCGACCTGCGGTATCGACATCTCCGCTATCGAGATCCTCGGCCAGTCCAAGGAAAACCAGTAGATCTGGGACAACCCAACTCTCTGCCGCGGGGCAATCCCGCGGCAGCCTTGCGCCATCGACTCGCAACAGGAGGTTCGGTTGGACAGCATCCCGCTCTTCCAGATGGAGAAGGTTTCCAAGCGCTATGGCGGTGTCCACGCATTGGAAAAGGCCGACCTGACCGTTGAAGCTGGACGCATTCACGCCATTCTCGGAGAAAACGGCGCCGGCAAATCGACTTTGATCAAGATCATGGCAGGCGTCGTGATGCCTGACGAGGGCAGGATGCTGATGAAAGACCAGGAGATGTCGTTCTCATCTCCGGCGGCGGCTGTCAGGCAAGGGGTGGCTTGCATCTTCCAGGAGCTTTCGCTCATTCCCGACCTCAGCGTCGCCGACAACATCATGATCACCGATCCACCCAAACGGTTCGGCCTGATCGACCGTCGAAAACAGCGGCTGATCGCCATGGATGCGCTGGCGCGGGCCGGAGCGGAAGACATCCACCCCGCAGCCCTGGTCGGAGACCTGCCGCTGTCGCGGCGCCAACTGGTCGAGATCGCCAAGGCGCTTGCGCGGGACCCGAAGATTCTCATCCTGGACGAGGCAACATCCGCGCTCACCGCTGCGGATGTTGAAAAGGTGTTTGCGGTACTGCGGCGCTTACGCAACGAAGGAATGGCGCTGCTGTTCATATCGCACCGCATGAACGAGATCACGGAGCTTGCCGACACCTGCACCGTGTTCAGGAACGGTCGCAACGTCGCCACATATGAAGCGGGGAGCAGATCCGAAAACGAAGTCGTCGAGATGATGATCGGACGACACTATAGCCACGTCTTTCCGCCAAAGCCGCGCGCTGCTGCCATCGCGCGCCGCCCGGCGCTGGAATGTCGCACCTTGTCGTGGGACAATCGGCTGAAGAACATCTCCCTTTCAGTGCGGCCCGGCGAAATCGTTGGTCTTGGTGGCCTTGACGGCCAAGGCCAGCGCGAGCTGCTGCTGGCAATTTTCGGAGTGTTGCGCGGGATGGACGGCGACATCTTCGTCGATGGCCAGCGCGTCTCCATCAACAGCCCCTCGGCGGCCAAGGTCCAGTCCCTGGGAATGGCGCTGATCCCGGAGGATCGCAAGACCGAAGGTCTGATGCTGCCTATGTCGGTACGCGACAACCTTTCTTTCGCGGCGCTCGACATGCTTTCCGTGCGCGGCATCATAGACAGCCAAGCCGAGCGTCAGGCCAATGAGGACATGCTGCGGTTGCTTGCCGTCAAGACCGATGGACTCAATGGTCCGGTCAGCGCGCTGTCGGGCGGCAATCAGCAGAAAGTTGTCATCGCCAAATGGCTGATGCGCAAACCCGGCATCATTTTGCTCAACGATCCGACACGCGGCATCGACGTGGGTACCAAGCAGGAGATCTATCAACTTCTGCGTCGTCTGGCCGAACAGGGCGCGGCGATCCTCTACTACTCGACAGACTATGACGAATTGATCGGCTGCTGTGACCGGGTCCTTGTCCTTTATGACGGCACGATCAAAGGAGAATTCGCGGGCAACGAACTCAATGAGCACGCGCTAGTTGCCAGCGCCCTCAACGTGGATCACGACATGGGGCGCACTCGGATCGAGGGGCCATCATCATGACCGAGTGGCGCTACTGGCTTGCGGAGCAGCGGGGAACACTGATCGCCCTTGGCATCTTCATCTTCATGTTTGCTATCTACATCACCAATCACCCCGCCGGGCTCACGCCGAACGTTGCGCAGACGGCGTCGAACAAGGCCACGCTTCTGGCCCTCGTTGCCATGGCCCAGGCCCTCGTCGTGATCACGGCGGGAATTGACCTTTCCATTGGATCGATCTTCGTGTTGACCAATTGCCTGGCGTCCTGGCTCGTGCAGGGAACACCGGCGGAAACAGCCTTTGGTATCGTTTTGGTGCTTTCAGTCGGCCTGCTTTGCGGGACAGTAAATGGCCTGATCGTGCTGTTTGGAAGGTTGCAGCCGATTGTTGCCACCATCGGAACCGGCGCGGTCTATTTCGGCATTGCACTGATGTTGCGCCCGTTGCCCGGAGGATCCGTAAACGAAACGCTGGCTGATGCGATGACCGGCAAATTGCTCGGCGTTGTGCCAACGAGCTTGGTGTTTCTCCTGGCAATCGTGCTTTTGATCTGGGTACCGTTCAGCCGCTCTGTTGCCGGGCGCGCTGCGTATGCCGCCGGCTCGTCCGAGCAGAGCGCCTACATGTCGGGTGTTCCGATCCGTCGTGGCAAGCTGGCCGCCTATGCCCTTTCAGGCCTGCTTGCCGGCACCGGCGGATTGTTTTTGACCTTCTTCACCTATTCGGGCGAGGCATCGACGGCAAGCGCAAGCACCTATACGCTTTTTTCGATCGCCGCAGTCGTGCTTGGCGGCGTCTCGCTCTACGGCGGCAAGGGCAGCATCATTGGTGCCATCTTCGGCGCCTTTGCCTTCCGAACCATCGGCGACCTCATGTTCGTCTTTGATCTGGATGCCTTGTGGCAGCCCTTGTTTCAGGGAGTAATCTTGCTGGCTGCGATCAGCTTCGGTTCGATTGGCCTTCTGAGGGTGCGCAATCGGCTGGAGTGGTTTCGATGAGCGAAGCCTTGCCCATGCGGACGGTAAAGCGGATACCCAAGTTCCTTCGCCGCGCAGATCCTGCGATCTTGACCGCCTTTGGTTGCATCGTGGCGCTGATCATTGTCGGAAGCGTCTATTCGCCGAGCTTTCTTTCGACCGACTATCTGCTCCAACAGCTGAAGGTTGCGTCCTTCCTTGGCGTGATCGCCACAGGCATGATGCTAGTTATCCTTCTCGGCCAGATAGATCTCTCGGTGCCGTGGGTGGTGGCGGGGGGCGCGATGATGGCCTGTGCCGCGACCGCATACGGACCCGTGGCAGCCGCCCTGGCAATCCCCTTCGGCATATTCTGCGGAACGGCGTTCGGAACGCTGAACGGATTCGGCGTCGCTTATTTGCGCATCCCCTCTATGATCGTCACACTTGCCACCAACGCCGTCGCCCAAGGGCTGATGGTAGTCTATACGGGCGGCTTTGCGCCGCGGGATTCAGCAACAAACGCGATGCGCTACCTGGCCACTGGCGCACTCGTGCCGGGCGTACCCAACGCTGTGGTCGTCTGGGCCCTGGTGGGTGCGGGCATGGTGTTCATGTTGACGAAAACGCGCTTTGGCCGTGCCGTCTACGGTATCGGCAATCGGGAGCGCGCCGCCTATTTGTCGGGCGTCAACACCAGGCGTGTCGTGCTCATTGCCTTTGCAATCTCGGGTGGCTTGAGTGCGCTGGGCGGCGTCCTTCTTGCAGGCTATGCCTCCAAGGCGGCCCAGGCCATGGGCGATGCATATCTGCTGCCGGCAATAGCCGCCGTGGTGCTTGGCGGCACCTCCATCTTGGGCGGGAAGGGATCATATCTGGGGACGGTAGCAGGCGTCATCTTGATTACCCTCCTGCAGTCCATCCTCTCGGTCATTCAGATGCCCGAAGCCGGCCGGCAGATCATCTATGGGGTCGTCATCATCTCCATGCTGCTGCTTTACGGTCGGACCCCATCAAAAGGGTGAAAGCTTGAACAAGCCCGGCATAACGACTCATGGTCTCATACCGCCGCTGATCGTCATGGGCGTTAGCGGCAGTGGCAAGTCGGTGGTCGGGTTGGCGATTGCTGAGGCACTCCATGCGAGCTTCGTCGAAGGCGACATGCTGCATCCGGCGAGAAACATCGCGCGCATGGCCAATGGACAGGCGCTTAACGATTCAGATCGCCAGGGCTGGCTCGACCTGATCGGCCGTGAGATCGCCACGCGCGTTGTGCGAGGGCAGGATGTCGTTGCCGCATGTTCTGCCCTCAAACGCCGCTATCGTGATCAGCTCCGAAAACTCAATCCGTCCTTGCGTTTCGTTCATCTGGTGCTCGATCCAGCCACAGCCCACCGTCGCGTTTTGGAGCGCACCGGCCATTTCATGCCGGCAAGCCTGGTCGACAGCCAGTTCGCAGACCTTGAGCCTCCAGATCTCGACGAGGCCGCGCTTGTCCTTGACGCGCTGTTGCCTGTCGATGTGCTGGCAAAAGCGGCTGCAGATTTCGCGAAAGGTGGCCGGCGGCCATAACGAGAACCGGCTTGGAAGGGAGCATGCACTTGGGAGCAGATATGTCGGACGTCGCGTTTGAAATTCTCGATCCGCGTTTCGCGCCGCTGGTCAACCTTCACGCACGGGTCGAAAAACTGTTCACCGGCTGCCTGTGGGCCGAGGGCCCGGCCTGGTTTGCTGCGGGCCGCTATCTTGTCTGGTCGGACATTCCCAACGACAGGATGCTGCGTTTCGACGAAACAGATGAGCGGGTCAGCACGTTTCGCCAGCCATCGGGAAATTCCAATGGCAACACTGTCGACCGCCAGGGCAGACTTGTGACCTGCGAGCATGGCGGCAGACGTGTGACGCGTACCGAGCATGATGGGAAAATCACGGTCGTCGCCGATAGCTGGCAAGGCAAGCGGCTGAACTCGCCCAACGATGTGGTGGTTCGATCTGACGGCTCGATATGGTTTTCCGATCCGACATACGGCATCGACTCCGACTACGAAGGCAACAAGGCCGAGAGCGAGATCGGTTCATCCCAGGTTTACCGGGTGGATCCGGCTTCGGGCGAGGTCATGGCAGTTATCACTGACATGGTAAAGCCCAACGGGCTCGCCTTCTCCATCGATGAAAGCAAGCTCTACGTGGTGGACACCGGCCGCACGCACGGGAGCGAGTATCCGGCACACATGCGAGTCTACGACGTCAGCGCTGACGGGCGCGCGACCAATGGGCGTGTCTTCGCTGAGTGTACGGCAGGATTGTTCGATGGGTTCCGGCTGGACGTTGCAGGTCGCATATGGGTTGCGGCTCATGACGGCATCCATTGCCACGATCCCGACGGAACATTGATAGGCAAGATCAGGCTGCCCGAGCCGTCCGCCAACTGCGTCTTCGGCGGGGCCAAACTCAATTGTCTTTACATTGCCGGCACGACGTCCCTCTACCGCATTCGGCTGATGGTGAACGGGCATCCGACCTACTAGCGATTGACAGGGCGGCACTGGCTCAAGGCCCGCAGGACCTGGATTGGACCGAACGCCTGGGCTTGCGCCAATGGAGGACTGTCCATCCGCAGGGCGGCTTGCGGTATCACTCCTTGGGTTTGACACCTTGCGACAGCAGCGAGCGAGCCTCCGACTGGCCGTTGAGCAGGCGGTTGATACGGTTGTGCACGCGCCAGCCTTCCGTGGTGCGGACCAGCTCCCACCGGTTGGCTCCGGCGCGCTCGACACGCCAATGGTCGCCCTGATTGAGATAGACGCGCGAATAGCCCGTGGCCACTGCCCGGTCGCCATCGACGCTGACATACGGCATGGAGATGACGTGAGCGCAGCCGTCTGCGACATAGTTGATGTGCGGCTCGATGTTGACCAATGAACCGACGGTTTCAGCACCCTCGAGCGGTGCCGCACCGAAATCGTAGCGGCCATCTTGCGCCCACAGCGAGGCCGTGACGTCGCCTGTGCGGCTGTCGACCGAGGGTCCATATGTCGCGAGCAGCTGGTAGATTGCGAGCTGGTCTTCCAGCCCTTTGATGCGCGCTTCGAGCAAGGCGAGCTGCGTTTCGGTATCCATGAGTTTCTCCGATGATTTGAACGAGCCGGCGCTCAGCCGACCGTCTGGGCGCCGTCGACGACAAGGACACTGCCGGAGACATATGACGCATCGTCCGAAGCGAGATAGGCAAAGGCGCCTGCGATGTCTTCTGGCTCGCCGGTCTCGATCTTGCCCAACAGCTTGGAAGGCCGCACGGAAATCGCTGGGTCCTGGTCATCAATGGGTAGCAGGCCGGTGCCTATCTCGGTGCGGACCCGGCCCGGGCAGATCGCATTGAAGCGGACGCCCTTGGGCGCGTACTCGGTTGCCAGCGACTTGGTCATGGCGATGATGCCCGCCTTGGATGCCGCGTATGCCGCGGCATAAGCGATGCCGTCGACCCCGGCTGTCGAGGCTGTCGACACCACATTGCCACGCGATGCGATCAACGTCGGCAATGCCTGCTGCACGACATGGAACACGCTTTCGAGATTGAGGCGGAACACCAGTGCCCACTCGTCGCCTGTCTGCCTGGCGAAGTGATCGCGACGATAGATGCCGGCATTGTTGATCAGGCTGTCGAGGCAGCCATGCAGCGCAATCGCCGTGTCGACCATGTCGCGGGCCGAGGCAGTGTCGGCCGCATCATAGGCAATCGCGTCGGCGCGGACGCCGAACCTTTCAGTCGCTTCCGCGCAGGCGGCTTGCGCCCCTGCGAGGTTGCGGTCGGCGAGTATCAGGGTTGCGCCTTCGGCGGCGAGGCGGAGCGCGGTCGCCCGGCCAATGCCGGTGGCGGCACCTGTGATCAGCACCACCTTATTGTCGAAACGCCTTAGCCCCATCGTGACCTCCAATGCATGCCAGCCATCAGTGGCCGGCCAGCTCCCGTGGGGAATAGACTAGGCGGGGCAGTTGCCCAGCATCCCACATTTGGACGATGCCGCTGGTGCTTGTCGGTGGCATCCGGCATGAAGTGCATTCGTTGCCGCAGCCACTCCGCTTGGGGCAATGTTCAATGACAAAGCCGTCCCGATACGTGCCTGATGGAATTTGATGATCCTCGAATTCACACCTGACCAGCAGATGATCCGCGAGGAGGCCGAGCGCTTCTTGCGAGAGCAGTCGTCTTCGCAAGCCATACGCCGCGTCGTCGATACAGGCTCAACGCACGATGTCGAGCTGTGGACCAGCATTTCGCGCGATCTCGGCTGGTGTGCCATGGCGATCCCGGAAGAATTCGGCGGATTGGGACTCGGGGCGACTGAAGTCGCCATCTTGATGGAACTTGCTGGTTCACGACTTGCCTGCGTTCCGTTCTGGTCGACGGTGTGCCTGGCGGCACCACTCATCGAGTCGGCTGGAAGCGACGAGGCCAAGGCGACATACCTTGGCGCGATCGCCGCGGGCGAAATGGCCGTGACCGTCGCTTATGCTGATCTTTCTGCGGCCGATCCGTCGGCGACGGTTGCGGTCCAGGCCGCCAGAACCCCCAACGGCTATCGCCTCGACGGCACGGTCGGGCAGGTCGTAGATCTCGCTGTCGCCGACATGGTGATTGTTCCGGCAAGGCTGGAGGACGGTGCGACTGCGCTGTTTGCATTGCCCAGCAGTGGCGGCCAGGTGGTCACATCGCTCAGCGTGATCGACGGTACGCGACCTATCGCATCGCTTGAACTTCCCGGTCTGGAAGTGGCCGCCGAATGCCGCATAGACAGCGGTGCGGTGACGGGAGATCAGTTCGCCAAAGCGCTTAGATTTGCCAATCTCGGACTTGCAGCCGAGCAGATCGGAGCGGCGCAGGGCGCTTTCGACATGACGCTTGCCTACATTTCCGAGCGCGTGCAGTTCGGCCGGACCATCGCTTCGTTTCAGGCCATCAAGCACCGCTGCGCAAAGCTGGCCGTCGACATCGCCGAAGCGCGTTCGCTGGTGTTCGGCGCCGCTGCTGCCATGGGACAGGCTGACGCGGGCGAGAGCGCGCTGGAGATTTGTGGCGCGCGCGTTGTCGCATCCGAGCTACAGTTCCTTGCCGCCGAAGAGGCCATCCAGCTGCATGGCGGCGTCGGCTTCACCTGGGAATACGACCCGCACCTGTACTTCAAGCGCGCGCAGGCAAGTGCCGCGCTGCTGGGATCGTGCGAAGCGCATATGGACAAGATAGCCGCAGCGATGTTTGGCGACGGAGGCCGGCCGTGAGCGACCTGAACGCCTTCCGCGCCGAAGTGCGCGACTGGATGAACGCCAATCTCACCGGCAAGTTCGCTGAACTGAAATTCCGCGGCGGTTCGGGCGAGGGCGACGCGCTTCCCGACCTGCGCAAGGAATGGGAACAAGAGCTGGCTCGCGGTCGCTGGACCTGTCCCGGTTGGCCCGCCGAACATGGTGGACGCGGCCTGTCGGTCGCCGAACAGGTGGTGTTCCAGGAAGAGTACAGCCGCGCCGGTGGCCCCGGCCGCATGGGCCATATCGGCGAAGGACTGATGGGGCCGACGCTGATTGCCTTCGGCACAGAAGATCAAAAGAAGCGCTTCCTGCCGGGCATCCTCAACGGCACCGAATTCTGGTGCCAAGGCTATTCCGAGCCGAGCGCCGGTTCCGATTTCGGCAACATCAAGACCCGCGCCAAGCAGGATCCCGAAACCGGCGACTGGCTGGTTTCGGGCCAGAAGGTCTGGACCTCGCTTGCGCATCTGTCCGACTGGATTTTCGTGGTGGCGCGCTGCGAGGAAGGATCTGTCGGCCGCAACGGCCTGATTTTCCTTTTGATGCAACTCGCCCAGCCGGGCGTCGAAATCCATCCGATCAAGCAGATCGGCGGCGGTTCGGAATTCAATTCCGTGTTCTTCGACGGCGCTCGCGCGAAGGCCGAGGATGTCGTTGGGCAGCCCGGCGATGGCTGGAGGATCGCCATGGCGCTGCTCGGCTTCGAGCGCGGAATTTCTACGCTCGGCCAGCAGATGGGGTTCCAGCAGGAACTCGACCTGATCGTCGAAATCGCCAAGGAAAATGGCGCGGATCGGTCGCCGGCAATCCGGCAGCGGGTTGCGCGTGCGTGGATCGGCTTGCGCGCCATGCGCTATCTGGCCATGCGCGCGTTGAGCGATGAGCCATCGACTGAAACGCGCCGCGAGGGCCTCGCCTACAAATACCACTGGTCGAACTGGCATCGCGACCTCGGCCGGCTGGCGATGGATGTGCTCGGCATGGACGGAAACGTGGTTTCGGAATATCCGCGCCGCGAGCGCTTACAGCAGATGTTTCTGTTTGCGCGCGCCGACACGATCTACGGCGGCACCAACGAAATCCAGCTCAACATCATCGCCGAACAGGGGCTCGGTATGCCGAGGGAGCCACGCGGCAAGCTGTAACGATCTTCACCTGCGCCGTTGCCGGAGGCGGAAAGGTTTTGGGAGGACCTGCATGGGCATTCGTGAGGCGGATCTGAACGAGCTTGCGGCGCGTGATGCGCTGCGCCGTCTGGTGACGGCCTATTCGCGGGCGGTGGACAGGCGCGATTTCGCCTTGCTGCGCAGCCTCTACCACGACGATGCGCACGAAGAGCATGGCGACATGTTCGTCGGCGGGCCGGATGCCTACATGGCCTTCGTCGAAAAGGCGCTGTCGAACTATGCTGCGACTGCGCACTACGTGGTCAACACCAGCTTCGAGATCGATGGCGACCGCGCCGAAGGCGAGGTCTACAAGATCAACTATCACCGCACGCATGGCCCAGACGCACATGAGGTCATCACGGGGAGCCGAAGCCTCGACCGCTACAGGCGCGACAACGGCGAGTGGCGCTTCCTCGGGCGCTCTATCACGCTCGACTGGTCGACCAAGCGCAGGGTCGATGCGGAAGCCTATCGCGACTTTGCCGCCGGCAGCCCACCTGGACGCCCCGGCGCGGACGACCTGTCTTATGAGGTTCTGTCGCTGTTTGGCCGTCACGGCGGCTGAGGCGCATCACCAGATTTGAAGCATCGAGGGAGGAAAGGCATGACTGAGCAGAGACAATTCACCGGCAAGATCGCTGTGGTTACCGGCGCCGGCAATGGCATCGGCCGTGCTGCGGCTATCGCCTACGCGCAAGAGGGCGCCGACGTCGCGATCCTCGACCGCGAAGCAGATGCGCTTGCCGAAACCGCCGAACTCGTGCGCGCGCACAAGGTCAAGGCACTGCCGCTGGTGGGCGACATGACGGACCAGCAGGTCGTCGTCGACAGCTTTACCCGCATCAAGCGCGACTTTGGGTCAGTCGACATTTTGCTCAACAACATCGGCCAGACGGCGCGGGAGAACTATTCCGAATTCTGGCAGGCCAAGCCGGAGACGCTGCAGTTCGTGATCGGCGTGTCGTTGATGACGACGCTGACCTGCACGCGCCAGGTGGTTGAGGACATGCGCGCGCGCCGTTCGGGCAAGATCGTATCCATTTCGTCCGACTCGGCGATGAATGGCGACATCGGTACGGTCGATTACGCCTCGGCAAAGGCGGGCGTGCTCGGCTTTACCCGTGCGCTTGCCCGCGAACTCGGACCGTTCAAGGTCAACGTCAACGCAGTCTGCCCGGGTCCGACCAACACGCGTGCCATGCAGCGCATCCCCAAGGACGCTTACGAGCGTGCCAAGAACATGATCCCGCTCGGCGAATTGAGCGAACCCGAAGACATCGCAAATGCGGTAGTTTTCCTGTCGAGCGACAAGGCTCGTTTCATCACCGGCCAGACGCTGATGGTCAATGGCGGCCGCGTTTTCTACTGATCCGGGCCGTTAGTTCATTCAGACGATGTTCCAGTTTGTGCGGCGCATCATTTGAAAACAGATAGAGCAACCGCCCGCCCAAAAAACGGGCGATTGCCGTAAATCCAGCAAGAGAGAACGCCTCATGTCCCTGCATACCGTCCTGTGCGAACGCCTCGGCAGCCGCTATCCGGTGGTGCAGACTGCGATGGGCTGGGTGGCCGACGCCAATCTGACCGCCGCCACCTGCAATGCCGGCGGCTTCGGCTTCTTTGCAGGGGCGACGACCGAACCGGGTGACGTCGAAAACCAGCTGCTCGCCATAAAGTCGAAGACCGACCGTCCTTTTGGCGTCAATTTTCACATGTTCCAGCCGAACGCCGAAGAGGTGATCGCCGCTGTCATCAAGCATAAGGTGCGCGCGGTAAGCTACGGCCGCGGCCCTGACGCCAAGACGATCAAGCGGCTGAAGGATGCGGGAGTCGTCTGCATGCCGACGGTCGGCGCGGTCAAGCACGCGGTCAAGGCCGTCGAGCTGGGCGCCGACATCATCACCGTTCAGGGCGGCGAGGGCGGTGGCCACACGGGCGCTGTGCCAACGACCATTCTGCTGCCGCAGGTGCTCGACGCCGTGAAGGTTCCTGTCGTGGCCGCTGGTGGCTTCTTTGACGGTCGCGGACTTGCAGCAGCTCTCGGCTACGGTGCGGCCGGCATCGCCATGGGGACGCGATTCCTGATGACCAAAGAATCGCCGGTGCCCCGTTCCGCACTCGACCGCTACCTTGCGACCAAAGATCCGACGCTGATCCGCACCACTACCGCCGTCGACGGCATGCCGCAGCGCTTCATAGAAAACGCCGAGATCAAGCGCCTCGAAAGCATGGGCCTGCCCGCGCGCCTGGCAATGAGCATGAAATATGCTCGCCAGTGGGGCAAGGAGAGCGGGCTTGGCCCGATCGCCATGGCCAAGCTTGGCCTTAAGGTGCTGTCGAGCGGCGAAAACAGCTTTGCCCAGACCGTGATGGCACCGAACCTGCCGACGCTGGTGCAGCGCGGCGTTGTCGAGGGCAACACCGAAACCGGCCTGCTGCCTTCGGGCCAGGCGGCCGCGATGATCGACAAGCTCGAAAGCTGCGAAGAGCTGATCGTGCGCATCGTTGCCGAGGCTGAAGCGCGGCTGAGGGAAATTTCGGCGCTCGTCGCCGCGAAGTAACGGAGAAATTCGATGAGCGAACAGTTCTGGACCAGAATTGAAGAGGGCGTCGCCGAGCTTGTGATCGAAAATGCGCCGGTCAACGCACTGGATAGCATTGGCTGGCGCAAGCTCTCGCAGGAGATCGATGGCCTCAATGCCAATGTTGATGTGCGCGTGATCGTCATCCGCGCCGAAGGCCGCGGCTTCTGCGCCGGCGTCGACATCAAGGAGCTGCAGAAGCATCCCGAGCGTATTCCAGAAGTGAATGCCGGCAACTGGGAGACCTTCCGCGCTATCCACCGCGGCCTGAAGCCGGTGATCGTGGCAGCCCATGGCTACATCCTCGGCGGGGGCATCGGCATCTGCGGTTCGGCCGACATCATCATCTGCTCGCCCGACGCGAGCTTCGGCGTGCCCGAGGTCGACCGTGGCGCGCTGGGTGCGGGTGCGCACCTACAACGACTGTTTCCGGTGCAGAAGGTGCGCCAGATGTACTTCACCGGCGAGCCAATCGATGCCGCCGAGGCCTACCGCCTGGGCGCCGTCGAAAAGGTCGTTCCGCGTGAGGAACTGCGCGACGCCGCGATCAAGCTCGCCAAGACCATTGCCGCCAAGAGCGCGATCATGATCCGTCTCGCCAAGGAAGCGCTCAACGGCATCGAGGATGGCGACCTCGAAAAGAAGTACCGCTGGGAGCAGGGTTTCACCGCCCAGGCATATCTCACCCAGGAATCGCAGGAGGCGCGTGACGCCTTCGTCGGCAAGCGCGACGCCGACTTCAAGAAGTAATTGGAACAGGACGCCCCCATGACCACCAACATCATTCCCGTTCCCGCCTATGTCGAAGGCCACGGCCTGCTCAAGGGTCGCTCGGTGCTCATCACGGCCGCCGCTGGCGTCGGCATCGGCTTTGCCGCGGCCCGCAAGGCGATCGAGGAAGGCTGCCGCGCCATCATGATCTCCGACGTCCATGACCGGCGCCTGGCGGAAGCCGCAGAGAAGCTGCGCGAATTCTCGCCGACGGTCGAAATCTACAGCCAGCTGTGCAACGTTACCGACGAAGAGCAGGTGCAGACGCTAGTCGACGCGGCGGATGAAAAGCTCGGCGGCATCGACGTGCTCATCAATAACGCCGGGCTCGGCGGCCTGAAGCCCGTCGTCGAGATGACCGACGCCGAATGGAACCTGGTGCTCGACGTCACCTTGACCGGGACCATGCGCATGACGCGCGCGGCCCTCAAGAAGATGCAGCCCCGTGGCAAGGGCGCCATCGTCAACAACGCCTCGGTGCTTGGCTGGCGTGCCCAGAAGGGCCAGTCCCACTATGCAGCTGCCAAGGCTGGCGTGATGGCATTCACACGCTGTTCGGCCGTCGAAGCCGCCGAATATGGCATCCGTATCAACGCCGTGTCACCGTCTATCGCCATGCACGACTTCCTCAAGCGATCTGCGCCGCAGGAACAGCTGGACGCCCTGGCAAGCCTTGAAGCCTTCGGCCGTGCCGCCGAAGTCTGGGAAATCGCCAATGTCATGATGTTTTTGGCCAGCGACTATGCCGGCTACATGGTCGGCGAGGTCGTCTCGGTCTCCAGCCAGAGGGCCTGACGATGGGTCTCGTCTTCTCGTTGCCTGAAGAGGCAGTGGCGGCGATTGGCCAGAACCTCGGGTCGAGCGGCTGGCTTTTGATCGACCAAAAGCGCATCGACACCTTTGCGGAGGCGACCGGCGATCACCAGTGGATTCATGTCGATCCGGTGCTCGCCAAGGATGGGCCGTTTGGTACGACGGTCGCCCATGGATGTTTGACCTTTTCGCTGATCAACGGGTTCCTGCCGGAGCTGTTCAAGGCGGAAGGCATGAAGATGGGCATCAACTATGGCTGCGACCGGCTGCGCTTTCCCGCACCGGTCCCCGTCAACTCCAAGGTCCGTGCGGTTGGCGAACTGGTCCATGCCGAGCTCTTGGCCGGCAATGCCGTTCAGACCACCGTGCGGGTGACGATCGAGATCGAGGGCTCAACAAAGCCGGGCTGCGTCGCCGACATGGTCGGCCGCTACTACTTCTGAGGCGTCAAGGCCCATCAGGCATCGGAGAAGACCATGGACAAAACGGACAACGCACAGGCCGAAATCCTGGCGCGGCTGGACAGGCTTGAATCGCGTGACGAGATCCGCCAGCTGATTTCCAAATATTCGTTGGCGCTCGACATGCGCGACATGAACGCGATGGCCTCGCTTTTTGCGCCCGACGTCAAGGTCGGCGGCGGCAAGTCGGGCAGGGCAGCATTGCGCGATTGGCTCGACGATACCATGCGCAAGCAGTTCGACGGCACCTCCCATCACGTCGGCTCGACGATCATCGAGTTTGTCGACGCCGACAATGCAGTGGGCATCGTCTACTCCAAGAACGAGCACGAATGCGGCGCCGAATGGGTCATCATGCAGATGATGTACTACGACCGCTACGAGCGAATTGACGGCCGCTGGTGCTTCCGCCGCCGTCAGCCGCTGTACTGGTATGCGACCGACCTCAACAAGCCGCCAGTCGGCTCGCGCAAGATGCGCTGGCCAGGCCGCGAGCCCTATGAGGGCTCGTTCCACGAGCTGTTCCCGTCCTGGAAGGAATTCTGGGCGCGTTCGGGGCCAGAAGAAGCGCTGCCGGAACCGGCGCCGCTCGAAGCCTTCATCGAAACCATGCGCAAGGGCAATGAAATCCGTGGCAATCGTGTGCGCTGACAATCTGACTACTAACCGGCAGGCTGCTGACGGGCTGATTGCCGAGAAGCTGTTCCAGCCGATCAAGATCGGAGGCCTCGAGCTTTCCAATCGCATCGCCATGGCGCCGATGTCGCGCTATTTCTGCGCCGACGGGACCCCGCATGAGAAAGTCTCGGCCTACTATTCGCGCCGTGCGCTCAACCAGGTTGGCCTGATCATCACCGAGGCGACCTACATCGGTCATCCCACGGCGCCGAGCTACGAGGGCGTGCCCTATTTCGCCGGAGAGGCGGCATTGGCCGGCTGGGCCAAGGTGCGTGCTGCCGTGCATGCCGCTGGCGGCAAGATCATGCCGCAGCTGTGGCATACCGGAAGCTTCCGCAACTCCGCGATGGCGCCGCAACCTGGCGTACCCGGCGTCGGACCATCGGAAAACCTCAATGCCTTCACCGGCCATCCCGAGCCGACCAAGGCGATGACCGATAATGACATCATCGAGGTCATCGAGGCCTATGCCGAGGCTGCGGAAGCAGCACAGCGGCTAGGATTCGACGGGGTGGAGATCCATGGCGCGCATGGCTACCTGATCGACGAGTTCCTCTGGGCAACCTCCAACCGCCGCGCCGACCGCTATGGCGGCAACCGCCGTGAGCGCACGCGCTTTGCCGTCGAGGTCATCGAAGCAATGCGCAGCCGCGTCGGCCCGGATTTCCCGATCTCCTTTCGCTATTCGCAGTGGAAGCAACAAGACTACAAGGCAGTACTTGGCGAAACGCCAGGCGAACTGGCCGAGGTGCTGGAACCGCTGGTTGACGCGGGCGTGAGCATCATGCACTGCTCGACGCGACGCATGTGGGAGCCGGGCTTCGCAGCCGAGAACGACATGACGCTTGCCGGCTGGACCAAGAAGATCACTGGACTACCCGTGATCGCAGTCGGAGGGGTTGGCCTCGACAGGCCGGGCTTGAATGCTGCCGAAGTGGCACCTCTCGACGTGATCGAAAAGCCCCTTGCACGTAACGAATTCGACGTTCTCGCTGTCGGGCGCGCGCTACTGGCCGACCCGGCCTGGGCGATGAAGGTCAAGCAGGGCCGTAGCGATGAAGGCGTCGGCTATTCCAAGGAGCAGCTCAAGTCGCTGTTCTGACAGGGCAGCCAAAACCAGGACGCTTTGTTGGCTCTTCCCCCTGCCGGTTTTTGAGCGGGGACTTCTCTGTTGGATCTAAATGGAAAAGCGCTGGGGACTTTGTCCGCCAGCGCTTTCAGTTTGGGTCAACGTGGAGTTGGAACGCGCCTGTCAGGCGGCCTGGCGCGGGCCGTGGCCGAGGATGACCGCGCTGTTCAGCACCAGTCTTACGAGCTCCGTCTGACGCGTGATGCCGCTCTTGGAGAAGATCGAGCGCAGATGCGCGCGCGCTGTGTTGCGGCTGATGTCGAGCGAGGTCGCAGCATCTTCAAGCGACAGGCCCGCCGTCAGGCGACGGGCCACGGCTGCCTCCGCAGGGGTCAGGTCGAATAACTGGCGCACAAGCTCGCCCTCGACCTCGGGGTTCGTCTCAGGGTCGCGGATGTAGACGGCGACCGCCGAATTGGCAGCGGCAGCGTTGTCTTTGCTGCCGCGGATCGGGCGAACGATGACGCCGAGATTGCGCGAACCGGACTGCTTGGTCAGCGAAAGGCCGCGCGAAGCCGCTGCTTCGTTTGCGCTAGCGCCTTGCATGGCCGCTTTGATCGCATTTTGGAAATCGCGGTCTTCCTTGGCCGAGGTCGCACGAAGACGATTACCCTGGATCTGCAAGCCGTCGCGGGCCTCGAGGAAGCGGGTGGCGGCATCGGAGGCACGGATGATCTTGCCCGAGTGATCGAGGATAACGACGCCGACATAGAGCTTGTCCATAACATCGGAATAAAGCGAGCGTTCGACCTCGGTCGCGCCCATACGCCAGGACATTTCGACGCCACGGGAAAGCTGGGACACCAGGATTTCGCAAACCGACGCTGCTTGGTCGTCGAATTTTGGCCCAGCACGGTCACGGAAAACCCACAGGGTGTAACGGGCGCTATCATCAGCGGCGAGGAGCGTCGCCGACATCGGCTGGCAGCGCTCCGTCAGATATGTCAGCTGAGCCGCCCGCGGAAGCGCAACGCCTGCCGTATCGGTCATGTTCTCATCGATCTCGGTGAACACATGGTAGGTCTCACCGGTGCGCACCCGATCCTCGATTACGAGCACCGCTGCGTATGCGTCGAACTGCTCGCGAACCAGTTCAAGCGAGTTGCGCAACGGCCTGCCGCTCATGAGGCTGTCGGAAACGCGGTTGAGGAAGTGGCCGAATTCGACAATCGATCTGGCGTGAAAGGTCATTGCAGGAGCTCCCAGTATCCGCCGCACGGGGCGTGCGGGACCAGCACCCGACAGCGCGGCTTGCGCGCCAGCAGGTCATGAGTTGGATTTTTGTGTCGAGGGCCGGCAACCGGCCCAGGCATCAGCGGATCAGGATGGAGGGAGGAAACTTCGTCGGGCAAGATGCCGGACGAACGACGACGCAGCTGCCATGCGAATTGTGCTTGAACCGGTCATCGCGCTTCCTCCCGAATGCGAAATGAATAATGTCGACAGTTATGTCATTAAATTGACACGTCGTCAATTCGAAATGCACCACGTAGAATTTTTGACACCGTGTCAGTGGATAAGTATTGGGCAGCATGCAAACAAAACGGGCCGGGTCTTGCGACCCGGCCCGCATGATCAGCAAGTGCCTGATGTGCCTTAGGCGCCGCAGTCGGCCCGTTCGACCAGGCCATCCTCGCGCGGCTTGTAGGGGTTCTTGACCACCTTGATCGACTCGGGCGCGGGCAGGAAGTGGCTCTTGTCGCTGGCCTGGATCGGACCCGTCAGCATCTCGACCTTGGAGGCGTTGGCTTGCAGCCAAGCAGCTATCGAAGGACCATCGGCCTTGCCCGATCCATTGATCGCAGCGGCCAAGACGACTGGCTGGATGTAATAAGGAATCAGCGCCGAGGCGCCACCCATGCGGTCGACGTCGGCAACCTGTTCCTTGGCGCGCTTGACGAACTTGGCGAATGCCTTTTCGCCGACCGGGTCGCTCGGGCAATAGGTCATGCCGACAAACTGGACGCTGTAGACGTCCTTGAATGCTTCTTCGCCGACCACTGCGGCATTGCCGACGGCATAGTTGGTCATCGTCTGGTTGGCCAGCACCGGCACGTCCCAGCCAATGTCGGCACGATTTTCGAGTAGCTTGCGCGAGTCATCGCCAATCGAGTTGATCAAAAGGATCGCCTCGGCGCCCGAGCTGCGCATCTGGAAGAGCTGCGGGGTCATATCTTCGGTGCGGAAAGCGAATTCCTGTACGGCTGTCGGCTCGACGCCGCGCGACTTGAGGTAGTCGACGATCTCGGTGACAGCCGCCTTCGACATACCGCCATTGTCAGATATCAGCGCGAGCTTGGTCAGCTTCAGCTTGTCGAGCGCATAGTCGATGTTCGGCTTCATCTGGTTGAGCCCGGTGACCGAGCCAGAAAAATGGAACGGACCAGCTTCGGGCGTCAGCTGGGTCGATGCCGCTGACGACACCTGGGCGATGCTCTTTTCGGTCGCAACAGGCACAACCGGGATGGTTTCCTGGGAGGTCGCCGGGCCGATCAAAACCTGAACCTTCTCGTTTTCGATCAAGCGACGGACTTCGCTGACCGCATGTGTCGGATCAGTCATCGTATCGCCAAGCACGAGCTCGGCTTTCTTGCCCAGGATGCCGCCCGCAGCGTTGATGTCTTCGATGGCAAGTTTCCAGCCCACCTCCGCCGTCTTGCCGATCGAGGCACCGCCCCCGGTCATGGACATGATGCCGCCGACCTTTATCGTTTCCTGGGCGTGCGAAAAGCCAGCCGAAATTGCCAGTGCAGCCACCGAAACCATTCCGATGGCCGTGCGTCGCGTAATGGAATTGTTCCATTGGAAGTTCATGCGTTTCTCCTCCGCTTGTTCCACTCGCTAGCCATTCACGGACGTTTGATCGCAGCATCGTCCGGTCGGACGATGAGCCGCATTTCGCAAACTTCAGAGTTGGGACCGCCCGGCGTCTGGTACGATCTCGCTGGCATGGACTGGCCGCCCGATCTTGGATCCATCGGCTAGATCGGCAAGAGGCCATGTGTGAACCTCCCTTTGCCAAGACCGTATGAAAACCGCCTTGTCGCGCTGACTGACTGATCAACACCTCTAGTCTTTTCGGACGAGGCCAATGTCGTCTTAGCAATACGTAATATCCCAATCAGATCGCTCAGTCGGCCGGCTGTTGGTCGATCTGCAAGGGGAGGTAGCAATTGACCATGCTCTCATGCGCGGCTCGGGAGGTGTCGCGTCATGGTTCTGCAGAAGCCGTCGCGGCCTGACCCAAATTCTGTACTGCTGTCGCCTAATCCCTGAATGCAATCAGCTGCTTGGGCTGGACGAGATTGAATTTAGCCGTCGAGTCTACCGCTTTTCGAGGTTGAACTCGGTTTGCGAGTGAGATGCGTGGGGCAGGTTGCATTGGCCGCTGGCGCGAACGCCGGGGCGCCATTTTTGGCGCACGCTGGTCAATGCGATCAAAGGGCACGGCCGTCAAAGCGGGTATGCGCCGGACAAGGCGAACACCTGTGAAATACTATCCAAGGGGGGAATGAACTCATGTCAGTAGACCATCTGCGCGCAAAACTTTCCGGCTCCGGTCCGGCGCTTTTTTTCCCGGACCCCGAGGTCCCGGCAATCTTCAACTTCGACCAGGGGCTTGCGGCGCCGGAAACGTTTCCGACCGACGATCTCGTGCGCCTCGCGCGCAAGGCGCTCGACGAACATGGCGCCAAGGTTCTCGACTACTTCGACCCCGCCACCGGTTATGAGGAACTGGTCTTCGGCTTCAAGGGTCTGCGCAAGGAAATCGCCGACCGCATCGAGCGCACCCAGGGCAAGCAACTGGGCACGCTCGGCGTAATCCTGACCTCGGGCTCCGTGCAGGGCATCGCGCTCGCCGCCAATGGCTACGTCAATCCGGGCGATGTCGTCGTCGCCGAGGCCGCGTCCTTCCCCTACGCCTTGCGCTTCATGCAGATGGCCGGCGGCGACCTGCGCACCGTGGCGGTCGACGACCACGGCATGGACATCGACGCGCTGGAAGTCCTGCTGAACAAGGTCAAGGCCGAAGGCAAGAGGGTCAAGATCGTCTACACCATCCCG
Organism: Aminobacter sp. AP02; assembly: GCF_003148805.1. Classification (GTDB taxonomy): domain Bacteria; phylum Pseudomonadota; class Alphaproteobacteria; order Rhizobiales; family Rhizobiaceae; genus Aminobacter. Next base: position 128,888 of record NZ_QGGX01000004.1, read on the forward strand.
ACCTTCCAGACGCCGACCTGTACCGAAATGTCGGTGCCGCGCCGCAAACAGCTGCTGAAGCTCGCCAAGGAACACGACTTCCTCATAATCGAGGACAACGTCTATGGCGACCTGCGTTTTGCCGGCGAGGAGCTGCCGACCCTGCTCAGCCTCGACACCGACGACCGCGTCATCCAGTGCGGCAGCTTCTCCAAGATCGTGGCGCCGGCGCTGCGTCTCGGCTGGATCGCCGGGCCGGCTGCGGCCATCGAGCCCATCGCCGCCGTCCGTCAGGACCTCGGGGTCAGCCAGTGGTACTCCCGCGTCATGGCCTCGTTCATGGCCGACGGCCTGCTCGAGGGCCACATCGCCGAGGTCAACAAGGTCTACAAGAGCAAGGCCGAGACGGCAGCGCGCGCCGTGCGCGACTATTGCGGCAACTACGTCACCTTCCGCATGCCGCAGGGCTCCTTTTACCTCTGGCTCGAGATCGACGAACGCGTCGACTGGCAGCGCGCGGCCGAGCTTTCGGCCAAGGAAGGCATCTTCTTCCGCCCCGGCGAGCGTTTCATGGGCGAGGCCAATGGTCGCCAGTTCCTGCGCTTGGCCTACAGCCATGTCAGCGAAGACATCATCGAGCGCGGCATCAAGAAGCTCGGCGAGATCCTCAGCGCCTGCGCCAGGGTTCCGGCATGACGCTTTCGGATCGCACGATCGCGGGGGGATTCGTCTATCCCGAATGCCCCCGCTGGCATGACGGCCAGTTGTGGGTCGCCGATCAGCACGACAGCTTCGTCCATGTGCTCGCCGCCGACGGTACCCGCAGTGACAGCTTCGCCGTGCCAGGCGGCCCTTCCGGCATGGGCTGGTTGCCCGATGGTAGTCTGCTTGTCGTGTCGATGGACGACCGAAAGCTGCTCAGGCGCGGACGCGACGGCAAGCTCACGCAGCACGCCGATCTCTCAGGTGTCCACCCCTTCCATTCGAACGACATGGTCGTCGATGCACAAGGTCGCGCCTATGCCGGCAACATCGGCTTCGACTTCTATGCTGGCCAGGCCCCGGCACCTACGGTGCTCGCGATGGTCACGCCCAGCGGCGATGTTGGCGTCGCTGCAGATGGATTGATGTGCCCAAATGGTGCGGTCATTACACCCGATGGCCGAACACTCATCATCGCCGAGTCGATGGGCGCCCGTTTGACTGCCTTCGCAATTGGAGCCGACGGCAGCCTGAGCAATCGACGTATCTTTGCTGGCCTCGAAGGCCACGTGCCGGACGGAATCTGCCTCGACGCGGAGGGGCATGTCTGGGCGGCTTCGCCATATGAAAAGGCGGTGCTCAGGGTGAGCCCGTCGGGCGAAATCGTAGAGCGCGTCGAGATCCCCGACGCCAACCCCTATGCTTGCATGCTCGGCGGCGCCGACGGCCGCGACCTCTTCATCTGCGTTGCCCCGCACCATGACCCCGAAGTCACAGCCAAGCTGAGGGGAGGGCGGATCGATGTCGTTCGAGCCCCCGCACCGGGAGCTGGACGACCATGAGCGACGCCCCAAACGTCGAACGGCTCAATCCGCCCGGAATGTCGTTCCCCGGTATGAGCCAGGCCGTGGGATGCGGCGACTTCGTGCTCGTCTCGGGGCAGGTGGCACTGCGGGATCGGCAGATCGTCTGCGCCGGCGATCCCGCAGGGCAATCCGAGCATGTGTTCCGCAATATCGAGGCGGTATTGGGGGAGGCCGGGCTGACGCTCGGCCATGTCGTGTCGTTGCGCTGCTATCTGACCAGTACAGACGCCTATCAGGCTTATGCTACGGTCAAGAACCGCATCTTCGCCAACAATCCACCGGCCGCCACCGCCATGGTCGTCACGGCGCTAGTCCTGCCCGAGATCATGGTCGAAGTCGAGGCTGTGGCTTGGCGTCACGCACTTGGCAACCCCACCTCGGTCTAGAAAGCTACGCTACCGAACTGCCCGGGCACCGGTTGAGTGCGGCCTGCAGCCCACATTCGAAGACCCGCCAAATCCAACTTTCCGACTTCGCCAATTGCCATGTACGCCATCAAGAATTGCGAACGAGTCCATTGCCAAATCCTGCAATCGCGGAGACGCACACATTCCATTCGTTGCCGTCAGGCGGCTCCCTACTGTCTGGTCGTTGGCGATGAGACGCGAAGGGCGGCGGCTCGCTGCGACAGGCAAGCCCCTAAGCTGCAGCGCCAGCCAATCACTGGGAGCGAACGGTTCGCGATCGACAACGGGAAAAGGTCATGCGGAGGGTTTGGGCAAGCTCGACGCAAAGAGACAATCAAGGTTGCAATATGAACATAGCAGCTGAACACGGGTTCGAGAAAAGCAATGGCGAATTCGCCAGGTTTATCAGCGATGAGATAGATCGCGCCCTGGTGCGATTGGGCAATGAATTCAGCCCGGACCAACTGACCACGGGGAACCGAAGCGATGGGCGTGACACATCATTGATCTCCTTGCTTGCGCCAACCGATGACCCATCCGGCAAGGGTACGCAAAACCACCTGGCCGATTTGGCATCAAGATTTGTCCATGCGATCGCGGCCGAAGCCGTTCGCCGTTTCACATTGAATGACAGTCCGGGGCTTTGGCACTCAGTCGGGTCGGAATCCGATGCGAACGTGTCTGTGCCTCGGGACACACATGCCCCAAGCGGTGAGCTCGATTCAATGTTGATGGAAGATTGGGCCGGGCAGGTTGCGGGGCAGACATATCTGGAGGAAAATCTTCGCATTCCACGATCGACGCTGCATTTGTGGAAGCGACGCAATGAAGTAATTGCGCTGCGGACGGGGCGTCGCAAGCACGTCTTCCCCTTGGCTCAGTTCATCGACGGGCGGCCCGTCTCAGGCATACGAGATGTGCTTGCCATACTCTCGGGCCCACGTGTCAGTTGGTACTGGCTAAGCCGCCCATCTCCTGATCTTGCTGGTTGCACACCGATCGACATGCTCAAGCGCGACCGTGTTGCGGAAGTCATCGCTGCCGCTCGCGCCTTTTCGCTGGGGGGCGAAACGTTCTCGTAGTTTCATTTTTTTGGAACGGCCCACTCGACGAGCGTGATCGGGGGGTGGAACAGGTGAGCGGACATTAGGCCCGCTCCCAAAGGTACCTGAACGCCGCGACCCACGAGTGTCGCACGAAGAGACGTCGGCCCACCTCTCACGAAGCTCCGCTGCTACCAGGATTGGCCTTTTGCACCGCTATCTCGCAAATGTGCCGACCCGCTTGGCGTCGTCGGACATACCTGCAAGGCGCCGCCGACGGCCCCCAACCTCAAGTCCATCCTCGGCGTTGCATCTGTATCAGCCTTATGCCTCGCTATGTTGTTGATGCACAAAATAAACAAAATAAACATTTCTTCTGCACAGATCGAACAAACTGGCCTATGTGAACAGTATTCGTGACTAATGTTGTGCTAGAATTGCCACATATGTCAAACGATTCAAAATTACTCAAATAAATACGTTCAATTGTTGTTGATCGCCTGAGTGATATGATCGATGACGGTTCGTCAAATAACGGCATGGGATCATCCGTCATTTGGACGTGAAAGCAGGAATGGTCGCTGTTTTCCCGAATGTCAGGCCAGTTTCAGAATTGAATTGGGAGAATCAAGAATGAACATTAAGAGCCTTCTTCTCGGCTCTGCTGCGGCGCTGATCGCAGTTTCCGGCGCTCGTGCGGCCGACGCTGTCGTCGTCGCTGAGCCGGAGCCCATGGAATATGTCCGCATCTGCGATGTTTACGGCGCAGGCTTCTATTACATCCCCGGTACCGAGACCTGCCTCAAGATTGGTGGCCTCGTCCGCTACCAGTTCGACTACGCCGAGCACATTCTTGACTCCGGCTGGAGGAAGCAGGCACTCGCTCGTCTGAAGTTCGACGCACGTTCGGAAACCGAATACGGCACGTTCCGCCGTTACATCGAGTTCCAGGCGAGCGTCGGCGGCGGCGGTTGGGTACATAACGATTCGACCGACACCGACACGTGGCGCGGCGTTAAGTCCGAAAGCGGAACGGCTCTCCGTTATGCCTACTTCGAACTCGGCGGCCTGCTCGTCGGTCACAACGACACCTTGTTCGACGGCGGACTTGATGGCGAGTTCGACTCGGGCGGCGGCGACCGCATCAACCAGATCCGCTACACCATTGATGCTGGCAACGGCATTGCCGTGTCGATGGGCCTGGAAGAAGAGTCCGACAACTTCGACTATGTCCCGCTGGTCACCGGCAAGGTTGCCATCAACCAGGGCTGGGGGTCACTCAACCTGTATGGTGGTTACGACAACGCCTACGAAGAGTTCGCCCTCAAGGCGATTGGCAACGTCAAGGCAACCGACGCACTCACATTGCAGTTTCTCGCCGGCTATGAATCTGGCCCGACCTATTGGTCGATCAACCCACTCGGCGCTCTTGAAAACATTGCCGGTTCCTACCAGGGCTACGCCTACACGCTCGCTGCCTACCTGAGGTATCAGGTTAACGAGAAGCTGTCGGTCGGCTTCGGCGGACAGTACTTCGGTGATGCGCACGACGACAATTTCTGGCTCGACAACGACGGTTCCAACGATTACTCGCTCGGTACTGTCATCGACTACAAACTCGTCGAAAATCTCAACGCAAAACTGGCAATCAACTACTTCGACGGCGACACTTTCGACAACTTCGGAAGAGGCGGTGGCTTCAACGGCTTCCTGCGCCTCGACGCTACGTTCTAGTTGATCGATACGTCAGTATAGATGCAGCAACCCGCAGTCGAAGACTGCGGGTTGCTTTTTGCTTCGCCGGCGGAATTTTTTACTGCCGCGCGTCCGGCGCTGGCCGGCTCGCCCCGGAACCGCTTCGATGCCGTCGAACTGCCTGACGACGGGCCACATGCAAAAACTCTTCCAAGCTTCAAGACACCGCCCCTCAATACTGCGACCGAGCTCTCAAAGTTTTCCTTAGTCGATACGGACGATGTCGCTCGGCCTCCGCTGCCTATCGTTGCGCGCAGCTAGATTGAAAATGCCCGGGAGCGTGGTCATGAAAATCCTCATCATTGGCGGTACCGGAATGATCGGCGGCCACACCGCGAGCTATCTCAAGGCACTCGGCAATGAGGTTGTCCTTGCGGCACGCAAACCAGCTCCTGAAGCCACCCCGATGGCTGCCTATCCGACCATCTATGGCGACTACACCACAGGCGACTTCTCGGCGGCCGATCTCGCGCCGTTCGACGGCATCCTGTTTGCCGCAGGCAACGACATTCGTCACCTGCCCAAGGGTGTCGACGAGAACGAGTTCTGGACCAAAATGCAAATTGAGGGCGTTCCAGACTTTGTCGAGCTGGCCCGCAAGTCAGGCGTTAGACGCGTTGTCCATATCGGCAGCTACTATCATCAGGTCATGCCCAATCTGGTAGAAACCAACGCCTATGTGCGCGGTCGCAGCCTCGCAGACGAGGGCGTTCGCGCACTGGCGACTGACGACTTCAACGTCTCGACACTCAATCCGCCTTCCATCATCGGTTATGTGAAGGGCTTGCCGACCAAGCGCTACGAGACCTTGATGGCCTATGCGCGCGGCGAACTGGACCTGCCGATCTTCGCGCCGCCCGGCGGCACCAACTATATGTCGGTGCAGTCATTGGCAGAGGCTATCTGGGGTGCGTTTCAGCACGCCGAAAGTGGCAAGGCCTATCTGGTCGGCGACGAGAATCTGACGTTCCAGCAGTATTTCCAGGCGTTGTTCGATGCCGTCGGCAATCCGCATCAGGTCGAAGAGCGCAACGAGGAACATCCGCTGCTGCCCGACATGTTCATTGTGCCGGGACGTGGCAATATACTTGCCTACGAGCCGGACGCCGAAGAAACCAAACTCCTTGGCTACCGGCGCAACGATACGCAGCGTGCGATCCGCGAAGTGTTCGCGCAGGTCACGGGCAAGTAGTTCGGTCTCAGGAGGGCGGCATGGCGGACGATCAGGCGGCACTGCTGATGGCGATTGCGCTCAGGCGCGTGTCCGAACGCTACGCCTGTGCCGTTGACTGCGGCGACGGAGACTTGCTCGCCGCGCAGTTCACCCCTGACGGCGTCGTTGAGTCCCCGCGTGGCAAATTCGTGGGGCCCGAGCAACTCAGCGGCATCCCTGCCATGGTCGCGAACCGCTATCTCAAGACCTTCCATGCCGTGCTCAACCAGATGGTCGAACCCATCGAAGGCGGGGCCGAGGGCGAGACCTATTGCATCGCAAGACACTATTTCCACGATCCAGCCGGACGTTACCTCTGTTACGAGATGACGATCCGTTACCAGGACCGCTTCGCGCGCACCTCTACCGGCTGGAAGCTCTCACGCCGCGCCCTTACGGTAGTTGGCACCCACACATATGAGGCGCAGGAAACCCCGAACTAGGGGCGTTTCAGGGCGAGGCCGCCCCGACATGCGTCGGCCACTTAAACTTACAGACAGCGGAGTACAGCATGTCGGATGAAATCTCCATCCTTGGCCTGGCAGGCAAGGTGGCACTAATCACAGGCGGCGGCGCGGGTATCGGCCGCGCCACGGCTGAGCTCTATGCCCGTGCCGGCATGAAAGTCGCAGTCGCCGAGATAGAGCCCGCACGCGTCGCATCTGTGCGCGAGGCGCTTGGCGAAGAGCATCTCGTCATCGAGGCCGATGTGCGCAAGTCGGCCGACGTGGCCAAGGTGATAGAGGCGGTCAAGGATCGCTTCGGCAGGCTCGATGTGCTGGTCAACAATGTCGGCGACTATCTCGGCTACAAGACCGAATTCGAGCATTCGACAGAAGAAGAGTGGGAAGCGCTTTATGGCGTCAACCTGCTGCATATGTTCCATGTGAGCAAGGCGGCGATCCCGCTGATACGGGCCAGTGGCCCGGGTGGCAGCATCGTCAACGTGTCGACCATCGAGGCTTTCCGCGGCATTCCGATGACGGTTGTCTATTCGGCGTTCAAGGCGGCGGTCACAGGCTTCACCCAAAGCCTTGCGGTCGAGCTCGGCCAATACGGCATCCGCGTCAATGCGATCGCGCCCGAGACCACTAATTCGGCCCAGATCGTCGCGACGCCACGCGTGCCGCCGGAAAATCGCGACTACCTCAAGCGCTGGTTCCCGATCGGCCGGTTCGGGGAGGGCACGGACTCCGCGGGTGCTGCGCTGTTCCTTGCCTCCGAGCTGCTGTCGGGTTGGGTATCGGGTACGACGATCCATGTCGATGGCGGCGTGCTCGCCGCCGGCGCCTGGTCGCGCCTACCAGGCGACGCAGGATGGACGCATTTGCCCGTCATCGAGTCCGACGGCTACACACCACGCCCCAACGCAAAATAGGGCCAATCGGTTGTCAGCGTCCGCGGCGGTTGCCGGGCGCTGCACCAGAGCGTCCACCCCAAGAATATTTGGCCTCAGCTCGCGATGTCGTAAATGTCGCGGGCCGGAAGTAGTAGAAGTCGATCTGCCATTTCCGCCTTCAGCCATTCAAGCCTGTCGTTTTCTTCGCGTGTCTTGTCCGGTTTGGCGCCAAGGGTTACGAACTCCTCGCGTACATGGCCGGGCTTGATCCTCACTTCGACGGTCTTGCCGCGATAGGTAAAGCGCCAGACATAAGGGCCGGGAGGGGCGGAAATTACGTCCTTTCCGCCGAGGCTCTTGTCGACTGTCAGGCGTCCCTCCGTCAGGGCCCGCGTGACCATCTCTATCGCGTCGCGTCCGCCGGGGCCGCCAAAGGCGGTGACAACGGTGACCTCCCTGCGCTCGAGCGGGGTGTCGGATAGCTCGGGAAAGGCCGCCTGCATGGCCTTGAGCCCGTGGGTGACACCGCCGGGAAATCCGCCACCGTGAAATGTGTTGATCCCGTCGAACGAGAAGGTGAGGTCCTTGCCGCCTTCGCGGACGGTGATCTGATCATACATTGATGTAAGCCTTGATGTTGGGAATGAACCGGTCGAGGAAACGCGTCGTCGCCGGCATGAAGTGCGAACCATGGTGGAACATCGGGTCGAGCGACGAGATGATCATCCGGCCGGGTGTTGATACGTCGTCGACATAGAGAATTGCTCGACCCTCGCCATCGCGGGCAAGAACCTCAGCTCCCGTGGGTGGCACGAACCAGCCATGCAGGTGCCAAGTGACCTCCCTGTCGCCCATGTCTTTCAACAATGGATGGCCCGGCGCGGTCGCACGCACGCCGAGACTGGCGTCGGGGTCGAGCCACCACCACCAGTTCGTCGGCGTCTCAGTAAAATCGATAGCAGGCAGCCAAAGGTCGGAACGGCTTTCGCCGAGCGCGATCACTGTGCCGCCCGCCTGAAGATGGTGTGCAATCACTTGCTTTTGCGCGATCATCCGCTGCACCGGCGTACGGCAGGGCACCCACAGCACGTCTTGTGGCCTGAGGGTGCCGGCAAGGTCTTCCGGCGTGCAGATCACGTCGAAAGTGTCGCCGTAGCGGGAGCCTTCGAGGCTTCGGACGTTGTAGTAGGTGCCAGAAGAAGGAGCGACGACACGACGCGCCGCCTTGGTCGAGGACTTAAGACCGCCATAAGTTTCCGGCTCGGCGAGCGGAAGTATGTCGGCTGGTTTTTTCGGGTTCTGCGGCCAGGGGTCGAAGCAGGGACCGCCATTGGTCCAGGCGAGGATGCGAGCGGTGAGTTCCGGGGCAAGCCCCCATTCCACGCCCATGCTGCCGAGGTCGTTTCCCGCATGGGAAAAGAACCGCCCCCCACTTGGCCGCTGCCAGACCCAGTCGACTGGGACCTGCGCAGTCCCGAGCCCGTTGATTGCGACGGCCCCAACAGGGAGCGGGTTGCAGCCGCGACCATAAAAGCCAGCCACGCCCTTGTTGGCTTCCAGTTTCTTCAACTCGATGCCGTCGTAGAGCGGATGCCGATTGACGGAAGAAAGGTCGAAGTCGGCCCGCCTCGGGGCGGTTATGGGCCGGTATTGAAAAAGGCCCTCGATCATCGGGCGCACCACGTGGCCGTTGAAGAACCAGCGACCGCCATTGTCGAGGAAGGCCTCGAGCGCTGGCCTCAATGCGAGCATCGCGTCCTGGTCGAGTTGCTGGCCGGTGATCAGGCCATCATGGGCCAACAGGAGTTCCGGGGTAAGATCGCACTGCTCTACGACGACCGCCTCGCCGCGCGCTGCCGCTTCGATGATCCCCGGTGACGGTTTGCCGTAAGCGGATTTCAGATAGATGGTGGTCATAGTGCCTCGATCCCGGCGAACGCCGGCAGGATTGCCCGGCGGGCTTCCCCGGCCGCTCCGTTAACGTCGACCCAACGCATCGACACACCGTAGAGCTCGGAAAGCTTGTCAGGCTGTATCATGTCGGCAACCGATCCGTTGACCTCATCGCCACCCGGCATCATCAGCAGGACGTCGTCTGCGGCGGCGAGCGCGTGGTTGGGATCGTGGGTGGTGAAGATGATGGCGAAGTCGCGCCGGAGCCTCAGCCGGTCAAGCAGCTCGAGTGTCCGCGCCTGGTTGCCCAGGTCAAGGGCCGAAGTCGGTTCGTCGAAAACCAGCACTGACGAACCGGTGGCAAGCGCCCGGGCAATCAGTACCATCTGCCGCTGGCCTCCCGACATACGGTCGTAGCGCAGGCCGGCAAGCGAGCAGGCGCCGGCCTGCACAAGTGCCGCTTCCGCAGCCTCCCGGTCTTTTGCCGACGGCTGGCCGAACAGACCTAGCCGCACGGCGCGTCCCATGACGACAACTTCAAGTCCGGTGAGCTTTGCCTGCGAGGCGCCGTGCTGTGGCACATAACCGGCAACTTTGGGCGCATGACGCTTTCCGCTGGCAAGTGGCTGGAATCCGAGCAGCGCGCGCAGCAGCGTTGTCTTGCCGCGGCCGTTTGGCCCAAGGATTGCCATCGACCGGCCGACCGGCACGTCGAAGCTGATGTTCTTGAACAGCGTACGCTGGCCAAAGGCGACCGACGCGTTATCGAGGCCAATCACGGACGGTTCGCCTCCTTGAAATGCCGGCGCAGCAGGACACCGAACACCGGTGCGCCGATCAGCGCGGTCAGCACACCGAGCGGTATTTCCGCCGCAGTCAGGGTACGCGCCAATGTGTCGACAAACGTAAGGTAAGCCGCCCCCATCAAGGCCGAGGCCGGGATCAGCGACCTGTGATCTTCACCGACCAGGATGCGCGCCGCGTGCGGAACAACAAGGCCAATCCAGCCCACGATGCCGGCGACCGCGACCGAGGTTCCGGTCATCAGCGCAATGGCGATGAAGACGACCCAGCGTTCGCGATCAGGATTGACGCCGAGTGATCGGGCTTCGCTGTCTTCCAGCGCAAGCAAGTTCAGCCGATAGCGGAGCAGGTAGATGATGGCCAGCCCGATCGCCATACCCGGTACGGCAAGCCCGAGCCGCGCCCAGGTAGCTGTCGAAAACGATCCCATCAGCCAATAGACGATAGCCGGCAATGAGGTGTTGGGATCTGCGACAAACTGGACGATGGAAACCAGTGCGCCAAACAGCGCCCCGATCACCATGCCGGAAAGAATAACGGTGATGACCTCGGTACGCCCGTTTATGCGGGCAAGCGCGCCGACCAGGATCAGTGCAGAGAGACCGAAGACGAAGGCCATGCCGAGCAGCACTACGCCCGAAAGGCCAAACAGCAGTGCCAGTGCCCCGCCGAAGGCCGCACCCTGGCTGATGCCTAGCACCTGCGGCGATACGAGGGGATTGCGGAAGACGCCCTGCAACGCCGCGCCACCGACGGCGAGGGCGGCGCCGGAAAGAGCGGCAAGCAACACGCGCGGCAAGCGCACGAGCAGCACGATGCGCTCGTCCATAGAGGTTGGCGCCAGGCCGGGGTTTGTCGCCCCGGCCATCAGGATATCGAAGATACGTGGCACGCTGACCGAAAACCGGCCGGCACCGATGGCAAACAGCATGGACATCAGCAACGCGGCGACAAGCGCGCCAAAGACCCCCACCTTAAGCACCGAGAACCCGCGCCGGGCGGGTTCAGCCGCCACGACGCTCATCACTTGGCCTTGAACTGGGCGTAGTTGGTGGCGTCGCCCTGCATGTCAGTCCACAGGATGCCGTTTATTTCGTCATCACCGAGATCATAGTTGTACAGGGTCTTGTAGGCCTTTTTCATCTCGCTCCGTAGATCATAGGAGAAGACGTCGGGATGCAGCAGGTTGGCGAGCCACATCCATGTCAGGGGGCTCTCCTGGCTTGGCGGGTCCCAGCGATAGCCTCCCAATGGCATCTTGTAGACTTTCTTGCCTTGCGCTGCCTTGGTCAGCGAGAGGATCGGGTCGTTGTAGATGCGTTCTATGCCGAGCTTCGGTTCAAAGCTGTTGAGGAGGATCACGTCAGGATCCCATGCCGCAATCTGCTCCGGGCTGATCGTCGTTCCATTGCCCTCGACGTCGCCCGAAGCGTTCACGCCGCCGACGAGATCAATGTACCAGGCGCTGTAGTTGCCCTTGTTCCCGGACGCCGTGAGGTTCTCCATAGCCCGGCCGAGATAGAGCACCTTTGGTCGATTGTCGGCGGCAATGCCCTTGGTCTTGGCGGCCAACTCGGCTGCCACGGTTTCGCGCCAGCCATTGATCTCGGCGGCGCGTTCAGGCCGGCCCATCGCGTCCGCAACCATCTGATGATAGAATTGGGTCTTCGCTTCGGTCCCATATGAGATCAAGATCACATTCAGTCCGGCATTGGTGATTGGATCGACCAGATCGGCGCCGTAGTCAGCCCATTGCACGACCAGCTCCGGATTGGTTGCCGCCAATTCCTCGACGTTCGGTATGAAGTTCGGGGCCGTGACGTCAGAGGGGATGTCCTTTGCTTCGGGGAATATCTTGCCGAGGACGCCTTCCACGATAGCTGTCTTGGACAGTGGGTTCATGCCGACCAGACGAGAAGTGCCGCCGTCAATGGCAATCAAGGTGGATGCCATTGGCATCGGAATCGAGGCGATCCTTTCGGCAGGTTTTGGCAAGGTGACGGTGCGGCCTGCCTGATCGACGATCGTGATGGGATCGGCGAGCGCCATGCCAGCCACGCAACTCGCGACAAGCGCTATGGAGCCACTAAGGCAAACTCGTGAGAGGCGCATGACCGAAACCTTCCTATAGTTGTCAGGATTAATCTCGGCGTCCAATCCCAAAGCTGATCCTTATTGTCAAGTTTTAATGGCGAGCTTGGCAAAAGCTCTCGCCCGATGATGTCGGGCTGATATCTGCTGATCAGGCGCGCGTTCCGGCCCCTGGCCAATCGTCCGCTAATGGGAGGTATTGCGGATAGGCGCTTGCCCCGAGCTGGAGCGAATTATTCGCTCGCGTATATCGCTATCGCCTGCGCGCGGCTGGTGACGCCCAGTTTTCTCAGAATTTCGGACACGTGATAAGCGACCAGGCGTTTCGAACGATTGGTGATCAGGGCTATGTCGCCGTTGGACTTGCCCTGTTTCATCCATTCGAGAATTTCCAGTTGCTGTATCGACAGCGTGGCGAGGCTGGAAGAGTTGGTATTGGTCAATCCCAAGGCGACTGCGCGAAGTGCGGCTGTCTGGCCGATCACGTAAACTGCGGTCGCCGTCTCGGGGGTGAAGTTGCTCTTCGAAAAGGAAAGCGCCGTGATGGCGCTGATAGCGCCCGGCTTGTGCGACAAGGGCGCTGTTACCCCACCTTGGATAGCGAGACTGGCGAGATACTCCGCAAACTCGCCGAACTGATCGCAATTGAGCCAATCCTGGGGCGACCAGATCTTGGGCTTGCCCGGCCTGGCGGTGTAGTCCAGCAGCGGATCGCGTTCGTACCACCGCTCGGAAACGTAGTGAATCAAATCCTCGTCCGACATTGAGGTCAGCGTCGGGTCCGTCATGAACTGTAGAGTGGATTGCTTGCGGCAACTGAGGTTGAAGGTCGCGAAACCCAGGTTCAACAGGCCTGACTGGAGCGCCCCATAAAGCTGTTCACGGTCTTCAGCTTCGCAAATGTGGGCAACCACCCTGGCAACTAGGTTGAGCACGGCCAACTCGATCGGGACGAATCATTTCGGGGCGCGATATTACCCATCACTCCTGCCATTACAACTGTTCAGGCGAACAGTTGTGGCTCGCCTTGAACCTGCCGATACGGAGAGACGTGTCCGAAATAGCGACGCGTGCGCTTGGGTAATTTGAAGGCGTTGTGCTTAGGAGACGGTGGGAGCCGTGTCGGCCGCGCTCTGGAAGACAGGTACTGCAGATGACGCCAGCGCTATGGAGTGCAGAGGATAGGCATTCGCCAGAGGTTTATCCGCGTGTCCCGCGACTACCTGTCCTGCCGGTCCCTGGCGCGGGTGCCTTCTGCGCCCATGGTTGCCGCTGAAGCCGTCTGCCACGCTCCCAATAGATCGCGGCAGACGCAAGCTCGTCCTTTATTGCTCACGAAACGTGACGTCTGACCATTTACCGACGCAGCAAGACTAAAATATCTGGAAGTGAACACCTGATGGCCTAGAAATAGCAACAATGACAATTATTGTCCGTTAGAAATTCGAAGATACTATTTCTAGCTTACTGGCGAGTTTCATCAATTTTGCTCGCACGTTGGAATCTTGACCTAGAGATTCCAACGAATGCTGCAGGTAATTTAAGTGCCATTCATTTCCAAAGTTGTTGCCAACTGCCTCTCCAAGGCAGCGTGCGCGGTTGCGTTCATCTCGCTGTTCGCCATTTCTAATGCCGATGCCCAGACCGACGGCGGCTGGACGCTGAACCTCGACAATACGGGCTACAACCCGATCGCGGCCGGCGGCCTGCTGCCCTATGCGGTCAGAATCGACAACAATGACAATGTGTCGACCCCGGCGACGACAATCAATTTCACGATCCCGGTGTCGACGGTGTTTGTCGGTGTCGATGGCTTGCAGAACTGTACGCCACTGCCCGACCCGAGCGGGGCGGAACTGACCGCGCCGCTCGTCGTAACATGCGACGTCCCCGCTCTGGCGCCGAACGCCGTGCTCAACGCCACCGTCAAGATGCGCCCCATGGACGCCGGCAACGTAACGCTGGCGGCCAAGATCCCCAATCCGGGGCCGAGCTTCAGTCGCATGACGACCGTGGAGCAGGGCGCCGATCTTGCCGTTGCGCTCGAGGTCAATCCTGCGACGGTCCAGGCAGGCTCAAACGCCAGTTTCAGGGCCACGGTAACCAACAACGGTCCCTATCCTGCGCAGGGCGCAGCGCTGACCATTCCACTACCGACCGGCCTGTCATCCAACGTGACCCTTCCCGCCGGCTGTTCCTATGCTGCCCCGAACATCAAGTGCGACATCGCTGGCCCGATCGCGGTCGGCGCGTCGGTCCCCCTCGATTTCGCTGCCCAGGTGACAACCGAAAATGCCTCGACGATTACGGTGGCAGCGGCGGTCATGAGCAGTGGGCCGCGCGATCCGGTCAACACGAACAACGAAGAGTCGGCCGACATCGCGATCCTGCCGGGAACCGATGTCAGCATCGGCAAGACGCGCGCCCCGCAAGGGCTGGTGCTGGTGGGCGATGAAATCGTTTTCACCTTGCAGCCACGCCTTGCCGGCAAGAAGCCGACCCAAGCGACGATCACGGACGTCTTGCCGGCCAATTACGAGTTCCTCGGCGTCAATGCGTCGAGCGGCTGGACCTGTCAAGCAACCGGCCAGACGATAGGTTGTGCGTATGCCGCTGGTGCCGGCACCAACTATGAAGCGCCGATCACGATAACAGTGCGCGCGATTGCCGCTACACCTGCCGGGGTCGGTGTCACCAACGTAGCGACGATCAGTTCGTCCGACGAGAACGCGGACGCTAGCGCCAACAATTCCGGCAATGATGGTGCCGCTTTTATCGCCGAACCGACCATCGATCTGGTTGCGCAGAAGTCCGGACCGCCGCGCGGGCTGGTGACGGTCGGCAATTCGTATGATTTCACCCTGAACACCCGCAATGACGGCAACGCCGGCTTTTTCGGGGAACTGACGATCACCGATCATCTGCCCGCTGGCCTTACGGTGAACAATATTGCCGCGCCGGCAGGCTGGACGTGCCCGGCGGTTCCGATCGTCGGCCCCATGAACGTGGTCTGTACCACCAACAAGTACACACAGGCATCGCCGCTCGGCCCGACGCAGCAGACCGGACCCATCGTGCTGACCACGGAGGTCACGGCGACCGGGTCGATCACCAACGGCATGACTGTTTCATTCCAGGACTACGATCAGGGTGACGATGTTGCTCCCGGCAACAACACAACGACCTCGGGCGTCGAGAGCGCCGATGCCCTGAATTGGGCCGATATCAGCGTCTTGAAGAGGCTTAATCCTATTCCCGGCCAGATCTTCGCCGGCGACCCGGTTACCTTTGAAATCGAGGTGGTGAACGCCGGACCGGCGGCTGCCCCCGACGTGGTGCTAGATGACCGGCTCGCCGACATCGTCGCTGCGGCAGGCGGCGGAGAGCCGGGCCCGGCAGATGTCACCATCAGCATCGCCGAGGGGCTGGCGACGGGCATGAGCTGCAGTACACCGACCAGCAGCGGCTATTCGCGTGACCTGCAGTGCATATTACCGTCGCTACCGGTGTGCGTGGCGGGAAGCGGCGATTGCCCGATCGTGTCCGTGACGGTCCGGGCCGGCAGCCAGGGCGTCAAGCAAAACACCGCCGTCGCGTTTTCGACGACCGTGCCCGACAACGACACCTCCAACAACACCGGCAGCGTCAACTACACCGTTGGTCAGCGCACCGACGTGACGGTGAGCAAGGTCAGCCCTTCGACTGCGGCCGGTGCGGCGGCAGGCCAGGAACTGGTCTACGTGCTGACTGCAAGCGTCCCGCGCAATGGACTGAGCAGCGCGGATAACGTCACGCTCACCGATACGCTCCCCGACGGCCTGCGGTTCATCGACGCCGTTCCAAGCTCCGGCGTGTGCTCGACATCTCCGGCTTCCGGCACCGTAACTGCCGGTGGTGCGAAGCTGGTCTGCAACCTGGGCACCATCAACAACGGATCGCAGCAGACCGTGACTGTCCGCGTCGTTCCCACGATGCCGCTGACCAATACGTCAATAACGAACAACGTCGTCGTCGCGACCAGCACCGGCGAAGTGGATCCGGACAACAACGACGCTGGCCTGACGATCGCAATCCTGCCGCCCCAGCTAGACCTCATCGTCACCAAGACTGACGGCCCCGACCCGGTCCTCATCGGCACCGACACGCGCTACACGGTCGCGGTTTGGAACAGCGGCCCGTCGGATGCGACAAATGTCAAAATTGTCGACACGTTGCCGCTGTCCGGTCTGGCAGAGCCGCGAATTGCGGCATTGCCGGGCGGCGCAACTTGCGTGCTGAACGGTACCAGCTCCACCACGCCCGGTGGGACGGTCACCTGCGACATTCCCCACCTGCCGGCCAACAGCACGGCAACCCTTGCTGTAGACATGAAGGGAATTGCACGGGGCCGACACACCAACAACGTCTCCGTCACATCCGACGAAACGACGCTTGGCTATGAGGCGCCGACCGACAACAACGTGTCCTACGAAGACACCACGGTGCGGGTGAAGGCCGACCTTGCAGTCACCAAGGTTCCGAGCGTCTCAACCGTCGACCTGCGCAAGGAATTCTCCTGGACCATCAGCGTCACCAACAAGTCGGGACCGGGCCTTGATGTCGCCGAGTGGGTAACCCTTGTCGACGTCCTGCCCGACGGCATGGAGCTGACGGCCCTGCCAACCGCATCGGCCGGCACCTGCACGGGCGTCATCGGGCAGCGCAACATCAGCTGCGAGCTCGGCGACATCGCCCAGGGCGCCACGGTGACGGTCACGCTGAAGACGAAGATCACCAAGATGTCGGCGCAGGCCGCAGAGAATTCGGCGACAGCCACCACCTTGTCCTTCGACCAGGACCCCACCGACAACACCGGCACCGGCAAGGTGGATCTTGTCCAGGGCAGCAGCATCAAGGGCACGCTCTATCGCGATTTCAACGCCAACGATGCCAAGGATGCGGTCGATTCCGGAATTGCCAGCGTCACCATCCAGGTGGAAGGTACGGCGCTTCACGACGGCGCATCGATCACGCGCTCTGTGACCACCGACGGGGACGGCAACTACAGCTTCGACGACCTGCCGCCCGGCACCTACAGCGTCTACTACGGCACCATTTCCGAGAAGCATCTGGTCGACGGCAGGGCCTTGGCCGGAACCGGCGCGGGGACGGCTGTCGCCAATGGCGTTGGCCGGATCGACAACATCGTCATCACCAACGCGGTGAACGGCACCAAGCATGACTTCACCCGCGTGCCGACGGCGCGCATCGGTCTTGGCAAGGTGGCTGGAACCCCGGTTGTCCTGGCCGATGGCCGCTACACCATCAACTACTCGCTGACGGTCAGGAACTTCAGCCTCGAACCCATTACGGGCATCGCCGTTTCGGACGTTCTCAATGGGGCATCGCAGAATTTCGGCACCAATAGCGGCACCGCAGCGCCGGCCGAGGGGCAATATCGGGTCAATTCGGTTTCCACGAACTTCGGATCGCTCGCTGCGGGTTTCAATGGGGCAACCGCCACCAACATTGTGACGGGGGGAACACTGGCTGCCGGCGCGACCGGCACGCTGACCTTCAACGTTGAAGTCAACCCTGTGGTCCCGCGCGTGGTTCCTGCGCTTGTCCATACCAACCAGGCAGAGGTTACCGGTACCGGCCAGAATTCGGGCCAGACGCCCGAAGACAAGTCGCACAACAATGCCAACCCCGATCCTGACGGCAATGGCGTCCCCAACGAGCCCGCGAACAACACGCCGACCACTGTCACGCCGGCGGCTTCGGCGGCGGTCACGCTGGCCAAGACCGCCACGCCACGCCGTGTCGCTGGCAACCCTGCGGTGGGCGACATCATCGACTACACGTTTGCGGTCACCAACACCGGCAACACGCCTCTGCACAACGTGACCGTGACCGACCCGCTGAGTGGTCTGACCTGGGTGTCGAACACGCCGATTGCGCGGCTGAATCCTGGTGCGTCCAACGACACGGCTTTCAAGGCCACCTATGCGCTGACCCAGGCCGACATAGATCGCGGCACGCTGCCCAACACGGCAACGGTAACGGGCCAGTGGGGCGTCAATGGCGGGGCCCCCGTCAATGTAACCGATACGGACAGTGCAACCGTTCCCGGACTTAGCTGGCCGGGACTAACCATCCTCAAAACAGTCCACGATGCGACCGGCATCGCCAACCCCACGGTCGTCGGCAACACGATCCGCTACAAGTTCACGGTCACCAATATCGGCAACACCACGATGCGCAACGTCGCGGTGACGGACGCACTCGCGGGCGTCACGCCCGATCCTGTCGGTGCCTTCACCATCGGCACGATGGCTCCGGGCGCGGTCGCTACCGTCTATGCCAACTACGCGGTCAAGCTTGGCGACATCAACGCCGGCAAAGTCGACAACAGCGCCACCGCCAGCGGTGTGCATGGTCCGAACGTCATTTCGATCAGCACGCCCCCGAGCACTGCCTCGGTGCCGCTCCACAGGAACGTGGACCTGACGCTGGTCAAGGTGCTGACCAGCACCATTCCATCCGTGCCGCGCGCGGGTGACACGTTGATCTGGACCGTGACGGCGACAAACACCGGCAACGTCACGCTGACCAATCTCGTCGTCAGCGATCCGTTCCCCGATGCCACGGTGACGCCAGCCAGCGTTGCAAGCCTGACCCCGGGCGCCACAGTCGACTTCACCGTCACGGCGCCGCTGACGCAGGCCAACATCAATGCCGGCGAGGTGACGAACAAGGCGAAGATCGATTTCAACAGCCCGACGGGTCCCGAGATCCCGAGGGATTCCAACGAGGTCATCACTGATCTGCCGGATCATTCGCCCGCGATTGCATTGACCAAGGTGGGCGATACCTCGGGTCTGTCCGCCCCGCCCCAGCCGGGCGAGGAGATCGCCTACACGATCGTCATTCGCAACATCGGCAACGTGCCGCTCGACAACATCACGCTGGTCGATCTGCTGCCGGGCGTGGTGATCGACCCCACCGACGCGGCTACGCTGGTGACCGTCGTGCTGCAGCCGCAGAACAAGGCCGGCAATGCATCGGGCACGGATATCACGGTCAACGCGACCTATCCGCTCAAGCCGGAGGACATCGACGCCGGTTCGGTGATCAACACGGCTGTCACCACGGGCAAGTCGACTATCGACCCGACCCAGACAGTTACCGACCGGGGCGGCACCACGTTTGAAACTGACGATCCCACGACGACGGACCTGGGGCGCGCGCCGCAGATCCGCCTGATCAAGACGATCACCAGTGCTGCGCTGAGCACTCCGCCCGTTCCGGGCGACGTGATCACCTATGCCTTTGCCGTACACAACACCGGCAACGTGACGCTTGACGATATCGAACTGACGGAACTGGTCAGCGGCGTCGTTGTGCAGAACACGTCGGGCTGGACCGGACCGCTCGCGGCTGGTGCAGTCGAGAACGGCGCCTTCACAGCGACCTACACGCTGACGCAGGCCGATATCGACCGTGGCAGCTTCGCCAATACGGCCGAGGTCGCTGGCACTGGCCCCGGCGTCGGCGGCACGCCGACGACGGTGACGGATATCTCCGGTACCGACATCACCAACGACACGCCTGTCGAGCAGCCGCTGACCAAGGCATGGTCGCTGGGCATCGAGAAGTCCTACACCGCCGCGTTGAGCACGCTGCCCGTTCCGGGCGACGTGATCACCTACAGCTTCGTCGTCACCAACACCGGCAATGTGACTTTGACCAATGTCGAAGTCAGCGATCCGCTGGCCGATCTGGTCATGCCGGTGACGACGATCCCGACGCTTTTGCCAGGTGCGGCAAACGCAGTGACGCTGACGGCGACCTACGAGGTCAAGCAATCCGACATCCAGGCAGGCGAAGTGCGCAACACCGCCTCGGTCGAGGGTATCTACATGGATCCGGTCACCGGCACGGATACCTCCGTGCCGCCGGTCAGCTCGAACGAAGTCGTGGTCCCGCTGACCCGGTCGCCCGCGATCGCGCTGGTCAAATCGGCAGTGTCGGGGCTCAACGAGCCCGCCGCGCCGGGCGAGATCATCACCTATACCTTCGAGGTGACCAACACCGGCAACCTCGATCTCACCGATGTCGAGATCGTCGATCCGCTGCCGGGCATCACGCCGTCGTCGTTCACAGTCGGCGATCTGGCCCCGGGTGAAACGCAGAACTTCACGGCGACCTATGCCATCGTGGCGGGCGACATCTCTGCCGAAAAGGTCGAGAACCAGGCGACCGTGACCGCCAACTACAAGGACGGTCCGGTGTCGCAACCGATCGACGACCCGTCGGGGCCGACCATCGATGCGGACGAGCCCGTTGTTGTCCCGGTCATCCCGCCGGCCCCGGCGCTGGCCATCGTCAAGACGGGTGCCTATGAGGACACCGACGGCAGCGGTGATCCGACCGTTGGCGACCGGCTGGTCTACCGCTTCGTCGTCACCAATACCGGCAACATTCCGCTCGACGAAGTCGTGCCAGTTGACGCTGGCCCCACCTTCAACGGCCTGCCTGCCACCAACACCCTGTCGGCGTTGACGCCGACGCCATTGACGCTCGCGCCCGGCACGGATGCCACCTTCACCGCGACCTACGAGTTGAGCCAGGACGACATCGACAATGCCGCCGGCATCGTCGACGGTGTTAACAACACGGCGAAGGCCCAAGGCTATCGCGACGGTGCCGTGGTTCCCTCGAACCTGGTCGAGTCAACTGACAGCCAGGCGTTGATCGCATTGCCGGCCGTTGCGCCTTCCAACATCTCGCTGACTAAGCAGGCGGGCTTGCGCTTCATCCGCATCGGCGAGAAAGCGCCCTACACGATCACGGTAACCAACAATGCCGTGGCACGCGTTAGCGGCCTCACCGTCACCGACGTGGTGCCGGCAGGCTTCCGCTTCGTCGAGGGTTCGGCAACGGTTGACGATGTGGCGGTGACGCCAGGCGTCAGCGGGCGCAACATCGTCTTCGAAAACCTCGCGCTGAAGAGTGGCGGCACGGTAGTCATCCGCCTGCAATTGATGGCGCTGAGCACGGCTGGACCGGGCAAGCACGTCAACACGGCGATCGCAACGGACGAGGACGGCCTCAAGGCCGCACCGGATGCGAGGGCATCCGTCGAGATCCTTGCGGAGCCGGTCTTCGATTGTGGCGAGATCATCGGCAAGGTCTTCGACGACAAGAACCGCGATGGCTACCAGGACAAGGGTGAACCCGGCCTACCGAGTGTCAGGCTCGCCACCGTCAACGGCGTGCTGGTGACAACGGACGCGCATGGCCGCTTTCATGTCGCATGCGCCGACTTGCCGGACCAGCGCATCGGCTCGAACTTCATCATGAAGCTCGACACCCGCACGTTGCCGACAGGCTACCGCCTGACGACGGAGAACCCGCGTGTGGTGCGGCTCACCGCCGGCAAGATGACCAAGCTCAACTTCGGCGCAGCGATCGGCCGCGTCGTTCGTCTGGACCTCACCGACGATGCCTTCGAGGCCGGCGGTGTGGCGCTGCAGCCGCGCTGGTCCAAGGGGATCGACCAGTTGGTCGACGTGCTCCGCCAGGAGGTGTCGGTTCTGCGGCTGAGTTACGTCGACGCGCGCGCCGACCGGGCGCTTGCGAATGAAAGACTCCAACACGTGGGCGACCTCATCAGGAAGCGCTGGCGCGAAAGGAAAGGGCAGTACCGGCTGGAAATCGAGACGCGAGTGGAGGTGGGCCAATGAGCACTCGGGCAAACCCTCTCGAACAAGGCGGAACGGCCATCACGACCTCGCGACATCACTCCCTGCTGTTGGGCAGCGCCCTTGCCTTGGTCATGCTGACCGTGGGCGGGGCGCTGGCTCAGGCCTCTCCCGACGCTGACGTCTGCACTGCCGACGACTGCCGGACGCAAATCCGCGGCAAGGTGCTCGACAACAGTGCATCCAGCATCTTGGTGACGGGCAAGAACACCGAGCGCGAGACCCCCACCGACGCCAGGAGCGTTCCATTCTCCATCAGTGTCGACGGCGAGGCGGTGGAAGAAAGCGCGCGGACCGGTGAATCCAGTCCGCCTACGGCCGATGCGAAGAGGCCGGTCGACGGGCAGCGCAGGACAGACGTTGACCTTGCCGAAGTCGACATTCAGGTCAAGTTCGACGGGCTTGAAGCCAAGCCGCTGCTCAACGTCTCGACAATGCCGGTGCGGCGCAGCTATCGGGCCGGCGACACGGTCGAATTTCTTGCAACATCCAACTATCCGGCCTTCATCGACCGTGCCGAGATCCGCGTCTACCCCGCTGCGAGCATGGACGCCGAAACGCCGGTCGCCGTGGTCCCGGTTGCGGTCAACGACAAGGCGGGATGGACCATGCCGGCCGAGTTCGAGGGCGAGCCGGAGTTCCGCTACGTGCTGCGCGTCTATGACGCCAAGGGCCGCTACGACGAGACGGTTCCGCTGACGATTGTGCGTACGACGCGCGATTTTGCGCCCGATGCGAAGCAAGCGGCGATCGCGCCCGGCATGGGCGAGGACCGCACGGCGTCACGCAACATTCCGTTGAGCGGCGGTGCCGTCACAGTCTACGGCCGCAATGTGCCGGAGGGCCATCGCGTCAGCGCACTCGGCGAGAACGTGCCGCTCGACGGCGACCGCGCGTTTGTCGTTCAGCGCATCCTGCCGCCGGGCGACCACGAGGTCGAAGTCGCGGTCCTGGGCCTGGAGAAGGCGAGCTCGCTCGACTTCAACCGGCAGATCAACATCCCCGACAATGACTGGTTCTACGTCGCGCTCGCTGACCTCACCGTCGGCAAGCGCATGGGCGACGCCAATATCGAGAGCGTGCGACCGGGCGAATATGACGACATCTACACCAACGGCCGCCTCGCCTTTTATGTGAAGGGCAAGATCAAGGGCAAATATCTGCTCACCGCCGCCGCCGACACTGGCGAGGACGAGATCGAAAACTTGTTCCGCGGCCTCGACGCCAAGGATCCGCGTCAGCTGTTGCGCCGGCTCGACCCGGACGACTTCTACCCCGTCTATGGCGACGATTCGACCATGGTCGAGGACGCGCCGACCAACGGCAAATTCTTCGTCCGCCTCGAACGCGGCGACAGCCATGTCATGTGGGGCAATTACAAGACCCGCATCACTGGCACCGAGTTCATGCGTTCCGACCGCGCGCTCTATGGCGCAAGTGCGGTCCACCGCTCGGAGGAGACGACCTCGTTTGGCGAACGCAAGAGCGAGGTTACCCTCTACGCCGCACAGCCCGACACGCTGCCGCAGCGCGACGAGTTTTTGGGAACCGGCGGCTCTGCCTATTTCCTCAAGCGCCAGGACATCAACGTCGGCTCCGAAACAGTGACCGTCGAGATTCGCGACGCCGTCTCGGGTCGCATCATCGAACGCCGCGCCCTTGCCTATGGCGACGACTACAGCTTCGACTACATGCAAGGCGTGATGATCCTGAAGCGGCCGCTGTCGTCCTCGACCGGGACGGACGGCCCGGTGCGCGACGGCGCACTCGGCGGCAACAAGGTCTATCTCGTCGCCCAGTACGAATACACGCCCGTTGCGACCGACGTCGACGGTTACGTCTATGGCGGACGTGGCCAGCAATGGTTCGGCGACAAGGTTCGTGTCGGCGTCACCGGCATGAGCGAAACCACTGGCGAGGCCGACCAGCGCGCCTATGGCGCCGACATCCAGTTGCGCCATTCGGAAAAGACCTTCCTCGAGGCCGAGCTTTCGCATTCCAACGGGCCAGGTTTTGGCACCTCGCGCTCCTACGATGGCGGCCTGACGATCAGCGATGTTGCCAGCAGCGGCCATCGCGACCAGGCTGCGAATGCCTTGCGCGTGCGAGGCCAGGTCGATCTCGAGGATCTTGCCAAGGGCGGGCCCAAGGGGACGGTCGGCGGCTACTACGAGGAAAAGCAGGCCGGCTTCGCTACCCTGTCCGAGCAGATATCGGTCGACCAGCGCATCTGGGGCGCCCATGCCGATCTCGAACTGACTGAGCGCACTGAACTGAAGCTGGTCTATGACGACTTTTCCGACGAAGACGGCAAGAACGAGCGCGAGGGAGCAACCAGCCTGAGCTACCAGTTCGACGAATACTGGAAGGTCTCCTTCGGCGTCAGCTATACCGAGGTGATGTCGCCAAAGGCCATAGCTTCCGGCAAGCGCGGCTATGACGGCTCGCGCCTCGATGCCGGCGTCAAGCTGGAATACAAACCGAACGACGACTGGAACGCCTATGTCTTCGGCCAGGGAACGCTCGGCCGCTCCGGCGATATCAGGCGCAATGACCGCGCCGGTGTCGGCGGTGAAACCAAGCTGACCGACAAGGTCGGCCTGACTGGCGAGGTTTCCTACGGCACTTCAGGCGTCGGCGCATTGGCTGCCGTCACCTACGACCCGACCGCCGACGATCACTATTATGTCGGCTATCGCCTCGATCCCGACCGCGCCTTCGAACTCGACCGCAGCTACGATCTCGTCGGCACCGACAGAGGCGCAATCGTCGGAGGTACCCGGCGCAAGCTCGGCGAGACTGCTTCCGCCTATGCCGAAAACAGCTACGACATGTTCGGCAAGCGCCAGTCGCTGACCCAGACCTACGGCATCGTCTACACACCGGACGCCGTCTGGACCGTGGACACCGGCTTGGAGGTCGGAACCGTCAGCGACGACACCATGGACCCCTCGACTAGCAAGGAAGGGGCGGATTTCGACCGCAAGGCGGTGTCGCTCTCGGTTGGCTACAATGACGAGGAAGCCGGCATCACCACCCGCATTCGCGGCGAGGCACGCTTCGACGATTCTGACGACGGCAGCCGCGACGCGCGCTCCTATCTGTTCGCCACCGGCCTATCGTGGAAGACCAGCCAGAGCTGGCGCATGATCGCCAATGTCGATGCGGTGCTGTCGGATTCCAACGCCGGTGCCTTCCATGACGGCGACTATGTCGAGGCTTCGCTCGGCTACGCCTACCGTCCCGTCGACAACGACAGTCTCAATGCGCTGTTCAAATATACCTGGCTCTACGATCTGCCCGGCGTCGATCAGGTCGGCGTCAACGGCGACCTGTTCGGCCCCAGGCAGCGCAGCCACATCCTGTCGACGGATCTGATCTATGATCTGTTCTCATGGCTGTCGGTGGGCGGCAAATACGGCTTCCGCATCGGCGACGTCCAGCAACGCGTGACCGACGGATCTGAGACCTTTGCCGACTGGCAGCGCTCGTCGGCGCATCTCGGCATCCTCAGGGCCGACCTGCACATCGTGAAGGAGTGGGACCTGCTGCTCGAGGGCCGCATGCTTCACATGCCTTCTGCCGACACCACCGACTTCGGTGTGCTGGCAGCGGTCTATCGTCACGTCGGCGACAACTTCAAGGTCGGCGTCGGCTATAATTTCGGCCGCTTCTCCGACGATTTGCGCGATCTGACGCTGGACGACGAGGGCGCCTTCCTCAATGTCGTCGGGAAGTTCTGAACGGAAGGGGTAGGACCATCGTCCCTGGGAAATAGTCCGCCGCAGGGAAAAGACGTTTGACCGCGTTGGTCAATTTGCAGTGCGAGCAGGCGCGCCGCAAACGATGTTTGAAAGAAGTCGTGAGGTTGTATCGCAAACCGCGGCCAGGCTATGCGGCCACCACCGTGTCAGCCCGCCATCGACGGCGATTGTCTGGCCGGTGATGAAGGTCGCTGCCTCCGTCCCCAGAAACAGAACAAGGCCGACCAGGCAGCAAGGCCTCAAGCGCCGCAGGTTGCCAAGATCAATTGCGGTTTGCCTCGCCGCCGCATGCGCCAATGATCTGGCGTCGCTGGTGGATTAGCCGGGAGCGTTATCAGGCTGATCCGCCAGCTTTTTTGAAACTGCGAAGTGCCTCGCTCAGTCAGATGCTGGCAGGCGCTGGCACCTTCACTTCCGGCATCGCTCCGATCAGCATGCGGGCATATTCGCTCTTCGGGGCGTCGAAAATCTCTGCGCAATCGCCCTGTTCGACGAGTTCGCCGCGATTGATCAATGCGACGCGGTCGCAGAGATAGCGGACGACGGCCAGGTCGTGGCTGATGAAGAAGTAGGTCAGCCCGAGGCGATCCTGGAGTTCGCACAAGAGGTTGAGGACCTGCGCCTGCACCGAAACGTCGAGTGCCGAGGTCGGCTCGTCGAGCAAAAGAAGCTCCGGCCCCGAGGCAAGGGCGCGCGCGATGCAGATGCGCTGGCGCTGGCCGCCGGAGAACTCGTGCGGATAGCGGTGCAGGTGCTGCGGGCCCATGCCGACGAGCGACAGAAGTTCGGCGGCGCGGTCGCTGCGCTGTCGGTTTGTCAGCCCCAGCGTCTCGTGGTGGATGACCAGCGGTTCCGTGATGATGTCGTAGACGGACATGCGCGGATTGAGGGATGCGTAGGGATCCTGGAATACGATCTGCACGCGCGAACGCATGCGCCTGAGCTCTGCATCTGAAAGCTTGCCAAGATCCTGGCCCTGCACGCGGATGGTGCCCGAAGTCGGCGTTTCCAGATGCAGGATGGAACGGGTGAGCGTCGTCTTTCCCGAGCCGCTTTCGCCGACCAGGCCGAAGCTTTCACCCTTGCGCACAGTCAGCGAGACGTTCTTTAAGGCATGGACCTCGGCCGACTTGCCGAAGATGCCGCGACGTCCGGGATAGATCTTCGAGACGTTGTCGATCTCGAGCATGATGTCAGCCATGGACAAGCGTCTCCATCTCGGCCACGCGGATGCAGGCAGCTGAATGATCGTTTCCGACCGGTACGGTCGGCGGTGTCGCTGCGGTGCAGGCGGGCTGGGCGAACTGGCAGCGCGGGGCGAAGCGGCAGCCTGGCGGCGGCGTGATCAGGTTGGGCACCGAGCCGGCCAATCCGCGAAGGGCTCCGCGCCTGGTTTCGCGCGTCGGGATCGCCGACATGAGCGCACGCGTATAAGGGTGGACAGGGTTACCGATCACGGCCGCGACCGGACCGCTTTCGACAATGTTTCCGGCATACATGACCGCGACGTGGCTGCATGTCTGGGCGACGACGCCGAGATTGTGGGTGATGAGCACGACACCCATGTTGAAGTCCCTGACGCTGTTCTTGATCAGCTCGAGGATCTGGGCCTGAACCGACACGTCGAGCGCCGTCGTCGGCTCGTCTGCGATCAGAAGGTCGGGGCGGCCGATCAGCGCCATGGCGATCAGCACGCGCTGGCGCATGCCACCGGAAAACTGATGAGGGTAATCGTCGAGCCGCGCCAGCGCGTTGGGGATGCCGACGCGGGCCAGCATCTCGCCGGCCAGCTTGCGCGCGGCCTTGCGGCGTTCGCGACGGCCGGCGCTGGGCGAGCAGCCGATGACATCGGGATCGCGGTCGGCGGCGGCCAGCGCAACGTCGACGAGCTGCTCGCCAATGCGAAAGGCCGGATTGAGGTTCGTGGTCGGGTCCTGGAAGATCATGCCGATGCGCTTGCCGCGCAGGCGCTGCATCTCTGCCGGGCTAAGCTTGAGCAGGTCCTGGCCCTCGAGCAGGATCTTGCCGGCTGTGTAATGCGCCGGCGGCGTCGGCTGCAGGCGCGAGACCGACAGGCCGGTGAGTGACTTGCCGCAGCCGCTTTCGCCGACGAGACCCCAGATCTCGCTGCGGTTGACGGTCAGGTTGATGCCGTTCAGCACATGCGCCCGGCCGTCGAAGCTCGACATCCGAAGGTGCAGGTCACGGATCGAAAGAAGAGGTTGGGTCATCAGCGCCTCGCCTTCGGATCGAGGATGTCGCGCAGCCCGTCACCGAGCAGGTTGAAGCCGAACACGGCCAGGAACATCGCCATGCCGGGCGCCATCGCCGTCCACCAGTAATCGGGCATGTAGGAGCGCGAAACGGACAAGAGCGTTCCCCATTCCGGCGTCGGCGGGCGCACGCCGATGCCGATGAAGCCGAGACCTGCAACGGTGAGGATGGCAAAGCCCATGTCGAGCGACATCTTGACGATGATCGGCGAGACGACGTTGGGCAGGATGTGGCGGAAGAGGATGCGCTTGGGCGTGGCGCCGAGCGCGCGGGCGGCGGTCACGTAGACCTCCTCGCGCGCTGCAAGCACCTCGCCGCGCACCAGACGCGCATAGCCCGGCCACCATGACAGGGCGATGGCGATCACCATGTTGCCGAAACCGGAGCCGAGGGCGGCGGCGATCGCCATGGCAAGGATCAGGCCGGGAATGGTCAGCGTAAGGTCGGTCAGGCGCATCAACACTTCGTCGACCCAGCCACGGGCAAATCCGGCAACTGCGCCGACCAGCGTGCCGATGACCGAGCCGATGAGCACGACACCGAGGCCGGCAAGCACCGAAACGGTGGTGCCGGCCATGACCAGCGACAGCACGTCCTGGCCGAGTTCGTTGGTGCCGAACGGGTGGGCGGCGGATGGGGCCATGAAGCGGGAGGCGGTGTCGACGCCACCGGCGATGTGCTCGGGGTAGGGGGCGAGCACGGTGCCGAAGACGGTGAAAAAGACCACCACCGCGACGATGGCAGCGCCCAGCATCGACAGCTTGCTCTGCGAAAAGCGGAAGAAGGCGCGGCGCAGCCTGTCGCGGCGCGGCGTGGCGAAGTCGCCCGCTGTATTGTGCTCGGTCGTGGTCATGAATAGCGGACCTTCGGGTTGATGACGCCGTAGAGCAGGTCGATGACGAGATTGGCGAAAACAAAGAGCAGGCCGATCACCAGGGCAACGCCGATCACCGGCATCATGTCCTGCGAAACGATAGCCTTGGTCGCGTAGAGGCCGAGGCCCGGCCAGTCGAACACGGTTTCGACCAGCACCGTGCCGCCGAGCAGCCAGCCAAAATAGAGGCCGATCACTGTCAGCGTGGACGATACGGCATTACGCGCGACGTATTTGGTGATGATCTTTCTCGACGGCAGGCCGAGCGCGCGCGCCGTCATCACATAGTCTTGTTGCATCACCTCGATCGTCGAGGAGCGCATCATGCGCATGATCGTGGCCAGAGGCGAGAGCGACATGGCGATGGCGGGCAATGCGAGGTGGCGCAGTGCCGTGACGAACGTCGACCAGTTGCCCGCAATCAGGGAGTCGATCGTCAGGAACCCGGTCACGCTGCGCGGCGGAATGACAATGATTGGCAGACGCCCGCCGAGAGGAAGCCACATCAGCCACATGGCAAAGCACAGTTGCAGAAGCAGGCCGAGAAAGAAGCGCGGCATGGAGATCGCCCCGATGGCACCTACCTGGGCCAAGTAGTCCGGCCAGCGGTTGCGCCATACGGCGGTGACGAGGCCAAGCGGGATGCCCACCACAACGGCGATGAACATTGCCGCGAACACGAGCTCGAGGGTTGCAGGGAGGTAGGCCTTGATATCGGCAGCGACGGGTCGGCGCGTTAACAGCGACGTGCCAAGGTCGCCGTGAACGAGGCCGGAGACATAGGTGCCGTATTGAACCCAAATCGGCTTATCAAGGCCGTACTCGGCGGCCAGTGCTGCGATTTCGGCTTTCGTGGCATTGGGACCCGCGGCAAGTGCAACCGGATCGCCAGGCAACAGCCGGGCAATGGCAAACATGATGATCGTCAGCCCGACGATGACCGGTATGAGCAGCAGAAGTCGCCGCAGGATGAAACGCAGCATTGCCGATGTCCTCTGTTGAAGCTTGGCGGGCCCGAAGGCCCGCCAAATGTTCGGCTTAGCCGAGCGACAGGCCCCAGGCCTCTATCGCGTTGGAAGCGACTGGCGTGAAGTGGTAGTCCTTCACGGTGTCGCGCATGGCCAGCTTGCGGCGCTCCAATACGCCGAAGACGTCGGGCGCATCCTCGACCACCTTCTTTTGGAATTCGCCATAGATTGCCACGCGCTTGGCCCGGTCGATCTCCTTGCGGCCCGCCTCGATGAGAGCGTCGACTTCCGGGTTCTTGTAGACTGCGTTCTGCCAGGCTCCATTGCGCGAGGAGTGGTAAGCGGCATAGGCGATGTTGTCGGGATCGCCATAGTTCGCGGTCTGGTAGACGGGGAACAGGTCCGGGAAGGTTTCAGGCGACTTGCAGGCGGTCACCATGTCGGGCCAGTTCATCGGGACGATCTCGAGCTCGATGTTGAGCTGCTTGAGGCTGTCGAGCATGATGAGTGCCCAGCGACGCTGCTGTTCAAGACCCGAGACGTGGAACATCCTGAGCTTGAAACCACCTTCGGGCTTCGCCGACTTGGCCATATACTCCTTGGCCTTGGCCATGTCGGTGCCATAGGCGACGAGATTGGGATCGAAGCCGAGGATGCCCATGGGCAGCGGCCCCTTCATCAGGTCGGCATAGCCAGCCGCATCGAGGATGGCCTGGTAGTTCGTTGCGTATGAAATCGCCTTGCGCAGGTTGATGTCGGCGCAGGGGCCGTTCTGCGTGTTCATCTTTATCGAGAAGGTGCGGTATTCCGGCTCAATCACACTGACGACACCGGCAGCATCTTTCAACGC
The DNA here is from genome assembly GCF_003148805.1 of Aminobacter sp. AP02. Lineage (GTDB taxonomy): Bacteria > Pseudomonadota > Alphaproteobacteria > Rhizobiales > Rhizobiaceae > Aminobacter. The sequence goes on from NZ_QGGX01000004.1 coordinate 159,456, forward strand.
GTCCATGTCCTCACTGGTCAGGTCGGTGGCGATGTGGGCCTCGCCGCGCTGGATCATCAGGCGCTGCGTGGCGGTCTCGCGCACGATCTGCCAGATCACGCCGTCGAGGTTACCACCCCCGGCCTGCCACGCCTCGGGCGCACGGGCCAGCTGGTAGAGGGTGCCGACTTCGAAGCGGGCCACAGAGAACGGGCCGGAGCCTGCGGTGTTGGTCATGAGGTAGGTCTCGCCGGAATCGGCGCCGAGATTGGCCTCGACCACTGCCTTCTCGACGATGAATATCCACGGCAGCACCTGCAGGAAGGGCGCAAAGGGTGCTGTGAGCTTGAACTTCACCGTGCCAGCATCGGCGGCAGAAACACCCTCGGCGGTGACGATGTCGCGGATCATCCACGAATTGCCCTTGGCGAGCTTCAGCGCGCGGGCGAAGGAGTAGACGACGTCGTCGGCAGTGACAGCATTGCCGGAATGGAACTTGGCGGCCTTGTTCAGGACGAAAGTGTACTCCTTGCCGTCAGGGCTGACAGTCCAGCTTTCGGCGATGCCGGGAGCGGGCACGGGCGGATTGCCCGAGATGCGCACCAGCGGGTCATAGACGTTGCGCATGAAGAACGACGCCGAATAGCCGGTTGCGGTGTGCGGATCGAAGTTGGGGATGTCCTGGCCCGCGGCGATGATCAGGACGCCACCCGACTGCGCCAGCAGCTGGCGGGGGAAAACGGTGGTGGCGAGGCCGACGCCGGCGAGGGCCAGCAGGCTGCGCCGCGAAATGTTGAACTGGTCAGAGGCTTTCATTGCATTGCTCCATGTCGATATCTGGTCGTCATTGCGAATGGGCGGCGCAACGTGAGCGCCGCCGAATCTGATTGGCGGTCAGGCCCAGGCCACGTTTTCCTGTGGCGCCACGGTGCCCGGCGTTCCCGGCTCCTTGCGGTAGTTGAGATCCACATGGTCCGGCGTCACGAAGCCGAGCGCGAGGTCGCGGGCAACCGCAGCGGCATCGCGTTCCGCCGAGTGTCCGTAGCCGGAGCCGCCGGCGAGCACGAGTTCAACCACCTGGTCGGTCCTGTGCAGCGACACGAGTTCGCCCGTGCCGCAGTCGCGAAGCACGCGACCTTCGGTCGAGAGCACCCGGCCGCGGGCACCGCCACCGGCCTTGCCGCCGAACAGGCCGTCGATCGGATTGTCGACGCCTTCAGGATAGACCGACACGAGCATCTCCAGCCCGTCTTCCTCGCGCTTGCGGAAACGTACGACCTGGCCCAGCCCGCCACGCTTCTTGCCTGCGCCGCCGCTGTCGGCGAGGAAGGCTTTTTCCAGCACCAGCACCGGCACCCGGCTTTCCATCAGTTCGATCGACGTGTTGGCCGCCGAGGTCGGCCAGAGCAACGAGGAATGACCGTCGCCGCGCTCCGAGCCGCCCTGTCCGCCGCCACAGAAGAGCATGTCCGAATAGAACTGCCCGTCGGTGGTCTTGCCGTAGATGTTCGCAGCGACTGCAAGTCCGGTGAACGACTGGACCATGTCGGGCGAGGCCGATGCGAGTGCCGCAAAGATGTTCGGCGCAAGATACCATCCGGTGCGCGTGCGCAGGTTCACCGCTGCCGGATAGGTCGGGTTGAGGATCGACCCCTCGGGCGCGGTCACCGTGAACGGGCGATAGCACCCGGCATTGCCGCGCACCGCCGGTGTCAGCATGCACTTCAGCGGATAGGTCGCGTGCGCCGCCGTGTAGTTCAGCGTCGAGTTGAGGCCGCCCTGGGGCAGCTGGGGCGGGGCGCCGTCGAAATCGACGGTGATGGCATCGCCTTCGACCTTTACCAGGACCGGGTAGCTGATCTTCTCGCCCAGCGGGTTGTTGGTGATGACCGAGCGGTACTCGCCATCGGGCAGCGCACGAATGGCTTCGCGCATCGCCTTTTCGGACAGGCCCTGGACGACTTCGGCGAGGGCGCCCAGGTCATGCATTCCATAGTCATGCATGAAGGCGTCGAGGCGTTCAGCGCCGAGCTTGTTGGCTGCGACGAAGGAGAAGATGTCGCCCAGCACCTGCTCGCCGTTGCGGACGTTCTGGCGGATGAGCTGGATCAGCGTCTCGTTCGGGCGTCCCTCCTCGAAGATCTTCATCGGCGGGATCTGCAGTCCTTCCTCGTAGATCTCGCGGGCATGAAGCGAGTCCTTGGTGCCCCCGATATCAGAGACGTGGCCGACTGTGCCCATCAGGCCCACCAGCTTGCCATTGCGGAAGGCCGGCGTGACGATGGCGATGTCGAACAGATGTCCGGCGCACAGCCACGGGTCGTTGGTGATCAGCACGTCGCCTGGCTTGAGCGTCTCGGCCGGGTAGCGCTCAAGCAGCGCCTTGACCGCTCGGGGCAGGGTCAGGTTGAAGACCGGCATCGCGCGTGGGCTATGGGCCAGCGTTTCACCGTCCTTGTCGAGGAGCTCGCAAGCAAAGTCCTGCGCCTCGGCGATAACAAGCGAAAACGCGGTCCGGCAGACCGTGAGCCACATTTCCTCGACCACGTTGACGAGGCGTGACCACATGATCTCGAGGCCAATCGGGTCGCCCTTGATGCGGGCGACGGCCTGTGCACGGGTCATGTCGTCGGTGACGAAAGCTTCGGCAGCCTTGAGTGCACCGACCTGCACGCAGAGGTTCTGGCCGGCGTCGATGGTGACGCTGTCGGACGGGCCGACGACGGTGGTGGATTCACGCTCCTCGATGATCGCGGGACCGGGGATGGTATCGCCAGCCCGCAGGGCGTAGCGGTCGTAGACGGCCGTCTCGAACTTGCCTTCATCGAACCAGCAGATGCGGTGACCCTTGACCCGGGCAGCGGTGTCGCCGCCGCCGGTGGCGCCGGTGAGCGAAAGCTGCGGCGTGGGGCCCGCGACGCGAACGCGGAAGTTGACGGATTCGAAGCGCGCGCCTTCGAAAGGCTCGGCATAACGGGCGGAGTAGGCGCGAACGAAAGCTTCGCGAATGGCTGGCAGATCGGCCTCGCCGAGCGTGGTCGCGGGCAGCGGCACGCTGATGTCGTGCATCTGGCCGACGAGGCGCATGTCTGCGCTGCGCTCGACCCCGATATCGCTTGCGGCGATGCCTGAACGGGTAAGTTGGTGCCGTCCCTCATCTTCGAGGGCGCTCAGCACGCCGTTGACCGCTTCGGCATCGAAGCCAGTCTTCAGCTCGACGCGCAGCGACCGCACACCCTCGAAGGAGAGCGGGGCAGCGAGGAAGCCGAGCGCGGATGCCGCGCCCGATGCCGGCGGGATCAGGACGGAGCTGATGCCCATTGCACGCGCCACGTCGACCGCATGGGCCGGGCCGGCGCCGCCGAAACCGACCATGGAGTATTCGCGCGGATCCTTGCCGCGCTCGACGAGGTGCACGCGCGCGGCCGAGGCCATGCTCTCGACGACCACCTTGTGGATGCCAAGCGCAGCTTCCTCGATCGTCAGGTTGAGCGGCTCGGCGACGCGCGCAATGGCGGCACGCGCGGCCTCGAGGTCGAGCTTCATGCGACCGCCGAGGAAGAAGTTGGGATCGTAGTATCCGAGCGTCAGGTTGGCGTCGGTGACGGTCGGCTGCTTGCCGCCCATGCCATAGCATGCCGGCCCCGGATCGGAGCTCGCCGAATGCGGGCCAACCTTCAGGAGACCGACATCGTCGATGGCAGCGATCGAGCCGCCGCCGGCGCCGATCTCGATCATCTCAATGACAGGTGCCTTGATCGGCAGGCCGGAACCCTTGACGAAGCGATGGACGCGCGCTGCCTCCATCATCGGCGAAATCTCGGCACGGCCGTCTTCGATCATGCAGGCCTTGGCGGTCGTGCCGCCCATGTCGAACGATATGACGTCGGAAAGCCCCGCAGCCTGACCGAACAGTGCGGTGGCGAGCCCGCCGCCAGCCGGACCGCTTTCCAGAAGGCGGATCGGAAAATCACGCGCAGTCTCCAGCGACATGAGCCCGCCGGCCGAATGCATGAGCCGCAGCGAGCCTGCGAAGCCTGCGCTGCGCAGGGATTTCTCCAGTTTGGTAAGATAGCGGTGCATCAAAGGTTGCACGAAGGCGTTGGCGCAAGTCGTTACGGTGCGCTGATATTCGCCCATTTCAGCCACAACCTCGCTCGACAGCGAAATCGAAAGTTCTGGGAAGGCGGCCTTGATGATTTTTGCGGCCCGACGCTCATGGGCCGCGTTTGCATAGGAATGGATAAACGCAATCGCGATGGCCTCGCAGCCCTGTGCGACCAGCGACTTTGCAGCCTGCAGGACCTGAGCCTCGTCGAGGGGCGTTTCCACCGCACCGGCAGCGTTCATGCGTTCGTCGACTTCGAGGCGCAGGTCGCGCCTGACAATGGGATCGGGGAACGAAACAAACAGATCGTAGATGTCGTAGCGCTGCTCCGTTCCCATCTCGAGCAGGTCGCGGAAGCCGCGCGTCGTGATGAGGCCGACGGGTGCGCCCTTACGTTCGATGACAGCATTGGTCACCAGCGTCGTGCCGTGAACGATCTCGCAGACATCCGAATGCGCGATGTCTTGCAGCGCAAGCAATTCCTGCAGACCAAGGAGAGCGGCCTGTGACGGGTCATGAGGTGTCGTCAGCCGCTTGTGCAGCGTTACGGACTGGTTCTTGCCGTCATAGAGGACGAAGTCGGTGAACGTTCCACCGATGTCGAACCCCACGCGCCAGCGGTTGGTCAGATCACTCATTACAGATGTCCTTTTCTTCAGATCCGGGGGGCGACGAAAGCGGTGTCGCCCAGGTCCTCGGCAATGCGGGCTGCCCCTTTGGCGAGAGCAGCAATCATCTCGTTGCGGCCGTCAGTCTCCACGAGTGAATGCGGGTAGACGATGCAGAGGCTGACCGCTTCGTCGGTACGGGGGTCGGCGACTGATATGGCGATGGCGTCCACGCCAGGCGTGGCCTCCTGACTCGAATAGGCGAACCCTTGTTGCCGTATTTTCGAGAGCTGCTCAGGCAGGTCTGCGAGCGCACCGTGTCCGGCGTAGAGTGCAAGCACCTCGTCATTGCCAAGCCGTGCCAGCAGCGACCGTCCCGTCGCGCTGAGGTGGGCGGGCAGTCGCCGGCCGATGTTGCTGACGACGCGGAGCGCGTTGGTGCCCTGGAAATCGGCCACGGCGGTCACTTCCTTGCCATCGCGCACGGAAATGTAGCCGGTATGCCCAAAAGTGTTTGAGGCTTCAGCCACCACTTCGCTGGCGCGGCCGATCAGCAGCGACGAGCGACGGTAGGCGGCGGCGAGATCGAGCATCAGGCGGCCCGGGCGGTGTCGGTGTGTGTCACCTATCGTCTCGAGCATGTTGGCTTCGCGCATCGCCTTCAATAGGCGCGACGCGTTGGCTTTCGGCATGCCGAGAAGCCTCACGACATCCGAGACCGTAAGGTCAGGACAGTCGTTGCCGAAGCACCTCAGTACGTCTGCGGCATTCTGAAGGACCGACATTTCTCCTCCGAGTCGTTCCATAAAATGGAACTCGAGTTCCACTTTTCGCAACTAATGCTCTCGTCCGTTCATTCGGTCAAGCTAAAAAATGAGCCGACTTCCCGATGTCAGCGGGCTGTCGGCTTGACGGGACGGCAACGGCAATGCTTCGCCGGCCCCGGCGGCGACGCAGGGTCAAGTGAAGTCCTCAGGTCAAGGAATTGATTTTGCTGGCGCAAGCGCCTCAGGCGGCGCCGCGCACCTCGACGAGCCGGGCCAGCAGGCTGGCGCCGACGGGCAGGATCGTGTCGTCGAAAATGAATCCGGGATTGTGCAGCGGAACGGTCCCGCCATGCCCTAGGTTGAAGAAAGCACCCGGAACGACTCGCAGAAGATCGGCCATATCCTCCGACCCCATTGTCAGTTCGGCATTCGGCTGCGCCTTGTCGCCGACGATCTCTTGCGCAACCTCGATGAGGTTGCCCACGCGCTCCGGATCGTTCGACAGGACGTCGAAGATGTTGCGGATATCGGCAACGATTTCGATCTCATGGGCGAGGGCGAAGCCAGCGCAGAGCTTGCGAATGCGGTTTTCGATCATCACGCCGTCGGCGTCGTCGAAGTAGCGGAACGTACCGCGCAGGACCGCCGTTTCAGGAATGACGTTGTAGGCCGAACCGGCATGGAACTGGGTAACCGATACGACGGCTGGATGCGTTGGGTCGGTGTTGCGAGAGACGATCTCTTGCATTTCTTTCACCAGACCCGAACCGATGGTAATCGGATCGCGGCTTGCCTGGGGCATGGCTCCGTGGCTGCCCCGACCATGCAGCGTGATATCGAAGAAACTCGCACCTGCTTGCGCCTTGCCCGGCCGTATCGTCAGCTGCGAATGTCCCTGGTAGGGAGAATTGTGCATTCCATAGAGTTCGTCGCACGGGAAGCGGTCGAACAGGCCGTCGCGCAGCATGGCCCTGGCGCCACCAAGGCCTTCTTCCGCCGGCTGGAAGATCAGCACGGCCCGGCCTGAGAAATCGCGATTGCCGGCAAGATATCGCGCTGCACCGAGCAGCATGGTGGTGTGCCCATCGTGGCCGCAGCCATGAAACACCCCGGGGTTCTTGGAGGCATAGGGGAGGTTCGTCAGCTCATCCATCGGCAAGGCATCCATGTCTGCCCGCAAGCCGATGCTGCGCCCCGGCCTGGAACCTTCGATGACGCCGACGAGGCCAGTCCCGCCGATCCCCCGCTCGACGGCAACACCCCAACTCGCAAGCAGTTCCGCGACGCACTGTGAGGTGCGATGCTCTTCGAAGCCGAGTTCGGGGTGCTGGTGGAAGTCCCGGCGTATCGCGGTGAGATCCTCGGCGAACTGGGCAATCTGTTCAATCACAGGCATGGCGGTACCGTCAGTCTTGGTTTGGGCCAGTCTGTTGCACTGGCGTCTTGTGGAGGCAAGCGTTTCATTTTAGGGCGTGGGCATACGTTGTACGCGCAAGCGTCGGCCCGGAACGCCTGCAGCTCACCATGTATTCAGCCTTTCCGGCCGACAGAAAGAGGACGAGATGCCGACCACGGACACGATCGAAACCATTGCCGAAGAAGCCGCGGTGTGGCGCCGCCATCTCCACGAAAACCCCGAGCTTCTGTTCGATCTGCCCAAGACGTCTGCCTTCGTCACGGAGAAACTCAGGTCGTTCGGCTGCGACGAGGTCGTCACAGGAATCGCGAAGACAGGCGTTGTCGCCGTGGTAAAGGGCAGGTTGGGCGGGGGACGCACCATCGGCTTGCGCGCGGACATGGATGCCCTGCCGATGAGCGAGCAGACCAACCTGCCGCACGCCTCGAAGACGGAGGGCAGGATGCATGCGTGCGGCCATGACGGCCACACTGCGATGCTGCTTGCTACAGCCCGCCATCTCGTGTCCACGAGAGATTTTGCCGGAACGGTCGTGCTCATCTTCCAGCCTGCGGAGGAGGGCGGCGCCGGCGGACGCGTGATGATCGAGGAGGGGCTCCTGGAACGCTTCGGCATCGAGGAGGTCTTTGGCATGCACAACGAGCCGGGCCTGCCGGTCGGTTCGTTCGCGATCAGGCCCGGCCCGATGCTGGCCGCTGCCGATCGCTTCGTCGTCACCTTGCGCGGCAAGGGCGCCCACGCTGCCTCGCCGCATGAATCGCGCGACCCCGTGCTTATCAGCGCGCATCTGGTGACAGCGCTCCAGTCGATCGCCTCGCGCCACGTCGATCCCTTCGACCCGGTCGTCGTTTCGGTCACCTACATCTCCGGCGGCAATGTGCTGGCGCTGAATGTCATTCCGGAACAGGTCATCGTCGGCGGCACGATCCGCACGGTCGACCCGACCACGCGCAAGGCAATCGAACAACGCTTCAGGGACATCGTGGCCAACACCGCCCGGCTCTTCGAGGCTGAGGCCGATATCGAATGGCGCCCCGGCTACCCGGTTACCGTCAACGATCCGGAGATGACGAAGATCGCGATCGCGGCCGCCTCGCAAGTAACGGGACCGGATAATGTCGACGGCAATTGCCAGTGCACGATGGGCGCGGAGGACTTCTCCTACATGCTCGAGAAGCGTCCAGGCGCGATCATCTGGCTGGGAAACGGCGACTCTGCCGGGCTCCACAACCCGGCTTACGATTTCAATGACGATGCCATTGTCCATGGTATTCGCTACTGGTCCACGCTCGTGGGCGAACGACTAACGCCGCAACGCGCGCCGTCTATTTCGCCGGCTGCAAAGTGACCGCCAGTTCCATGATGTGAATTCAGGTGATGGGTCGAGGCCTGTCGGACCGAGAGGTTTGACAGGCCATCGGGTCGGTGTCGTGGTTAGGGTTTTGGCGCCGACCGCACAAGCGAATGCGGCTATCCGCAGATGGGCCGGCGCGAGCGGCCTCCAGAAACCCACCGCGCCATTTGGTCCGAGTTCAACTTTTTTACCGAACGTGAAAATTGCTCTTTCTGTGCCTGACCCCAACTTGGTCAGATGAAGAATGGCAATGTGCTGACGTAAAGCTCGATGGCGTCTTCATCACCAAGCGTAGCTGTCCGGTGGGGCTTGTCAGTCTTGAAATGTATGGAATCGCCTGGCTTCAAGATGTGCCGTTCGCCGTCGATTTCGTAGAGAACCGTTCCCTTGAGAACGTATGCTATCTCCTCGCCATCGACGCGCATGACCTCCGTCACTTTGCCTGGAGCGCGGTGTACAAGGCACCCGTTCAGCTTTGCACCCGGAAAGCCAATGCCCAGCAACTCATAGGTCCGATTTTCATCGCCCAAATGGAACCGCTCTCGTTCGCCAGACCGGGAAACCACACCTGCCCGTCGCGGCGAGATTACGAACGCATCAACCGGCGAGTCCAGTGCCTGCGCGATGGCGCACAGCGAAGAAAGCGACGGCGTCGATTGCCCGCGTTCGACCTGAGAAAGAAAACCGACCGACAGTTGCACCCGGTCAGCAACTTCCTGAAGTGTCATTTCTATTTCGCGCCGCCGACGCCTGATCTTGGCGCCGATAGCCACTGCGCTGGCATTCGGTTCATTGGTCGGCGCTGTTTTATGCTTCTTCTCTGGCATGCTCATTCATAGCGCAAATCTGCGCGCCATTGCTCCTTGGATGAATCCCTTCTTGCCTACATTAGCGCCACAAACTGGCCTCTGTGAAGCGAGGTAAAAAAATTATAGCCAACCTAAAAAAGACAGTTTAAGAACCGCTGGGAGTACATCTAAGCACAGCAGGGAGGAAGGCGTGCGCTCATCTGGGACTTCTGCGATTCTGGCTGCCTTGGCAGCATCCACGATGATATTTGGCATCGGCGCGGCTTCTGCGCAGGAGGCGGTGAAAGGTGGCGTCTTGCGCATCCTGGCCACCGGCGAGCCCGACCACATCGACCCGATGGCCGGCGCAATGGTCAACACCAACAACCTGGCGCGCGCCATTTCCCGCCAGCTCATCAGCTATGAAGCCTCGAACGATCCTGAGGTCGCCATGCGTGCAGTTGGCGATCTGGCGGTTGAAGTGCCTCAGCCGACCGACAACGGCCTGACCTACACGTTCAAGCTGCGGCCAAACGTGATGTGGAATGCTCCTTCGGGACCGCGGGCAATGGTTGCCGCCGATATGGAACGCGGCATCAAGAAGATGTGCAATCCGCAACTGCAGCCAGCTACGCTGAGCTATTTTACCGGCCTGATCTCGGGCTTCGCCGAGTTCTGTGACGGCTTCGCAAAGGTCGAGCCAACCGCGCCTGCCATCAAGAAGTACATTGAAGAAAACAGCGTTCCCGGCATATCCGCCCCCGACGATCAAACCATCGTCATCAAGCTGAAGGAGCGCGCGGGCGACTTCATCTACATGCTTTCGCTGCAGAATGCCGCGCCGGCGCCTGTCGAGGCGCTGGACTTCGTACCAGACAGCCCGGAGTATCGGGCCAACTACGTCTCGGTCGGACCTTACACGATTGGCGAATACACCCCGGACACGCTGCTTCGGCTTGTGCGCAACCCGGCTTGGAACGCCGAATCCGATCCGCTTCGCAAGGCTTATGTAGACGAGATCGAGATTACGATGGGTCTGCAGGCCGATGCCATCATGCAGCAGCTGCAGTCTGGTGACGCCGATATCGCATACGACATCAACGTGCCGACGGCTATTCTCTCCACGCTGGCCGCTCAGGGCGATGAAAAGCTCACGGCGCTTTCGGCTGGCAATACCAACTTCATCACCATCAATACCCAGTCGAACAACAACAATGGTGCGCTGAAGGACCTGCGCGTACGCCAAGCGCTGCAGTATGCCGTCGACAAGTCTGCGATCGTCCAGCAGTGGGGCGGGTCTACGGTGGCAGAACCGGTGCACGGCATATTCGGCGTCGGACTTCTCGGCCACCACAAGTTCGACCTCTACCCCTCGACGGACTCCAAGGGCGATCCGGAAAAGGCAAAGGCGCTGCTGGCGGAAGCAGGCTTCCCGGACGGCATCACGCTGAAGATGCCCTATCGCAACAAGGACCTCGAAGTCGCGACCGCAGCGACCATTCAGGCCAGCATGGCGCGCGCCGGCATCAAGCTGGAGCTGACCCCGGTAACCGCGGCCGACTACTACTCGAAGTACCTGACCAGCGAAGCCAACATCAAGGATGGCACCTGGGACATCGCCCCGGTGGGTTGGACGCCGGATTGGGTTGGTGGCGCGGCACGCTCCGTCTTCCAGCCGCAGTTCATGTTCGACGGAACGCATCAGAAGTACAACTACGCCGACTACAACAACCCGAAGGCCAATGAAGTGGCCGCCCAGGCGATCAACGCGACCACACCAGAAGAAACTGCCAAGCTCTGGGCACAGGTCGACGAGATCGTGATGGGCGACGCACCTGTGGTGCCACTCATTGCCAACAAGAACCCCCGCTATCGCAGCGAGGCGGTCAAGAACTACCAGACTTACGCGCTCGGCGTTGAAGGTGACTGGACCAACGTCTGGCTTGAACGCTAAGCCCATTGCAGTAACTGCCGCGCCGCGCTTGCGGCGCGGCAGTTGATTCCGGCAAATCCGCGCGAGGCCCATTTTGGCTGTTCTGGAAGTACGCAATCTCCGGGTCGAAATCCCGACCGAAGATGGCGTTGTGCAGGCCGTGCGCAACGTATCGTTCTCTGTGCGGCCGGGAACGCTGTTCGGCATCGCCGGGGAATCCGGCTCCGGCAAAAGCGTGCTGACCCAGTCCATCATGGGGCTGACGCCCGCTGCCGAAGTGAGCGGAGAAGCCCTTTTCGAAGGCCGCAACCTCGTCGGCATGCCGCAGTCGGAAATGCGCAAATTGCGTGGCGGCAAGATCGCCATGGTCTTCCAGGACCCGTTGTCCAGCCTGCATCCCTATTTTACCATCGGCGCGCAGATCGCCGAGGCGCTTCATTTCCACGAGAAGATTTCACCAGCGCAAGCACGCGCCCGCGTGATTGAAATGCTCAGCAAGGTCGGCATTCCCGACCCGGCTGCGCGGGTTGACGACTATCCGCACCAGTTCTCTGGCGGCATGCGCCAGCGTGTCATGATCGCCATGGCCCTGGTCCTGAAGCCGGCGCTTGTCATCGCAGACGAGCCTACCACGGCGCTTGATGTCACCGTGCAGGCGCAGATCATCGAATTGCTCGACAGCATGCGCCGGGAGTTGGGGACGACGATCATCCTGATCACGCACGACCTTGGCCTGTTGTCCAACGTCGCCGACGACGTCATGATCATGTATGCCGGCAACAGAATGGAATACGGGCCGGCAGATCGGATCCTGCGGTCGCCTGCGCATCCCTACACGACCGGGCTTTGCCGCTCCTCGCCCGCCAACTACGAACCCGGTGCAAAGCTGGCGCCCATCAAGGGCCGGCCGCCGAGCCTGCTGGCAACGCCGCGCGGATGTGTATTTGCGCCCCGCTGCAGCGAGGCAACGCCGCAATGTGCTTCCGCCCCGCCGCCGCTGCGCGTCTTTGATGACGGCGTGGAGTCGCTGTGCTGGCTCGAAGCCGCGCCGGCCGGTGCCAAACCTGTGAACGCTGCGCCGGATTTCGCGGCCAAAGCAAAGCCAGAAAAGGTGGCCGAGGTAAGGAACCTGCACCTGACTTACGATGTCGGCGGGTTCTTCGGCGAGCGACGCAAGCTCGACGTCCTCAAAGGCATCGACCTCACAGTGTGGCGTGGGGAAACGCTCGGCCTTGTCGGCGAAAGCGGTTGCGGCAAGTCTACGCTGGCCCGCGCCATCGCCGGCCTGACGCCGACGACCAGCGGGTCAATCGAGCTTCTTGGGCGGGACGTCGGCGCGCTGACCCCGTCCGAATGGCGCGCAATGCGTCGTCAGGTGCAGGTGGTGTTCCAGGATCCCTACGGCTCGCTCAATCCGCGCCGCCGGGTGGGCTCGATCATCGGCGATCCGTTTCGCCTGCATGGTGTCGCCAGTGGCGAAGAGCGCAAGGCGAGGGTCCGCACGCTCATGGAGATGGTCGGGCTGAACCCCGAGCACTACAATCGCTTCCCGGCGGAATTTTCTGGCGGTCAGCGGCAGCGCATCGGCATTGCCAGGGCCCTCGCGCTCAACCCGTCGCTGATCATCTGCGACGAGCCTGTTTCGGCGCTTGACGTTTCGATACAGGCCCAGGTGCTGAACCTTCTGCGCGAACTGCAGCAAGAACTGGGACTGACCTATCTCTTCATCTCGCACGACCTCTCGGTGGTCCGGCATCTGTGCGACCGCATCGCCGTCATGCAGGCGGGACGCATCGTGGAACTGGCCGAGAGCGAGGCGCTCTTCCGCAACCCGGCGAATGACTACACCCGCGTTTTGCTCAACGCATCGCATGTGCCGCCAAAGCTGAGCCCCGCAGTCGGCCGCAAGCTGCTGGAAACACGCGAGATTACGCGATGAGCGAAACAGCCGTCGAAGAGACCGATGTCGTCCAGCGTGGAGCGTTGGACCTGACGCTGCGACGACTGCGGCGCGACCGCGCCAGCATGATGGCACTCGGCATTATTGTCTGTGTCATCCTGCTTGCGGTTCTTGCGCCATGGATAGCTACCCTGACGGGCCATTCACCGATCGAGCAGTTCCGCGAGACGGGCATGACTCCGGCCGGCATTCCGGTCGGCCCAAACGCTGAGTTCTGGCTTGGCACCGACCAGCTCGGCCGCGATGTTCTGGTGCGCCTTGCCTATGGGGCGCGTATCTCCCTTCTGGTCGGCGTTCTCGCCTCATTGGCGGCGTCGCTGGTCGCAATTGTCGTTGGCTTGACCGCCGGCTACTTCGGGGGACTGGTCGACATCATATTGAGCCGCGTCATCGATCTGGTAATGAGCGTACCTTTCCTGTTGTGTGCGCTGGCGCTTGTTTCTGCCTTGGGACCAAGCATCCTGCTCAGCGTTGCGGTGATCGTATTCTTCAGCTGGGCCCCGATGGCCCGCGTCATCCGCGGCCAGGTGATCAGTCTCAGTCGTCAGGAATTCGTCCAGGCAAGCCGCGCATTGGGCGCGGGGCCGCTTTCCATCATGGTCGTCGACATCCTGCCCAATCTTGCAGTGCCGATCATCGTCTACACCACGATGCAGATCCCGAGCTCCATCGTCTTCGAAGCGACCCTGTCATTTCTGGGGATGGGCATCGTGCCTCCGACACCGAGCTGGGGCGGCATGCTGGCGGACGCCTCGTCCAATTCGCTCTACCTGATCGCATGGTGGATGGTGTTCGTTCCCGGCCTCGCGCTGCTCATGACGACACTCGCCTTCAACATTCTTGGCGACGGCCTGCGTGACGCGCTCGATCCCAAGAGTTCGAGAATGGCGAGAAACCTCAAGAGGCAAAAGAAGGCGGCGAGCAAACCGTGATCAAGTTCCTCCTACGCCGCATCAGCTTTGGCGTCGGCGTCTTGCTGGCGCTCAGCCTTTTCGTATTCTTCCTCTTCTTCGTTGCCCCGGGTGATCCGGCCGCCATGATCGGCGGTGAGAAGGCGAGCGAAACGCAGCTGACGCAAATCCGCAAGAACCTTGGGCTCGACCGGCCCTTGCCCGAGCAGTATGTGCGCTTTCTCGGCAAGGCCGTGACCGGCGATCTGGGCTTCTCCTACAGGAACCAGCAGCCGGTGACGAAAATCATCATGCGGCGGGTGCCGGCAACGCTTTCCCTGGTCATCGGCGCGGTCGTGCTTTGGTTGGCCATCGGCATTCCCATCGGCGTCATGTCGGCCCGTCATCCGGGAACGCTGCGCGACCGGCTCGGCCAGGCCTTCATCCTCGTTGGCTTAAGCTTCCCGACTTTCGTGCTCGGAATGATGGCTCTCTACTGCCTCTACTTCCTGCCGCGTCAGGCTGGCTTCACGCTGTTTCCAGCCGGCGGATACAAGGCGTTCACCAGCGATCCGTTGATCTGGGCATGGCATCTGGCATTGCCCTGGATGACGCTCGCCCTAACGATCGCGGCAGTCTATGCGCGCCTCACGCGGGGACAGATGCTGGAGGTAATGGGCGAGGACTACATCCGCACCGCGCGCGCCAAGGGCGCTACCGAACGCACGGTGGTCTGGAAGCATGGGATGCGCGCGGCGTTGACGCCGCTGGTCACGCAGCTTGGCTCGGACATTGCACTGCTTCTCGGCGGCGCCATCGTCATCGAGCAGGTGTTCGGGCTCCAGGGAGTCGGCGCACTGGCGGTACAGGCGGTCAACAACCAGGATCGCCCCATCATCATTGGCGTCGTTCTACTCGGCGGCCTCTTCATCGTCGTCGCCAATATCATTGTCGACGTCCTCTATGTCCTGCTGGACCCACGCGTGCGTTGAACCCATGATCGTCTCTGAATACACCATCCCCGGAATGCACATTCGCGACCATGTGGTTGTCGTACCACTTGATTGGTCAAAGCCAGAGGGGCTGACCATCGAGCTGTTCGCCCGCGAGGTGGTCGACCCCACACGCAAGTCGGAAGACCTTCCGCTGCTCTGCTTTTTGCAAGGCGGGCCCGGGGGGAAGTCGCCACGTCCTGCCGGCGGCTCGCCAGGCTGGCTTCGCGAGGCGTTGAAGACGCATCGCGTCGTCCTGCCAGACCAGCGCGGCACGGGACGATCAACCCCCGTAACGTCGAACGCCATAAACCGGTTTGCCGATGGCGAGGCGGCCGCCGACTATCTCCAGCTGTTTCTGGCCGATGCGATCGTCGCGGATCTCGAACATCTGCGGAAAACCGGTTTTGGCGGCAAGCGTTGGCAGACGCTCGGCCAGAGTTATGGCGGTTTCCTGACCTTGACCTATCTCAGCCACGCGCCGGAGGCGCTGACGGCCTGTTACATCACCGGCGGTCTGCCGGGACTTGGCGCCACCGCCGCCGACATCTATCAGCGCACCTATCCGCGCGTTGCCGCAAAGACTGCAGCTTTCTACAAGCGCTATCCCCAACATGTCGCGCGTGTGGCCGATATTGCCGATCGCCTGGAGGAGACAATACCCACGCTGCCTGGAGATGACAGGCTCACAGTCCGACGGTTCCAGATGCTCGGCCTCGACTTCGGCATGAAGCCCGGCTTCGAAAACGTTCACTGGCTCTTGGACGAAGCGTTCGACGATTGCGCGCCATCCGGCCTGTCGGAGGTCTTCATCCGCAGCGTCTGCGATGCGACCTCCTGTGCCGACAATCCGCTTTTCGCCATCCTCCAGGAGGCGATCTACACCGGAGCCGAGCCGACGGCTTGGGCCGCCGAACGACAGAGACCGTTGGCCTTTCACCCAAATGCGCGGCCGATGCTGTTCACCGGGGAGATGATGTTTCCGTGGATGTTCGACGACATCGCTGCCTTGCGGCCCTTCAAGGCCGGTGCCGAGGCATTGGCGCAGCGCAAGCCCGAACGCCAATTCTACGACCTTTCCAGGCTGGCATCCAACGCCGTACCGGTGGCGGCGGCAATCTACCATGACGACATGTATGTCGACGCTGAGCTTTCGCTCGAAACGGCGCGCAGCGTTGGCAACCTGGACCATTGGATTACCAACGAGTTCGAGCATGACGGCCTTCGCCAGTCGGGTTCCGTGCTCGCGCGACTGTTGGACATGGTCAGGGACCAGGGCGGTCCGCTTCAGGCCTGATGGATCGAGAGGAGCAACAACATGGCCTCAACAAGCGAAGCTGGGATGCGCGTGGAGCGTCTCCGCGCCTGGATGCGACGAGAAGGTTTGCACGGCATGATCGTGCCGCGCACCGACGCCCATCAAAGTGAAGATACAGCAGAATACGACAACTGCTTGAAATACATAACTGGATTCACCGGGTCGGCAGGGATGGCGCTCATCCTGGAGGACAGCGCCCTCATTTTTGTAGATGGACGTTACCAGGTGCAGGTCGTGGACGAGGTCGACCTCGACCTATTTGAAATACGCCATCTGCACGAAGAGCCATTGCCGGAATGGCTGCGAGAGAACGCGAGGCACGACTGGCGCATAGGCCTCAATCCCATGCTGGTCAATGTCGCGCTTTTCGATCGCCTCGATGCGGCTGTTGCGGAAAGGGGTGCGGTACTCATCGAACAGGATCAGCACGCGTTTGACGAAATCTGGATCGGGCGTCCGGAACGCCCGGTCGGGCCTGTCCGATCGATGAACGTGGCCATCGCCGGCAAAAGCTCCATCGACAAACGCAAGCTGGTCGCGGCGGATCTGCAGAAAGCGGGCGCAACTGTGCTTGTCGAAACACTGCCGGACAATATCGCCTGGCTGTTGAACGTGCGCGGTTCAGACGTCGCCATGAACCCCGTTCCGCATTCTTTTCTGACATTGGACGCGGATGGCCGCGCCAATTGGTTTGTCGATCGTCGCAAACTGGGAAACAGGCTTTCGGATTTCGAGCTCGACGACACTGCGATTTCCGATCCGGAGCTGTTTCTCGGGCACCTGGCCGCTCGTGCACCGTCGGCGCGAGCGCTGGTGGACTTAGACTTTGCGCCAAAATCCGTTCATGCGACGATCGCCGGAAACGGTGGGGCGATCATTGCCGCCACAAGCCCGCTGACTATCGCGAAGGCGCGCAAAAACGCGACCGAACTTCAGGGCTTTCGTGAGTGTCACCTCGAGGATGGCGCAGCACTGACCAACTTCCTGGCATGGGTGTCACGCGAGCTGGACACCCGCGAGAAGTCCGGCGTGCCCTTGACCGAGATGGAGGCACAGGAACGCCTGCTTGAATTTCGTGCGGCGCGAAGAGGCTTCCTGGAAGAGAGCTTTATGACCATTTCGGCGGCAGGTTCGAATGCAGCCATGTGCCACTATCACTCCCGGCCGGAAACCAATGCCGCCATCACGCGAGCCGCGCCATATCTGGTTGACTCAGGCGGTCAGTATGAAAACGGCACGACCGACGTGACCCGGACGCTAATGTTTGGAGTGCCGACCCCACGGATGAAGAGCGCCTACACGGCTGTCCTGAAGGGGTTCATTGCCCTGATGTCGGCAAAGTTCCCCGTGGGGACTTTCGGTCATCAGCTCGACGCCTTGGCAAGGTTGCCGCTTTGGGAAATCGAACTCGACTATGACCATGGAACCGGCCACGGCGTGGGCCACAACCTGTTGATCCATGAGTATCCGCATCGCTTCGCAAAGAAGCCAAACCTGTACGGGCTGGAGCCCGGAAACATCATGACGATCGAGCCGGGCTACTACGAAGCCGGCGCCTTTGGGATGCGGGTCGAAAACCAGGTTGAGGTGGTGGAGGCAGGTTCAGGATTTTGCCGATTTGAAACACTGACGCTGGCGCCGATCGATCTGACCATGGTCAATATGGCCGACCTGACCAAGCGCGAACGCAGCTGGATCGATGACTACCATGCAACGGTCTTTGACAAGCTTGCCGGACTGGTGGCGGACCAGACCATGCCGATGCTCACCGAATGGACGCGCAGGCGCGAACCATGAGCCGGGGCTTCCGGGCGGCGAACCAGTGACTGCCGGGGCGCGGCTCAGCCATGGTCGCGCTCATGCTTCCGCACGCGACCGACGAGTATCTCCGGCTTGAGAAGCTTCAGCCGCTTGTAGGAGATCTCGATGAGGTGCGCCTTCTGCAGCTCGCGAAGAATCGTACCGGTTGCGTTTCGCGACAGGTTTGCGAGATGCGCCAGGTCCTCCTGTGTGAGCTCAATCTCGGGCTGCTCCTCGCGCTGGCAATCCGAATAACGGTATCCAGTCAACCGAAGCAGCACGGCGAGGCAACGCGTCGTGGAATCGCGTATCATGAGATCGCGGGCAATGCCGACCGCAACGTCAGAATTGTCAACAATGATGCCGACAAATTGACGCCACCCGTCGTTGCGCAGGGCCGTGACAGCGGTGACGCGCACCCGGCGCGGTTCCCGAGCGAGAATAGCAGCCGCCCCGAACCATTGCCCCGGCCGCAATAGGTGGGACAGTTTCGGCTGCCCGTCCCGCGATACGGTCGACAGCGAAACGTACCCTCCGACCACAGCCATTATCGGCCCGGGTGGGTCACCGACCTCGTAGACGACTTTCCCGGCTGGAATGACATTGACGCTACCTCGGGCCAGCACGGCATTCTGAAACGCCGGCGATGTCCTGCTCAGCCAGCCGTGCGATCTCAGCAATTCCTTGTCGTTGCCCCTGGCCGCTGACGGCATCTTGTCCTTCATGTTCGCCGCATCGGTCGCCTTCATCAGAGCTTGCCAGGCAACCTGACAAAACCGATCAACCTACGATTGCCCATTTCTGGGCAAACTGGAACCGAAATCGAGTCTAGCGTGACTACAGCGGTGGTCATGAAATCCAGGTATGGCGCTTGAGATCGACAACAGCTCCAGACAAGGCGGCCGCAGACAGGCAAAAGCCTGCCGGAACAGGCCTGCCAACTCGTCCACTTCCGTGCCGGATCGTGAAGTCTGGCAAGCTGAGCATCGGACGTGCCGAAACTGGCCGCAACGTACTTGCCGAACGGTACCGTTGCCGAGAGCATTGGCACGGCTGGCGCAGGCGGCGCGTCGACATTGCGAGCGGGGCGGCAGGCCAAGTGGCAGGGCGCAATAATCAAGTGCCCGATTTCCAGCCTGCGAACTGCAGGCCGATGTGCCTGACCTCAGCGCAAAAGCGCACTTCATGGAGGATCGAATGACGGTGGCGAGATTTGCTGTCGGCGCGTTGGCCGCTTGTCTGTTGATGTCGAGCGCACCCGTTGCATGGGCCCAATCAGTGCTCAGTAAAGCCGAACGCGCCAGCGAGAGCATGGAACCTGCGCTCGTCCATGCCGATCAGGCGAAGGCCGCGCAGGCCAAACTTGACGCGTTGCAGGCCAGCATGGGCAAGCGCCCGAACATAGTCTGGCTGGTCGTCGACGACATGGGATACGGCGATCCCGGCGCCTTTGGCGGCGGCGCCATGATCGGGGCGGCCACGCCCAACATGGACCGGCTGGCTCAGGACGGCCTGAAACTCACCTCCACATACTCGCAAGCGACCTGCACGCCGACCCGCTCGGTGATCCTCACTGGCCGTCTGCCGGTACGCACCGGCCTGACGCGGCCCATTCTCGCCGGCGACAAGATCACCATGAATCCGTGGGCAGATGAGATTTCGTTGCCGACGCTGCTCGGCCAGGCCGGCTACAAAACCGTGCTGTCGGGCAAATGGCATGTCGGCGAAAGCGCCGGCATGCGCCCGCAGGACGTCGGCTTCGATGAGTTCTACGGTTTCTACGAGGCCGAAAAGGAGATCAGCCAGGGCGTCGACAAGCGCCGATATCCCGATCTCGTGCTCAACCCCGAGCGTCTCGCCATGCTGCGCGCCACCGGCTCCAGCACGGCGCTGGTCCACGGTTTCAAGGGCGGCGAGACGAAAGACGTCGAATAGATCGACAGCATCGAGAAGATGGCCGAGGGCGACCGGCTGCTGAAGGAGTTCAGCGTCAAGAAGATCAAGGAACTGGCCGAGGGCGGCGCCCCGTTCTTCCTCGAACACGCTTTCATGAAGGTGCACGCCGACAATTTTGCCTCGAAGGCGTTCGAAGGCAAGAGCGGCAGCAAATATCCCTATAAGGACGACGTTGTTGAGGTCGACGCCTATATAGGCGAGATCGTCGACGCGCTCGACAAGGCCGGCGTGCTCGCTAACACCTTTGTCTTCGTTACCTCCGACAACGGACCGCAGCTCGATAGCTCGCCCGACGCCGGCTACACGCCGTTCCGCGGCGCCAAGGGCTCGGCGTGGGAGGGCGGCGTGCGTGTCCCGGTCATCGCCTACTGGCGTGGCATGATCAAGCCTGGTCGCCAGAGCGATGAGCTGTTCGACCTGATGGACCTATTCAATACTTCGCTGCATCTTGCTGGGATTGCTAATAAAAACCGACGGATCGTTACATCGATGGCATCGACCAGACCTCGTTCCTGCTCGCCGACGACGGAAAATCCAACCGCGAGAAGGTCTTCATCTGGAACGAGAAAGACCTGATGGCAATGCGGATGTATGAATACAAGATCCACATCAAGGTGGTTGAGACCAAGGCGCAGTGGCTGAACATCGACATGACCACGGTCAGCGATGTCGGCCTCGCCCCGTGGCTGTTCAACCTCTACATCGACCCCAAGGAAGAATACCCCCGTCGGGCACCGCATGAACGCCTTCCTCGCCTCCATGGCAGCAGAACTCAAGGCTCATGCTGCGACGTTCAAGAAGTTTCCGCCCAAGAACATCGGGCTGTAGGCGTGTGCGACTGAGGCCCAAATAGCTCCATAGGTGAATCGACGGACCGACTGGTCGAAAGAAAACAAAGGTTGGAGGAAGACATGGGCATGAAGTTCACTCTGCGGGCGAGTGCGGCGATCGTTGCGATTGCGCTTGGTGCCGCGCCTGTTCTGGCCCAGGACAACACGGCAGCGAAAAGTCCTTCGCCTTCGACGGCAAGATCGAGCAGGTAAAGGTGGCGCAGTAGCTTGCCATCAAAACCACCATCGTGCCGGTAGCGACCGGATCGGCTTGCGGCCTTGCGAACAGTCGTCGTTCGCAGGATTGGGCCTCATTCGCGCCGATACAATGCAATCGGCGGGGAGGTCAGGACGCAGCCAGTGGGCAACGCGCATGATGTTGGCTGTCAGTCCGCCTTTGCTCAAACGGATCTAGCTAATCGGCAGTGGAATTGATCTGCAAATTTTCTGGGACGGGCAGGCTCGAGCATCGCATATGCATATCGTGGTTGAGTTGCTTTCTTTTCTTCTCCTGATGCTCTTTGCCAGCCAGCGCGATCCCAAGCCCGTAAGGGCCAAGCAGCATGCCGGCCGGTATGCTCAATGGCTTCTTTTCTCCAGCCTCGTAATTCAGGGCCGCCTGGCGAACTTGTTCGCACTGTGGCGACCGCCATTTCGGGTCTTGAGCCGAGAGGGTGGCTGCGTACTCGGCTGGAGGCGTTGTGCATCCCGCGACTGCAAGCATTACCATAGTGGCTAGGGGACGAATGATCATGGGGTGGCGAACCTGACTATCCTTGGGGCACTCTCAAGCTTTTCCTTCATCGCGGCCACACAGGGTTGACTGGGCGAGCGCAGGTCGGGTTCGGCTCCATTGAAGC
The DNA here is from genome assembly GCF_003148805.1 of Aminobacter sp. AP02. Classification (GTDB taxonomy): domain Bacteria; phylum Pseudomonadota; class Alphaproteobacteria; order Rhizobiales; family Rhizobiaceae; genus Aminobacter. Next base: position 181,016 of record NZ_QGGX01000004.1, read on the forward strand.
GGCCTAGCCTCTTGAGCATTTCCCCCTGTATCCGAATGCGCGAGATTTGTCTGTGGTGCTGGCATCGCCCGGCCCGATGACATTACATGCTCGCAACGCCACCAAATTGGACGATTCATCGTCAGGGCGATTGGCGTGAATTGCCCCGGCGAGGTCAGGCGGGTGGGTGGGAGGTCTGCCGGTCAGCGCAATCTGCCATCCAGCTTGAGAGCCGCGACGGCGGCCTCGCTCTTGCGGATGTGATCACCGGCGTCGGCCTGCCTCTGGACCAGCAGGATGAACAACAGGTCGGTCAGGGCCAGTTGCGCGTCGCGGACAGTGATCGAGGACGATCTCACATCGTCCTCGTCGCTTGCCGTATGGAGCACGATGGCGGCGATCGCGCTCAGCGGATTGTCTCGGAGGGAGGCGACGGCAACGACGGTTGCGCCGCTTTCGCTCGCAAGTTCGGCTATGCGCAGCGTCTCGATGCTCGTGCCCGAGTGTGAGAACGCCAGCATCACGTCGCGTGGCCCAAGCGATGCAGCGCTTGCGAGTTGAACATGGCTGTCGCTGTCATGCAGCACGTTGCGGCCGAGCTTCATCAACTTGATCGCGAAATCACGCGCCACCCACGAAGAAGAGCTGACCCCGGCAAGGTGGATCCGCTCGGCCTGGTCTAGCAGGTCGAGAACCCGTGCAACCGTCTGCTCGCTGTTGACCGACATTGTTTGCTGCATAGCCGCGAGCTTGCCGGCCACGAGCTTTTGCTGGACAGCGACGTAGCCGTCGGCGCGATCGATGCTGCCGTGAACCATGCCAGGCGGTGCCTGCCATTGCTGGACCTTGGCCTCGCTCACCGCGAGCTTCAGCTGCTGGTAGCTCGGATAACCCAGCTTCTGCGCGAACTTCACCACACTGGACTGGCTGCGGCCTGTCTGCTCGCCGAGCGCCACAGACGAAAGGCGCAACATCTCGTCTGGGTTGTCGACGATGAACTGGCCAATCTGGCGGTCAGCCGGCGCCATGGTGTCAAGCGTCGCAATGATTTTCGTGAGAACCGACATGTAGCTCCTCGGGCCTCGTGTCTGGCGAAGATCAGGGAATAGATTATTCCACGCGAGGTTGACAGGAAAGAATAATCCGATCAACTCTCTCTTCAATTTGGCTGGTTTCGACCAGTTGATGACTGGATTCTTGTGCATGGATAAGTTGCGAATTGTCGGCGGGCAGAGGCTGCAAGGGGCAGTCGCCATATCAGGTGCCAAGAACGCGGCTTTGCCGCAGATCGCGGCCTCCCTGCTCAGCCCAGAACCGCTCGAGCTGACTAACCTGCCCGCAGTGAGTGACGTCGAAAACATGCTTGGCGTCATTGCGCAACATGGCGCCGCTATCAGCCGCCAGGGTCGCACCGTGCGCATCGACGCGAGCCGTGCCTCGTCCCGCGAAACCAGCTACGACACCGTTCGCAAGATGCGCGCCACGGTGCTGGTGCTCGGTCCGCTGCTTGCCCGTTTCGGCAAGGCCCAGGTGTCGCTGCCCGGCGGCTGCGCTATCGGTGCGCGGCCTGTCGACATGCACATCAAGGCACTCGGGCAGTTGGGCGCCGACGTTGGTATCCAGGGTGGCTCGATCGTTGCCGCCGCGCCCCTAGGTCTCACCGGCACGCGCATCGTGCTGGGCTCACCCTCGGTGGGAGCGACGGAAACAGCGATGATGGCGGCAACTACGGCAAAGGGCGAGACGGAAATCGTCAACGCCGCGCGCGAGCCCGAGGTCATGGATCTCGCCGCCTGCCTCAACGCCATGGGGGCAAACATCGAAGGCGCGGGCACACACCGTATCCTGATCCAGGGTCGCACGTCCTGGCGCGCGGCCGCCCACCATACGATTCCGGACCGGATCGAGGCCGGAACCTATGCCATTGCAGCTGCCATCACCGGGGGGCAGCTGGAACTGACCAACGCGCGGCTCGAACACATGGCGTCCGTTGTCCAGGTTCTGGAAGCGGCAGGCGTCAGCGTGTGGCCCGGCGATCGCGGTCTGATCGTCTCGCGCAATGGCCCGTTGGCGCCGGTCGATCTCACCACAGAACCTTACCCCGGCTTTCCGACCGATCTTCAAGCGCAGTTCATGGCTCTGATGTGCTGCGCGCCTGGCGCGTCGCTGTTGCGCGAGACCGTCTTCGAAAACCGCTTCATGCATGTGCCCGAGCTGGTTCGCCTCGGTGCCAACATCACGTTGCAAGGCACGACGGCCCTGGTGCGCGGGGGTGTGCCGCTGCGCGGTGCACAGGTCATGGCCACCGATCTCAGGGCGTCGGTGTCGCTTGTGCTCGCCGCGCTGGTCGCCGAAGGCGAGAGCATCGTCAATCGCGTCTATCACCTGGATCGAGGCTATGAGAGCCTCGATCGCAAGCTCCAGATGTGCGGGGCGACCATCGAGCGGATAGCGGGATGACGAGCGCCGCCGTGCCTCGCTTTTTTCTCGGCGTCGATGGCGGCGGTACGGGCTGCCGTGCCCGCATCGTCGATGCGGCCGGCAATGTGCTCGGTCAGGGCCTGTCGGGTCCTGCAACAACGAGGTTCGGCATCGACATTGCCTGGGCGTCGATCGCGCGTGCATTTGGTGCTGCAGCAGAAGAGGCCGGCTTCGGCCCCGCCGAACTCTCGCGCACCTTCGCTGGCATCGGACTTGCCGGCATAGGCCGCAAAGGCGCACTGGAGGCGCTGCAGGCGATAACTCATCCATTTGCCGCCACCGGCTTCACCAGCGACGGTATGGGGGCATGTCTCGGCGCCCATTCAGGCAAGGACGGAGCGATCGTCATCGCCGGCACCGGATCGATAGGACTGGGCTTCGTCGAGGGGCGGGACCTCCGGGTCGGTGGCTACGGCTTCCCGATTTCGGACGAGGGCAGTGGCGCAGACCTCGGCTTGAGGGCCGTGCAACTCGCGCTGCGCGCCCATGACGGCAGGCACGACCGCTCGGCGCTACTGACTGAGGTCATGCAGCGTTTCCACGACGACCCGATGGAAACAGTGGCCTGGATGGACCGGGCGACGGCGACCGACTACGCGGCTTTGGCGCCGACGGTCATGCGCCACGCCGACCAGGGCGACGCGGCCGGTCGCCGCATCGTTCAGGCCGCGGCCGAGCAGATCGACACCATCGTCCGCACGCTGTTCGACAAGGGCGCGCCGCGCGTTACCTTGCTCGGTGGTCTGGCAAGCCCACTGGAACCCTGGCTCGCACCAGATGTTCGTCGTCGCCTCAAGCCGGCCGATGGCGACGCGGTTTCGGGGGCGATCATCCTGGCCAGGCGACTGGACCATGCGGCGGACGTGCCAAATGCCAAGGAATAATCCATTCCAACTATGATTGACACGAGGAATATTGCATTCTAGGACGTCTATGAGAGCCTTAGGGATCCGGCCCGGCGAGGCTGCCGCAACTTCAAGATCCGGCCAGGTGGCGAGCGTGTCAGAACAAGCCTTGATTTCGGAACTTGGGCGTCTGGTTTCCGAGGAGCGGAACCCGCGCACCATGGATATCGACCTGTTGCCGACGGTCGATGTCCTCAGGAAGATCAACGACGAAGACAAGCTTGTCGCGCACGCGGTCGAGAAGGTTATTCCCGAGATTGCGGCTGCCGTCGACCGCACTATCGCTGCCTTCCGGCAAGGCGGGCGCCTGATCTATATGGGCGCCGGAACGAGCGGCCGGATCGGCGTCCTCGACGCTTCCGAATGCCCTCCGACTTTCCGTGTTCCGCCGACCATGGTGGTTGGCCTCATTGCCGGCGGCTACAGCGCCCTGCTGAAGGCGACGGAAGGTGCCGAAGACAGCCAGGCCAGGGGTGCCGAGGCGCTGGCCGAAATCGATCTGACGGCCAAGGACGTCGTCGTAGGTATCGCGGCGAGCGGCCGTACGCCCTACGTCATCGGCGGCCTGAATTATGCAAAAAAGGTTGGCGCCACGGCAGTGGCGCTGTCGTGCAATCCCCACTCCGCCATCGCTGCCATCGCCGACATTGCCATTTCGCCCGTCGTCGGCCCCGAAGCCTTGACGGGTTCAACGCGCATGAAGTCGGGCACGGCCGAAAAGCTCGTGCTCAACATGCTGACCACCGCCAGCATGATTGGCATCGGCAAGACCTACGAAAACCTGATGGTCGACCTGAAGGCTTCGAACAAGAAGCTCGTGGCCCGCGCCGCCCGCATCGTCATGCAGGCGAGCGAGTGCACGCTGGAGGAAGCGCAGGCGGCGCTGGCCCAGACCGACAATGACGTGAAACTGGCAATCCTCATCGTTATGACGGGGATGGACATCGCCGAAGCAAGATCTCAGCTGGATGGTTCAAACGGCTTCTTGCGGCAAGCAATCCAGGATGCGAAGCAGGCATCCAAGTGATCCGGGTGGCCATTCGGCCGCTAGGGGAAAGAGTAACAGGGAGGAAGAAATGACCAGCAAGTTCAAACATTTCCTTGGGGCGACGACAGCCGTAATGATCGGCTTGTCGGCTGCTACAGGGCATGCCGATGCAGCCACGCTTCGCATGGCCTGGGCGCAGGACGCCACCGGCCTCGACCCGCACAAGCAGGCGGCGTTCTCGTCGCTGCGCCTGCTCGAGCTGATCTATGAGCCGCTCGTGCGCCTCGATGCCGACCTCAAGATCATTCCCGGCATCGCCACGTCGTGGGAGTTCTCAGCCGACGGCAAGCAGCTCACCTTCAAGCTCGACCCCAAGGCCAAGTTCCAGAACGGTGCCGCGGTGACCTCGGCCGATGTCAAGGCAACGTTCGAGCGCATCCTCGACGAGGCGACCGGTGCGGTCAATCGCGCCAACTACCTGTCCATCGAGGCGATCGAAGCGCCTGATTCCGGCACCGTCGTCTTCAAGCTGAAGCAGCCCGACGCGCCGATCCTGACCGCCATGACCGACACCAACTCGTCGATCGTCTCGGCAAGCGAGATCGCGGCCGGCACCATCGGCACCAAGGCAGTCGGCTCGGGTCCGTTCAAGCTGGAGAAGTGGGATCCCAACTCCAAGGCGGCGCTCGTCGCCAACAAGGACTGGGCTGGTGGTGCTACCGGCGTTGACGGCATCGAGATCAGCGTTCTTCCCGACGAAACCGCGATCCTCGCTGCCATGCGCACCGGCCAGGTCGATTTCGCCCTGCTCAACGATCCGCTGATCGCGACGCTGGTGCCCAATGAGCCCAAGCTGCAGCTCAACCGCGCGCCGCTGCTCGCCTACCACGTGCTTCAGCTCAACCCGGCGCGCAAGCCGATGAACGAACTCGCCGTGCGCCAGGCCATCTCCTGCGCGGTCGACCGCCAGGCGGTGCTCGACACCGCATCCCTAGGTGAAGGCAAGGTGACCGGGCCGATTACCGCACCGTTCTTCGCGTCCGATCCGAATTCGCTTTTCTGCTACAAGCAGGACATCGAGAAGGCCAAGAAGCTGATGGCCGATGCCGGCTTTGCAGATGGCTTCAGCGCCACCGTGATCGCTGCCACCGGCGAGCCGCCTACCGCCGCTGCCGAAGCCCAGGTGCTGCAGTCGCAACTCGCCGAGATCGGCGTCAAGCTCGACATCAAGATGATGGAGCTCAACGTCTATGTCGACACCTGGCTGAAGGGCGACTTCGACATGGCGGTGGCGCTGAATGGCGGTCGCCCGGATCCCTATACCATGTACAACCGCTACTGGACCAAGAACGGCAACCTGCAGAAGGTTTCCAACTTCGCCGACGACACGCTGGACAAGCTGCTGCAGGACGGCCGCGCCGAGACTGATCCGGAAAAGCGCAAGGTGATCTTCGCCGAGTTCGACAAGCAGCTCGCCGAGAAGGCGCCGTGGATCTGGCTCTACACCGGCTACGGCTACACCGCGCAGCAGAAGAACGTGCAGGGCTTCGTGCCGATGCCGACCGGCTCGCTGGTCAGCCTTGGCAAGGTGACCGTGCAGTAACAAACTTGCTTTTGGGCGGCGGGCACTCTCCCTGACTGCCGCCCGTAGGCGGTCGCCGTTGAGCCGATGGCGACCGCCAGCGCCGCGAAAGCCGCGCTTTGGCCAATCCCTTCCAGAACCGATGCGGTTCCTCAACCCGAGATGGGGCGCATGACATGAATTACGTGATACGTCGCCTCCAGGCCTTCCCATTGGTCCTGATCGGGGTTTCGGTCGTCGTCTTCATTGCCATACGGCTGGTGCCGGGCGACTCCATCACTGCCATGCTTGGAACCGAGGCTGGCCTTCTTACGCCTCAGCAACGCGACTCGCTCGCGATCTATTTCGGCATCGACCAACCTTGGCCAGTCCAGTACTGGCGCTGGTTCACCGGTCTGTTCCGTGGCGACCTCGGCATTTCGGTCACCTATGGCAAGCCGGTCTTGGCGGTCATACTCGAGCGCTTTCCCTTGACGCTCGAGCTTGCGCTGCTGTCGATGCTGATCGCGCTGTCGATCGGTGTCCCCGCAGGCGTGTACGCGGCCACCCGCAACGAGCGTCCAGCCGATCTCGGCGTCCGTATCGCGGCCATGATCGGCCAGTCGACGCCAAGTTTCGTGGTCGGCCTCGTACTCATCTACATCCTCTCGGCCGGCTTCGGCGTGCTGCCGACCATGGGCATCTTCACCCCGTTCTGGCAGGACCCGCTCCAAAACCTCAGCCAGATGATCCTGCCGGCGATCACGCTGGGTTGTGCCTTCGCCGCGTCGGTGACACGCGTGTCACGCTCGGCCATGCTCGACGTTTTGAGCGACGACTATGTGCGCACCGCCCGGAGCAAGGGCGCCTCCGAGCGCAGCGTTATCTGGCGCCACGCGCTGCCCAATGCGCTTGTACCGGTCGTCACCCTGAGCGGTATCGAATTCGGCTATCTGCTCGGCGGCGCCGTCATCGTCGAACAAATCTACGCCCTGCCTGGCCTCGGGCGCATGGTGCTGGAGGCGATCCTCCAGCGCGATTACGCGCTCGTGCAGGGTGCGGTGTTGTTCATTGCCCTCAACTTCATGATCGTCAATTTGCTCGTCGACCTCGCCTATGCCGCGCTCGACCCCCGTATTCGCCTGGAGGGCCGTTGATGCGTGTCGTGAAGGCCATCTTTTCGCATCCGAGCGGCCGCATCGGTGGCGCCATAGTGCTGGTCTACCTGCTGGTCGCCTTGCTGGGAGCCGTAGGCCTGACGCCGCACGACCCGCTGATGCAGTACCGCATCGACCGCCTGCATGCGCCCACGTCCTCCTACTGGATGGGCACCGACCTGTTCGGCCGCGACGTGATGAGCCGCCTGATGAAGGGTGTCGGCCAGTCCTTCACCGTGGCCTTCTTTTCCGTAGCGCTCGCAACGCTCGCCGGCACCGTGCTTGGCCTCACCGCCGCGTGGTATGGCAAGCGCTGGGACACGGTCATGATGCGCATGATGGACGTGCTGCTGGCGTTTCCGGCAATCCTGCTGGCATTGCTGATCGTCACCATCGTCGGCCCCGGCACCTGGACCAGCGTGGCAGCCATCAGCATCGTCTACACACCGATCTTCACCCGCGTCGTACGCGGCCCGGCGCTGTCGCTGAAGGCGCGCGATTTCGTCGATGCCGCCCGCACCTTCGGGTCAAGCCGCTCGTACATCCTGACCCGGCACCTGCTGCTCAACCTCGTGGCACCGCTCACCGTTCAGGTGACGCTGGCGCTGGCCTGGGCGCTACTCACCGAGGCCGGCCTCAGCTTCCTCGGCCTCGGCACCCAGCCCCCGGCCTCGTCGCTCGGCCTGATGCTGAGCGACAGCCGCAACCTGATGGAGCAGGCGCCATGGCTGCTGGCGTTCCCGGCCGTTGCCATCATGCTGTCGATCCTCGGCTTCAACCTTCTCGGCGATGCGCTGCGCGACATCCTCGACCCCAAGACGAGGAGGGCGTGACGATGGCATATGAGATGACGAAGCCGATCCTTTCGGTCCATGACCTCCACGTCAGCTTCGGCCCGCCAGCAAGCGCAAAGGAAGTGGTGCATGGGGTCAGCTTCGATGTCGGCGTCGGCGAGGTGCTGGCTATCGTCGGCGAGAGCGGGTCGGGCAAGTCGGTCACCGCGCTCTCCAGCAATCGCCTGATCGACTATGCCGGCGGCCGCATCACCAGCGGCAAGATCGAGCTTCTACGCGCCGACGGCAGCGTCTTGGACATCACCAGCGCCGCCAAGCAGGAGCTGACGGGCATTCGCGGCGCTGAAATCGGCGTCATCTTCCAGGAGCCGATGACTTCGCTCAATCCGGTGCTGACCATCGGCACCCAGATCGAAGAGTCGTTCCGGCTGCATCGCGGCCTGACCGGTGCGCAGGCGCGGGCAGCGGCCCGCGAGGCGCTCGAGCGGGTGCGCATCCCCGACGCCGAACGGCGACTGAAGGCGACCCCGAACGAACTGTCCGGCGGCATGCTGCAGCGTGTGATGATCGCCATGGCATTGGCCTGCAATCCGCGCCTCCTGATCGCCGACGAGCCGACGACGGCACTCGATGTCACCGTGCAGGCACAGATCATGGCGCTGCTGGCTGAACTGCGGCGCGAGACGGGCATGTCGATGATCTTCATCAGCCACGACATCGGCCTTGTCGCGGGCATCGCCGACCGCGTGATGGTGATGCAGGACGGCAAAGTCGTCGAGCAAGGCGAGCTGAGCCAGATCCTCGACGCCCCGCAGCATCCCTACACCAAACACCTGCTGCATGCCGTCCCGCATTTCTCCAGCGGCGTTGCGGCGAGAGAGGACGGAGTGCGCGCGACAGCGCCCCTGCCCAGGCCTACGCTGGAAGTCGATGACCTCGTCGTGCGGTATCCGCTGAAAGGGGGCTGGTTCAGCAAGCCGGTTGGCGCGGTGCACGCCGTCGATGGCGTCGGCTTCGACCTGTTGCCGGGAGAAACGCTGGCGATCGTCGGCGAGAGCGGCTCGGGCAAGTCGACTACGGCGCGAGCCGTGCTCGGTCTCGTCGCGCCGACGCGGGGCGCATTTTCGGTGGAGGCCCAGGCGGCCCGGCCCGGCCAGAGCCGGTTGCCGGTGCAGATGGTGTTCCAGAACCCCTACGCCTCGCTCAACCCGCGCCTCAATGTCGAGCAGATCTTGGCCGAGCCGGTGGTCGCCACGGGTGCGCCCGTCGACGCAGCGGTTCGCGACAGGATGGTCGCGCTGCTCAAGCGCGTCGGCCTGCCCGAGGACAGCCTGGCGCGTTACCCGCACCAGTTCTCCGGCGGCCAGCGGCAGCGCCTGTGCATTGCGCGCTCGCTGATGCTCAACCCTTCCGTCGTCGTGCTCGACGAGGCGGTCTCTGCACTCGACGTATCGGTCCAGGCCCGCGTTCTGGAGCTCCTGGTCGACCTGCAGCGTGAATACGGTCTCGCCTATCTTTTCATCTCGCATGATATGGCGGTGGTCGAGCGTATCGCGCACCGCGTCGCGGTGATGTATGCCGGGCAGATTGTCGAGATCGGCGACGCGAAGTCGGTTCTCGCCGACCCGCAGCATCCCTATACAAAAAAGCTTATCGCCGCCGTGCCCACCATCGACCGCCGCAAACAGCATTTCGAGCTCGACACCCGCCAGGTTCCCTCGCTGGTGCGCCCCATCGGCTACGAGCCGCCGGTGGCGAATTGGCTCGAGGTCGGCGGCGACCACAAGGTTCGGGCGGAGGCCTGAGGGACGAAGATGGCAACCAACGAGCTGCCCCACCGTTTCGGCCCCGCTTTCGCCGTGCTGGCGCAGTCCGTCGAGACGGGGCGTATCCCCGGCGGGGTGCTCGGCATCGTCGACAAGGGCGGCGGGCGCATCACCAGGTCGATCGGCCTTGCACAGCGCGTTCCCCACGAACGGGCGATGCGTGACGACACCTGGTTCGACCTGGCGTCGCTGACCAAGGTGATCTTCACCACGCCGCGCATCCTGGCGTTGGCAGAGGCTGGCACAATCCACCTCGACGCGCCGCTGACTTCGGTGCTTGCCGATCTGCGCCAGTACGACCCCAATGCCTGGGAGCGGCAGGTCACGTTCCGTCAGTGCCTCGGTCACCAGACGCCATTCCCTGCGGTCGAACCTGTCTACACGTACGGCCGCGACCCCGACCTGCTGCGCACTTTCGTGCTGCAGCGCGAGTGGAGAAAGCTCGCACAACCCGTCTATTCCGACATCAATTTCATCCTGCTCGGCCTTGCCATGGAGCGCCTGTCCGGCCGGTCGATCCGCGACATGGATGCCGGTGCGGGCTTTGCCTTTTCGGCCGATCCCGATCGGTCGGCTGCGACCGAAGACTGCACCTGGCGCCACCGGGTGCTGTCGGGCGAGGTTCACGACGACAATTGTTCGGCCCTTCAAGGAGCAGGCCATGCCGGACTGTTCGGCACGGCGGCTTCAGTTCTTGATTTTGCGCAGGGCCTGCTCGACGGCAGCGGCGCCTCGCGGGAAACCATCAAGCTTATCCGCACGCCGCTGTCGGACAAGCGCACCCACGGCTGGGAACATGCCTACAACGGCTGGTCCGGCGGCGATCACTGCAGTCCTGAAACGATTGGCCACACCGGCTTCACCGGTACGGGTCTCTGGATCGATTTCGAAAGCGGACGCGCCTGGACCCTGCTCACCAACCGCATTCACCCGACCCGCCATTTCGACAGCGGGATTGTCGATCTTCGTCGCCAGACCGGCGACATCATCAACGGAGCTTGAACATGAACCCCATCTGGTCGGTCGGGCTGATGACCGGAACCGTGCTCGACGGCAACATCGACGTCGCGCTGCTCAAGACCGACGGCGAGCGAATCGAGGCGTTCGGGCCCTTTGCGCTCGTACCTTACGAGGCGTCCGTGCGGCCGATGCTGGAAAAGGCACAGGCCGAAGCCCGCGTGTGGAATTTCGAGGGCCCCGAGCCGGCGATCTTTGCCGAGGCGGAGGAAGCGCTGACCCGCGCCCAGTCTGCCGCCGTCAGACAGGTCGTCGAGGGCGCTGGCATGACGATGGCCGACATCGGCGTCGTCGGCTTCCACGGCCAGACCGTGTTGCATCGCGGGCCCCAGAAGGGCGGCCCGCGAGGCGAGACCCGCCAGCTGGGTGACGGTGAACTGATGCAGTCGCTGCTCGGCACCAAGGTGGTTTACGACTTCCGCAGTGCCGACATCCGCGCCGGCGGGCAGGGCGCACCTCTCGCGGCAGCCTATCACGCAGCACTTCTCGGGACGGCCGGGGCGAGCGGCGACAGCGCAATCCTCAATCTCGGCGGCGTCGGCAACATCACCTGGTGGGACGGCAAGTCTGATCTCGTCGCCTTCGACACGGGCCCCGCCAATGCGCCGATCAACGACTTCGTCAAGGCGAGGGGCCTGGGCGAAATGGACAAGGGCGGCGCGCTGGCCGCCGCCGGCTCCGTCGACGAGGCAAGGCTCGCGCGGCTGCTTGAGCATCCGTATCTGACGGCTCCGTATCCGAAATCGCTCGATCGATTCGATTTCACGGCTTCGATGGCTGACGGGCTCAGCGATGAAGATGGCGCAGCAACACTGACCGCTTTCAGCGCCTCGTGCGTCGGCAAAGCGCTCGACCTCCTGCCGCAGCGCCCGACAAAACTCTTCGTGTCAGGCGGCGGTCGTCACAACCCGACCTTCATGGAGATGATGCGCGAGCGCGCCGGCGTCGAGGCGGTTTCTGCAGACACGATCGGCTGGCGTGGCGACGCGGTCGAAGCAGAGTGCTTTGCGTTTCTGGCTGTGCGTGTGCTTCGTGGGATGCCGGTCAGCTTCCCGAGCACGACCGGCGTGCCGCAGCCGATGACGGGTGGCCGCATCGCTGGCTGACCATCTCGCGCTACGCCGCGACGCTTAGACTAGAGCGGTTTTGACAGGAAGGTTCGCGTGCGGCCCTTCGGAAAATCCGGCAATTCACCGAACGGCTTGTAGCCCTGGCGCTGGTAGACCTTCAGCGCTGTCGGGTTGAAGGTGTCGATGTAGGCGCCATGGCAGCCTCGTGCCGCGGCCTCGCCTTCGGCTGCCTGCAGCATGCGTGAGGCCGCGTTCTGCCCCCGCAGGCTGTCGTCCACCCACAGCCACTGGACATAGAGCCACCCCCAGGCCGTATAGCCGGAAATGCCGGCGACGACCGAACCACCCTCGCCACGTACGAACACTGCCAGTGGGCGCTTTTCCGCCGGCCCGACGTCGGTCGCGTTGAAGGCGGTCAGGTGATCACCTACCGTGCTCAGGTCCTCGGGTGAGGGGCTGTCGGTGACTTCAATGTCCATAAGTTGCCTCGGTCAGCCTAGCGCGAAAGGCCGGGTGTTGTCCGCACAGGGGCTAAAGACCGACGCCCATTTTGGCAAGGGGGCGCTGTTGCAACGGCTACATGGGAGCGCGTAGAGTGCCGGACATACGGCCAATCACGCGGCAAGGATTTCGACCTGCTCGGCCAGGGATCGTGGTTTCATTCCTCCGCCTAAGCCCCCTTTCGTTTCATCATCACTAGCGACACACATGTCACTGCCGAATGGGACCTTTCCACGTCGCCCTTGTTGCTAGTCAGGTCTTCTAATCCTCGACCAGACCTGCGTTGACCATCAGGTCACCCTTGGCATTCCGCCCGATCTCCAACTTCACGCCATAGACATGCCCGATGATCGCATCCCGCAGGACATCTTCTGGCGGGCCGTCGGCGGCAATGCTGCCCTTATGCATGAGGACGAAGCGATCGGCGAAGCGACTTGCCAGAGCCAGATCGTGCAGCGCCGCGAAAGTGATGATTTTTCGTTCGCGTGTGACCTTGCGGACGAGGTTCAGGACTTCCAGTTGACGCCTAAGATCAAGCGCGCTGGTAGGTTCATCGAGCAACAGCACCTGTGGATCTCGCACCAAGGCTTGCGACAAAGCGACAAGCTGCTGCTGGCCGCCGCTGTTCGGAAACGAAGCGGTCGGACAGATGTTCGATGTCGAGAAGGTTCAGTATCTCCTCGACATGCGAGATGTCCGCGTCAGTCGCCTTGCCGCCGCGCCAGCCACGCTTGGCCAGCATTACGACGTCGAATACGGCGAGCGCAGCACGCATGGCGGTGTGCTGGGTAAGCAAGAAGATACTTTCAGCGCGACGCCGCTCGGGCAGGCGACCGGTGTCTCGGCCATCCAGGCTGATCTTTCCAGCGGCGGGCTTCAGCAATCCGGCAACGAGCCGAAACAGCGACGACTTGCCAACACCGTTCGGCCCGATCAGCGCTGTTATCTCGCCGCGCTGGAAAGGCTGGGCGTCGAGCGCGCTGAAGACAACGTTGGAGCCATAAGCGAAGCGCAGTCCGCTGATCTCGAGGCTCATCGCCAGGTCTCCCGCCGGACGGAAAGCACCAGGCTGAGGAAGAACGGTACCCCGACCAGCGCAGTAATGATGCCGATGGGATAGATCACCCCCGGTGTGATGGCCTTCGACAAGGTCGAGGCGATGGAGAGAATGCCTGCACCCGCTGCGGCCGAAACCGGGATGAAATATCGCTGGTCCTCGCCCACGAGCATGCGGGCAATATGCGGACCGATCAGGCCGACAAAACCGATCGTGCCTACGAAAGCGGTTGCCGTGGCTGCAAGAAGCGAGATGCAGGCGAGCATCTCAAGACGCATGCGAGCGACCGGAATCCCAAGGGGCAGGATGTCAAACCGCTTCCTTCGCATGGTGCCAACCACAGGGGGCCGTTCAACAGGAGCTTATCCAATTTCGACCCCTAGTGACGTGTGTTGCCGGCGACTATGGCGGCCTTCGGTCACATGGCAAGGCGGGGTAGGTGCCCGCATTACCGGCAACTTTGCGGTCGATTTGTGCTCGGGTACAACGGAGACGTTCGTGTTCCGCTGTTTCGAATGGAGGAACTCGCCGCATACTGCGGCTTCGCTATAAACCGGGGTCGACGCAGAGGATCAGTCTACGAGGGTTCCGCCAACTGATCCACATTTAGAAACCTAATCCCCATCTCAATGGCAGTAAGCAATCAGCTGGCTCTCTTAATTCTACAAAGTTTGTAGATTTTTGGAGAGACGTTAATCAAGGAGCAGGGGATGCCAGCGAAGCTCGTATTGGGAATCTCAGGCAACATCATACGGCCGTCCAAGACCCTGACGTTCGTTGACCATATCGCTGGGCAGATTGCGTTCCGATCCGGTGGGGTTTCTCGGACCTTCGACATTCAGGATCTCGGAACTTCTCTGGGACAGGCCCGGCAGCTCAATGAGCTCGAGCCATCTGCGCGCGATCTAGTTGAGCTGATTGCTGCCGCCGACGTACTGGTCGTCGGCTCGCCCACATACAAAGGCAGCTATACAGGCCTGTTCAAGCATTTCTTGGATCTGCTCGACCCCGCTGCGCTTCGCGGAAAACCAGTGATCCTTGCCGCAACCGGGGGCGGCGAACGTCATTCGCTTATCGTGGAGCACCAGCTTAGGCCGCTCTTTGGATTCTTCGAAGCGCTGACCATGCCCACCGCCATCTATGCGACGGCTAAGGACTTCGCCGAAGGCGTGCTCGTTTCCGAAACAATCCAGGCCCGGGCGCAACAGGCTGTCATCGAAGCGTGTCGTGCCATCGGCGCTACTGAAAATGTGAGCCTGGCCGCTTAGCCAGCCCTGCAAAGACCGACCGTTTGCCCAGAACGCGTTGTGAGGCGCGGATCGGCAACGCTCGCCCAAAAAAGCCAGGAGATTTCAATGACCAGTCATCGCAAGTCGAGACAGATCAAGCTTGGTGCATTTCTGCCCGGTGGCGGCCAACACATTGCCGCCTGGCGCCATCCCGACGCGCCCGCAGACGGGGCGACGAACTTCGCGTTTCACAAGCGCTTGGCCGAGACGGCCGAGCGCGGCCTGTTCGATGCGTACTTCCTGGCCGACAATCTGTCCGTTGGGCTCGGCGGACGGGAGGGTGGTAACGCCAAGATTGCTGGTTTCGAGCCGGTAACATTGTTTGCGGCACTAGCTCCACTGACCAGCCACATTGGCTTCATAGCTACTGCCTCCACCACATATGAAGAGCCCTATACACTGGCACGCAAGTTCGCGTCACTCGACTTGCTCACAGGCGGTCGCGCGGGCTGGAACGTCGTGACTTCCGCCGGCGACGAGACAGCGAAAAACTTCAATCGCGACAGGCAGCCCGACCATGCGGACCGCTACGAGCGAGCGCATGAGCATGTCGAGGTGGTCAAGGCGCTGTGGGACAGCTGGGAGGACGATGCCTTCATCCGTGACAAGGCCAGCGGCCGCTTCTATGACGCTGCCAAGGTTCACGACATCGACCACCGCGGCAAGCACTTCAGCGTCAAGGGCCCGCTCAACGTGCCACGGCCACCCCAGGGCCATCCGGTCGTGGTGCAGGCCGGGCAGTCGGAGGACGGGCGAGGGCTTGCTGCCCAGTCGGCGGAGGTCATCTTCACCGCGCACCAGAACCTCGCATCGGCACAGGAATTCTATCGCGATATCAAGAAGCGCGTGCGTGCCGCCGGTCGCAACCCCGACCATGTCCTGGTCATGCCTGGTGTTGCGCCGTTTGTCGGCCGCACTGAGGCGGAAGCCAAGGCGAAATACCAGGAACTGACCGACCTTATCCTGCCGGACGACGGCGTCGGGCTTCTTAACGGGTTGGCTGGCCAGACCCTCGACATTCGCGGCTATCCGCTTGATGGCCCGCTGCCCCCGAGCAAGGAAACCGAGGGCATGAAGAGCCGGCAGGCGCTGATCCGCCAGATCGCCGAAGAGCACAATTTCACGATCCGTCAGCTCTACCAGTGGATCGCCACCGCCCGCGGCCACCATACGGTGGTTGGCAGCGCAGAACAGGTCGCAGACCAGTTGGAAGAGTGGTTCCGCAACGAGGCGGCCGACGGTTTTAACATCCTGCCCCCTTGGCTACCTGGTGGGCTGGACGACTTCGTCGAGTTGGTGATCCCGGAATTGCAGCGGCGCGGCCTGTTCCGCACAGCCTACGAGGGTCGCTCGCTGCGCGAAAATCTCGGGCTGCCACGCCCCGAAAACCCATGGGCGGCCGCACGAGCGCTCGCGCCAGCCGCCGAATGATCCGCCACAAGCAAAGGATAAGGCAATGAGTTTGCAGCAGATCGAGCGGCCGTTTTTCGTCGGCCACGAACCTCGCAGACAGAAATCCGTCGCCGGATTGCTCCGACAGGCATCTGAAGCAGCCGACGGTTTCCTCGCGCGCTACGGTATGCTTTTCAGCTTCCTGACCCTTTGGCAGGTCGCCAGCAGCCTTGGCTGGATCAACGCCGCCGTGTTCCCGCCGCTGAACGCGATTGTCACCGCCCTGTGGGACGGCCTTGTCGGCGGGGCGCTGCTCGATGATATCGCAATCAGTCTGCAGCGCTCAGGAACGGCGTTCGTAGCGGCTGTTTTGGTCGCGATCCCGGTTGGATTGATCATGGGCCAGGTCCGTGCGGTTGAACGTGCATTGGACCCGATCCTGCAGGTGTTCCGTCAGACCTCAGCGCTGGCGCTCTATCCAGTCTTCATCCTGCTACTAGGCCTCGGCGAGGCCTCGAAGATATTTGTCATCTTCTGGGCGACCCTGTTCCCTCTGCTCTTGAACACCATTGGCGGTGTCAAGGAGGTCGACAAGAAGCTGATCGAGATGGCGCGCGTTTATGGCGCGTCACGCCTGACCGTCTTCCGGCGTGTCGTCCTCCCTGGCGCCGTACCGTCCATCTTCGTCGGCCTCAGGCTCTCGGCCACCACCGCACTACTTCTGCTCATCGCTTCGGAGATGATCGGCGCCAACAAGGGGGTCGGCTTCCAGGTCATGAATGCTCAGTACAACTTCCAGATCCCACTGATGTTTGCCGCAATCCTGCTGCTCGCCGCGCTCGGTCTGATCGCCAACTTCGCACTAGTCGCGCTGCAGCGGCGACTGTGTCGCTGGAGCGAGGTCATCGGCTGATCGCAGCCAATGCCAGATCCTGCCTTCTTCTGACAACAATCCGCAATTCAAGGAGCAACCAAATGTCGTTGTCAGTCCGTTTCTCGAAGATTGGAGCCGTCGTTGCCGCCGGCCTTCTCGCATCCGTCTACAACAGCATCCCGGCTGCTGCTGACCCGGTCACTTTCCGCTACCTGGCGAGTCAGGGCGGCATCTCCCCGCACGAACTTGCCAACGAGCTTGGCTACTTCAAGGACAACGGCATCAAGATTGAAAATGTCGGCTATGCCCAGGGTGGCCCCGCCTCGCTATTTGCGCTAGCTGCGGGAAGCGTCGGCCTTGGTTCAGCGGCAACTTCGGCCGTCATCAACTCCATCGCCGGCGGCAACGATTTCGTCGCGGCCTACGCCTCCAACGGCATCAACGATCAGGTTCAGAGCACCTTCTATGTGCTGGAGGAAAGCCCTGTCAAATCGATCAAGGACATCGCCGGCAAGTCAATCTCGGTCAACACACTGGGTGCACATCTCGACTACACAGTACGTGAGGCGCTACACCAGAACGGACTGCCGCTGCATGCCGCCAACCTCGTCGTGGTGCCCGGCCCACAACTTGAGCAGACGCTACGCTCCGGTCAGGTCGACATCGCGGGCGTAGGCTACTGGCAATCCACCTTCGAGGGCGTATTAAAAGAGCATGGGGGCGTGCGTGCCGTCTTCGACGACACCGACGTGCTTGGCGAGATTGCGGGCGGCTTCGTTGTGCTGCGTCGTGATTTTATCGAAGCTCATCCCGAAGCCGCCCGCAACTTCGTGCAGCAATCGATCCGCGCCGCTGACTGGTCACGGGAGCATCCGGACGAGGCACGTGCGGTGTTGGCCAAGATCCTGAAAGATCGAGGTGAGAACGCCGACCTGGCGAAGCATTGGCGCGGTTTTGGCCTGCGACCTGGCGCTCAGGCGGTGCCGCGCGACCTGGAGTTCTGGGTTGCCGCGCTGGAACGCGAAGGCAAACTGTCCCAGGGCAAGCTGAAGGCCGCCGATATCCTTTTTGATCCCAACGCCCAGGCGAAATCGAACTGAGGTCGAAATGACGATTGCGCAACCTGCCCAACGCGGGGAGGTCTCGATCAGAGACCTCTCCAAGTCCTTCACCATCAACGGCCGCTCGCTCAATGTGCTCAAGGGCTTGGACCTCGACGTCAAGCCGGGCGAGTGCCTGGTTATCGTCGGTGCTAGCGGCTCGGGCAAAACAACCCTGCTTCGCGTGCTAGCCGGACTGGAGCAGGCCGACGGCGGCAGGGTAATGATCGATGGCGCGCCTGTCAGCGGCGTCGGTGCCGAACGCGCGGTGATTTTCCAAGAACCACGCCTATTACCGTGGCTCAACGTGCTCGGCAACGTGACCTTTGGCCTCGAAGTACGTGGCGTCGCGCGGGCCGAGGCAGAAGAACGCGCTCGTGGCTACATCCGCCTAGTCGGCCTTAGCGATTTCGAAGATGCCTATCCACGCCAGCTTTCCGGCGGCATGGCCCAGCGCGTTGGCATCGCCCGAGCGCTCACCGTCCAGCCAGAACTCCTCTTGCTCGACGAGCCCCTTGGTGCGCTCGACGCCATGACCAAGATAACAATGCAGGAAGAACTTTTCCGCATCTGGCGGGAAGAGAACGTCACCATGATCGTGGTCACCCACGACCTGGAGGAAGCGGTCTACCTCGCCGATCGCGTGCTAATCCTGCCGAAGGAAAAGGGCGATACGACGCGACTGATCGACGTCGATCTGCCGCGTCCTCGCGACCGTAGCGAAGTCCGATTCGTGCGCCATCGCGAGGCGCTGCTACGCGAGTTTGGGCTGCATTAGATAACAACTTCGACGACGGTTTGGTGACTTCGCGCCACGGGCGGCAGCTTGGGTCCACGAACAAATCATTGCCTGCGACGGCAACCATCAAATTGCAGGATAGATGATGCGAAACGACAGGCAAGGTAAGCCTACAATCCCGCACCAACCCTTGCCGAGCAGTTCTGCGAACGGCGGTACCGTTTAAGCTTCAAGCGCATGAAAAACCGCCGTCCCGCGGACTTGGATTAGCAATGTCCACCGCCATCGCCGATTGCCGCATTGCACAATCGGAGATGGCGCGCAAAATAGAGCATGGCCGCGAAACCACTCGCCGTACTCGTGATTGACGAAAACCGCATCCGCGCCTCGATCATCGAGGCGGGCCTGCGCGAGGCCGGGCATGAGGACGTCACGCTGGTCTACGACGTGGCGGGCATCGGCCGGCGCATCGCCGAGACCAATCCCGACGTCATCGTCATCGATCTCGAAAACCCCAACCGCGACATGCTGGAAAACATGTTCCAGCTTTCGCGCGCGGTGAAGCGACCGATCGCCATGTTCGTCGACCGCTCCGACAGCGCCTCGATCGAGGCGGCCGTCGACGCCGGCGTCTCCGCCTATGTCGTCGACGGGCTGAAGCGCGAGCGGGTCAAGCCGATCCTCGACATGGCGGTGAGCCGCTTCAACGCGTTTTCGCGGCTGGCGCGCGAACTGGAGGAGGCGCGCAGCGAACTCGAGGACCGCAAGGTGATCGGCCGCGCCAAGGGCATCCTAATGAAGTCGCGCACCATCTCCGAGGCCGAGGCCTATGCGCTGATGCGCAAGGCGGCGATGAACCAGAACCGCAAGCTGTCGGAGATCGCGCAAAGCCTCGTCACCGCCGCCGGCCTGTTGGGAGACGACGCATGAGCGATATCCGCTTCGAGATCTCAGCCGGTTTCCTGCCCTTGCTCGACAGCGCGCTTCTGGTTGCCGCCAAGGAGAAGGACTTTGCCGCGGCCGAAGGCATCGAACTCACTCTGGTCCGCGAGACCTCATGGGCCAACATCCGCGACCGGCTCGCCGTCGGACACTTCCAGGTGGCGCACATGCTGGCGCCGATGCCGATCGCCTGCAATCTCGGCCTGACCTCGCTGGCGGCAACCACCGTCGTGCCGATGGCGCTCGGCCTCGGCGGCAACGCCGTCACCGTCTCGAATGCGCTGTGGCGCGACATGGCCGCCCATGGCGCGAGCGGCGATCTTTCGCCACGCGTAACTGGCGACGCGCTCAGGGCCGTGGTGGCCGAACGCGCCAGCCGCAATGCTGCGCCGCTGCGCCTCGGCGTAGTTCATCCGCATTCGGGTCACAACTACGAACTGCGTTACTGGTTGGCTGCCTGCGGCATCGACCCCGATCGCGACGTCGAGATCGTGATTCTGCCGCCACCGTTGATGGCCGACGCTTTGGGCTCGGGCTCGCTCGACGGCTTCTGCGCTGGCGAGCCCTGGAATACCGCCGCCGTTTTGCTCGGCCATGGCCGCATTGCTACGGTGAAGGCCACGATCTGGCGATCCAGCCCGGAAAAGGTGCTGGGCGCCGACGCGCGCTGGAGCGACGCCAATCCCGAGGCGCTGTCGGCGTTGCTTCGCGCCATCCACCATGCCGCGCAGTGGTGCGCTGGACCGGCCAATCACGCCGAGCTGGCCGGCATCATGGCCGGCCCTGCCTATGTCGGGCGGCCGCCCGAATGGATGCTGCCAGCATTGTCGGGCCGTCTCGGCACGGCAGTGGACAACGTTGTCGACGTCGACGACTTCTTCGTGCCCCAGGCAAAGGCCGCGACCTTCCCGTGGAAGAGCCATGCCTTGTGGTTCTACAGCCAGATGGTGCGCTGGGGCCAGGTAGAGCATTCCGCCGCCAATGCCGCGATTGCTCGTGAAACCTACCGGCCCGATCTCTACCGTAGCGCGCTCAAGCCATTGGGCGCTGCCTTGCCCGGCGCCAACGCCAAGGTCGAGGGTGCATTGCCGGCGCCGACACCGGTCGGCTCCGCCGGCGCCAGCCTGGTGCTCGGGCCGGATGGGTTCTTCGACGGCGGGCTGTTCGATCCCGATGATCTCGACGGCTACATTGCCGCCCAGCGGTATATGCCGGGCTGATCGGTCGTAAATTTTTGTGCACTGCACATCAAATAGGCAGGTACCCGGGCGCGATGGCTAGTGATTGATCGCTGGCTTTCCGGCAGCCAACGCGCCCGTTTTTGCATAAACATCTGAAAATAAAAGAAAACACTCTGCCCTGCAAAACTGGCACGGTTTGTGCGTCGCAATAGGCGAGGCCGAAAGGCCAGACATATCGGCGTCCAATGGCGGGCGCCCCAGGCGAAGCTGCCGACCAGATGACCGCGATCCCGGATGTACGGACGCGCGACCCTGGCCGGCAGCTTTTTTGTTTTCGCGATCCAGATCAGCGCGGCGCCTCCCATGCCGCCCAACGGAGCCGACAATGACCACCCACCTCCCAGCCGCGCCCAGCCAGGACAATGCTCCGGTCAGGGCGCTTGCCATTTCCACCATCGCCTTCACTGTCTGCTTTGCCGTGTGGACTATCTTTTCGATCATCGGCGTGCGCATCAAGCAGGAGCTCGGCCTCTCCGAGACCCAGTTCGGGCTGCTGATTGGCACGCCGATCCTGACCGGCTCGCTGGTGCGCATCGTGCTCGGCGTCTGGACCGACCGTTTCGGCGGGCGTCTCGTCTACACCGCAACCATGCTGGCGGCGGCCATCGCCACTTTCCTGCTTGCCTTTGCCCAGACCTACACCCAGATGCTGATCGCCGCGCTCGGCGTCGGCCTTGCCGGCGGCTCATTCGCCGTCGGCGTCGCCTATGTCTCGCGCTTCTTCCCGGCCGCAAAGCAGGGCACGGCGCTCGGCATCTTCGGCGTCGGCAATGTCGGCGCCGCCGTCACCAAGTTCCTGGCACCCTTCGTGCTGCTCGCCGGCGGCTGGCAGGAAGTGGCGCTGATCTGGGCTGCCTGCCTCGGCTTCATGGCCTTCATCTTCTGGTTCGGCAGCGAGGATGATCCCGTCATCCGCCAGCGCCGCGTCCATGGCGGACAGGCAAAAAGCTTCTCGGCCGCGTTCGCGCCCCTCCGCAACGTGCAGGTCTGGCGCTTCGGTCTCTACTACTTCTTTTCCTTCGGCGCTTTCGTGGCCCTTGCATTGTGGTTGCCGCGCTACCTGATCGGCGTCTACGGCTTCGACATCGTCACCGCCGGCATGATCGGTGCCGCCTATTCCATCCCGGCCAGTATCTTCCGCGCCTATGGCGGTATGCTGTCCGACCGCATCGGCGCGCGCACGGTGATGTACTGGACCTTAGGCGTCTCGGCGATCACCACGCTGATCCTGTCTTTGCCAACGGCCGACTACGTCGTGCGCGGCATCAGTGGGCCGATGTCCTTCCATTTCGAGGTCGGCCCGATCGCCTTCATGGCCGTCGCCTTCGTGCTCGGCTTTTTCATGAGCCTGGGCAAGGCCGCCGTCTACAAGCACATCCCGGCCTACTATCCTGAAAATGTCGGCGCCGTCGGCGGTCTCGTCGGCATGATCGGCGGCCTTGGCGGCTTCATCCTGCCCATAGCCTTCGGCGCGCTCAACGATCTCACCGGCCTGTGGTCGAGCTGCTTTATGCTGCTGTTTGCCATCGTCTTGGCATCGCTGGTCTGGATGCATCTGTCGATCCGCAGCATGTCGCGCGAAAGCGCCGGCGAGCCGCTGACCTTGGCCGCCCAGTGACATTGTCGAGGAGCCCCGCAATGACCGAGAGACTTGTCATCATCGGCAACGGCATGGCCCCCGGGCGCATGCTGGAGCATCTGCTGGAGGCAGCACCCAGCCGCTACCAGGTCACCATCTTCAACGCCGAGCCGCGCGTGAACTACGACCGCATCATGCTGTCGCCGGTCCTGTCGGGCGAGAAGGGTTATGAAGAGATCATCATCCATGGCGACGGCTGGTACATCAAGCACGGCATCACTCTGTACAAGGGCCACACGATCGTCGCCATCGACCGCGCGGCGAAGACCGTCACGTCGGACCATGGGGTGACGGAGACATACGACAAGCTGGTCATCGCCACCGGCTCGGTGCCGTTTATCATCCCGGTGCCGGGCAACGACATGGCCGGCGTGCTGAGCTACCGCGATCTCGACGACGTCAACGCCATGTTGCTTGCCGCCCAGTCGCGGGCCAAGGCCGTCGTCATCGGCGGTGGCCTGCTCGGCCTCGAAGCTGCCGCCGGGCTGCAGGCGCGCGGCATGGACGTCACCGTTTTGCATGTCATGCCGACGCTGATGGAGCGCCAGCTCGACCCGGCTGCCGGCTACCTGCTGCAAAGGGCGGTCGAGGCACGCGGAATCAAGGTCATGACCAAGGCCAACACCAAGGCCATCGTCGGCAATGGCAAGGTCGAGGGCGTTGAACTCGCCGATGGCAGCGTCGTGCCGGCAACGCTGGTGGTGATGGCCGTCGGCATCCGGCCGAATGCTTCGATCGCCAGGGACGCCGGTATCGAGACCAATCGCGGTATCGTCGTCGACAACGGCATGCGCACCTCCGATCCCGACATATTGGCGCTCGGCGAATGCGCCGAGGTCGGCGGCCAGGTCTACGGGCTTGTCGCGCCGCTCTACGAGATGGCACGCGTTGCAGCTGCCCATCTCGCCGGCGACCAGACGGCCGGTTTCGTCCACTCCGACACGCCGACCAAGCTCAAGGTCACCGGCATCGACCTCTATTCGCTCGGCGATTTCGCCGACGGCGACGACCGCGAGGAGATCGTGCTGCGCGACGCCGCGGCCGGCATCTACAAGCGGCTGGTGCTCAAGGACAACCGCGTCATTGGCACCGTGCTCTATGGTGAGACCGGCGACGGCGCCTGGTTCAACGACCTCAAGAAGAAGCAGACCGACATTTCGGAGATGCGCGACACGCTGATCTTCGGCCAGGCCTACCAGGGAGGATCGCCGCTGGACCCTATGGCGGCCGTTGCGGCACTGGCGGATGATGCGGAAATCTGCGGCTGCAACGGCGTCTGCAAGGGCAAGATCACCGGCACCATTACCGAAAAGGGGCTGACCTCGCTCGATGACGTCAGGGCCCATACCAAGGCATCGGCTTCCTGCGGCTCCTGCACCGGGCTTGTCGAGCAGCTGATGTCGCTGACTTTGGGCGACAGCTACAACCCGGCCGCCGTGCAGCCGATGTGCAAATGCACAGACCTCGGTCACGACGACGTCCGCCGGCTGATCAAGGCCAAGGGTCTGAAGACGATACCGGAAGTCATGCAGGAGCTGCAGTGGAAGTCCTCCTGCGGCTGCGCCAAGTGCCGGCCGGCGCTCAACTACTATCTCGTCTGCGACTGGCCGGATGAATATGCCGATGACTACCAGTCGCGCTTTATCAACGAGCGCGTCCACGCCAACATCCAGAAGGACGGCACCTATTCGGTGGTGCCGCGCATGTGGGGCGGGGTGACCAATTCAAGTGAACTGCGCGCCATCGCCGATGTCGTCGACAAGTTCGAGATCCCGATGGTCAAGGTCACCGGCGGCCAGCGCATCGACATGCTGGGTATCAGGAAGGAGGACTTGCCGGCGGTCTGGTCTGATCTCGGCAAGGCAGGCTTCGTCTCGGGCCACGCCTATGCCAAGGGCCTGCGCACGGTGAAGACCTGCGTCGGATCGGACTGGTGTCGTTTCGGCACCCAGGATTCGACCGGGCTTGGCATACGCATCGAGAAATTCATGTGGGGTTCGTGGACGCCGGCCAAGGTTAAGATGGCGGTGTCGGGCTGCCCGCGCAACTGCGCCGAGGCGACCTGCAAGGACATCGGCGTCATTTGCGTCGACAGCGGTTTCGAGATCCACTTCGCCGGTGCCGCCGGCCTCGACATCAAGGGCACCGAGGTGCTCGGCCTGGTGAAGACGGAGGATGAGGCGCTCGAGGTGATCGTCGCGCTGACGCAGATGTACCGCGAGCAGGGCCGTTATCTCGAGCGCATCTACAAATGGGCCAAGCGTGTCGGCATAGCCGAGATCAAGCGCCAGATTCTCGACGATGCCGACATGCGCACGGCCTATTATGAGCGTTTCGTCTTCTCCCAGAAATTCGCCCAGGTCGATCCGTGGTCGGAGCGTGTCTCCGGCATGGACAAGCACGAGTTCCACCCGATGGCTTCGGTCGGCTTCGCGGAGGCAGCGGAATGAGCGAGATGGACTGGATCGCGATTGGAACGATCGCCGACATACCGTTGCGCGGCGCGCGCTGCGTTAACACGCCTGAGGGCAAGATCGGCGTGTTCCGCACCGCCGAGGACCAGATCTTCGCCATCGAGGACCACTGCCCGCACAAGGGCGGGCCGCTGAGCCAGGGCATCGTGCATGGCGCCTCGGTGACCTGTCCGTTGCACAACTGGGTGTTTTCGCTGGAAACCGGCAAGGCACAGGGCGCCGACGAAGGTTCGGTCAGGACCATCCCGCTCAAGGTCGAGGACGGGCGGCTGTTCATCGCGCTTGAGCTTCGTGCATCGAAGGCTGCCTGATCATGACGGATGCACGCGAGGTGAGGACCACCTGTCCCTATTGCGGGGTGGGTTGCGGCGTGCAGGCGCGTGTCGCCGCGGACGGCACGACGTCCGTGCGCGGCGCCCCCGGCCATCCCGCCAATTTGGGCAAGCTCTGTTCCAAGGGCTCCGCGCTTGGCGAAACACTCGGCCTCGACGGGCGCGTGCTCCACCCCGAGATCGGCGGCCGCCGCGCCTCCTGGGGTACAGCGCTCGACCTGGTGGCAGGCCGCTTCTCCGAGACCATCGCCCGGCACGGACCGGATGCGGTTGCCTTCTATGTCTCGGGGCAATTGCTGACCGAGGACTATTACGTCGCCAACAAGCTGATGAAGGGCTTCATCGGCTCGGCCAATATCGACACCAATTCGCGGCTGTGCATGGCCTCGTCGGTCGCCGGCCACAAGCGCGCCTTCGGCGAAGACATCGTGCCCGGCGTCTATGCCGATTTCGAGCAGGCCGACCTTGTCGTGCTGGTCGGTTCCAACACCGCCTGGTGCCATCCGATCCTCTATCAGCGCCTGCTCGCCGCGCGCGCCGAACGCGGAACGAAGATCGTTGTCGTCGATCCGCGCCGCACGGCAACCGCAGCGGAATGCGACCTGCACCTGCAGCTCAGGCCGGGCACCGACGTGGCGCTGTTCAACGGCCTTCTGGCGCATCTTGCGGGCAGCAGCGCCGTCGACCGGGACTATGTGGCCGCCCACACTTCGGGCTTTGATGCGGCGCTCAGCCTCGCTTGCGCCGATGCGCCGACGCCGCGGCGCGTCGCCGAGAACTGCGATCTCGATGCTGCCGACGTGTCGGCCTTCTATGACTGGTTCGCGACCACGGAGCGCACCGTCACCGTCTACAGCCAGGGCGTCAACCAGTCGGCGCATGGCACCGACAAGGTCAACGCCATTCTCAACTGCCATCTCGCGACGGGGCGCATCGGCAGGCCGGGCATGGGGCCGTTTTCGGTCACCGGCCAGCCCAACGCCATGGGCGGCCGGGAGGTCGGCGGTTTGGCCAACCAGCTTGCCGCGCATATGGGCTTCGACGATCCTGCCGCCCCTGAAAGGGTCGGCCGCTTCTGGCGCACGGCTGGTGTCGCCCGCAAGCCAGGCCTCAAGGCGGTCGACATGTTCGAGGCGGCCGGCGACGGCCGCATCAAGGCGCTCTGGGTGATGGGCACCAACCCGGCCGTCAGCATGCCGGATGCCGGCAAGGTGCGCGCTGCCCTGAAGGCCTGCGAATTCGTCGTCGTCTCGGATGTCACGCGCACTGACACCAGCCGTTTCGCCGACGTGCTACTGCCTGCCGCCGCCTGGGGCGAGAAGGACGGCACGGTGACCAATTCCGAGCGCCTGATATCGCGCCAGAAATCGTTCCTGCCGATGCCGGGTGATATCAGGCCCGACTGGTGGATCGTCTCGGAGGTCGCCCGGCGCATGGGCTTTGCTGAGGCTTTCAACCATCCGGGACCGGCGGCGATCTTTCGCGAGCATGCGGCACTGTCCGCCTTCGAGAACGGCGGCGAACGGCTGTTCGACATTGGGGGTCTCGCCGATATCGAGGACGGCGCCTACGATGCGCTTGCGCCGCTGCACTGGCCTTTTTCCGCCGGTGCCTCAGCCGGGACCCAACGGTTGCTTGGCGATGGCCGCTTTCCCACCGCAGATGGCCGCGCCCGTTTCGTGGCCGTGCGCCAGGAAGGTGCGGCGCTGCCAGTCGATGCCGCTTTTCCTGTTGTTCTCAACACCGGCCGGCTGCGCGACCAGTGGCACACCATGACCCGCACTGGGCGAGTGCCGCGACTGATGGCCAATGCGCCGGAGCCGGCGATCGAACTCAACGCTGCCGACGCTGCCGCGCTGGGGATAGCCGACGGCGATCTCGTCCGCATCGAAAGCCGCTATGGCGGCGGCCGGGCCAAGGCGGCTGTCAGTGCCGGCCAGCGGCGGGGCGAGGCCTTTCTGCCGATGCATTGGAGCGGGCGCTTTGCCGCCAATGCAGCCGCCGGGTCATTGTCGGCGCCGATCACTGATCCTTTTTCCGGCCAACCGGAACTCAAGCACGTGCCAGTGCGGATCTCGCGCGAGCCGGTCGCATGGGCCGGCGTACTGATGACCCGCCGCGACATCAGGCCGACGGGCTTCGTTCATTGGAGCCGTGCGGCGGTGGCAGGCGGCTGGGTCTACGAATTGTCCGGCACCGAACCGCCCGAACAGGGCATCCTGCTCGCCCGCCGGCTGGTCGACGTGGTGCCGGCCGACCAACTGCTCGAATACACCGACCGGCGGAGCTCGACCTTCCGTGCCGCTGCAACTGACGGCGAGGGCAGGCTCAGCGAGGCGCTGCTGGTCGCACCGCACCGCCATCTGCCCGAACGCGATTGGCTGTTGTCGCTGCTCGCCTCAGTCGAACCGCTGTCGCCGCTCGACCGCCGCGCGCTGCTGTCGGGGCGGGCGCCGGTGCCTGTGCCGTTTGTCGGCCGCATCGTCTGCTCCTGCTTCAATATCGGGGTGAACCAACTCTCACAGGCCGTCGCTGGCGGCTGCGTTAGTGTCGAACAGATTGGCGAACGCCTGCGCGCGGGGACCAACTGTGGCGCTTGCCGCGCCGAGATCAGGACATTTCTAGATGCAGCCCGTCTCGCCGCAGCCGAGTGAAAACGCCAGGC
Source organism: Aminobacter sp. AP02 (assembly GCF_003148805.1). Classification (GTDB taxonomy): domain Bacteria; phylum Pseudomonadota; class Alphaproteobacteria; order Rhizobiales; family Rhizobiaceae; genus Aminobacter. The sequence continues at coordinate 209,039 of NZ_QGGX01000004.1, forward strand.
CGCGCGCTCAACGTTGTTCATGTTTTCCTCGATCAATTGTGTCAGGTCGATCATGCCTACCCGGCACAAAAAACCTCTCAAGAAGAATCCAAGCCGTCGCCACCCGGGGAAACTCCTCCGCACCGGAGCGATCCTTCCGGTCCAGCCGCATGCAGATTGAGCACAATTATTGTCGATTATTCTATTGAAGAATTGTCGGCAATTTGATTGGATCAAGCTGTTGTAGAGGGAGCGGTCGGCGGTGCACCCGCTGGAACCGTAATGGGAGGATAAAAATGGTAACGTTCCGTAGGGCATGCCGCATGGCCGCGGCTGCCGCCTTGCTACTGGGCTCTTCCGCCGTAGCGGCGCAGGCAGCGTCCACATTGGAGACGGTCAAGGCGCGCGGCAAACTGATTTGCGGCGTTTCGATGGGCACGACCGGCTTCGCCCTTGCCGACGCGCAGGGCAAGTTCGCCGGTTTCGACGTAGACGTCTGCCGCGCCATCGCGACGGCCGTGTTCGGCGACCCGAACAAGGTCGACTTCGTGATGACCAACATCAACACGCGTTTCCAGGTGCTGCAGTCGGGCGAGATCGACGTTCTGTCGCGCCAGACGACCATGACCTACTCGCGCGAAGCCTCGCTCGGTATCGATTTCGGCCCCACCGTATTTTATGACGGCCAAGGCCTGATGGTCGCCAAGAGCCTCGGCATCAACAGCGCCAAGGAACTCGACGGTGCGGCCGTCTGCACCTTGCCCGGCACGACGACGGCCCAGAACCTCGCCGACTTCTTCCGCGCCACCGGCAAGAAGTTCGAGCTGGTGGTGTTCGAGAACCCCGACGAGAACAACAACGCCTTCTTCTCCGGCCGCTGCGACGCGGTCTCGTCTGACCGTTCGGACCTCGCCTCCATTCGCGCCGCCTCCAAGAGCCCCGGCGACTACGTGATCCTGCCAGAAACCATCTCCAAGGAACCGCTGGCGCCTGCCGTACGCCAAAACGATTCTAACTGGCGCGACATCGTCTCGTGGTCGGCGTGGATGTTGATGGCCGCCGAGGAAAAGGGCATCACCCAGGCAAACGTCGACGAGCAGCTCAAGAGCCAGGATCCTGAGATCCAGCGCATGCTCGGCGTCACTGACGAGCTTGGCCCGATGCTCGGCCTGGACAAGAACTGGGGCTACAACATCATCAAGCAGGTCGGCAATTATGCCGAGGTCTTCGACCGCAATCTCGGTGAAAAGACGGCGCTCGGCCTGAGCCGTGGCCCCAACAGCCTTTGGAACACCGGCGGCCTGCTCTACCCGCCGCCCGTCCGCTAAGGTGCCAAGAGAATACGGCGCGTGTCGGCCCGACATGCGCCGTTGTCTTTTCATCAGACCTCCATGAGGACCGACGGCGTGTCGCCCATTGTTCTGTTACGAAATCGGCGCGTGCGCGAACTTGCCTATCAAGTTCTGTGCGTTGCGGCGGTCGTCGGCTGCGGCTGGTATCTGCTCAACAACGCGCTCGCCAATCTGGCAAAGCAAGACATCGCCACCGGCTTTGATTACCTCGGACGCGAGGCGGCTTTCATCATCAGCGAAACGCCGATCGCCTATGAACCCTCGGACAGCTATGGCCGGGCATTGCTCGTCGGCTTGCTCAACACGGTCAAGGTCGCTGTACTTGCGATCGTGTTCAGCACCATCATCGGCACGATCGTCGGCATCGCCCGCCTGTCTTCCAACCCGCTTCTGTCGCGGCTGATGCTTGCCTATGTCGAAGCGCTGCGCAACGTCCCGCTGCTGCTTTACCTTTTCCTGTGGTACTCGGCCATCATCTTCACACTGCCACCGGTCAAGCAGGCCATCACGTTGCTGCCGGGCGTTTATGTATCAAATAGCGGCCTGGTCGTGCCCGCTTTCGTCTGGAACTCCGGCTTCTGGGCAGTCGCGACCGCCGCCATCATCGGCATCGCAGCCGCGATCTTATGGCAGCGATGGGCGGGTCGCCGGCGTATTCTGACAGGCAAGATAGTGCCTGGCTGGCCGGTTGCCACAGCCCTGTTCGTGCTGCCTGTTGCGGCAGCCGTCCTGTTTTTCGACGTCAGCGGCGAGGTCGACTGGCCCGTGCTGGGCAAGTTCCGCCTGACCGGCGGCGCCCATCTCAAACCGGAGTTCGTGGCGCTGCTGCTCGGCCTGACGCTTGGCGCATCAGCGACCGTGGCAGAGATCGTGCGCAGCGGTATCCTGGCAATCCGCAAGGGTCAGCGCGAAGCAGCCAAGGCGCTTGGCATGTCGGACCGGCAGACGATGCGGCTGGTCATCTTGCCCCAGGCGCTCAGGGTCATCGTGCCGCCGCTGACCAATGTCTATGTGACGACCTTCAAGAACAGCTCGCTGGCAATCGCGATCGGTTATCCCGACCTGGTGATGGTCTCCAATACGATCATGAACCAGACAGGCCAGGCGATCGAGCCTATCGCCCTGTTCATGTTCGTCTATTTGCTGCTTTCGCTCGCAACCTCGGCGTTGATGAACTGGTACAACGGGCATGTCGCCCTGAAGGGGCGTCAGCCGTGAGCGACCAATCGACAACGATGGCCGAAGGCCGCTCGGCGCCGCGACGGCCCGCCCGCCGCAACGAAACCTTCAAGGCTTATTTCGGCACTCCCGGCAACACGGTGGTAACGCTGATCTGCCTTGTCCTGCTCGGGCTCGCCGCCAAGGCGGCGGCTTCCTGGCTGCTGATCAATGCGGTGTTCGACGGAGCGCCCGAAGATTGCAAGGCAGCGTCGGGTGCCTGCTGGCCCTATGTCGCCGCCAAGCTGCGCTACATGCTGTTCGGCATATACCCCTTTGACGAGCAATGGCGGCCGCTGTCGGCAACCTTGTTGTTCATCGCAGCCATGGCCGTTTCAGGCATTCCACGCCTGTGGGGGCGATCCCTGATCGTCGCCTGGGCGGTGTTGCTGCCTGTCCTGTTCCTGCTGATGGCCGGTGGTGCGTTCGGATTGACCGAGGTTGCCACCTCGCAATGGGGCGGCCTGCCGCTGTCTTTCATGTTGACCTTCATCGGTCTCGTCTGCGCGCTGCCGCTGGGCATCCTGCTTGCGTTGGCGCGGCTGTCGAAACTGCCGGCCATCCGCATTCTTGCGGTCACCTTCATTGAACTGGTGCGCGGCGTTCCGCTCATCAGCATCCTGTTCATGGCATCGGTGATGTTGCCGCTGTTCATGCCCGAAGGGGTGACCATCGACAAACTTCTGAGGGCACAGGTTGCCATCATCCTGTTTGCAGCGGCCTACATAGCCGAAATCGTGCGTGCGGGTCTGCAGGCCCTGCCTGCCGGACAGACCGAGGCTGCCAAGGCGCTGGGGCTGCACTACTGGCAATGCACCTTCCTCATCACCGTCCCGCAGGCGCTGAAAACAGTCATCCCACCATTGGTGTCGCTGTTCATCGGCTTTTTCCAGGACACGACGCTGGTCACGATCGTTGGCCTGCTGGACTTTCTGAACACCGTCCGCACGGCACTTCGCGATCCAAACTGGCAAGGCATCGCGGTGCTCGAAGGTTATGTATTCGCAGCCGTCGTCTACTTCGTGTTCAGCGCGCTCATGGGCGCGTACAGCCGCTTTCTCGAGAAACGATTCAGGGTAGGTCATGACTGAAATCACGGTCATTCGCGACGTCGAAACCATTGTTGCCTATGACCCGGATGGCGACCGACAGGTCTACCTGCACGGAGGTGATGTCGCCTTCGACGAGACCGGGCTGATCTGTGTTGGCACACGCTTTGAAGGGCAGGCAACGACCGAGCTGTCGGGCAAGGCGCGCATGGTGATGCCCGGCCTGATCGACATCCACTGCCACTCGCATGACGAACCGATGGCCAAGAGCATCTTCGAGGATGTTGGCACCGCCGCCCTCTGGGGCCAGGCCATGTATGAATATTCAGGCGTGATCGACGGCGGCGAGGATGCCCGCGCCGCTTGCCTCACCGTCATGCTGGGCGACCTGATGCGATCTGGCGCTACCACCATCCTCGACATTGCCGGCGCCAACGATATCTGGCTCGACATCGCCGCCCAAAGCGGTGCGCGGGCCTATCTCGCGCCCGGCTTCCGCCAGGCCGACTGGGTGGTCAGTGACAGCCACCGGCTCGATTTCGAATGGAACGACAAGGCAGGCCGCGATGCCTTTGCGCGTGCACTGGACTTCGCCGAGCGGGCGAGGGCGCATCCGAGCGGACGGCTTGACGGCGTCATCTCGCCATCACAGGTCGAGACCTGCCGGCCCGACCTTCTGGTCGATGCGGCCGAAGAGGCGCGCAACCGCAGCATGCTGATCACGGTCCACACCGCCCAGACCATGGCCGAGCATGAAGAGCTTCTGCGCCGCACCGGGCTGACGGGCGTGCAATATCTCGAGCAACTCGGGGTGCTCGGACCCGACGTCATACTGGGCCATTGCATCTTCGCCGACCACCACTCCTGGACCAGGCAACGAACGCGCAACGACCTCGTCACGCTCGCCGACCGCGGCACGACCGTTGCCCACTGCCCCGTTACCTTCGCGCGCAGCGGCATGGCGCTCGAAACCCTTGGCGCATACCGCCGCGCCGGCGTGAATGTCGCCATCGGCACCGACAGCTATCCGTTCAACATGCTCGAGGAGATGCGCCAGGCGCTGATCTGCTCGCGGCTTGGCGGCAAGAGCGTCTTTGACATCAACACCGCCGACATTTTTGACGCCGCCACCCTTGCCGGCGCGAAGGCGCTCGGCCGCGACGATATCGGCAGGCTGAGCGTTGGCGCCAAGGCCGACCTTTTGGTGATCGATCTCGACGCACCGACGATGCGCCCCGTCTACGACCCGCTGCGAAGCCTGCTTCATTGCGCCGCTGAGCGTGCCGTCGAGAGGGTCTATGTCGATGGACGGTTGACGGTGAATCAGGGCAAGCCGACGCAACTGGACTACGACGGGGCGGTGCGCGAAATGCAGGCCCTTCAAGACTGGGCCTGTTCTCGCGCCGGCACCTACGACCCACGAGGCCGCAACATCGACGAGTTGGCTCCGAAGTCGTTGCCGGTGCTCGAAAGGTGAGCGCCGTTCCGAGCTAGCCTTCAGGGCAGGATGGGATAGCTCGGAGCAAAAATCGCGGACACCGGCGGGTGCTGCCAGCTTCTATCTGGGTATTTGGCGATCAGCCCCTCGAACTGCCGCTGCGCTTGCTCGCGCGCGGCCCGGATGTCAAAGCCGGCTAGATTCCCGTCGAGCATCGACAGTCGCCCGTCGACGAACACCGCTTGCGTGACCTTGCCCGATCCGCCAAGCACCAGCGTGGTGATCGGATCGACTGTCGGCGTCATGTAAGGATCGTCCAGGCGAAACACTGCGACATCCGCCCTGGCTCCGGCTGCCAGACGCCCGATGTCGGAGCGACCCAGCGCCTTGGCTCCGCCCAGCGTCGCCGCGTCGAAGAAGTCTTTGCTCAGCGCCGCGTCCGAAGCCTTTTCGCTGATGCGACAGGCGACAAGCCCCATGAGCAGGTTCATCAGCATGTCGGGCGGTGACGTATCGGTCGCCATGCCGATGTTGATGCCTAGCTTCCTGCAGGAGGCGAAGGAGTTCAGCGTGCTGCCCATGCGCGCCGACACCAAGGGCGAATGCGCAATCGAGACGCCGGCGGCGGCATAGTGCTTCAAGTCTTCTGCCGAAGCATGGGTGCCGTGCGGCGTGATCAGCCGCTCGCTCAGCAGGCCGTGATCGGCCATCCAACGCGGGCCGGAAACGCCGTGAAGCTTGTGCATCGTGTCAAGCTCGAGCTTGCCCTGGGCCATGTGCAGTCGCACCCGGCAGTCGAGGTCGCGCGCCGCATTCATCGTCCGCTGCAACACGTTGAGCGTGCAGGTCTCTACCCGGTCGGGTGCGAGCATGCCATTGACCAACCCGCCATGGCGGCCGTGCTGGCGTTCGATGAAGGCGATCGCGTCATCGAGCCCCGCGAGACCCCTTGCCTCATCAAAGTCGGGCACTATCTTGCCAGGCGCCTCCAGGACCATGCCGCCCGAGCGATAGGCCGGGCTGAGGAAGACACGCAGGCCGAGCTCACCGGCGGCATCTGCCGCCGCGTCGAACTCGGCGACCGTCTCGCCCCATTCACGGTAATAGAGCGAAGCGATGGGAGCCGCAGTGCTGACCCCATTCAGCAACGACAAGCCGAAGGCGAACTTCTTCTGGAAGGCTAGCTCTTCGGGGGAGTACATCTCATAGGGGCCGCGCTCGACATAGGAACGCGGCCAGATCCGGCCCTTGGCCCATCCGGGCTGGTTGTCGGTGACCAGCACATAGGTGTCGATGTCAGAGAGCGCGTCGAGGTCGACGAGGCCCGGGCTGATCAACGCGTTGCCGAAGTCGATGCGCCGGGCAACCTCACCGTCAAAGTGGCGTCCTGCAAAGATGATTTCGCCAGCCTGGATCACCAGTTCGCCGCGCGGCACCAGGCAGTGCCCCTCACCGTGATAGGCAAGCAGCCAGTCGGCGGTCATCAAGGTGCGGCCAGCCGGCCGTTGGCCGAGGGTCAGCTCTTCGGGACGTGTCATGACAGCTCATTCCATTCTGAAATCACCGCGACTGGCCGGAAGCCGACACGGTCAAAGAAAGGGCGCTTCACCGGATGATGAAGCGCCCAGGTCTTGGGAGATGCTATTGGCCGGGCTTAGTCGCCGGCCATCTGCGTCAGCCAGTGGCGCGGCTTGTTGTCGGAGCGGAAGTCGACGCTCTTGACCGTGCCCTGCATTGCCCAGGCAATCGGCTGCTGGTGCAGCGGGATCAGGATCGTGTCGTCCTTGGCGATCTTGAGGGCCGCTTCTTCGAGCTGCAGGCGCTTGGCGCTGTCAGGCTCCAGCACCGACTGGGCAACCAGCTTGTCCAACTCCGGATACGACCATCCGCCGTAGTTCGACACACCCACCTTGTCGTTCTTGGTGGAGAGCACCTGGGCCAGGATCGAATAGGCGTCGAGCGTAGGCTCGTTGGCCCAGCTCAGGTTGAACATGTCGGCCTTGCCCTGCGTGCGCTTGGGCGACTGGACGGCGCGCGGCGCAATGTCGATCGAGACGTCGAAGCCGGCGCGCTTCAGCATGTTGGCGATGCCGGCGCAGAAGTCCTCCTCGTTGATGCTCTCGTCGTTGGAGCACATATAGGTGAACTTCAGCCCTTCCTGGCCAGCCTCGGCGAGCAGCTTCTTGGCGCGTTCCGGATCGGCCTTGCCGTAGGTGTCGAGCGACTTGGCGTAGCCGGCGATCTCAGGAGCGATCAGCGAGCCGGACGGACGGGCCAGCCCGCGCATCACCTTGGCGTTGATCAGGTCACGGTCGATCGCAGCTTCCACCGCTTCACGAACACGCACGTCGTTGAACGGATTGGCGCGGCCGTCTTCCAGCTTTTCCTTGCGGTTGAAGCCCAGGAAGACCGTGCGGAACTCCTGCTTTTTCATGACCGACAGGCCCGGCGAACTTTCGAGGCGGGGCAGGTCCTGGATCGGAGCGGAATCGACCAGATCGACTTCACCCGACAAGAGCGCCGCGACACGCGTCGCAGCCGAGGCGATCGGCATGTACTCGATGCGGTCGAGATTGTGCTTCTTTTCATCCCACCAGGCGTCGTTGACCAGCAGCACGGTCTTGCTGTCGGCCACGCGGCTCTCCAGCTTGAAGGGGCCAGTGCCGTTAGTGTTGTGGGTCGCATAGCCCTCGGTCTTGGTGTCGACGGCGGTCGGCTTTTCGGTGTTGTTGTCCTTCAGCCACTTGGCGCTGAACATGAAGATGTTGGTCATGTCATTGAGGAACAGCGATGTTGGCGCCGAGACCTCGACGTCGACGGTGTAGTCGTCGACCTTCTTGCTGCTGACGTAGAGCGGGATGTTGCCGCGCAGCGGCGAATCCGGGTCGGTGACGCGGTTGAGCGAGGCGATCACGTCGTCGGCAGTGAAGTCCGCGCCGTTGTGGAACTTGACGCCCTGCCGCAGGGTGAAGCGCCAGACCTTGTTGTCGATCAACTCCCACTTGGTCGCCAGAGCCGGCTCGACCTTGAAGTTCGCGTCGTAGCGGACCAGACCCTCATAGATGTGGTTGAGGAACGACAGGTTGAACGTCGATGCGATCGAGTCCGGATCGAGCGAATAGATGTCGGCCCGACCACCCCAACGCAGGGTTTCGGCACTGGCCGGAGCGGCGATGGCGATGGCGGCGACGGCACCGAGAATGAGTTTCTTAAAGCGAGACATTTTACCTCCCAGGATCATGCTTCCTGCCCGTACCATCGTAACGAATGCAAAGATTGTCAACAATATTGTTGACGTAAATTGCCGATATCGGTAGCAAAATTACCTGGCGGCATCCCTTTGGCGGCGCTCGACGCAATCGCCATGAAACGGCCGCGCAAAGCCTAACAGCTTGACTGTATTGGAGGAAAAGACTTGACCGACATGCTTTTGGTGCACGCAACGATCGTCACCGTCGATCCTGAAAGACGCATCATAGAAGACGGCGCAATTGCGATATCGGGCGACAGGATTGTCGACATTGGATCGAGCGGCGATCTCCAGGCGAGGCACCAAGGCAAGAAGGTCTTGGATTGTCGCGGCAAGCTCGTCATTCCCGGGTTGATCGACGCACACGGTCATGCCGGGCACGTGCTTATCCGCAGCATCGCCGCGGATACCAACTCGATGTGGATGAAGATCGTCACCCCCACCTACCATCACTATACGACCCGCGACTACTGGTATGCGGACGGACTCGTTTCGGGTCTCGAGCGCCTGCGCGCAGGCGTCACCACCGGCGTCAGCATCATCTCGTCGATGCCGAGAAGCGACGATCCGGTCTTTGCCAGCAATCACGCCAAGGCCTATGGCGAGATCGGCTTGAGGGAAATCATCTGCGTCGGACCCGCCGGGCTGCCATGGCCCCATGCGGTGACACGGTGGGAAACCGGAAGCCCGGTACGGCGGCACGTTTCGTTCGAAGAAATGATCGAGGGTGCCGAGGCGACGATCCAGGAACTGGACGGCAGCGCCGATGGCCGTATCAAGGTATTCATCACGCCCTTCACCATCGTGCCATCGCTAGACCCGTCCAACATGTCATCGCCCGATCAGGCGGTTAAGCTCACCGACAATGATCGCATGCAGGCCCGCAGGGTCCGCGAAACGGCGCGCAAATGGGGCGTGCGCATCCACTCCGATGCCTTTGCCGGGCAGATCCGCATGGCTTTCCAGGACAAGGAAAATGCGATCCTTGGCCCGGACGTGCACCTGCAGCATTGCTGGGGCATTTCACACCAGGAAATCGACATCCTGGCCGAGACCGGCACCTTCGTCACCCATGCCCCTCCCGGTCGTTCCACGCCCATTCTCAACATGATCGCCAGGGGCGTTCCGGTGGCAATCACCACCGACGGGGTGTCGCCAAGCCGCCATTTCGACATGTTCCAGACGGCGCGCCTGGCGCAGTACACCCAGCATCTGCTGGCAAATCACGACCGTTACCTGCTGCCTCCCGGCAAGCTTTTCGAGATGATCACTATCGATGCAGCCAAGGCGCTCGGCATGGCGCATGAGATCGGTTCGCTGGAAGTTGGCAAGAAGGCGGACATCGCCATCATCAACATGCGCCAGCCGCACCTGACGCCAAACTGGATGGTGATCCACCGGCTCGCGCATCAGGTGCTCGGCAGCGATGTAGAGACCGTCATCGTCGATGGCAAGATTTTGATGGAGGGCGGCAAGGTGCTGACTGCTGACGTCGAGCAGGCGCTCGATTTCGGCGAGCGCGAGGCCCAGGCTCTGGTCGAACGGGCGGGCCTTCAAGCACATATGCACAACCCGGGATGGGGGCAGCTCTACCGTACTTTCGAGGAGCCCGTAGTTCCGCCGGCGCCTCCAGCAGTCTGACCCTTCGGAAAACAATCCGTCCGCCGAAGATAATCCTTCGGCGGACCTTTTTTTGGCCGAGACTGGTGCGAAAAGGCGGACCCACCACAGATGGGCCGCAGTTCTCAGCCGTTCATTGCCAGACGCTGTGGCGCAAGGCTGCCAGCATTACCCGCTTGTTTCTGGCGGGGATAATTGTAGGCGTTGACCTTGGAGGTGGAGTAGCCAGCGCCGACGAGGGCCTCGGCGATCTTGAGCGCGGCCGTTACGCCATCGATCACAGGAACGCCGGTCGCTTGGGCGAGCCGCTCGCACAGGCTCGACATTCCAGCGCAGCCCAGGATGATGGCTTCCGCGCGATCTTCGATCTTGGAGCGTTCGATCACGTCGATCAGCAGCCGTTCGGCGGTTTCGGGATCCTCCTCAAGGCCGAGCACCGGCAGGTCGATCGCATGAACGGCGCGGCAATGATGTCCGGCACCATAGGCCTGGACGATGTCTTCGATGATCGGAACCGATCGCGGCAACGTGGTAACGACCGAAAAGCGGCGGCTGATCGTCATCGCAACCTGGACTGCGGCCTGGCAGATTCCGATGACTGGCCCTTTGGCCATCTCGCGCGCCGCATGCAGTCCTGGGTCATCGAAGCAGGCAATCACATAGGCATCGACGCCCAGCTCTTCGCCCTTCTTTATCTCGGACAACATGTCCGGAACCGCCACCGCCTCGTCTACACTGCCTTCGATGCTGACAGGCGACCTCGTCGGATTCACTGCGCTAACATGCGTTCCCGCACTGGCCACGCGGAGCGCGCTCTCCAGCACCTGATTGGTCATGGAAACAGTCGAATTTGGATTGATCAGACGAATATGCACGTTGGTTAATCCTATTCGCCGCTCTCGCTGGCCTTCAAGACGTCCGCGATCGCAGGTGCCTTGAGCACGAACTGGCGATCGGATGTGATGTAATTGTCCGCATGCAGCCGCGCGATCGGCTGGTAGACTTCCGGATTGACGTAGCGTCCAGCCTCATCGAGGCAGTCTCGGCGGACATGCATGTGGACGACTTCTCCGAGCACGAGCACACGGCGTGGGAACTCGATCAGCCGCTCGACCCGGCACTCAAAGGAGCAAGGCGCGCTGGTGATGTAGTCGACATCGATCTGGGTGCCCTTGGCTGTCGGCAGCCCGGCCATTTCGAGTTCATCGACGCCGCTGTCGAAGCCAAGTCCGCAGACAAGCATCTGCTGTGACAGCGCCATGTCGACCATCGCAACCGTAAACTCTCCGGTACGTCTGATGTTTGCGACCGTGTCTTTTTCCTCCCCCGACAGGCGAGGCTGGATGCCAAGCACCACGATGGGCGGCTCGTGCGAAAAGACGTTGAAGAAACTCATTGGCGCGGCATTGCTGCGCCCGCTGGGCGAGCGGGTGGTAACGAGTGCGATCGGCCGCGGACCAATGAAATTGGTAAGCAGGCGATAGCGGCTGTCCATCTCCAGCTTTGTAAAATCGAACTCCATTCGGCCTCTCAGTCCTGCTTCATTGGTACACAATTTGATAGATAATTGTCAGCAATGAGCGATTCAGGTAATCTCTGTACATGTTGACTTTTTGTTGCGCATGTCGAATGTCGGCCTTGGTGGGGGCATAGTTTCATGACCGAGCAAGCAAGCGTTTCGACCCAGCAGATTGTCGAAAAAGTATGGCTTTCGATTGCTGAACGACGACTGCGTCCTGGCGTCCAGCTGAAGGAGGGTCAACTGGCGGCGATTTTCGACGTCAGCCGGGCTCGAATCCGCCAGGCACTCACCGCGCTGGAACGCGAAGGGCTGGTAACCATCATCCCAAATCGTGGCGCTTTTGTCTGCCATCCCTCTGTTGACGAGGCCAGGGACGTATTCGCCGTGCGACGCTCCGTCGAAGCCTGCGTCGTCGAACGGATCGGCACCTCGATCACCAAGGCCGACGTTACGCGGCTGCGCAACCACGTCGCCCAGGAACGCATCGCCAGCGCCAAGGACATCACCACCGACATCATCAAGCTGTCGGGTGGCTTTCATCTTCTGCTGGCCGAGATCTCCGGCTCCGATTTCTTGTTTGGGATGATGCGCGACCTGATTTCGCGCACCTCGCTGATTACCGCCGTCTACCGCAACACGGCCCGCTTCAACTGCGGCCCTGACGAGCACGACGAAATCGTCGAGGAGATTGCCAAGGGCAATTTCAAGAGAGCGGCAGCACTGATGGAACATCATCTCGAGCACGTCGAAACGGAGCTCGACCTGAGGGAAGTGCGCGACATCTCCCACGACTTGCGGGCCGCACTGGCGTAGTTCAGCCCGCAGCGACATCATGCGTCTTGCACCAGATGGCAGGCCACGCGCGTTCCGCTGGCGAGCGTGCGCACTGCGGGAAGCTCGCGTGCGCACTGGGCCGTCGCCATCGGGCAACGCGGATGGAAGGTGCAGCCGGATGGCGGCTTGAGCGGGCTCGGCACCTCGCCTGCGGCCACTACCCGGTCCCGGTGAGGCTTTTCAATGTTCGGGATCGTCTGCAACAGCATCTGCGTATAGGGATGCCGCGGCTTGGCGAACAGCTCCTCGGTCTCGCCTTCCTCGACGATGCGCCCGAGATACATCACCGCGATGCGGTCCGACATGTGGCGTACAACGCTCATGTCGTGGCTGATGAACAGGTAGGTCAGCCCGAACTCATCCTGCAGGCGACGCATCAGGTTGAGCACTTGCGCCTGCACCGACACGTCGAGTGCCGAGGTCGGCTCGTCGCAGACCAGGAAGCGCGGCTCGCTGGCGAGAGCGCGGGCGATCGAAATGCGCTGGCGCTGGCCGCCTGAAAATTCATGCGGGAACTTGTCGCCATCGGAGGCCGATAGTCCGACGGTCTTCAACAGTTCCGCCACGCGCTCGTCGATCTCCGCCGCGGTATTCCTGAGCTTCAGCTCGCGGATCGGCTCGGCGATGATGTTCTTCACCCGCCAGCGTGGGTTAAGCGAGGCGTAGGGGTCCTGGAAGATCATCTGGGCCGACAGCGGCTTGCCGTCTTCGCCAGGCGCAAAGCGCATCTCGCCACTGTTTGCCCGGTACAACCCGGTCACCAGGCGCGCGACGGTCGACTTGCCGCAACCACTTTCGCCGACGAGGCTGAGACAACCGCCGAGCGGCACCTCGAAACTGATGTCGTTGACGGCCTGCAGATATTGCCGCGGCTTGCGCTCGACCACGCGGTTGAGCCACGGGGCCGAAACGTCGAACGTCTTGACGAGCCCGTCGACGCTGAGCGCCGAGGTCTTGTGTGCAGTCATCGCGGTCATGCGGTTCCTCCTGCATTGATCCAGCACGCACTAGCTCCCGCACCCGCCGGCGTCAGGCTCGGCCGGTCGCGCGAACAGCGCGGTCCGGCGTCCCTGCAGCGCGGATTGAAGGCGCAACCGTTTGGAATGGCATCGAGCCTCGGCATCGAGCCGTCGATCTGGTTGAGCCGCTCGACACGCGCACCAAGTGCGGGGATCGAAGCCATCAGCCCGCGCGTATAGGGATGCTTTGGCGCATGCAGCACCTCGGCGACAGGCCCGATCTCGACGAGGCGGCCTGCATACATTACCGCGATGCGGTCGGCGGTTTCGGCGATGACGCCCATGTCGTGGGTCACCAGCATCACCGCCGTCTGCTTCTCCTTGCACAGTTTGCGCAATAACGAGGTGATCTGCGCCTGGATCGACACGTCGAGCGCCGTAGTCGGTTCGTCGGCTATGATCAGCTTCGGCGATGCGGCCAGTGCCAGCGCGATGACCACGCGCTGACGCATGCCGCCGGAAAACTGGTGCGGGTACTGGTTGAAGCGGTCTTCCGGCGATGGAATGCCGACATCCTTGAGCAGCGAAATCGCCCGCGCCCTGGCTTCCGCCCGGCCCATGTCGAGATGCTGCCGGATGGTCTCGGTGAGTTGCGCGCCAACCGTGAACAGCGGGTTGAGCGAGGTCAGCGGGTCCTGGAAAATCGCGCCGATCTCGCGGCCGCGGATCGTCTCCATCTCGCGGTCGCTAAGCTGGTCGATGCGACGATCACCGAGCCAGATCTCGCCATCGGCGATGCGGCCCGGCCGCTCGAGCAGGCCCTGGATCGCCAGCCCCGTCATCGACTTGCCGGCACCGGATTCGCCGACCACGCCCAGGATCTCGCCAGGGCGGATCGACAGGCTCACTTCGGAAAGAGCGGTCGCCACCCCGCGGCGGCCAGGGAACTCGACCTTGAGGTTACGTACTTCAAGCACTGCCTTCTCGGTGTCAGCCATTATCGTTGACCTCTATCGGGTAGCTGGGCGGGAAGATCTCCGAAACCGGCGGGTTGGCCCAGCTGCGTTCCGGATACTTGGCGATGAGACCGTCGAACTGGCGCTGGGCCTGCTGGCGTGCCGCCTTCATGTCGATGCCGGCAACCTCGCCGAAGCGCATCGACAGACGCCCGTCGACGAACACGGCCTGCGTTACCTTGCCCGAGCCGCCTGTCACCAGCGTGGTGATCGGATCGATGGATGGCGCCATGACCGCGTCATCCACGCCGAACACTGCAATGTCGGCACGCGCGCCTGGAACAAGCTTGCCCAGGTCGTCGCGGCCAAGCGCCTTGGCGCCGCCAAGCGTTGCGGCATCGAACAGGTCGGCGCTGCGGACACGATCAGGGGCACCGTCGTTGATGCGGCAGGCGATCAGGCCAACGAGCAGGTTCATAAGCATGTCGGCAGGTGTCGTGTCGGTGCCCATCGCGATGTTGATGCCGCGCGCCTTGCACTTCGAGAACGAGTTGAGCGTGCTGCCACCACGTGCCGAGACCAGCGGGCAATGCACGATCGACACGCCGTTGTCGGCATAGAGCCCGAGGTCTTCGTCGGTGGCGTTGGTGGCGTGCGGGGCGATCAGCCGCTCGTTGAGCAGGCCGGCACGCGCCAGCCACACGGGCGCGGTCGTGCCATGCAGCTTGCGGACGGTTTCGACCTCCATCGAGCCCTGCGCCATGTGCAGGCGGATCTTGCAGCCAAGCTCTTCAGCCGCAGCCTGGGTCTGGCGCAGAAGCTCTTCCGTGCAGGTCTCGACGCGATCAGGCACCAGCATGCCACGCACCAGGTCGCCATGACGGCCGGTCTGACGGCCGATATAGTCGACCGCGTCGCGCAGGCCGGCGAGGCCGCGCGCCTCATTGAACACGGCCTCCATCCGACCCGGCGCCTCAAGCACCATGCCACCGGCGCGATAGGCCGGGCTGAGGTAGACACGTAGGCCGAGATCGCCGGCCGCGTCGGCTGCCGCGTCGAACTCGGCGACCGTCTCGCCCCACTCACGATAAAACAGCGAGGCGATGGGGGCTGCGGTGGTGATGCCGTTCAAAAGGAGCTGGCCGAAGGCAAAGCGCTTCTGGAAGGCAAGCTCTTCTTGCGAATACATCTCGTAGGGACCGGCCTCGACATAGTGGCGCGGCCATACGCGGCCCTTGGCCCAGCCCGGGTGATGGTCGATGCCCAAAATGGTGGTGTCGAGATCCGACAGCGCGTCGAGGTCGATGAGGCCAGGGCTGACGAGTGCGGCGCCGAAATCGATGCGGCGAGCGACCTCACCGGTGAAATCGGTGCCGACATAGACAACCTCGCCGCCCTCGACGACGACCTGGCCATTGGGGATCAGCCGGTGGCTGCCATCGCGGTGTCCGAGCACCCAGGCGGCTGTGATCAGCGTACGCCCATCGGGGCGCTTGCCGAGTTCAAGTGTTTCGAGAACCTGCCTGGTCATGGCATTTCCACCGTAGCCTGGCCGTTGCGCGCGGTGACGCGGCCGCCCTTGACGACCAGCGGACGTGGCGCGACATCGACTACCGCATGGGCAAGCGTCTCGCCTGTCAGCAGCGTCAGATCGGCCTTGCAGCCTTCCGCGATGCCGTAGCCCTCGAGACGCATGACATCGGCGCCGCCCTGCGAGACCATGTGCAGCAGATGCGCCAGCTCGATATCCGAACGCAGGCCGTTCTTCATGCCGACGATCTTGGCGCGGTCGAGCATGTCTGGCTGGCCCCAGGGGCCCCAGGTGTCGCGGATGCCGTCGCAGCCGGCGCCGACGCGCACGCCTGCCTGCTTGAGGCGCATGATCGACGGTACCGTTGCCGACGGCGCTCCCGTCGTCAGGATCGCAACGTCCAGTTCGGCGATCTGCTCGATGAGTTGGCCGACGCGCAGATAATCGTTCATGCCGAGCGCAAAGGCGTGGCTGATGGCAACCTTGCCCTGCATGCCGTTGGCGCGGATGCGCTCGAACATCAGTTCCATGGTGAAGGCGCCGAGATCGCCCGCCTCATGCAGGTGGATGTCGATAGGGCACTGGTGCTTAAGAGCCAGCGCAAAGATGGCGTCCAACTGGCCCTTGGGGTCGCGGTCGATGCCGCAAGGATCGATACCGCCGAGAACCTCGCAGCCCTGGCCTAGCGCCTCGTCGAGCAATTCCAGCGTGCCGGGCATGACCATGACGCCCGACTGCGGGAAGGCGACGATCTCGATGTCGATGATGCCCTTGAGCTTTTCGCGCGTCTCCATCACGCCTTCGACGATCAACAGGCCATGCGTCGGGTCGATGTCGACATGGCTGCGGATATGGGTGGCGCCATGCGCGGCAAGGCCGATGGCGTGCCGCATCGACTGGCGATGCGGGTCGATGCCAATCTCGATGCGGTTCTCGCGCTCGAAGTCGATGCGCTCGCGCAGCACGGCGCGGCGATTGTTTTCGTGCCAGGGCATGCCCCAGGTTGTCTTGTCCAGGTGGGTATGCGCGTCGATCAGGCCGGGAACGGCGATCGCGCCCTTGCCGTCCTCGACAGGCATGCCGGGGTCCGCCTCGAAGCGGCCGACACCGACGATCCGTCCGTTGCGGATCAGCAGGTCGGAGTTCGCGCCGCCATAGGGACGAACATTGCGCAGCAACAGACTAGTCATGCACTTACCTCAGTTTCGGATTAAGCACGTCACGCAGCCAGTCGCCGAGGATGTTGACGACGACGACGAGCAGGCAGAGCTGGATCACCGGGAACAGCACGATCCACCACGAGCCGGAAAACAGGAACTGGTTGCCGATGCGGATCAGCGTTCCGAGCGAAGGCTGGTCGGGCGGCATGCCGATGCCCAGGAACGACAAGGTCGCCTCTGTCAGGATCGCCATGCCGAAGTTCAGCGTGGCGGCGACCAGCACCGGCGTCAGCGTGTTAGGCAGAATGTGATAGGCCAGGATACGGCGCGGCGGCACCTTGAGCAGCCTTGCCGCCTGCACATATTCCTTGTTGCGCTCGACGATTGTCTGGGCGCGCACCGTGCGGGCATATTGCACCCACGCCGACAGCGAGATCGCCAGCACAAGCACGGCCGCAGCACCAATCTCACGCAGGTTGTCCGGCAGCAATTGCCGCGCAACGGTCGACACCAGGATGGCGATCAGGATTGTCGGGATCGACAGGGTGATGTCGCCGAAGCGCATCAGGAGATTGTCGGCGAAGCCGCCGAAGAAGCCGGCACACAGGCCTGCGGTCATGCCGATCAGCAACGACAGCGCCACCGAGCCGAGGCCGATGAAAATGGAGATGCGCGTGCCGTAGAGGATGGCCGAAAGCATGTCGCGGCCTTGCGTGTCGGTGCCGAGCAGGTAGGGCCATTCGCCCGTCGGCTCCCAGATCGGCGGCAGCTCGGCCTTCCACATGTCGAGCTGGGCCGCATCGTAGGGGTTCTGCGGCGCGATCAGCGGTGCGAACACCGCAGCAAGCACCAGGATGGCCAGCACAAGGGCAGCGATCATCGCCGACTTGCTGTGGGTGAAGGACCACCAGACATCGCTGTTGCGGATGCGTTTCAGCATGGTGGGACGCGCCACGGCGCCCGGTTTGGTAACGTCGGTTGTCATCGACTAGCCTCCCGCTGTCAGTGCGAGCTACGCAGGCGCGGATCGATCACCGCATAGGTGATGTCGACCAGCGTGTTCAGCGCGACGAAGATGAATGAAATGATGCAGAGATAGGCGGCCATGACAGGGATATCGAGGAAGGTCACCGCCTGGATGAACAGCATGCCCATTCCAGGCCACTGGAAGACTGTCTCCGTGATCAGCGCAAATGCGATCAGCGAACCGATGTTCATCGCTGTCATGGTGACGACCGGCATCAGGCAGTTGCGCAGAGCATGGCGGAAATAGATGCGCCAGCGCGGAATGCCTCGGGCCCGGGCGAATTTCACAAAATCGGAACGCAGCACTTCGAGCATCTCGGCGCGCACGAGGCGCATGATCAGCGTGATCTGGTAGAGCGACAGTGCGATGGCTGGAAGGATCAACGCCGCACGTCCCGAAGGCGTGAGCAGGCCCGTCGACCACCAGCCGACCTGTACCACCTCACCGCGACCGAAGGACGGCGACCAACCTAGAATGACCGAAAACACCAAGATGAGCAGGATGCCGACGACGAAACTTGGAAGCGAAACGCCGATGATCGACAGGAACTGCAGCGTTTCGGTGTACCATCGCCCTCGCTTGATTGCGGTGAGCACGCCGAGAGGCAGGCCGGCGAACAACGAGATCAAGGTCGCCACCAGCACCAGTTCAAGCGTCGCTGGGAAGCGTTCGCCGATCAGCGTCAGCACGTCCTGGCCGTTTCGGTAGGAAATGCCGAAATCGCCCCGCGCCGCATTGCCGACAAAGTGCACGAACTGCGTGACGACACTGTCATTGAGACCCAGCCGCTCACGCAGGGCGTCACGGTCGGCCTGCGTCGTCTGCTCGGTGACCATGAGTTCGACTGGGTCGCCGGCAAGGCGAAAGATCAGGAAAGCGAGCATGGCAACCGCGAGCATGACCATGACGGCATTGCCAATGCGGCTGATAATGAAAACCAGCATTTGAAGCCTCGTCAGTTAGGCAGGGAGCGGAGTTTGCTCCGCTTGCAAGCGGACTGATGCGCCGAGCGGCCAAAGGCAACAATTTCGCCGCTGGTTCTCCCAACACGGACGTCGGCAGCGCGGCCTACCAGTGACGGTCGCTGCCAGAGCAAGGTCTTGAACATCCTCTATCCTCCCACTTGAGGTGGCGCCTTCGTTTTCGAAGGTCATTATTCTCAAGCCGACGCGACGCGGGCCGACGTCCACCATCTGGCGGAGCGAGCTTCCCAACTCCGGCGGCCGCTGTCTTCGCTGACCGCTCGACGGAGCAATCACTCAGTACGGCATACCTATCGTGCTGCCATATTCGTAAGCCGCCGCAGATTGTCAACTACTTTGTCGACAATCTGCGGCCAATTAGGCGACTATTGTGGCGACAGGCCTGTGCCGGTCGTTATCGAGACTGCCTGTTAGTGTCGAGCGTACGCGAGCGCTGCCAGCTCGCTCCGGCAAAAGTCCAACGAGTCCTGTGTCGGATTTGCCTATCGCTTACGCTACCGTCGACGACGACGCGGCTGGGCCGTCGATGACGTGCCAGCGCGCATCGTTGGAGATTTTCTTGGGCGAGGGCAGATCACGCTGCTCGCTGAACCGGAATTGAGCGTTTCTATCGCCTAGACTGTCGATAGCGCCACTCGCCGTGAAACCTTGATGGCTCATTTCCCTCGCATCGCCGCTCGGACGTCGGTTTGCGAAAAATCGTTGCCTTTGAAGAGGAGGGTTCATCGGCCAGCCTGGCGAGCGCGTAGGAGAAACAATCCCCATAATTCAGTCCTTGCCGTAGCGTCGCCACGCGCGCCGGGCCTGATCGGCGTGCTCAGCGTCGACCCCGACGATCTCGACACCCAACCTTGCCAGCCACAGATCGAGTTCGGCCCCGCCCGGTTCGCCGAAGCGCGTCTCAAGCACCATGGCCGCTTCAAACACCTGGCAGCCGAGATGAGGCGCACGGAATCCTCCGCGATCAACTCTTCGAAGGTCACCGCTTCAGCTTGGTTCTGGGCGATCGCCACAATTGCCGATGTATCAATGACCATCAGCTTGGCAGCCCGCTTTCGTCGTAGCCAACTATGTCGTCGGCGCTACGGCTGTCGAGAACGGGCATGGCACCCCAGCGCCGCCGACTGGCAGCAAGATCCTCCAGCAGCGCGGCCTTGCGCGTGTCGGATCCGAGCCTACGTATTCTCTCCTCGAGAGCGCGGCGGGTGGCGACGGTAATTGTTTCGCCTGTTCGTTCCGCAAGGCTGCAGGCAAGGCGCTCGGTCTGGGGATCCTTGATGCTCAGCGCCATTGGGGTCTCCATCTACCTAAGTGTCTATATTCTACCTAAATGGTCTGCCGTGCACCGAACTGCAATTGGAAATGGAAATGGAATGCTGACGTTGGCGCAAGCATGATAGAAATCTATTTGACGGCCGGACACAGCGAGCCAAGGGATTTGCGGCTCAAGCAGCCGCGACACTGGCGCGGTTTTTACTGAACTTCGAAGGTCGGCTTGAACCAGGCCGGGGCGAGGCTGCGCTCCAGGTCAAGTGACTGGACATTGGTCCGATCGATCACTTCGACCGGCGGTCCGACATGGCGGTAGCGCAGCGTGCCCTCGATCGCCCGGATGGCCTGGTCGATAGCGATGCGTCCTTGCAGTGGCGGCGAGTCCGTAGGTGCTGCCACCACCTTGCCCCTGATGATCTCCCTGTAGGTGCCGTGCGTGAAGTAGTCGGCCAGGATCTGGACATGGTTCGCCCTGCCTTGCGCCCTCAAAATGCTGACCGCAGCGTCGGCGGTTGGGGCGCTGCCGACGATGTAGTCGATGTCGGGTTCGGCCTCGAGCAGTTCTTCGATCAGCAGCAGCTGTATCTCGACGCCGGTGTCGCCCCATTTGACGGCAGCGATGTTTGCAGAACTCTGCTTCAGTGCGCGTTGGAAACCGGTTTCCACGAACTTGACCCAGCCTGCGCCCTTGGGTCCCGGGAACCATGCCACCTTGACCGGCATCGATCCGGTCGGGTGGAGGCGAGCGAGATAGGCGCCGATCGACTGGCCCATCTCTTCCCACGAAACGCCGGTCTTCGCCGCAATGCCAGCGTCATCGATATCGTTCACTGTAGCGATCACCGGGATGCGCTGGGCGATTTCCTTGATTGTCGGCGTCAGGCCTTCATAAGAAACCGTGCCGACAATGAGCGCATCGGCGTTGGCGCTGCAGGTGCGAATCTGCTCGATCTGGCGATCGACATTCGGATATCCGCCTGCCTCGACGACGGTCAGCTTGACGCCCGCCGAGCGCGCCTGCTCAACCATGCCGTAGTTGACGCTGACCCAGTACGAATCCTTGAGATGCGGGTAGGAGGCACAAATGCGCCAGGACTTGGCGGCCTTGCCAACAGGTTCGTAGTCAATGGTGGTTGGTTGCCGCGAATAGTCGAAAGGCGGTTCCCAGGCATTCAGTTTCCAGGTCACCGCCGTGTCCGCAGCCGTGGCATCATGGCAGGCGAGGGGCGCCAGAAAGGCAGCGGAAAACAGGCCCAGCCATAGGCTACTAACGCGAGATTTCATCGCCATACGCTAGACAGCTTACGTTGGCAGCGCAAACCATGGTTTAATGAACCATGCTTCATAGGTTCGGCATCGGCGGGAGGCTGTTCCTCGCCTTCCTGTGCATCACTGGCTTGTCTGTGACATCCGGCGTCGTGAGCTGGCTGATCCTGCGCAACATTGCCGATGCCCAGGCCGTGGTGAACGCACAGGCGCTGCCGGCCGTCGCCGCCACCCAGCGCACCGCAGAACTCAGCGCCAAGCTGATCGCCACGGCACCCGCCCTTGCGGCTGTACGCTCGCGCGACGAGTTGCAGGCCGAGCAGGCCAAGCTCGCCACGCTATCGCAGGAAATCGTCAAGTCGTTGGCCGAGGTCCAGCGCCTCTCTATCGACCCCGAACTCGTAGAAGCCTTTGCCGGGTCGGTCGAAAAGATGCTGGCGAACCTCAAGCAAAACAACGACCTGGTCCGGCAGCGGCTGGAAGAGGACAAGGCATATCGAGAAGGTGCCGAAGCGGCAGCAACGGCGGCCCAGTCGATTCTGCTGCTGTCTGAAACCTTGATTTCCAACGCGTCTGCCGGTGCATCGGCGGTGACGGCGAGTCTCTACGGCCTGATCGGCGATCCCGGCCGCCGCGAGGACGCCTATACCGCGCTTGACAGGCTGATCGAGCACGACATCTATCTCATGGAGCGGATGTACGAGCTTCGCCACCGAAGCGCCCAGGTCAGCCTGTTGATCAACAGGTTGAGCCGTGCTGAATCGAAGGCCGAGATCAATGAGATCAGCGGCATCTTCCACGATCATGTGAAGGTCATAAGACGGCGTATCTTGAGCATTGACGACCCGGTGCGCCGCAAGCAGGGCGTGGAGTTCTTCCGCGCCATCGAGGCAGCTGCCGGCGACGTGCCGGTCGCGGGCTCGATCTTCGGCCGTCGCCAGCATGTTGTCGATCTGGCCGGCAACCTCGATGACATGGCGCAAGCCAATAGCGAGCTTGCCGTGACGCAGAACCAGGTTGCGCGGAACATTCTCGACCGCTCCGACGAATTTGCCAGGACTACGGCCGAACGTGCCGACAACGCCGTTCGCATCGGCGTCATGGTGCTCGTCGTGACACTGCTTGGTGCAATCCTCGCCTCGGGCGCCATCGTTTGGTTCTATGTCGAGCGCAATCTTGTGCGCCGTCTCAGCGGCCTATCGCGCGCCATGCAGCGCCTGACGGCAGGCGACCTTGACGTCACTGTCACCGACACCGGCGACGACGAATTGCGCACCATGGCCATTGCCGTCAACCAGTTCCGCGACGAGTCGCGGCGGCGGCTCGAGTTGGAACAAGAACGCGAGCGCATCACCGACGAACTCAGGCGTCATCGCGAAGAACTGCAGCAACTGGTCGAAGAGCAGACGGAGCAGATCAGGCTGGTCAACAAACGCTTGCGTCAGGAGGCTATCGACCATGGCGAAGCACGCGCCCGGGCCGAACAGGCCAGCAGCGCCAAGTCGGCCTTTCTTGCCACGATGAGCCACGAGATACGCACGCCGATGACGGGCATGCTGGGCATGATGCGCCTCCTTTCCGACACCAGGCTGGGTCCCAAGCAACGCGAGCACCTGTCGGTCGCGGCGAGTTCAGGCGAGGCATTGCTCGGCATCTTGAACGCCATCCTCGATTACTCGAAGGTCGAGTCGGGCAATGTCGAGATCGAAAAGGTCGATTTCGACCTTTCGGAACTGGTTGCCGGTGTCGTTACCTTCATGCGGCCGATGGCGGCTGAAAAGGGTCTCGATCTCAGACTCAAAATCGATCCAAAGCTTGGAGGAGCGTTTACCGCCGACGCGGGCAAGATACGTCAGATCCTGTTCAATCTGGTGAGCAACGCGATCAAGTTCACCGAACATGGCCACGTTGTGGTTGCGGTCGAGGTCGTCGGCCATCGCAAGACGGTTCAAAATGTTCGCCTGGCCGTTTCGGATACCGGTATCGGTATCTCGACGGAACGCCAGGAAGATATCTTCCAGGCGTTTGCCCAGATGGATGTCTCGATCACCCGACGTTTCGGCGGAACCGGATTGGGACTGGCCATCAGCCGTGAATTTGCCCGCCTGCTTGGCGCAGAGCTCGCAGTCAGCTCGCAGCCGGGCAAGGGCAGCGTTTTCGCATTTGAGATCCCATTGGATAGGTCACTGAGCCCGGGCCCTTCCAAGCAAAGGAGTCGGCGAGCGCGCAAGCCCACCACATTGCCACGCGCTATCCTGGTGGTCGAGGACGACGATGCGACACGATTGGTCTCGACGACGCTGCTGTCCAAGGCTGGCCACCGGGTAGTGGCGGTAAGTTCGGGTTATCTGGCACTCAAGGCGATTGCAGAGTTCAGGCCAGATCTTGTGGTCATGGACGTCAGCCTGCCCGGCATCGACGGCATCGAGACGATGAGACGGCTACGCGCCGCACTCTCCGCGCCCGATCTGCCTGTCGTGGCGATGTCAGCGCATGTGTTCAAGACCGACATCGACCGCTATCTTGATGCGGGTGTCACTGCCTTTGTCGCTAAGCCGATCGTCCATGAACAATTGCTCGATGCGATTGCGGCACTGTCCGATCAAGCCGCGCATTTTGACGCCCAATCGGTCGCGGCCCTTGATGTGGTGGCCTGCCAGGCCGATGTCGACGCTCTCGGAACCGAAACAGTGCGGCGCCTGCACCACATTGCCCATGACAGCTTGCCACGCCGTTTTCAGTCGATGCGGGATGCGCTCAAAACTGGGGACCGGGAGGCACTGCGCGACCTTGCCCATGCCACGCGAAGCACGGCCGGTTCACTTGGGTTTCCACGTCTGTTGAAGCTGGCAGAAATGCTTGAGGAGGCCGTAGAGCACGCGCCGTTGCGCGAGCTGCAGAAATTGGTCAACGCGTCCGAGCAGGCCTTCGGCGAGGGCTCGCAGCAATGGCAGAAAATGCTGGGAGAGATGGTCGATCCAGCAGCTTCGGCACGGTGATTTCCGTCAAAAAGCCATCGCCCCATGTGCCGGCTGGCTGGCGTCGGGGGCGAAGAAATAGCCTTCGCCATGGGCCGTGACGATGATGCGCGGCGCGCGCGGGTTGTCGTTCAGTTTTTGCCTTAGCCGTCTCACGAGCACATCGACCGTGCGGTCGCTGGCGTCCCACTCGCGCCGCGAAATCTCGTGCAACAAGCGCTCGCGTGACAACACCTGACCGGGATTTGCGGTCAGCACTGACAGAAGCTTGAATTCCGCGCCCGTCAACTCGACGAACGTTCCATCGGTAGCCTGTAGTGTGCGGCGCGACACTTCGAGCGTCCAGCCGTAAAAATGGCGTGGGCCTACCGTGACGCCAATTTGGCGGCCCTTGCCGACTCGGCGGAGCAGGCCTTTCACCCTGGCAAGCAGCTCGCGATGCTCGACGGGCTTCGTGACATAGTCATCGGCCCCGATTTCGAGCCCTACGATGCGGTCGACCGTATCGGTCCTGCCGGTGACCAAAATGATACCGACGTCGGAGCGCTCACGCTGCTCACGGGTGAGCTTGAGGCCATCCTCGCCCGGCAGGTTGATGTCGATCATCAGCAGATCGGCAGGGTAACGCCCCATGATGGAACGCATCTGTTCGCCATCCCCCGCCTCACTGACCTTGTAGCCTTCGGCCAGGAAATAACCCGCGAGCTTAGCCCTTGTGACCGGATCATCCTCCACGATCACGATGTGATGTTGAGCCCGCATGCCATTTTATCCTCCCACGTCTTGTTAACATATTTTCACAATTCAGGCCACGACTTTTACACCCCGCCCGACACCGGTTCACTTCTCCCCGCTATGTTTGCAGGGCTGGAGCGGAAAAGGCACAGGCCCGCAGAGGCTGACATCCGAAACTCCACGGGAACGATCGCAACACAAAACAATGGGAGCTTCAATGAGCAAGTTCACGAAGTCTGCGAGCATGGCCGCGATTTTGGCATTCGCGACAGGCTCGGCTTTCGCCGAGGATTCCACTGACGTCATCAAAATTCCGACCCACAACTGGTCCAGCCAGATTGTCGGCGCCCACATCGTGGGCAAGTTGCTCGAAAAGGGCGGCGCCAAGGTCGAATACGTTTCCGCAGACAGTCAGGTAGTCTACACAGCACTTTGCGAAGGTGACGTCAGTCTTGTGCATGAGGTCTGGGAAGGCGCCTTCGGCGTCGCGTTCCAGAAGGTGGTCAAGGAAGGCTGCGTCGTTGACGCGGCTACTCATGACGCCAAGACGCGCGAGGAGTGGTGGTACCCAACCTATGTCGAGGAGGTCTGTCCGGGCCTGCCGGCATGGGAAGCTTTGAACGCCTGCGCCGACAAGTTTGCCACCGCCGAAACCGCGCCGAAGGGACGATTCCTTGGCGGTCCTGTGGACTGGCTCAAGCATGACGCCGAACGCGTCGAAGCACTGGGCATGAATTTCGAAGTGGTCAATGCCGGTTCGGCAGCCGCGCTGTGGGCCGAGCTCGATTCCGCCTTCAAGCGCAAGGAACCGATCGTTCTTTTCAACTGGACGCCGAATTTCGTCGAAGCGCTGTATGACGGCAAGTTCGTCGAGTTTCCGGCCTTTGATCCCAAGTGCAAGGACGATCCGGCCTGGGGCTCCAACAAGGAGCTGAGCTACGACTGCGGCAATCCGAAAGACGGTTATCTGAAGATCGCCGCGTGGAAGGAATTCCCCACCAAATGGCCCAAGGCCTATGCGATCCTGCGGAAGATCAACTTCTCCAACATGGACATCGCGGTTCAGGCCAAGCTGGCGGACATCGACAACATGGAGCCCGAAGAGGCCGCCGACAAATGGTTGGCCGACAACGAAGGGCGTTGGAAGACCTGGCTGGGTTCGGGTAGCTAACTCCTCCATCGACAGGTCGTAGCGTCGTGGCGCTTGCGCAGAGCAGGCGTCACTTCGCTCGCACGCACCCATCGGCCACCTTGGCGAGAGGCAAAACTCGACATGACCGAAGCAAAAATCGCATGCCGCAACCTTTGGAAACTCTACGGCTCTGATCCGGCCGGCTTCCTGCGCCGGCACGGCGGCAATCCTTCGATCGACACCATCAGGGCCGAGGGCTATGTTCCTGCCGTCCGCGACGTCTCCTTTGAGGTGATGCCGGGAGAAATCCTTGTCGTCATGGGCCTGTCAGGCTCCGGCAAATCGACCTTGCTGCGTTGCCTTGCACGGTTGATCGAACCAACCGCCGGCGAAGTGATGTTCGAGGGCAGCGATATCCTTGCTGCTTCTGAGCGAGAACTGATCGATCTCAGGCGTCACAAGATGGGAATGGTGTTTCAGCATTTCGCGCTATTGCCGCATCGCACAGTGCTCGACAATGTCGCGTTTCCGCTACAGGTTCGAGGCACCGACCGGCAGAAGCGCGAGCTGCGTGCTCGCGAAGTGATTGAACTTGTCGGCCTAAAGGGCCGTGAGGGTTACTATCCACGCGAGCTCTCGGGTGGCCAGCAGCAGCGTGTAGGTATTGCCCGCTCGCTCGCCGTCGGCCCGGATGTGTGGTTCCTCGATGAGCCCTTCTCGGCGCTCGACCCCTTGATCCGCCGCGAAATGCAAGACGAGTTCCTGCGCCTGCAAAGGGTCCTCAACAAGACCATCGTCTTCATCACCCACGACTTCGACGAAGCCATCCGTGTCGCCGACAGGATCGCCATCATGAAGGATGGCGTCGTCGAACAACTCGGCACCGCCGAAGAACTGATAACGTGCCCGGCAACGCCTTATGTCGCCGAGTTCACGCGCAACGTATCTCACGATCGCCTGCTGTCCGTGCGCGCATTCATGGCGCCCGCATCCTCCCGCAAGCCGGACGCTGCAGCCATCCAGGCGCAGGCGTTGCTCGCCAGCGTTGCCCGTCAGGTGCTGACGTCGGAGCGGCCTGTCGACGTTGTCGACGACGCCGGTGCGCTGGTCGGCACGCTCAGCCGCGACAGCCTGATCGACGCGCTCTACGGCAAGGAGGAGCACGCATGAGCGCCGCGACTCTGACTCGTCACGAAGAAATCGAACCGCAAAGGCAGCTTGCCTCGGTGACCAAGCCGCTGCTGGTCGTGCTCCCTTTTGTCGTCCTGCTGCTTGCCGCCTCGCTGCTGCCCGACTGGGCGGTGCAGGTGCCCAAGGGCTGGACGATCCCCTTCGTCGACTGGGCGAATACGGTGATCGAGCACTTGCGCGACGACGCGATCTTCGGGCTGTTTTCGTTCCGAGACCTGACGCGGGCGATCGCCGAGATGATCACGTTGCCGTTGGCCTTCGTTGAGGGTCTGCTGGTCGCCGGTTTCCCTAACATCGGCGTCGCCGCCATGCCCTGGGTGATGACCGCCGGTCTCTCCGGCGTGCTCGGCTGGTACCTGAGAGACTGGCGCCTTGGCGCGCTCGCCGCCGGCTGCGTCGCCTATATGGCGATCTTCGGCAAATGGGAGTTGTCGATGATCACCTTGTCGGTGGTGCTTGTCGCGGCCCCCATCGCGGGCCTCATCGGTTTCGGCATCGGCATTCTCGCAGTCAAAAAGCAGTGGTTCGAAGCGCTCATCGTGCCATTCCTTAACGTACTGCAGTCGCTGCCGCATTTTTCCTACCTGATCCCGATCGCCGTGTTTATCGGCGTCGGCCACAAGGCCGGCGCGATCGCGACAGTCATCTTCGCCATCCCGCCGATGGCCCGCCTCACCATTCTCGGCCTCAATGGCGTTGCCGAGGAAGTTCGCGAGGCAGGCAAGATGGCCGGCTGCACCCGCTTCCAGACCTTGTGGATGGTCGAGATCCCGTCCGCCCGCCAGCCACTGCTCGTCGGCGTGAACCAGGTCATCATGCAGTGCCTTGCGATGGTCGTCATCGCCTCCTTCGTCGGCGCACGGGGCCTCGGCCATGACCTGTTGTTCCGGCTCCAGGCGCTGAAGATCGGCCAAGCGCTTGAAAGCGGCGTCGCCATCGTGCTGATGGCAATCACGCTCGACCAGCTGAGCCGGGCGGCGGCCCATAAAGAACCTGCGCACGTCTCATCCGACGCTACATTGTTGCAGCGTTTTCCGTTCCTCGCCGCTAGCGTGGCGGTCATTGCCGCTTCGCTGCTGTTGGCCACCGCAACCCCCATCGCGCAGGCCTGGCCTTCGGAACTCACCCTCAGCACGGCACCCTTTTGGGACGCGCTCGTCGATTGGGTCACGGTCACGCTCTACGATCCGCTGCAACATCTGCGCAACGCGATGCTGCTCTACGTGCTTATCCCCGTCCGCGACCTGTTCCAGAGCATTCCCTGGATAGCGATGGTGGCGCTTGTCGCGGCGGCCGGCTGGTCGCTGGGCGGTCTGCGCCTTGCGCTCACTGTCTCTGGCCTCGTGCTGTTCATCGCATTCGCCGGCTATTGGGAGCGCTCGCTGATCACCGCTTACATGGTCGCGGTCGCGGTTTTGATCTGCATCGCGATCGGCCTGCCGATCGGCATCTGGGCATCGCATAGCGAGCGCCGCACCGGCATCGCCAAGTTGTTGTGCGACACCTTTCAGACCTTCCCGTCCTTCATCTACCTGATCCCCGTCATCATGCTGTTCAAGGTTGGTGACGTCGCGGCGATTTCGGCGATCATCATCTACGCAATGATCCCGATCGTCCGCTACACCATCTTCGGTCTGCGCAACGTTCCATCCGAAATCGTCGAGGCCGGCATCACCTCCGGCTGCACCAGGCGGCAATTATTGTGGAACATCCGCATGCCGCTCGCGTTCCCGGAGATCATGCTCGGCATTAACCAGACGATCATGTTCGCGCTGTTCATGGTCATTATCGCGGCCTTCATCGGCACAAAGGACATCGGCCAGGAGATTTTCCGGGCCCTGACCTTCAACGATGCCGGCAAGGGCCTCGTGCTTGGTCTCTGCGTCGCCTTCATGGGTCTCACCGCCGACCAGTTGATCACCGCCTGGGCAGCGAAACGAAAGCAGCGTCTAGGCTTGGCGTCTTGAGGGTCGCATCGAATACCAGCATTGGAAATGCGGTC
Source organism: Aminobacter sp. AP02 (assembly GCF_003148805.1). GTDB lineage: Bacteria > Pseudomonadota > Alphaproteobacteria > Rhizobiales > Rhizobiaceae > Aminobacter. Next base: position 238,493 of record NZ_QGGX01000004.1, read on the forward strand.
CAGCGCCAGACAAGCTGGACCGTCCGTCTTTGCCGACGCTGGTTTGAGCCATCTCAATCGGGATCGAGCGTGAAGAAATGCCCTGGTGGAGTTGGTTGCGGCCATTTCTTTCGCTGGCCGCCGCTTGCGTCGACGTAGCCTCGCCGGCGTTTCGCCCCCTCAATGCGCCTGAGTTCCACATCCGCCTGTTCGGAGCGGTCGAAACTCTGCATCATGGACTGCCCGCTCGTTCCTATCCGGCCCCAACGCCGGACAAGCGATGCGCCCCCGAAAAGCGTCGGCTGCACGGTCAGCCCATAGTAGCGCCGCATGTTCTTGCCCGCATCAATGCGGTGAAGGTGCAAATCGTTATCATCCTGCTTTGACATAGGCAGGTTGTCGCTGGCCAGGGCCCGCGCCGTCCAACGAGTTTGTTGAATCGATCACGTAGGGTCGATTCAAAAAACTGATGGGCGGGTTGCGGCAATCGCCCGGGCCCCAGCGAACGGCACCGACGCCGGCGCAGCCTAAGCTTACCACTGGGCGAACCTTCGCCCCCAATCAAGCGTCAGTGGAAATCGGGGCTCGGGACGTTTTCAGACAAAGCCGGTTGGCGAAGCTGCTTGCCAAGGCCAGCCGGGCCGCACGCTGTTCACCGCAGGTTCGTCCAGGGCCCTGAAGGTCGAACGTCGGACTGATAGTCTCAAGGAGCAATGTATCTTCCGCCGCAGCAACGAGCGCAGCAACGGCTAGCGGATCTGTATCGATTCCCGTGAGGTGTCGATCACGCGGGGCGTCAGCATAATGCTCCAGCATTGCCCTGATCAGGTGCTTCTTGGTGGCGAAGTGATGAAGCAGCCCGCCTTTGCTGATGCCCGCCTGCTGGGCAACCGCATCCAGGGTGACTTTGCCAAAGCCGTTTTCCAGCGCAACGCAAATTGCCGCGTGGAACAGACGCTCCTTGGGGCCGCATCCTCGCGGCGGGGCCGGCCAATCTACGACCGGCCCCTTATCGAGATCATTCATTCGCCCTGAACCCGCACCCCTTCGAGCGCATCGGTGCTTGCCTGCTGTTCAGCCTTGCCTCGCCCGAACAACTTCATGACAAAGACGAAGAAGACCGGCACGAAGAAGACTGCAAGCACGGTTGCCGAAATCATGCCGCCCAGCACGCCGGTGCCGATGGCGTTCTGGCTGGCGGCGCTCGCTCCGGTGGCGATGGCCAGCGGCACGACGCCCAGGCTGAAGGCCAGCGACGTCATGATGATCGGCCTGAAGCGGAGCTTGGCGGCCTCCACCGTCGCGTCGATCAACGACATGCCTTCCTGGCGCAGGTCCTTGGCGAACTCGATGATCAGGATCGCGTTCTTGGCGGACAGGCCGATGATCGCGATCAGACCGACCTTGAAGTAGACGTCGTTCGGCATCCCCATGTACATCACGGCGAGCACCGAGCCCAAAACGCCCAGAGGCACGACGAGGATCACCGACACCGGAATGGACCAGCTCTCGTAAAGTGCCGCCAACAGCAGGAACACAAACAGGATGCTGAGCGCGATCAGGGCAGGGGCCTGCGAGCCGGACTGGATTTCCTGAAGCGATTGACCTGTCCACTCATAGCCAAAACCGGCGGGCAGTTCATTTGCCAGGCGCTCCATCTCCTCGATCGCCGCTCCAGATGAGTGGCCAGGCGCCGACTGGCCGCTGATGCGCACCGAGGGATAACCATTGTAGCCCACGACCTGGGCCGCACCTTTTTGCCACTCGACGGAGGCGAACGAAGACAGCGGCACCATGCCACCGTTGGCGTTTCGAACGTTGAGGTTCAGCAGATCTTCCGTCTGCATGCGGCGCCCGGCGTCGGATTGGACGGTCACGCGCTGCATCCTGCCGGCATTCGGGAAATCGTTGACATAGGCGGAACCCAGATTGGCCGAGATCGTCGAATTGATATCGGCGAAGGTAACGCCGAAAGTGTTGGCCTTTTCACGGTCGATCAAAAGATTGACCTGGGCCGCGTCGGGCATGCCTTCGACGCGCACGCCGGTGATGACCTCACTCTTCGCGGCAGCCGCAAGCAACTGGTCGCGGGCAGCGGCAAGGGCTACCTGGCCGCGTCCCGAGCGGTCCTGAAGACGGAAGGTAAAGCCGTTGGACGTGCCAAGGCCCTGAATCGGCGGTGGCGAAAGCGCAAAGGATACCGCATCCTTCATCTGGAAGAGTGCACGATTGGCCCGGCCCGCGATGGCGGCGGCCGAATTCTGTTCGTCGCGCTCGCTCCAGTCATCAAGGGTGACGAAAGCCAGGCCGGCATTCTGACCCGCGCCTGAGAAGCTGAAGCCGTTGACCACGATCATGCGGTCGACCGCATCTTCGCCCATGAAGATCGTCTCGACAGTCTCGGCTATGGTCCGGGTGCGATTGCTGCTGGATTCCGGCGGCCCCTGGATATCGACGATCAGGAAGCCTTGGTCTTCATTCGGCAGGAAGGAAGTGGGCAGCTGAATGAAAGACCAGCCAAGGCCGACCAGCAGCGCCAGGTAGATGACCATGAAGCGGCCCGTGCGGTTGACGATCCAACCGACGCTCGAGGTGTAGCTGCTTGTCGTCCGGTCAAAGCCGCGGTTGAACCAGCCGAAGAAACCCTTCTTCTGATGGTGACCCTTGCTGATCGGCTTCAGGAAGCTTGCGCAAAGCGCGGGTGTCAAGGACAGGGCGAGGAATCCCGAGAACAGGATCGACACGACCATCGTCAGGCTGAACTGCCGGTAGATGACGCCAACGGCACCCGGGAAAAACGCCATGGGCACAAACACTGCGGTCAAAACCAGTGTGATGCCGATGATCGCGCCGGAGATCTGCTTCATGGCCTTGCGCGTCGCTTCCCGTGGCGACAGACCTTCTTCCGCCATGATGCGCTCGACGTTTTCAACCACCACGATGGCATCGTCGACCAGGATGCCGATCGCCAGCACCATCGCAAACATGGTCAGGACGTTGATGGAGAACCCCGTGGCCAGCATGACCGCACAGGTGCCCAGAAGCGCTACCGGGACGACCAGCGTCGGGATAACCGTGTAGCGGAAGTTCTGCAGGAACAGGAACATCACCGCAAAAACGAGCAGTATCGCCTCGAACAGCGTGGTGATCACCTTCTCGATCGAAACCTTCACGAACGGCGACGTGTCGTAAGGGATCGCGTATTCCAGGCTCTCGGGGAAGAAGCTCGAAAGTTCCTCCATTTGCGCTCGAACGGCTTCGGACGTTGCCAAGGCATTGCCCGTGGGCGACAGCTGCACCGCGATTGCAGCGCTCGGCTTGCCGTTCAGCCTGGTTGAAAAGTTGTAGTTTTCCGCTCCGACCTCGATGCGCGCCACGTCCGACAAGCGGACCGACGAGCCGTCGGGATTGGCGCGGAGTACGATCGAGCCGAATTCTTCGGCTGAAGTAAGCTGCCCTTTCACCAGCACGGTGGCCGAGATCTGCTGCGTGATCGGGTTGGGATCCGCCCCGATGCGGCCGGCGGCAACCTGCGCATTCTGCGACCGGATCGCATTGGTGATGTCGTCTGAGGTGAGCTTCAGTCCGACCATCTTGTCGGGGTCGATCCAGATGCGCATAGCGCGTTGCGTCGCAAACAGCTGCGCGCGGCCGACACCGTCGATACGCCTGATTTCGCTGAGCACGTTGCGGCTGAGATAATCGCCAAGACCAACGACATCGAGCGAGCCGTCCGTCGATGTAAGTGCAACCATCATCAGGAAGCCGCTGCCGGCTTCTTCGACCTGGATGCCCACCTGCTTGACGACCTGCGGCAATCGCGGCTCAACGCGGCGGACCGCGTTCTGCACGTCGATTGACGCCTGGCCGCTGTCGGTCCCGGGAGCAAAGGTCGCGGTAATGCTGACCATGCCGGAGGAATCGGACGTCGATTCAAAGTAGAGGAGACCGGCGACGCCGTTCAGCTCTTCTTCGATCGGCCGGGTAACGCTTTGATAGATGTCTTCGGGTGCAGCACCAGCATAAGTCGCGCTGATGGAGACCTGAGGCGGGGCCACGTTTGGATATTGCGCGACCGGCAGGAACGGGATGGCGATAACGCCGGCGAGCATGATGAAGATCGCCACGACCCATGCGAAAATGGGTCGATCAATGAAAAACTGGGGCATTTTGATTGTCCTTAGCCGGCCTTGGGCTTGCTGGCTGGCTCAGTCGAGCCGTCGCTGCCAGTTGCTGGCGTCGCATCCTGTGGCTTCCATGTCTGGGCACTGACCGCAGCACCCGGCCTGACCTTCTGGAAGCCTTCAACGATGACCTTGTCGCCTGACTTGAGGCCTTCTTCCACGACCCAGCGGTCGCCGGCCACGCGTCCGACCCGAACCGTCCTGAGTTCGGCCAGGTTCTCGTCGTTCACGACATAGACCTGCGAGCGCCCGCCGGCGTCACGTTGGATTGCCTGCTGCGGAATGGCGATAGCGTTTTGCTGGATACCCTGCTCGATCAGCACACGGACATACATGCCCGGCAGCAAGTCGCCTTCAGGATTGGGGAACTCGCCGCGCAGCGTCACCTGCCCGGTGGTGGCGTCGACGGCCGCCTCTAGGAACAAGAGTTTTCCGGGATGCGCGTACTCGCTACCGTCGTCCAGTCGCAGCATCACCCGAGCGCCGCCCGCCTCGGCTGTGGTCAATGCGCCGTTTTCGAGCGCGCGCCGAAGCCTGAGAAGCTCGTTGGCCGATTGGGTGAAGTCGGCATAGACCGGATCGATCTGCTGGATGGTGGCCAGGCTTTCGGGACCGTTGGCGCTGACGAGAGCGCCCTCCGTGACCATGGCGCGGCCGATGCGTCCCGAGATCGGCGCAGTGATTTCGGCATAGTCCAGGTTGAGCTGTGCTGTGGTCAGGCCTGCGGTCGCGATCGCCACATCGGCATCTGCCTGCGCGAGTGCCGCCACCGCATTGTCGAATTGCTGGCCGCTGGAGACGTTGCGTTCGCGCAGTTCGCCTTGACGCTCGGCCTGCTGGCGCGCCTGGAGTTGCACCGCTTGCGCGCGCTTGAGCGTCGCTTCCGCGCTCGCCACCTGTGCGCGGAACAACGCCGGGTCGATGCGATAGAGAACGTCGCCTTCCTTCACCAGGCTGCCCTGCTCGAACACGCGTTCGAGTACGATGCCGGAGACTCGCGGCCGCACCTCGGCGATGCGGGTCGGGGCAATGCGTCCCGGCAGTTCGTTCAAGATGGGAAGGGTCTCAGGAACAACATCGATCACGCTCACTGCGGGTGGAGGAGGAGCGGCCGGCTGTGCCTCGGCTGAGCTCTTGGCATCGCTGCACCCGGAAATGAAAGCGAAAAGGGCGACCGCCGCTGTGAGTTTCAGCGGCAAAACGGGAATACGCATAGGGAAATCCAGGAAAAGTTGACGATTGCCGGGACCCGAGGTGGCCGGGCGATGAATTGGTTTGGCGGCGGCTGTTGGCGTTCAGCCTTCTGCCGGCGAATTGTTGCCTTGCAGATATTCCGCATCGACCAGCCACTGGATGTCGTGCAGGATGCCTGCACGTTCGGCGTCCGACCACGGATGCATGTTGTGCAGTTCGAGCCTCTTGAGCCCCTCGAGCGCCAGAAACGCCAGGATCGCCCCACGCGGATTTTCCGCCGTTTCCGAGACCGAAGCGATCATGCGGGCATAAACTGCCTCAATGAAACCGCGCGATTCCGCGTCCTGGGCGAGGGCTGCAACCAGATTGACCGCGACAGCCCGCACATGATCGCGAGGCCGTTGGGCCGCGGCCGCGATGAGACCATTGATGGCTGCGCTTGGAACCGAACCTGCAGGTGGCGTGAGCGCTTGAATCCGCTCTTGTTCGGCGTCGACACGCCGCCTTATCACGGCATTGATGAGTTGTTGCTTGGATTTGTAGTCGTAGATCACGCTCGCCTTGCTGATCCCGGCGGCGGTGGCAACGGCATCCAGCGTCAGATGCGCAGCACCGTCGCGGACAACCACGAGTTCCGCGGCGTCAAGAATGTCGCTTTGCTCAATTACTCTTGGACGAGCCATACGTTCGCGCCTGTGCGGCCTCTGATTAGTTTCCAACCGGTTGGTTGGTTATAGGAGCGGCGCGGCAGAAAGTTCAATTCACCAATTTGTGTACCAGCGGTGAGGAGGCCGATTTGACGTGCATTTTCGTCGCTGCCCGGCTTGGCAAAGGCCGACCACTTCACCCGGTGGAGATGTTGGAAAATTGCAGCCAAGGCGGATTCTGCGCATACATTTCACGGATCAGGCTCTTGATCTCTTCGATGCGTGCCGAATTGTCCTTGCGCCGGCAGCTCATGATCACCGGCGAGGTTGCTTGGGCATCGGACAAGATGCGGTAGCAGACGTCGTCGGGACGCTGGCGCTGCGATGGGGCAGGAATGATGCACAATCCTGCTGCCGCGGCCACCAGGCCAAGTGCGGTCTGGATTTCGCGGACCTCTTCCACCATCCCCAGCTCGACGTTGAGATCGGCGAACAGGCCCAGGATCTCATCGGCGAAACTCGGGCGCGGCTTGGATGGATAGATCACCAAGGTCTCGCCTTCGATCTCCTTCAACGCGATTGGCTCGCTGGAAAGAGACTTCGGATGCCCCTTTGGAAAGGCAACGACCAATCGTTCCTCGCGAAGCGTTATACGTTCCACATCCGGATCGGTCAGGCGCACGCGTCCAACACCGAGATCGATGCGTCCGTCCTTCAAGGCGGCGATCTGCTCGACAGACATCATCTCGCGGATTTCGATGCCGAGTTCCGGCCAGCGGGCGCGCATGCTGCGTACCAGATCGGGGATGCCGCTATAGAGCGTCGAGCCGACGCAGCCGATGATGAATATCTCGCGGCGTGACTGCGCAATCCGACGCGTCTGCTCGCGAATGTGCTCCATGCGGGTAATCATCTGGGTTGCTTGCTCGTAAAAGAATCGACCGGCTTCAGTCAGCGTAAGCGGCCGGCTCGTGCGGTCGATCAGCACCGCGCCCAGGCTCTCTTCGAGCTGCTGAATCTGCCGGCTGAGGGGCGGCTGGGCAATATGCAGTGTCTCGGCCGCCCTCGAAAAATTGCGCTCGCGCGCCACCGCGACGAAATAGCGAAGCTGTCGCATATCCATGACACTATACCTTCTGGGTATCGAAACCGACCGCGATAGTCTTGGACTGTTTGTCTGCGCAAAGCTAGCGTCTGCCAAAGGAAGTTCGGAGGAAAATTCCGTGAGCTCTGGCGCCCGCATTGTCGAAATCGAGACCTTACTGCTTGATGTGCCTACGATAAGGCCGCATCGGTTGTCGATGGTAACGATGAGCGGGCAAACGATGATGGTCGTCAGGCTGCGCTGTTCCGACGAGTTTTCAGGGCTTGGCGAAGGCACCACAATCGGCGGCCTGGCCTACGGGTCAGAGAGCCCCGAAAGTATGAAGCTCACCATAGACCGGTACATCGCCCCTCTGCTTATGGGTGCCGACGCCACACGCGTTGGGCTCGCCATGGATAAGGTCAACACCGCGGTGAAGGGCAACCACTTCGCAAAATGCGCGGTCGAGACAGCGCTTCTGGACGCGCAGGCCCGCCGTCTTGGGCTGCCCCTGTCTGAACTGCTCGGCGGTCGCCGGCGCGACAGCCTTCCGGTCGCCTGGACGCTCGCTTCCGGCGACACAGCCAAGGACATCGAGGAGGCCCAGCGCATGCTGGAGACCCGTCGTCACAAGGATTTCAAGCTCAAGATCGGCCGTCGCCCGATCAACGAGGATGTGGCTCACGTGGCTGCGGTCCGCAAGGCGCTGCCCGACTTTGCCAGCGTGCGTGTCGACGTCAACATGGCCTGGCGCGAGCGCGAAGCCGCCAACGGCATCGCAGCACTTGGCGACGCGGGCTGTGTGCTGGTCGAACAGCCGGTGCCAGGCGTCGAGCCGCTTGCAAGGCTTCAGGCGAAGGCAGGTATCGCGCTGATGGCCGACGAGATTTTGACGGGACCGGAAAGCGCGCTGACAGCGGCATCGAAACTCGCCGGCGATGTGTTTTCGATCAAGATCGAACAGGCCGGCGGCCTGTTTTCCGCAGCCAAGGTGATCTCAGTGGCGGAAGCGGCCGATATCGCCGTCTATGGCGGAACGATGCTTGAAGGGCCGATCGGCACGATCGCCGCGGCCCAGCTATTTTCAGGTGTACGCAGCCTCGAATGGGGAACCGAACTGTTCGGGCCGTTGCTCCTCACCGAAGAGTTGCTGACCGAGCCTCTCGTGTATGCCGATTTCGAGCTCAAGGTTCCGACCGGGCCGGGGCTGGGCATTCAATTGCACGAAGCGGCGGTGAACCGCTTCCGCCGCGACCGGACCAGTACGTCCACAACGCTCAAGGCAGTGGGGTAGAGCTATGCTTTTCCAAGTCGAGATGACCGTCCACCTGCCGCACGATCTGCCCAAGGAACAAGCCGACCGGCTGAAGACGACGGAGAGGGCGCTGGCCCAGGAACTCCAGCGCAACGGCAAGTGGCGCCACCTTTGGCGGGTTGCCGGTCAGTACGCCAATGTCAGCATCTTTGACGTCAGCGGACCGGGCGAGTTGCATGAGATCCTGTCGGGCTTGCCGCTGTTTCCTTTCATGCAGATCGAGGTGAAGGCGCTTTGCCGGCATCCGTCGGCGATCGCCGACGATGGCGCATAGGCGCCGGGATGGCTCCCTTCCGCGCAGGTAGAGCGGGAGCAGGGAGTGAGTTTTAGTCAACGCGCAGAAATGCGAGCCAGAAAGGGAGGTTCCCATGTCCAGCAAGCTCATCGAAAAGTCAGTCATCGCCGATCTCGCCAACCGCGCCAGCGGTCTCGATCAGCCGGGCGGCGACCAGCGCCTGAAGACGATCACCAACCGCCTGCTTTTTGATCTCTTCACCGCGATCGACGATCTCGATATCAGCATGAACGAGGTCTGGAGTGCCGTGGCCTATCTCGGCCAGGCGGCGCGCGCCAACGAACTTGGTCTGGTCGCGCCCGGCATTGGCCTTGAACATTTCCTCGATCTGCGCCTCGATGAGGCCGAGCGTCGCGCCGGCCTGGCAGGCGGCACCGCGCGCACCATCGAGGGTCCGCTCTATATAGCCGGTGCACCGCTCTCCAAGGCAACCGCCCGCCTCGACGACGGCTCGGAACGCGGTGAAGTCCTGTTCATGCAAGGCCAGGTCCGCGACCACAACGGCAAGCCGGTCGCCGATGCGATCGTCGATGTGTGGCACGCCAACGTGCTCGGCAATTACTCGCATTTCGATCCGCTGCAGCCGGCCTACAATCTGCGCCGGCGCATCCAGACTGACGCGGACGGCCGCTACAGCTTCCGCTCGATCATGCCCAGCGGCTATGCCACGCCCGAAGGCGGCTCGACCGAGGCTCTCATGTTGGCGCTAGGCCGCCATGGCCACCGTCCGGCGCACATCCACTTCTTCGTCTCGGCCCCAGGTCACCGCCACCTGACGACGCAAATCAACATCGAGGGCGACGAATACCTGTTCGAGGATTTCGCTTTCGGCACCCGAAACGATCTTATCCCACCGGTCACCCGCGTCGACGACCCAAAGGCGCTGGCGGAACGCCAGGTTCAGGAGCCTTTCGCCTCGATCGACTTCGACTTTGTGCTGATGCCGGAAGTGGAAGGCGTAACCGACACCGTGGTCGAGCGCGAACGCGCTACCGCCTGATGTCGGCTCGGGCGCGCCAGCGAAGGCGCGCCCCATTCAACTCGCTGGGTTCATCGGTGATCGCCCAGTTGATGAAAACTCTATGCGGTGGACGATGTATGGCGGGCGCCTCGTGACCGAGCCGGCATCGCCGGCGTTCTGACCGCCTGTTTCAGCGGTCGCTGCAGTGGTCGCCAGCATCGTGGCGTCATCTGCCGCGCGCACTCCATCTATCGACGCCGTTTCATGCCGCCGGCAGGGCTCGCCCTTGTTTGCGAAACTCGAACTCCTGGAAGAGCAGGGCAATCCTGCTCCACCGTCAATCTGCAGAGGCTGCATCATGAACAATCGAACCAGACGCTTCGAGGGCAAGGCGATGGTCGTCACCGGTGCCGCGCAAGGTATCGGCCGCCAGGTGGCGATGGATGCGGCCGCCGAGGGCGCCCATGTTTCCCTTGTCGACCGCTCGGGGTTGGTGAGGGAGGCCGCAGCCGAAATCGTGGCGGGTGGCGGCAAGGCTTTTGCCATCCTGGCCGATCTCGAAAGCTGGCAGGGCGCACAGGTTGCGATCGATGAAGCGAGCGCTGTCCTCGGGGGCATCGACATTCTCGTCAACAATGTCGGTGGTGCAATCTGGATGCGGCCGTTTGAGCACTTCGACGAGACCCAGATCGAGGCGGAGATCCGCCGCTCGCTGTTTCCGACGATGTGGTGCTGCCGTGCCGTGCTTCCTCTGATGGTTGAGGCGGGAGGCGGGTCGATCGTCAACGTCTCGTCGATCGCCACGCGCGGCATCAATCGTGTGCCCTACTCTGCGGCCAAGGGCGCCGTCAACGCGCTCACCGTGTCGCTCGCCATGGAAAACGCCGAACGCGGCGTCCGCGTCAATGCCGTGGCACCGGGCGGCACGGACGCACCAGTACGCCGCATTCCCCGCAACGACGCAACCCAAGACGCACAAGACAAGGCGTGGATGCAGGCAGTCGTCGATCAGACCAAGGCTACAAGCTTCATGAAGCGCTACGGCACGCTCGCCGAGCAGAGCAGCGCGATCCTGTTCATGGCGTCCGATGACGCCTCTTACGTCACCGGCACGATCCTGCCGGTCGGCGGCGGTGACAGCGGCTGAGCGCGACGCGCTGCGAGCCAGCGCGATCGAAAGCGCCAAAGAAACTGCCGGATGAATTACAGAAATTCCCAGAGGAGGTATCTACGTGCGAAATTCTAGACTGGACATTCGGCAGTTGCTTGATGAGCGCCCTGTCAGTGGCCTGCAATTGCGGGTTTTTTCGCTTTGCTTTCTTGTCGCGCTGCTTGACGGCTTCGACACGCAAGCCATCGCCTATACCGGCCCCGCGATTGCCAAGGCGTTCGGAATGTCGCCGGGCGACATGACCTACATCTTCATCTCGGGCACGCTGGGTATGGCGTTGGGCGCGATGGGCCTCGGCATGATCGGCGATCGGATCGGCCGCCGCATCGCCATTGTCGGCTCGATCGTTCTGTTTGGCGCATTTTCGCTGGCCATCGCCTTTGCCCAGTCACCCGCCCAGATCGTGGCGCTCCGTTTCCTGACCGGTCTCGGCATGGGTGGTGCTACGCCCGTGCTGCTGGCCATGGCGGCTGAATACAGTCCCTCGCGCCTACGCGGCGCGGTCCTCACTGGCGTGCTTTTGGGCTTGCCCGCGGGCGCGATGGTTGGCGGTGTGCTCGCTGCAGGCTGGATGCCCGTGATCGGCTGGCAAGGCATCTACATCGTCGGCGGCGCGATACCACTTGTCGTTCTGTTGATCTGCCTGGCGTTCCTGCCGGAATCGGCCCAGTTTCTGGCGTCACGTGGCCGCCCGAACGATGTTGCCCGTGCGCGTGGACTTGTTGCCCGCATTGTCGGCAAGCCGATTGCGGATGATACCACCTTCATCGTTCCGCCGGCGGCGGGCAAGGGTTCGGTCAGCGCACTGTTCACCCCGGAATACCGCACGAGTACGATCGCAATCTGGGCCATCTATCTGTTCAACTGGATTGCCTGGTTCATGTTCCTGCTGTGGCTGCCAACCGTGCTGACCAGTATGGGGCTCGATCAGCCGACCGCTGCACTTGGGACGGTTATCGTCAATGCAGCCTTCATCATCTTCGCCATTCCGTTGTCGATCTTCCTGCCGCGAATCGATGTGCGCCGCACGCTGACGGTCATGTTCATGATCGGCATCGCCGTCTGCGTAGGCCTGGCCCTGGTGGACTCGAACTGGACCTTGATATTTGCGCTCGTCGCCGCTGCCGGCTTCGGCATAGGCGGCCAGCAAATCGCACTGAACTACCTTATCTCGAGCACCTATCCGACTGAGTTGCGTGCGACCGGAACCGGCTGGGCGATCGGCATCGGCCGCACCGGCGCTATCGTGGGTTCGGCTGCTGGCGGCTGGCTGCTGCAGACAAGCGGCACAAGCGGTTACTTCGTTGGCCTTGCCGTGCCGCTGATCATCGCGGCTGGCGCCGTGGTCCTGGTGCGCACGCGCAGGCAACCATCGGTCGAGGCAGTGGCCGGGGCTCACTAGCCCTTCGTTATCTTCGGCCCGGGCATGTGAGATGTGCCTGGGCCGGAGGATACGTGTTGATGCCTGCCTGACATCCCCTTGGATTGCAGAACAGCGAGTCATCGATCATGCCTTTTGAACTGCTCCTTTACGACAAGTCTGGTCATGGCCTGAGCCCCGCCCGGGCAGTATCGCCGACAACACCGACGACATGATTGCATTGCTCGACCATGTCGGATGGCAAAGCACGGCTGTCTGCGGACTTTCTTGCGGTGGATTGATCGCTATTGAAATTGCAGTGCGCGTTCCCCAACGCGTCACAAAGCTCGTGCTCATCGGCACGGCCGCCATGATTGGTACGCAAGATGCTTTGGAATACCCGCATCGTCGCAGGATATCTCCGCGTCGGGGCATCTTCAACAAAACGAAGGCGTTGCCGTCATAGGGCAACGGGCGCGCCGACGTGGAGTAGCCATCGGCCGGATATCCCTAGCTGTCTGCGCGCCACGTGCTGGAAAGGAAGAGGTCGGCGGCCGGAATGCTGGCGCCGATGGACTTCCTGCCCATTACAAGACATGGTACTCAAACTGTAGGCGAAATACACATACGGATTTCTACCTAATGTCTCTGTGGCAACCTCGACTGGAAAGCGATGCCCGCTTGAAGTATCTGGCGATCGTCGAGGCTCTCGAGGCTGATATCCGCGCTGGCCGGGTTCATCCGGGAGATCGCTTGCCGGCGCAACGCTCAATAGCCGAAGTGCTCGGAGTGGACTTAACGACTGTCACGCGTGCATTGAACGAAGCGCGCCGCAGAGGGCTGGTCGATGCGCACGCTGGACGAGGCACCTTCATACGAGAAGGCATTGCGAACCAACAGTCCGCGGGCGGCTTCAGCGGTACGCCACTGCTCGATCTCAGCATGAACATCCCGCCGCAGCCGGCTGCGGCCGATCTTCGACGCCGTATACCAGCGGGGATCGCCGACCTCCTTTCCAGCCCGCGAGGCATGCTTCACCTTCACTACCAGGAAAGCACTGGCAGCGACCCTGATCGCGCAGCGGCGGCTGGCTGGTTGGAGCAGCGTGTAGGTGCGGTTGCGCCTGGCAGAATCCTTGTCGCGGGTGGCGCGCAAAGCGCACTCTTTGCGATCTGCGATTATCTGGCCAAGCCCGGCGATGTCATCGCCGCTGGCGCCCTTACCTATCCCGGCCTCAAGGCAGTTGCGCAGCAGCGCGGGCTGATGCTCGAACCCTTATTGATGGATGAAGAAGGCATCGTACCGGATGCATTCGATGAATGTTGCCGCAAAACGCCACCCAAGGCGATCTACATCGTGCCAGCAATGGACAATCCGACGACGGCGACACTGACCGAAGCGCGCAGGCGCAAGATCATCGAGATCGCGCGCAACCATGGCGTGGCAATTATCGAAGACGACCCTTATTCGCCGCTCAGCGCCACAGGGGTAACAACCCTTGCGGCCATGGCAAACGATCTGACCTGGCATATCGCGACGCTTTCGAAATGCGTAACGCCCGCATTGCGGGTGGCGTATGTCGTTGCGCCAGGCAATCCCCAGGCGAGGCGGCTTGCGGGGATCTTGCGGGCAACAAATCTCATGGCGCCGCCCCTCAATGCCGCGTTGGCATCTAGGTGGATCGCCGATGGCACATTGGATTCCATCACCATGGCAATCCGGGAGGAAAATGAAGAGCGCCAGAAGCTGGCGACTGCGATATTGCGCGGATCGAATTTTGCTGCCGACCCTCACGGACATCATCTTTGGCTCAGGCTGCCGCGACACTGGAGAGCGACCGACTTTGCCGAGCACGCCGACAGGTCAGGCGTTGCGATCGTTCCGAGTTCCGCGTTCTCCATTTCCGCCCAGCCGCCGGAGGCGGTTCGTATCTCTCTCGGTGTTGCGCCCGACCGAGCCGCGCTTGAAGATGCCCTGACGCTGCTCGCGTCACTTATCGACCAGCCTTCACTGGCAACAAGAGCGGTCGTGTAGACTTTGCGCACATGGTGGTGGTCGAACTGCGATGGGTCGCAACCGATTTCCATACAATTCCGGGAAGCGCTTCAACCATCTTGAAGTCCTTTGGCCAGCGCCTGTTTAAGGGCCGCTGCCGTTCGACGGTGCAGGGAAAGCGCGCGCATCATATGCCGCGTTGATTGGAAAAGCCCAAGATCGCGCCTCCCTGTAGGGCTGCAAGGATCACTTTGCCGCAGCCTTTCACAATTGCCGTGCATTCAATATCCATATATATGGAAAGGGTACCTTTTCGCACGCGTCACTATCGGAAGTGGGCAAGATGATGGACTATGTCGCAAGGTTCGAGGGCCTGATTGCCGAAATGAAGCTCGACGGCCGCTATCGGACCTTCGTCGAACTGGAGCGGATCGCCGGCGAGTTCCCGATCGCGAGATGGTACGGACAGGACGGACAAAGCCGCCGTGTCACGGTGTGGTGCAGCAACGACTATCTTGGAATGGGGCAGCACCCCGATGTCCTTGCCGCGATGCACAAGTCAATCGATCTGTTCGGTGCGGGCACTGGCGGAACCCGCAACATCTCCGGCACCAACCGCCAGCATGTCCAGCTTGAGACCGAACTTGCCGATCTGCATGGCAAGGAAGCGGCGTTGATCTTCACGTCAGGCTGGATCTCCAACCTTGCGGCACTCGGCACCTTGGGCAAACTTATGCCCGATTGTGCGATCTTCTCCGATGCGCTCAACCACAATTCGATGATCGAAGGCATGCGCCGATCAGGCGCCGAGCGTTTCATCTTTCGCCACAACGACGCCGCGCATCTGGACGAACTGATGAGTTCGGTCGCGCCGGAGCGTCCCAAGATCGTCGCTTTTGAAAGCGTCTACAGCATGGATGGCGATGTGGCGCCGATCGCTGCCATCTGCGACGTGGCCGACAAGTATGGCGCGATCACCTATCTCGACGAAGTCCACGCCGTTGGTCTTTATGGCGCGCGTGGCGGCGGCATCGCCGAGCGAGATGGCCTCGCCCACCGCTTGACCATGATCGAGGGAACCCTTGCCAAGGCGTTCGGCGTCATGGGCGGCTATGTCGCCGGTCCGGCGCTGCTCATGGATGTCATCCGCAGTTTCGCTGACAGCTTCATCTTCACGACGTCACTTTGCCCACATCTCGCAGCCGGCGCGCTTTCAGCGGTCCAGCACCTCAAGGCACATCCAGAAGAGCGCACAAGGCAGGAAATCAACGTGGCGCGGCTCAAGGCGATGCTGCAGGCGGCCGACATGCCGGTTTCGGACTCCCCAAGCCACATTCTGCCGCTGATCATCGGCGACGCGCATCTGTGCCGGCGCACCAGCGAACTGCTGCTTCACGACCACGACATCTATGTCCAGCCGATCAACTATCCGACCGTTCCGCGCGGCCAGGAGCGCCTGCGCATCACGCCGACGCCCTATCACACGCAGGCGCACATGAAGGCACTTGTCGCAGCGCTGATTTCCGTTCGCGACAAGCTTGGCTGGACGAAAGGCGACGTGGCCGCCTGACAGGGTTCGGATTGCCGAAACCTGCAAGCCAGGCGGCTGTCCGTTGCCGCCAGAACCATCGAGGCCGGGAAGGGAAACGGCCTGGTCGCCTCAAGAAAGATGCGTATGGCGCTCATCGACAGCAATGCGAACGTGATCGAGGACACGTGGCTCTATCCGGATACGAGCCATGTGCCGGCAGGAGCGGTGAATTTCGTCATTCCGTTCGACGTTTTCACGGGTGTAGCTGCGGGATGCGCAGTCGAGCGTCCAGTGGGGGTTTTAGTAACGCCTCAAATCGCATCTGGGCAGCTCGCGCCTTATCTCGACAAGATCGACCTGGTGGTTGTGCAATTCGCAGAACCCCGTGAAATTCAAGGCCTCAGCACAGCGCAAGCGCTACGCCAGCACCATGATTTCAAGGGCGATATCCGGGCGCTTGGGAACTTGTTGCCGGATCAGCGTGAGCTGCTGGTGAAATGCGGCTTCAGCTCGATCGTCACGACAGAGAATCATCCGCCGGACCAATGGAAGGCCGCAATGCCCGGCGCAGCATTGAACGGACGGCCACCGCGGTTTGAGGAACGGGACTCCAAGAGCGCCGCGCGGTAGCTGATGACCGTGCGCCAGACCAATCCGCTTGCCGTGCTTCTCATCGCTTCCGTCGGTTGCGCGATGACGGTGCTCGATACCAACATCGTCGCCATCGTTCTGCCAACCATTGCACGGGATCTTGGCGCGTCTTTTGCAGATGTCGAATGGGTCATCAGCGCCTATGTGCTGAGTTTTGCATCGTTGCTCTTGCCGGCTGGCGCGATCGCGGACCGGTTCGGGCGGCGCACCATCTTCCTGCTTGGAATCGGCATCTTCGCGGTAACGTCGCTGCTGTGTGGCCTCGCCCCGTCCGCCCGCGCTCTGTATGTGGCTCGCGCGCTGCAAGGTGCTGGTGCCGCATTGCTTCTGGCACCGGCGCTCGCCATCATCGGTCACACCTTTCACGATGAGAAGGAACGCAACAAGGCGTGGGCGATCTGGGGTGGCATCATGGGGTTGACCATGGTGCTGGCGCCTATCCTGGGTGGCCTCATCGGTTTTCATCTCGGCTGGCGCTGGGCATTTTACGTCAACGTTCCGATCTGCATTCTGCTTGCCACTTCTGTCGCCTTGCGGGTGCCGGAATCGCGAGACCAAAAAGCTCGCCGTCTCGACCCTGCCGGAATCGTCTTTTTTTCAGGCGCGATGTTCGGGCTCACGTCCGGTCTTATCAACGGCCAGGCACATGGCTGGGAGACATGGCTGTCCACTGTCGGTTTTGTGGTCGGCGTCGTCGGCTTTGTGCTTTTCATTGCCGTAGAGACAATCCAGCAAAGACCAATGCTCGATCTGAGCCTGTTCAGATTGCCGCGTTTTGTCGGCGCTGTGCTGGCCATGTTTGCCTACGCGGCATGTGCACAGGTCATGGCGTCGCTGCTTCCACTTTATCTCCAGAATGGTCTTGGACGACCCGCCCTCGAGGCCGGCTTCGCCATGCTGCCTTTCGCCATGGCCATGCTTGTCCTTCCCCAGATAGGCCGCTGGCTTTCGCGCTTCATGTCGTCGACGCAGGTGCTAGTTTTTGGCTTGGCGATTGTTTGCCTGGGCAACGTCACGACCGGGTTTGGCGCGCTTCAGGGCCAATTGCCTTTGGTTATCGCCGGTATGATCCTACTGGGCAGTGGCGGTGGGCTGCTTAACGGCGAGACGCAAAAAGCGATCATGGGATCTGTCCCGCGCGATCGGGCGGGCATGGCGTCTGGCATCAGCACCACCTCGCGTTTTTCAGGAATACTGCTTGGCTTCGCCGTCCTGAGCGGCGTGCTGGCCACATTCGCCAGGCAGCAGCTTGAAATGGCCGCCAACGGGTCCATTGGCCTTCGCCCGAGCGATGCGCCCCGTTTTGCCGACGCGGTCATTGCCGGGGACTTGCCGCTGGCGACGAAGCTGGTTGCAATTGAGCATCAAGACGGCGCAGCACTGATCGCGCGCCAGGCCTACAGCGCGGGCTTCTCGACCGCCTTGTTTGTGGCGGCAGCGATGGCGGCAATCGCGGCCGTTTCAGTGGCAGTTCTGATGCGAAACCCTCGACGGGAGCCCCGGGTGGTCGAAGTTCATCGGCAGTGAAGCCAAATCAAGCGTGTTCTGGCTTTTCCGCCAGGGCGTTGCTTAGCGCGTCGCCGACAATGAGTTCGCTCGGGGCGGTCAATGGAACCATTGGCAATCGATAGTTTGCCTCGATCTTGCCGAGCTGCCCCAGCGCCCATTTGACCGGAATGGGGTTTGCCTCGATGAACATCGCCTCGTGCAGACGCGCAATGCGCCTGCTGAGATCGCGAACAGTGTGGAGGTCTCCCTCGTGTGCCGCCTTGCATAGGTATGCCATCAGATCGGGAATAACGTTGGCGGTAACCGAAATGTTGCCACGCGCGCCAAAGAGCATCAGTGCCGCTGCGGTCGGATCGTCACCGCTGTAAACGGCGAAATCGTCAGGGAGGCTGCGCATGAGCGAGATCCCGCGGCCGACGTCGCCCGTGGCGTCCTTCAGCGCAACAATGTTGGGGATCGTAGCCAGCCGAACCACCGTTTCATTGCTCATATCGGCAACCGTGCGGCCAGGGACGTTGTAGAGGATCACAGGAATATCGACCGCTTCGGCAATGGCCTTGAAATGCCGATACATCCCTTCCTGTGTCGGCTTGTTGTAGTAGGGAACAACCGACAGTGCTGCCGTGGCGCCCCATTTGCGTGCGTAGCCGGTCAACTCGATCGCTTCAGCAGTGGAATTGGCGCCAGTTCCAGCGATGATGGGTAGGCGGCTGCTCGCATGTTCCACAGCAACACGAATGAGCTCGCTGTGCTCCTCCATGGAAACCGTCGCCGACTCGCCTGTCGAACCCATCACGACGATGGCGTTCGTTCCCGCTCCGACATGCCAGTCGATCAGGTTGCGATAGTTGTCCCAGTCGATTGCGCCGTCAGCCAGCATCGGCGTGACGAGTGCTGGAATACTCCCAACAGGCAGTTGACGGAAGTTGGCGGACTTCTGCGATGGCATGTGCTTGGCCTTTCCTTCAGACATTGTCGTGCAGTCCGGCGCCGATGAGCGCGCCGGCCCTTACCTGGCTTGCGTCGCGCGCCCAGGCAGCTACCAGAGCGTCGGCGCGATCGCGGACCTCGGTGACGGAACGGCCAGGTGCGTATAGACCGCCGCCAGTGCCGAAGCCGCTCGCTCCTGCATCGACCCAGGCCTGCATTGAATGAGGCGCGATGCCTCCGGTCGGCAGAAGAGGGATGTCCATCGAAAAGACGGCGCGCCACGCCTTCAAGACGGCCGGCGAGATGGACTCAGCCGGAAACACCTTCAGGCCATCCGCTCCGGCCGCAATGGCCGCGAATCCTTCGGTGGGGGTCGCAACGCCCGGAAAGCACGCCAGTCCATGTTCTTTCGCGGCGCGGATCACGGCGACATCGGCATGCGGCATGACTACGATCCGACCGCCGGCATCGCTGACGCGACCTACCTGCTCGGGCGACATGACAGTACCGGCGCCGATTAGCGCATGGGTACCGAAGCGACGAACTGTGCGTTCGATGCTCTCAAACGGATCCGGCGAATTCAACGGCACCTCGATCAAGCGGAACCCGGCCTCGATCAACGTCTCCACCACGGCTTCGACTTCGGCGGGCGGAATCCAGGACATTCTGACAGAGCATCGGCGAGTTGGATGGTAGCTGGCGACGACACCGCATGGCGAGAGCTTGTCATTGTATGGCAACTTCCAATTTTGCCCATACACAAAAAACACGCATAGGCGGCTGTAATTGATGCGCATGTGACGCACAAATCGTCGCATGCGCCTAGATCTGTCTGGCCACATTCTCGTTTAGGCGGTAGATATCACCTGCAACAATGTATGGCATAAATCCATACATATTGAGCAACGATGTCTTTGTCCAGACCTGTCCGAGCGGAGCAAAAAAAGCCGATGAGCGCTGTTACAGCCGAGCCTCGGGATATCGAACAAATCCCCGGCTATAACGAGCAGATCGTCCGCTGGTTCACGCTGGCGACCGTAGTGTGGGCCATCTTCGGCTTTGCCGCGGGCCTGTTCATCGCCCTGCAGCTTGCATTTCCGAGCCTCAATTTCGGCGAATATGCAAGCTTCGGCCGCCTGCGGCCGCTGCATGTGTCAGGCGTTGTCTTCGCCTTCGCCGGCAATGCGCTGATCGCGACCTCGCTGTATGTCGTGCAGCGGACTTGCCAGACAGGCCTATGGGGCGGGCGCCAGCTCGCGATTCTGCTCTTCTTCGGCTACCAGGCATTTCTGGTCATCGCCTTCACCGGCTATCCGATGGGCATTACCCAGAGCAAGGAATATGCGGAGCCGGAATGGTATGCCGACATCCTGCTCCTGGTCGTGTGGGTTGTGTATCTGTGCATTTTCACCGGCACGCTGATCCGTCGCCGCGAACCGCACATCTACGTGGCGAACTGGTTCTACCTTGCCTTCATCATCACGGTGACGGTTCTCCACATCATCAACAACCTGTCGATGCCGGTATCCTGGGCAGGGACCAAGAGCTATTCGCAGTTCGGTGGCGTGCAGGATGCGCTGATCCAGTGGTGGTACGGCCACAACATGATCGGCTTCTTCCTGACGGCCGGCTTCATCGGCATCATGTACTACTTTGTGCCCAAGCAGGCCGGACGCCCGATCTATTCCTATCGGCTGTCCATCGTCCACTTCTGGGCGCTGATCTTCCTCTACATCTGGGCCGGGCCTCATCACCTCCACTACAGTGCATTGCCCGACTGGGCACAGACGCTTGGCGTGGCGTTCTCCATCATGCTGTGGATTCCCTCCTGGGGAGGCATGATCAACGGCATCATGACCTTGTCAGGGGCATGGGGGAAGCTGCGGACTGACCCGATCCTGCGCTTCCTCGTTGTGGCGGTCGCCTTCTACGGCATGGCGACGTTCGAGGGGCCGTTGATGTCGATCAAGTCTGTCAACGCGCTCAGCCACTACACCGACTGGACGGTCGGACACGTCCATTCCGGGGCGCTGGGATGGGTCGCCTTCATGATCTTCGGAGCGGTCTACTACCTGGTCCCCCGCCTGTGGCGCACGCAGCTATGGTCCATTCGACTGGTCGAATGGCACTTCTGGATCGCTACCATCGCGATCGTCCTCTACATCACCTCAATGTGGGTCGCGGGCATTGCCCAAGGGTTGATGTGGCGCGCCTACGACCAGTTCGGCTTCCTTCAATATTCCTTCGCCGACAGCGTCGCCATGCTGCACCCCTACTACCTCGTCCGCGCGCTCGGAGGCGCCCTTTATCTCCTGGGCGGGCTGCTCATGGCCTTCAATGTCTTGATGACGATCCTGCGCTCGCAAAACCAAACGCGTGCTGGCGCACTTCTGCCAGCCACCCAGCACTAAGGAGCGCGCAGCTATGGCTTCCCAGAACAAGCCCTTGGGGCACGCGATCATCGAACGGTCCACGACCTTGCTGTTCGTCCTGACCTTCCTCGTGATTGCCATCGGCGGGCTGGTCGAAGTGGTTCCGCTGTTTCGGCTCGAGGAAACCATCACGCCGGTGAAGGGTGTTCGGCCCTACACGCCGCTCGAGCAACTTGGGCGCAACATCTACACGCGAGAGGGCTGCTACACCTGCCACAGCCAGCAGGTTCGACCCTTCCGTGACGAAGTCGAGCGCTACGGCCACTACTCGATCGCAGCCGAAAGCATGTACGATCACCCATTCCTGTGGGGATCGAAGCGCACCGGGCCGGATCTTGCTCGTGTCGGCGGCAAATATTCGAACGCCTGGCATGTCGCCCACATGGTCAATCCGCGTGACGTCGTGCCGGTGTCGATCATGCCGGCCTATCCCTTCCTGCTCAACAAGGAACTCGCTTTCGACGACGTCTCGGACCATCTGCGGGCACTGCGCGATGTTGGCGTCCCTTACTCAGGGCCGATGATCCTCGACGCGCCCGCCGATGTCCGCGCGCAGGCCTCAGGGGAAAATGCAGACCCACTGCTTGCCAGGTATCCCGGCGCCAAGGTTGGCGATTTCGATGGCCAGCCAGAGCGGATCACCGAAATGGATGCCCTTGTCGCGTATCTCCAAGTGCTGGGAACCATGGTCGATTTCTCCGATGTCCGTTTGGACGAGGTCAGGGAGTAGGCCATGTCGCAAACCGCAATCAGCTTGTTCCTCAATGGTTGGCTCGTCATCGCCACCATCTTGTTCACCGTCATCTTGTGGTGGGCTTACCGCCGCTCGGCCCGAGACCAGATGGATCGCAATGCCCGCATTCCCTTCGATGTCGAAGGAGATGGACAATGAGCGCCCCCGAACGCGACCCGCTCACCGGTCAGCTCACGACCGGCCATGAATGGGATGGAATCAAGGAACTCCGGACCCCCATTCCAAACTGGTGGATCGTCACCTTCGTCGTAACCTGGGTGTTCGCCATCGGATACCTTGTCTTGTTTCCGTCGTTTGCGACAACGCGCGACTTTGCACCCGGGGTGCTCGGTTGGTCGAGCAGCGGCCAGCTCAAAAAGGCGATCAATGCAGCCGGTGACGCACAAGCGGCATGGCGAACGCAACTGCAAGAAACGCCGCTCGACAAGATCGAAGCCGACGATCAGCTCAGGCGGTTCGCGGTAGCCGGCGGCCTGGCTGCCTTCAACGAAAATTGCGCGGCGTGTCACGGTGTCGGTGCGGGAGGGCAGATCGGCCAATTCCCGGCCCTGGTCGACGATGACTGGCTGTGGGGCGGAACGATCGCCGACATCTACCAGACCATTCAGCATGGCGTCCGCGACGCGAACCCGGATTCTCGCCAGAGCGAAATGCCGGCCTTCGCCGATATCTTGTCGGCCGAAGAAATCGCTGCGACTACCGAATTCGTGTTGAGTCTGGCGCAAGACTCGCAGCGCCAGACCCGTTCAGACCTGCCGGGCGCAGCGATCTTTGCCGAAAACTGCGCGTCCTGTCATGGCGATCAAGGCCAAGGCAATCCCGAGTTGGGTGCACCAAAGCTCAATGACGCGATCTGGCTCTATGGCGGCAGCAAGGATGCCATCGCCCAGCAGATCGCTGCCCCGCGTATGGGCGAAATGCCCTCCTGGGGACAAAGGCTCGACGATGTCACAGTCCGGATGCTCGCGGTCTACGTCCACACCTTGGGTGGGGGAGAACGCTGATGACGACCACGATCGCGATCGACAGAAGAACGGTTACCCGCCTGTCCCTGCCGCAAAAGGTCAGGGGCCGCTACCGGGCCATCAAGACAACGGTTGCCGCGATCCTGCTGACGTTGTTTTTCGCCACGCCTTGGCTACGCTGGGATCGCGGCGCGCACCTTCCCGATCAGGCTGTGTTGTTCGATCTCAGTGGCCGCAGGCTCTTCATCTTCGGCCTGGAATTCTGGCCCCAAGATCTTCCGATCGCCGTCGGCGCGCTCATCCTGGGCGCGTTCGGCCTGTTTTATGCAACCACCCTTGCTGGCCGCGTCTGGTGCGGCTTCACGTGCCCACAAACTGTTTGGACCGACCTCTTTTACGGGGTCGATCGCCTCTGCGAACGCCTTGTCGGTCGCGGCAGCATCAAATCAAAGGTGCTGCGCAACGTTATCTGGATAGCCGTCGCGGTTCTGACCGGCTTCGGCTTTGCTGCCTACTTCAACGACGCGATCACTTTTCCGATCGCGCTTGTGACCGGCGCCGCTCCGATTGGAGCCTATGTCACCATCGGCGTCCTGACACTCACGACATGGTTGCTGGCTGGCTATGCACGCGAGCGCGTCTGCCTGCATATGTGCCCATGGCCCCGCTTCCAGGCAGCCTTGCTCGACCGCGACAGCCTCGTGGTAACCTACCAAAAATGGCGCGGAGAGCCGCGCGGCAAGAAGAAGGCCCCGATCCGCACCGACTTGCTTGGCCTTTCATCGCTCGTTCGGGAAGCAGCGGCGTTTGATGACGGACGCGGCGACTGCATCGATTGCTATCGCTGTGTCAGTGTCTGCCCGACGGGCGTCGACATTCGCGAAGGCCTGCAGATGGGCTGTATCGGATGCGGGCTTTGCATCGATGCCTGCGACGAGATCATGACCAAGGTCGACAGACCTAAGGGGCTGATCCGCTTCGATGTCGAGGGCTCGGAAACGCGACGCGGCATCAAGCAGCCGGGGTTGAACCTCCTGCGTCCGAAGTCGATCCTCTACGCTTTGCTCTGCCTCCTCGCGCTCGGCGGGATGGCCTATGGCATCACGTCGATGGACAACGTGATGGTCGAGGTCGAGCCTCAGCGCAATCCGCCGTTCATCCAGCTCTCCGACGGCGCGGTCCGTAACGACTACACGTTGCGGCTGGCCCATCGCCTCGGCGCGTTCGACGGCGTCAGGATATCGAGCAGCGGCATTCCGGGCGCGGTGCTGAGGCTGGGTTCTACCGACGATGCCGGCATGCCTCATATCGACGCGACTGTCGGTGAAACCAGGCAGATCAGCGACAGGCTTTTTGTCGTCGTGCCTGCTGGGCAAATTCCGGCTGGCCGCGCCGCCTTCCGCATCATCTTCTCTGATCCACTAAGCGGCACCGAGCTTGCAACGGTCGACACCTATTTCTGGGGGCCGGACCAATGACATCGCAACCGCCGGCACCAAAGCCACGCAAGGACCTGTGGATTCCGGCGATCTTCATCGGCTTCTTCGTTTTCCTGGCAGGTGTTGAAGCATGGTTCGTGACCATCGCCCACACCACCTTCAGCGGTGTAGTCACCGACAATGCCTATTCCATCGGCCTTGCCTATGACGACGTTCTGGCCCAGCGCGAGGCCGAGAGGCGATTGGGGTGGTCGTCTTCGTTGCAATTCGATCGCGGCGATGGCCTTTCCGGTCGGCTCACCCTTGTTGCGCGAGATGCACTGGGCCAACCGCTGGCGGGGCTGGCGGTACATGCGACCGCTGAGCGTATGACGCGATTTCCCCAAGTCCTGCCAGTAGCATTCAGCGAGATTTCTCCCGGTCGATACGCCGCACCGCTGGCCGTGCCGCTGGCTGGTCGATGGTTCATCCGCACTAAACTCGAAAAAGACGGCGCCGCCACCTTGAGTATCAACGAGGTCGACATAGACCCATGACGCGGGCGCACGCACTCCAGGCCGATCCAGAGCCGGTCTCGTCTTCGGCTTCGGTGCTCACAGCCTTCGTCGAATCCGATGTTGGAGGGCACCGTCTGAGTCATCTGGTCGACGGCGTCCATTGCGCCGCTGGGCCACGCAACCCCGATGATCGCGCCGTAGCAATGTCCGCAAGCTCGATGGTGGTAACACTTACTGCGTTGCGCGCGCGACCGCCAAAGGACAGGGCCGTCTGAATGGGTCCACTCTTGTTTCTCATACCGATAGCACTCGCCCTCGGCACCCTTGGTCTCGCCGCGTTCCTCTGGACCCTGTGGAACGGCCAATGCGAGGACCTCGACGGCGCTGCTGAACGCATTTTTCTCGATGATGACCTTCCGGAGTAACGAACCATGACCACAGGAAACACCAACGATGACAGGAACAAGCGTGTTGCTTTCGCCCTTTTCCTGACAACGATCATTGCGCCGATTTTCGGCTGGCTCTACGCCGGCGGATGGGGCGCCGTTTTGGCGTTCGTCGCGTGGGTGGTCTGCGTGACCCTCCCACGCACGACGGGCGTGCGCCTGTCGAAATTTCTCCACGGCTTCGTCTCTGCCGATCAGTTGCCACTGACCATGGTCAACATCACCTTGGCGATCCTGGTTGGTTCGATGGCATTTGGCGTCGATGTTGCATTTTACGCAGCCATGATCGGAGTGCCGATTGTCGTGCTTACACTGATGGTCATCGCCCTTGACCCCGGTCCATATCCTGAGTCCGAGTTCGTCCCGGTGCCTGTCGATCCCAAAAAGCTGGCCGACAACGCCCGTCAATGACCCGCCAGTCCTAGAGCCGGCCGACTTGAATGCGGCCGGGTGCCGCCTGCTTCGCTTGCAGGCGGGCCCTGGGTTCCGGCGAGGTTTTGCCGGACAGCCGGAAGAAGGCCGCAGCCTGTTTCGACGTCGGACGGCCGCATGGCCCCGCTCATCAGAATTTTGCTGTTGCGCTCAGGCGAAACGAACGGCCGGGCTCCAGCAGTGGCTTGACATTGACGAACTCCTGGCCGTAGGTCGCCCTGTTGGCGTAGGTTTCATCAAACAGGTTCCTCACCTCGCCGCGGAAGGTGAGGTCGGGGTTGGACTGTGGCTGATACTCGACGAAGGCATTGACCACCTCATAGCCCTTTAGCGGAGGCGTTCCGGCGGCGACCTTGTCGTATTGGAGCGCGATCTCGACGTCTCCGCCAACGGTCACGCCCCAATCGTCGAAGCGATGCGTAGCTGCCAGGGTGATGATCTGGCCAACCGGGGTTGCTAGGTATGTACCGATGTCGGAATCGGCAGGCTTGCCGTCGATGGTGACGTCGATGTCGGCATATTTGACGCTGAAACTGCCTGCACCCCAATCATAGCTGCCACCGATCTCGAAGCCCTGCGAGCGCACATCATGCACCTCGATAGCTTTTGCTAGGGCATACCGGGCGGTGCGGGCATTGTAGATGTCGGTGCGGAAGATGTTGCCCTCAAGCGAAAAGCCCTGATAGGTGGCGACGAGACCAGCAGTGGCGTTGTCCGCCGTGACGGCCTTTGGTCCGGCGCCATAGTTCCAGTTTGGGTTGAAGATGAAGTTCTCGCCCAATGGCACACCAGCCCAGACGTGCGAGTATCCAGCCTTGGCTGTCAGAAAGTCCGGCACGAGGTCGTACTCGCCGGAGGCGTTGCCGCTCACGCCGGCATTCGTCCATTTCTGGCCGGTGGTTCCTTCGAACCATTGGTTATCGCCGCGCGCGCCGAATGAAAGCCGCGTCCGCTCCCAGGGTTCGATACGTGCCTGGGCGAAGAGACCGACATTGCTCGCGTGTTCGGTCGCAGGTTCGTATTTGTCGTCGAGTGCTGCATCGTCTTTGTAGAAGTCAAAACCGGCAGTGATGCTGCCCATGTCCAGGGCGAAGCGGTTTTCGGCCTTGCCGTTGAAGCTTTCCGTTGTGCCAATGCCGGGGTAGGGGGAAGCTGCCTTCGGGAACACCAGCGTTTCGACTTTGCTGCGGGTGTAAGCAATGACGATCTTCGGATCCCACCAACCTTCCGGCGATGTGTCGGTGTAGGTGAACACCGTATTGCTGCGGTCGAGCGTGTAGTCGCGTATCAGCGGCTCCCACGGCTTGGGATTGGTAATCGAACCCATGTTCGCGCGGAAAGGCCGAGGGGCGTCGTCGCGCAGCTGTTCGTGGCTCAGCTCAAAGCGATTTCCATTTTCTGCCTGGTAGGCGATCTTGCCGAGCCCGCTGAGTAGATTGGCGCTGGTGCCGTCCATGACCTGCCCGTTGCCGGCGGTGTAGTTGTCACCCTCGGAAAAATTCAGATAGGCGAGATATTCGAAGCCATCCTGCACACCATAGAGCGACAGGCCGGTCGTGTGTGTGTTGGAGTTGAAATCAAAGGTTCCGGTAACCAGGCCGCCGAAGCTCTTGCCGGGATCGAGCAGGTCGCGTGCATCCTTGGTCTCGTATTCGATGGCGCCGCCAAGAGCACCGGGACCTGCATCTGCGGGCGCGACGCCGGCGTCAACGCTGACCGCCTTGAGCAAGGCGGGATCGATCAGGTTGGTTGCGTTGTGATGGAAGACCTTGTTGTTTTGCCGTGCGCCATCGACCGTAACCGCAAGGTTGGTCTCTTCTATGCCCTGAACATAAACCTTCTGCGACATGGGTACTGAACTGCCAACGGAGATTTTGGGTTCGTCGGCAAAAACTTCCTGGAGGTCTGCTGGCCTCCAGCGTTCGAGGTCCTGTGCCGTGATCTCAACGTGGTTGACGCTGTCGCTGGCGCGCTGGGCCGTCACTTCGATCGTCGCCAACACATGCGGCCCTGTCGGGGATGCTCCGCTGGGCACGGCGGACGCGGCCGTTGCCGCCGACTGGATGGAAACCGTATTGGGACCGGTGAATCTGTAGGTTATGCCGCTTTCGGCAAGCAGGCGTGCCAATGCCTGTTCCGACGAGATGGTTCCAGTCACGGCCGGAGCCAAGGCGTTGCCAATATCGGAAGTTGCAAAGGCGATCTGCAGGTTGGTTTGTTCTGCGAGTTGCCTTAGCGAGCGCCCCAGCGGTTGCGCCGGCAGATTGATGGTGTGGAGTCGCGGTGCCGCCTGCGCATGAGCTTGGCTTTGGGGTGCAACGAAGATCGCCGAGCTGGCGCCGAGTGTTGTGCCGATGAGAAGTTTCGCCAACAGCCGGTGCGATGCCAATCTGTAAAGTTCTCTGCCAATTCCGGCCATCTTCAGTCCCCAAAGCTGGCGCCAACAACGAACGCCTTCGATGGTTTGACGCGCGACAGCGGCCGGCGCCTAAGGACCTGTTTTCATTTTCCTGAAGAATATGCCGGAGAGACGTTAGGCTAGAACATGAACATGAAAAGTCCCGATCCGGGTTTTACCGGAATGGGGTCTCAGGAGATCACGATGACGAAGCCCGGGACAAGGCGCACCGACAGCCCTTGCGTATGGGCAAGAGCTTCGATTGCAGCATGAGCATCACGGGTCTGAAACACCGCGCTGACCGGGCTTTCGTCATGGGCATCGGTTGTCATGACGAGGCGTTCGGGGACGTAGCGTGCGAGCTCACGAACGGCGCTGCCGAAAGCCTTGCCTTGGAAAACCACGCGCCCGGTGCGCCAGGCAAGCTCGGTATCGAGGTCGACCCCGGTCACGGGCAACGGCGCGCTTGCGCTGCCGTAAGATGTCTGCTGGCCAGCCGACAGCAAAACGTCGTTCGGCGAATCACTGCCATTGTCTTTGGCAACTGTAACAGCACCGTCGACCACGGTCACCGTGACCTTGTCGGCGTCGGAGCGAACGGCATAGACAGCGAAATCCGAATCGCTGCGGCCACCAAGCGCGACGACCCGGAAAGGCTTTTCTGCAACGGGCTTCACGGACAATTCGACCTCGCCGTGGATGAGGTTCACCACTCGCAAGTCGGAACGGAAGTCCACTGCGACGCTGCTGTTGGTATTGAGAAACATTGTCGAGCCATCGGGCAAGGTGGCTTGCATCTGCTCGCCCGAGCCCGTGACAAAATCGGAGCGCATCCAGGTGACTAGACGCGGAGCGACAATGGCAGCAGCCGAAGCGGCCGCAGCCGAGCCTACAAGAAATGTGCGGCGGCTGACGAGACGGCGGCGCACTAGAGCAGGTGTTGCGCTGGGCGGATGTTCACTACTCATCCCTTGGAGCAGCTGCCAGAGTTGCTGCTCGCGGGCGAACGCCCGATGGTGCTCCGGCGACTGGGCGCGCCAGGCCTTGAAGCGGTCGAACTCCTCACGGCCGACGTCGCCGGCAGTCAGCCGCACGATCCAGTCACGCGCGTCGAGCGCTATCTTGCGGTCGATCTCCGATCGTTCTTTGCCCATCGCCTGTCACGCAGAAGGTGCCCGCGCCGGGCACATCACAAGTTACCTACCATAGACATGCGAGACGGCACCACGCCTAAGCTTCGTGGCGAAATAAATCTCGTTTCAAGTTCAGTCTATATTGTCGCGAAGCTCGGCGAGGCGTTCGACTACACGCCGGATATGGTAGTAGACAGCTTCGTCGGAGATACCGAGCCGCCGGGCTATCTCGCGGTGCGAAATGCCTCCGAGGCGATTCATCAGGAAGATTCGCCGGCTCTTTTCGGGCATGGTCTGCAACGCCGCCTCGACAGCCCGGAGCATGTCGCGGCCCATCTCAACGCGTTCAGGCGATATTTCGTCAACCGATTGCCACAAGAGTTCATTGACCTCGGCATCGAGCTCGCTGCGTCGGTTTTGCTTACGCAAGTGCCCGATGGCCGCATTCTTGGCTGCTCGCATGACAAAACTCGCGTGGTTTTCGATGGCCTCGTCATTGCGGACCTTGGACATCCTTATCCATGTGTCCTGGACGATGTCCTCGGCGGTTGCGCGGCAGCCGACCCGCCCGCGGATCAGCGCTTCAATTCGCGGGCGCAGTGCGGCAAAGCTGGAAAGCAGCCGGGTGAGTTCCATTATTGGTTCTTTGCGGCACGAGATGGATTGGTGGCCAGCGCGGCGGCTCAGCGGATTTCGAAGGTGATAGGAGCGGTCAGGTACAAGGGCGCTGACGGCGGGGGTGTTGGTATCGGCGAAGCCCTGCGCACCATGTTGAGTGCGATTTGATCAAGCTTCGGGTTACCTGAAGAGGAGGTAACAGCGGCCGAGAGGATATCGCCGGAGGCAGTGAAAGTGAAACGCACGTTGACCGAACCGTTGCCAGTCGCACGACCCTTGTGCCTGGCAATCCGACTGAAGACTTTTGACAACCATTGAGCCTGCGACATCGCCTTGCCGCCGCCTTGGCCGGCAGCTGGTGCGCGGGTGGTTTCGCTCTTTTGAGCCGATTTCTGGGACGCAGCGCTATTGGCAGATTGCTTCTTTTCGACCTTGGCCTGCTTGACCGGCTCCGGCTTCTTTTCGATCTTCTTTTTCTTAGGCACCGGCTTGGCGACAGGCTCGGGCTCTTCGAACTCCGGTCGCGGTTGGGGCATGGCCATTGCCACTTCCGGCAGCGGCGCCTCGACGAGATCCGGCACGACCTCTTCGACGGGCTCGCTCTCCGCGATTTCTTGCACCGGCTCGGGAACTTCCTGGGCGATTTCCTCGACAGGCGTCGTTTCCGGCTCGACCGCATCGGGCGTGACGGTTTCCGTTGGCTCGACGCTTTCTGCGGCCTGAGCGTCGACGAGATCCGCAGTCTCTTGCGGCACCGCCTCCGGGGCGAGTGCCATCGGTGCTAGGTCGATCATCACCGCAGTCTGCCCCTGCGGCTCGTCCATCATCATTGTCACGGGTTGCTGATGCAGGTACCAGGCGCCGGCCATGTGCGCGGAAACGATGACCGCCGCTGCCGCCGACCAGAGCACGGCCTCGCGGCGGTTGACGCCTCCGAAGCTGAAATCGTCATGCGTTGCCATGCTCATTGCGGCTGGCCCGTTGTTGGCGCGGCTGCTGTCGGCACGGCCTCGAGCCCGACCAGGGCTATCTTGAGGTAGCCGGCACCGCGCATCAGGTTCATGACTTCCATCAGCTCGCCATAATCGACGCCGCGGTCGGCGCGCAGGAAGATGCGGCTCTGCTTGTCGCCTTTGGCCCGCAGGTCCAGCTCCTGCTGGAACGACGGACGGGCAACGGTATCCTGGCCGATGGCGAGGCTGAGATCGTCCTTCAACGTAACGTAAAGTGGCTCTTGGGGGCGGGGCGAAGGGGTCGCCGTCGATGCCGGCAGGTCGACATTGACGTCGACCGTCGCCAGCGGCGCGGCAACCATGAAGATGATCAACAACACCAGCATGACGTCGATGAACGGCGTCACGTTGATTTCGTGGTTTTCCTGGAGGTCATCCTCGTCAGGCGATTGTCTGATCCCGCCAGCCATGGCCCGGTCTCCTAGACAGCTGCAGCGGGGGCGAGGCGCCCGTTGGCACGCACTGCCTCATGAGCCGGGTGCGGACGTTCGCTACGCGACGTCTGGCGGTCGAGGTCGCGGCTGACAAGACGCTGCACGCCCGCTGCCGCGTCTCCAAGTCCCTGGCGATAGCTGGTGATGGAACGGGCAAAGACGTTGTAGATGACAACGGCGGGAATGGCAGCGATCAGGCCGACGGCGGTTGCCAGCAGCGCTTCGGCGATGCCCGGTGCCACAACCGCAAGATTGGTGGTTTGGGACTCCGAGATGCCGATGAACGAGTTCATGATGCCCCAGACTGTGCCAAACAGGCCGACGAACGGAGCCGTCGAGCCGATCGTCGCGAGCACTCCGGTGCCACGGCTGAGGCGGCGGCCGGCCTGGGCCTGGATGCGCACCAGCCGTGACTCGACTCGCTCCTTGATGCCCGAGGCGTCGCCATGGCCGAATTCGTGGCCCGACATCTCCATCTCTTCGACCGCGGCGCGGACCAGCACGTTACCGATGCCTGCTTTATCGCCGAGCGCTTGTGCGGCATCGTCAAGCCTGCGGGCATGGAGAATGCCGCGCAGCGCCTTTTTCAGCCGCGCCTTGCTGGCAGCAATCTCGAGCGACTTGGCCAGCCATACCGTCCATGTCACCAGGGAAGCGATGGCCAGGCCGATCATCACTGCCTTGACCACCCAGTCGGCTGCCATGAACATGCCCCATGGCGACAAATCGTGCGGCAGCGTACTTGCCGGAAGGTCTGGCGCCGGGGCGACAGTGGTGTCGACCGGGGCAGCCGAGCCGGCGTTGCCGGAACCTTCAACGGCAGGCGCTTCTGGGCCAGCATTGCCAACGGGGAAAGGGGCGGCGCTTGTGTCGTTCACAGCCGCGGGCGCCGCGTCAGGGCCCGAGGGCTCAGCCTGAATTCGCGGCTGCGTCGCCTCGCTGCCTGGCACTACTGCTGGTTGGCTGTCAACATTCTGGCCAGGCGCTGCGACTGGAGCTTCGGCATTTGCCGGTGCGGATTGCTGCGCAAGTGCCGCACCTGCATTCAAAGCAAGGCACAGTACCAGGCCAACGATACCCGTATACCGGCGCAGGGCCCTTGACTTGACAGTCTTTCCGGGAGTCCCGAGTGCCCAGTTGTCCTGCATATCCCACGTCTCCGACAGTGAACCGAGGTGGTGCGAGGCGACCGTCACTGGCCTTCGCGTCACCTGGCTCTTCCAATGAGCCGGCCTCTAACATTCTTGAGTATGATAATCAAGAATTCAGAATCGAATGTGTTGCACGTCAGCGCGCCTGACTTTGCCGGTTCCTCTACCTTCCGGCCGAACTCGGTTGTCTCTATGTTTCGGAGGGCCGATTCTCGACGCGGCACATTGCGGCGGCACCTGAAGCGCATGCCTTGCATTGGCGCATGTTCACGGCTGCGCTCGACGCATTTGGATTGAACAATGCAGCGCAGGTGCATGGTCGGAGGTTCGGAAGCAGCGTTCGCCGCGTGCACAGGATGGTCTTGATTTGGTTATGTCTGGATAATTGATGCCGTTGCCGCGCCATTCCGCCAGCAAGGCAGCCTTCAACGCGAGACGGGCTGGTTTGATCGCGCTCGGGGCTTTGATGCTCGCCCTCGGGATTGTCGGTGCCTTTGTGCCGTTGATGCCCACGACGATCTTCTTGATCCTGGCGGCATGGTGCTTCGGGCGCTCGTCACCGCGTCTGGAAGCGTGGATGCTCAATCATCGACGCTTCGGTCCGGCATTGCGCGCTTGGCGCGACGAGGGCGCCATTCCGCGCAAGGCCAAGGTGATGGCCTGGCTTGGCATGGGGTTGGGATACGGGCTGTTCTTGCTGGGCAAGCCAGGCACGTTGCCGGTCATCATCGCGACCATATTTATTGGCGCCGGCGCCGTTTACGTGACCACTCGACCGCTGCCGAAGACAGGGACCAGGCCGATCGACGGGAACCGTGATTCGCAAAGAGAGGGATGATGACAGGTGGTGGAACGGCGCAAGCCGTCAATTTTGAACACCAAGAAGCGGCATTGGCATAAAGCGACCGCCCAAGATCGATGATCATGGGGTGCGGCTTTCTCTCGGTCATCTCCATAGTGGACACCACACCGCCGCCGCGAAATCGAATATGCTTTGGGTGATGTCGACGATCGGAGCAGGCGCGCTTGAGCGCTAGACGCTTTCCAGCCTACCCAGTTCAGCAACATCCGCCGGTATTTCTTCCGATTCCGGCAGAGCTTTGCCTCCTACGGGCGTCGCAGACCCACCCGGCACCGGCACCAGCGCAGAAGCGTTGACTTGATCACACCTGCCAAACGGTCGACTTGATTTTGCAAACGTTGACACCTACTCCTCAAATATAATTGACTTTCTTTCGTCAGACGATTGAGGCAGCGCGCCTTCTGGTGCAAGGTTGCCGCAAGGCGAGAATGTTAGCCGAAGCGCGTGACACATATCGGGAGCGTAGCGTCACACCGCGAATGAAGCGAGCTTAGAGGAGGGCTGGCAGTTTTGTTCCTTAGGCATGCGATCGCATACACATGCGCAACTACAGTAGATAATGACAATTTCATTATCATATGTAACGTTACGACTAATACACTCGCATAAATTAAATATATATTCTGCAACATCCCCAGCAGACAGGCACTTGGCGCACACTTATTGGCCAGCGTTCCTGTTTGAGTTGGTCAACGCCGAGAACGGGTCGCCTTGGCCGCTGCCGGCTGCGTTCTATTCGTGCTGTTACAAGGAGCCCGCATGACTGCCCGCTACCTATCCCCGGCCATCAACGACCAGGATGCTCTATCGCTGACCGTCGCGCCATTGGCTGGCGTGGAGGCCAACATATACAATGACATATGGAACGCGGTGATTTGCCAATCGCTGCACCCGGGCGTCAAGCTTGAAGAAATAGCCCTGAGCGAAATCTACGGCGTCAGCCGCACCGTCATCCGCAAGGTGCTGGTGATCATGGAGCAGGAAGGCGTCGTTTCGTTGCCTTTGAACCGCGGCGCTTACGTTGCCCTGCCATCTCCTCGAGATGCCCTTGAACTCTGCGAAGTGGTTTCGGCAATGTGCGCCTATATCGTTGGCAAGCTCGCCGACCAGCCAGGCAACATCACCTCAGAGCAACGCGAAAAATTGGCGCTGCATGTTCGGGCAGAAAAAGAGGCCGGTGAACTTCATACCATCCGGCGCCTGCATATGGAGCACGGCACCCTGCTGGCCCTGATCTACGGCAACCTCGTCCTGGCGGCCCAACTCGAGCGCGCCACATCCCGACTTGCGCTTGCGCTGTCTGCTTACCAGGGGGTAACCGGCAACATCTCCACCGTGGAATACACCACAGGCCTCAATCAGCTCATTTTCGATGGAAAAAAGGCAGAAGCTCTCCAGACGGTCACGGCTGCCGTCGATAGAGCACGCAAGTCCATGCGCTTTGGTGCCGCCGACGGCAGCATCAATCTCAAGGCCATCCTCGGCAAGGGTTGACCGACCCAACTTTCCGAATGGGCGGACGTCCACCACGGCCTTAGTCACATATCTCCGCGATTGACAGCTCGGCCAATGCTGCGGCCGGCACTATCCGTCAGCTGCCATTTGCCGGGTCTGCACCCGCCGCCACCTTAACGAGCCCAGATCTGGTTGACCAGGCGCGACCGCAAAGAAGGTTTGCGCGCCACTCGAACCTCGCCGCCCGTGGCGATGTCGTCCATGTCCTTTCAGGCTTGGAAGCCGCTCCCGCGTCACCATTGGTCGCCAATCCCCTCCCGGGTCGAAAGCCTTAAACCAGTGTCCGCACAGAAAGCCCTGCAACCGTCGCGTCTCTCTTCATGCTACTCTCAACGCATAATCTATCAAATCTAGATACACGTTGAGAGAAACATGACTGGAGGTCAGACCGAATTACGGTCGCCGGGACAAAACCACCTTTTGGTATCCAAGTCCAGTTCACAAATAAGTTATTCATGAACAGCCAATTAGCACGGTTTTTTGATCTCAAATGGGATTGCCTGCTGGCGAACTGCTAATTTGTGACATTTATGGCACGCGCCCTGGCCAACGGATGCAACTTGCTCGTTTTCGGCGCCAATGTCAGTTGATCCACTACATTTCATGAGCCAATGACGACGCAGAAAGAGATTCATCTCGATGCATTTTTTTCTGACATCAGATTTCTGATGGTAAAAATCTGCATGGCTTCCAATGGCTGTGCATCAACTGAGGAATTGAAATGAACATTAAGAGCCTTCTTCTCGGCTCCGCTGCGGCTCTGGTCGCTGTCTCTGGCGCTCGTGCGGCCGACGCTGTCGTCATCGCCGAGCCGGAACCCATGGAATACGTCCGCATCTGCGACGTTTACGGCGCGGGCTTCTATTACATCCCCGGCACCGAGACCTGCCTCAAGATCGGCGGCCTGGTTCGCTACGAGATCGGCTTCACCGATCTTGACGACGGCTTCCGCAAGGATGCCAAGGCTCGCCTGCAGTTCGACGCGCGTTCGGAAACCGAATACGGCACGTTCCGCCGTTACGTCGAGTTCGAAGCGAGCATCGGCAACAATGGCGGCTGGACGGAGACGGCTGGCGGCAATCGCTGGGACGGCCTCAACAGCGAAGGCGGCACGGCTCTGCGTCACGCCTACTTCGAGCTCGGCGGCCTGCTCGTCGGTCACACCGACACCCTGTTCGACGGCGAGCTCGATGGCGAGTTCGACTCCGGCGGCGGTGAGCGCGTCAACCAGATCCGCTACACCTTCGACGCCGGCAACGGCATCGCAGTTTCGCTCGGCCTGGAAGAAGAGTCGGACAACTTCGACTATGTCCCGCTGGTCGTCGGCAAGGTTTCGGTCACGCAGGGCTGGGGTTCGCTCAACCTGTTCGCCGGCTACGACAACGCCTACGAAGAGTTCGCTCTCAAGGCGATCGCCAACATCAAGGCGACCGACGCCCTCACTCTGCAGCTCCTCGCAGCTTACGAGTCGGGCCCGACCTACTTCTCCATCAATCCGGGTGATGCGATTGAAGGCATCAACGGCGTCTACAATGGCTATGCATGGTCGGTCGGCGGCTACCTGAACTACCAGGTCAACCAGAAGCTCGCAGTCGGCTTCGGCGGCCAGTACTTCGGTGATGCGCACGACAACAACCTCAGCCGCCTCTCGGTCGGCGGTGCCAACGATTGGGCAATCGGCGCTGTTGTCGACTACAACATCGTCGAAAACCTCGACGCCAAGCTCGCCGTCAACTACAACGATGGCGACACCTTCAAGAACTCCAACAACGGCGACGGCGTGGTCAGCGGCTTCCTCCGCCTCGACGCTGCGTTCTAACCAACACCTGGTTGGATAAGGAGGCCCGCGGTCGTCAGACCGCGGGCTTTCTTTTTGCGCCTAAGCAAGCAAACGCCCCGGACGCTGGCAGATGTGCCTTGTCGCACGCCTGGCGAGAGACCGACCTGGCTGCGACTCGGGCCAATTGGCGAAACGAAGTATCCGGCTTCACCTTGGAACCTTCCGTCTTCGGGAGGAATGCGAACGCGCAAGCCAAGGCAGATTGCCCTAATTTTCGGCATTCTGTCTCAATGACCAGAACGTAGGCAATTGCTATGTGCAATGCACAATTATTGGAGCAAGGCTTTCGCAACGGGTCGTTGGCGACAACGGCAACGTCAGCGTAACGTCATGATTTTCATTGTCTTTACTCGTTGGGACGTGCGCTCGATGTGACTGGCACGCCGATTGCTTGTCATGGTGAGGTGCAACAAACCAATTGGGAGACATTGGAATGAGGGGACTTGTTACAGGTTGGACCATGACGGCAATGGCTGGGCTCGTTGCAGCCGGCGTAAGTTTCTCGGCGCCCGCTCAGGCAGCCGATGACACGATCAAGGTGGGCGTGCTTCACTCGCTTTCGGGAACGATGGCGATTTCGGAGACCACGCTCAAGGATACGATGCTGTTCCTGATCGAGGAGCAGAACAAGAAAGGGGGCTTGCTCGGCAAGAAACTCGAGGCGGTCGTCGTCGATCCAGCCTCGGACTGGCCGCTCTTCGCCGAAAAGGCACGCCAGCTGATCGAGCAGGACAAGGTCGCCGCCGTCTTCGGCTGCTGGACGTCGTCGTCGCGCAAGTCGGTGCTGCCTGTGTTCGAGGAACTCAATAGCCTTTTGTTCTATCCCGTCCAGTATGAGGGCGAGGAAAGCCAGCGCAACGTCTTCTACACTGGCGCGGCGCCCAACCAGCAGGCCATTCCCGCGGTCGACTATTTGATGAACGAGGAAGGCGTCCAGCGCTGGGTGCTTGCGGGCACCGACTACGTCTATCCCCAGACGACCAACAAGATCCTGCAGGCCTATCTGGCGTCGAAGGGCGTGGCAGCCGAAGACATCATGGTCAACTATACGCCATTCGGTCATTCCGACTGGCAGACCATCGTCTCCGACATCAAGAAATTTGGCTCGGCCGGCAAGAAGACCGCCGTCGTCTCGACGATCAACGGCGACGCCAATGTTCCTTTCTACAAGGAACTCGGCAACCAGGGCATTAAGGCCGAAGACATTCCGGTGGTTGCCTTCTCCGTCGGCGAAGAGGAACTCGCCGGCCTCGACACCACGCCTCTGGTCGGCCACCTCGCTGCCTGGAACTATTTCCAGTCGGTCGATAGCCAGGCCAACGCAGAGTTCATTTCAGCCTGGAAGGCTTACACCAAAAACGACAAGCGCGTGACCAACGACCCGATGGAAGCGCATGTCATCGGCTTCAATATGTGGCTGAAGGCTGTCGAAAAGGCCGGCACCACCGATCCGGATGCCGTGATCGACGCTATCGTCGGCGTGTCGGTGCCCAACCTGTCGGGCGGCTTTTCAACGATGATGCCGAACCACCACATCACCAAGCCGGTGCTGATCGGCGAAATACAGGCTGACGGCCAATTCGAAACCGTGTGGCAGACGGCCGGTCTCGTGGTGGGCGACGAGTGGTCCGACTACCTCGAGGACTCCAAAAACCTTATTGCCGACTGGAGGGCGCCGATGTCCTGCGGCAACTTCAACGTGGCGACCGGCAAATGTGGCGGCAAGGGCGGCACGACGAACTGACCGCTTCGCCGTGCAAATGGTCCTGGGCGGCAGGCTTGCCCGGGACCATCTTCCTCGACGATCAGCGCCAGCAATGACCGTCGCCAACGATCCTCCGGACCGGTGACATTTCATGGGTTTTCTTAGGAAGGTGGTCGCAGCTTGCCTCATTGTGGCGGCAACGCTCCACGGCGCTGCCGCTGACGAGGCAGACCTGCGTCTGTTGGTCGCCAAATTCGCGGCTGCGAAGAACTTCCAGGCCACCGAGGCAGTGGTGCGCGAGCTCGGCGCCACTGGCGACCCCGCCGTCGAAAAGCTGCTCACTGCTCTGTCGCAGGGCGGGCTTTATGTTCGCAAGGGCGACGATGCGGTCTTCGTCGGCGACGAGACAGGTCAGGATGTCCAGCTGCGCGACCCGTTAAACGGCGCACCAGCAGGCGTGGCCGCAAAGGCCGACCTTTCCAAGGTCAAGGTGAACAACGCGCTACGCCGCGTCATCCGCGACGCGCTGGGCGGACTGACGCTGGGCTCGAAAGATCCGGCTGTTCGGCTCGCGGCGGCGGATACGATGTTCAGGAATCCTGATCCGGCTGCCATCGCGGCTCTCGATACAGCGATTGCCGGGGAGGACGTGACCAGCGTCAAGACGCGGCTGGAGCAGGCGCGCGCCGCGGCCGTGCTGCTTTCCGACCTCGGCGAAGCCGACAAGATGACGGCGATCGACACATTGTCGGCCCGCGCCGACCAGGATGCGCTGTCGCAGCTCACCCGCTTCCACACCAGCGCTCAAGGTGCGCTCCGGGATGCCGCAGGTGCGGCGGTTGCCCTGATCCACCAGAGGCTGGCCTTGTGGCAAGTCGCCCAGAACGTCTGGTACGGCATCTCGCTCGGCTCGGTGTTGCTGCTGGCAGCTATCGGTCTTGCCATCACCTTCGGCGTCATGGGCGTCATCAACATGGCGCACGGCGAGATGGTTATGCTCGGCGCCTACACCACCTTTGTCGTGCAGCAGGCGATCCGCGCCCTTGCCCCCAACCTGTTCGACTGGTCGCTTGCCGTCGCCCTGCCGATGGCCTTCCTTGTTGCTGGTGCCGTCGGTCTCGCTATCGAGCGCGGCATCATCCGCTTCCTCTACGGTCGTCCACTGGAAACGCTGCTGGCCACCTGGGGCGTTTCGCTGATCCTGCAGCAGGCGGTGCGCACTATCTTCGGGCCGACCAACCAGGAGGTTGGTACGCCACCATGGATGTCGGGCTCGCTTCAGCTTGGCCAGCTGGCCATCACCTGGAACCGGCTGTGCATCGTCGTCTTCTGCCTGGCTGTATTTGCGCTGCTGCTATGGGTCATGAAGCGTACGCGCTGGGGCCTGCAGATGCGCGCCGTCACCCAGAACCGCCGTATGGCCGCCTCGATGGGCATACGCACGCCTTGGGTCGACGCGCTGACCTTCGCGCTCGGCTCCGGGATCGCCGGCATCGCCGGTGTCGCGCTTAGTCAAATCGACAACGTCTCGCCCAATTTCGGCCAAGGCTACATCATCGACAGCTTCATGGTTGTTGTCTTCGGCGGCGTCGGCAACCTGTGGGGCACCTTCGTGGGTGCGATGTCACTGGGCATCCTCAACAAGTTCCTCGAACCCTACGCCGGGGCCGTGCTCGGCAAAATCATTGTGCTTGTCCTGATCATTCTATTCATCCAGAAGCGCCCGCGCGGCCTGTTTGCGCTCAAGGGCAGGGCGGTGGAAGCATGATGACGGGACGCTTCTTCGCCGGCAGCGCCACCAGCCGAATCGCGATCACGATCGCCGTCCTGCTGGCAATCGCCGTGATCGTGCCCATCCTCAACATCGCAGTACCGACAGGCAGCGCACTGCATGTGCCAAACTATGTCGTGGGGCTGGTGGGCAAGTACCTGTGCTATGCGCTGCTAGCGCTGGCTCTCGACCTAGTGTGGGGTTATTGCGGCATCCTTTCGCTCGGCCATGGCGCGTTCTTCGCGCTCGGGGGCTATGCGATGGGCATGTACCTGATGCGCCAGATCGGCGATCGAGGTGTTTACGGCAATCCGCTGCTGCCCGATTTCATGGTGTTCCTGAACTGGAAGGAGCTGCCCTGGTTCTGGTCGGGCTTCGACCAGTTCTGGTTCGCCGCCCTGATGGTGATGGCGGTACCCGGGCTGCTAGCCTTCGCCTTCGGTTGGTTCGCCTTCCGCAGCCGCGTCACCGGCGTCTACCTGTCCATCATCACGCAGGCCATGACATATGCGTTGATGCTCGCCTTCTTCCGCAACGACATGGGGTTCGGCGGCAACAATGGGCTAACCGACTTCAAGGACATCCTTGGTTTCAATATTCAGGCCAATACCACGCGCTCGGGCCTGTTCGCCGCAACTGCAACGGCCCTGGCATTTGGCGTGTTCGTCACCTGGTGCATTGTCGGCTCGAAGTACGGCAAGCTGTTGATGGCCGTGCGCGATGCTGAAAGCCGCACCCGCTTCCTCGGTTGGCGGGCGGAGAACGTCAAGTTGTTTGCCTTTACCGTTTCCGCGGTAATGGCCGGCATCGCCGGCGCGCTGTACGTGCCGCAGGTCGGTATCATCAATCCTGGCGAATTCGACCCGGCCAACTCGATCGAGGTGGTGGTCTGGGCCGCCGTCGGGGGGCGCGGCACAATCGTCGGCCCGATCATCGGTGCGGTTCTCGTCAATGCGGGCAAGAGCTGGTTCACCGGCGCGCTCCCGGAATTCTGGCTATTTGCGCTCGGCGGTCTGTTCATAGCCGTCACGCTTTTCCTGCCGAGCGGCATCGTCGGCACGTGGGACCGCTGGCAGCCGGCGCGGCCGGCCCGCGGCACTGCCAAAGTCGATGTGGTGCCCGAACGTATCGTTGCGCCCGCGGAGAGCTCGGGCGCGCATCCGATGGCCGGCGCAAAGCCACAACCGCAACCTGCGGAGTGAGGCGATGAGCAGGGCAAACACTATTCTCTATCTGGACGGCGTGTCGGTGTCCTTCGACGGCTTCCGCGCCATCAACAACCTGTCGCTGGTGCTCGACAAGGGCGAGATGCGGGCAATCATCGGCCCCAATGGCGCTGGCAAGACAACGATGATGGACATCGTCACGGGCAAGATGCGGCCAGATGCCGGCGAGGTTTATTTCGACGGCGATGTCGACCTGACGCGCCACGACGAGGCCGACATCGCCATGATGGGCATCGGCCGCAAGTTCCAGAAGCCGACGGTGTTCGAGAGCCACACGCTCGAAGACAACCTGCTCTTGTCGCTGAAGGGCCCGCGCTCGATTCTGCCGGCACTGTTTCACCGCCGTTCGACCGCCGAGACCAGTCGCATCGATGAAATATTCGGCCTCATCCGTCTGGGTGACCGTCGCCGCGACCTTGCCGCCAGCCTGTCCCATGGCCAGAAACAATGGCTGGAGATCGGCATGCTGCTGGCTCAGGATCCCAAGCTGCTGTTGGTCGATGAGCCGGTCGCCGGCATGACGGACGCCGAAACCGAAGAGACGGTGCGGCTGCTCAAGGATATCGCCCAGACCCATTCGGTGATCGTCGTCGAGCACGACATGCATTTCGTCCGCGAACTCGGCGTCAAGGTCACCTGCCTTCACGAAGGTAAAGTGCTGTCGGAAGGCACGCTCGACTTCGTGTCTGCCGACGAACGTGTCGTCGAAGTCTATCTGGGGCGATGACGATGAGGTGGCGAGCGAACGTACCGGCACTTCAATGGCAACCATCGGGCCTGGTTTCACGGCCAGCTTCGGTCTGCCCGAGCAAATTTCACCAACCTCCCCTGGCGCGCCGGAAGGTTCGCCACCCCCGCCCCGGTGGCGGGGGCGCGGGGGGCCCACAAATGGAGCCGGAGCATGCTTGAGGTCACCGACGCCGTGCTCCACTACGGTGCGGCCGAGGCATTGAGGGGCGTCTCGCTTACCGCGCAGCCAGCGCGCATCACCTGCGTGCTTGGCCGCAACGGGGTTGGCAAGACAAGTCTGATGAGATCGATCGTCGGCCAGCAAAGGCTGACATCCGGCACCGTTGCCTTCGAGGGGAAGGCGCTCGACCGGAGCGCGGCGTATTACCGCGCCCGGTCGGGCATCGCATTCGTGCCGCAGGGGCGGGAGGTTTTCCCGCTACTGTCGGTCAGGGAAAACCTTGAGACTGGCTACGCCCCGCTCAAACGGGCCGAGCGCCAAGTACCGGACTATGTCTTCGAACTGTTTCCGGTGCTGCGGCAAATGTTGTCGCGGCGTGGCGGCGATCTTTCGGGCGGCCAGCAACAGCAGTTGGCCATCGGCCGGGCGCTGGTGATGCGGCCCCGGCTCCTCGTGCTCGATGAACCGACCGAGGGCATCCAGCCGTCGATCATCAAGGATATCGGCCGCGCGATCCGCTACCTGCGCGACACCGCCGGCATCGCGATACTGCTTGTCGAGCAATACCTCGATTTCTGCCGGGAACTAGCCGATGTCGCGTACATCATGGATCGGGGGCAGATCGTTCATAAAGGCCCCGCCGAGGATCTGGAGCGAAGTGAGATCCGTAGGCTGCTCACTGTCTGACCAATTGAATTGAAGGCAATGGACGGAGCGCCTTCCGCCTGTGCAGCCTGTAAGTTGCGGTAGCGACGGCTCTTGCGGGCGACGAGTTCGGCGCGGCCGCCACTTTCGACCATGAGACACGGTGCAAGATTGACAACGAGTCCCTTGCTCGCGTCGCCGGCAGGCACCGATCAAAGAGCAGTGCGGCAAACGCAGCAATGCTTCACCACGCCGCGACTGGCTGGACCGGTCCTCACCGTCCCTCAGTGTCATTCGTCTTAACACAGGACTGGCGGCCGTTTACTTCGCGGCATTCTCTTCCCGAACCAGGGCCAGAGTAAGCAGAAGTCATGGTGATAAGGACCGCCATGCATGCAAGAATTATCTTGGTCATGAGAGTGTTCCTTTGCTGATGCCGTGCGCAGCAGCAAGGCAAATCACCTGCAGGGAACGTCCGTGATTCACTGGCTGGCAATGCGCATTGGATGGTTCCGGGCCAAAGCACGCGGTCCAACACCCGCCCGCGGGTAGCTGCGACACGAATTGCAGGCGGGTAGGGTGGACGCACAGACCACGGCCAGCACGTGCTGCTGCGTGTCATCGGGCCTATGTAGGACGTATTCGCCCGCCTTCCAGACCGGCAGCCGCCTTATGCCAACATGCTTCTGGAATTGGCCTGCGCAGCGCGGTCCCTGCGTGTCAGGTGCACTTCCCCATATGCGGCACTTCCGGGAGGGCTCCACCGTTGACCTCGAACCAGGTGAAGCGGCTATGCTTGCGTCCGCTGAATCGGTCCTGCCCGGGGGAAAAGCCTTATGCTGAAGCGCGTATCAGAGTTGTTCGAGATCGACCGGCATCCACTCGGTCTGGTCTCGAGGGACGTCGGGGTCGAGGACGGCGTGTCGCTGGAAAGGCTGGCCTTCCGTACCGCGGACGGGGAGGCGGTGGGTGGCTATTTCATGCGCCCGCCCGGCGACGGCCCTTTTCCGGCCATTCTCTACATCCACGCGCATGGCGCGCGATATGACATCGGCGCGCGGGAAATCCTCGATGGTCGTGCGTCCCTGGTCAGCCCGTTGGGAGCCG
Organism: Aminobacter sp. AP02; assembly: GCF_003148805.1. Classification (GTDB taxonomy): domain Bacteria; phylum Pseudomonadota; class Alphaproteobacteria; order Rhizobiales; family Rhizobiaceae; genus Aminobacter. The sequence goes on from NZ_QGGX01000004.1 coordinate 282,592, forward strand.
AATTCGCAAGACATGGCTTTGCGTCCCTGATGATCGAGATGCCTTCGTTCGGGCAGCGCCGCGAACCCGACGAATCGACCCGGACAAAGGCATTGCTCTGGCGCGGCAGGTCGCTTGCCGGACAGATGCTGGGCGAACAAGCTTCGGCCTTTGACTGGCTTTCCGGCCGCACTGATATCGACTCAACGCGTATCGGGGCCTTCGGCCTGTCGATGGGTGCCACGCTGGGCTACTGGCTGGCGGCGGCGGAGCCGCGCATCGCCTGTGTCGCGCATCTGTGTTGCTACGCGGATTTCGGCACCCTGATCGAAACCGGCGCGCACGACCTCCATGGCATCTACCTGACCATCCCCGGCCTGCTGAATGTTGCCTCCAACGGCGAAATCGCCGGCCTTGTCGCACCGCGTCCGCAATTCATCGGCGTCGGCGACCAGGATCCGCTCACCCCGCCGGTGGCTGTAGACCTGGCCCTTTCGCAAACGCGCGCGGCCTATCGTGCGGCTGGCGCCGAAGACAGGCTCGGCGTGCACCGGGAGCCCCGTTCGGGACATATCGAGACGCCGGCGATGAGGGAGCAAATGCTGGCGTTCTTCGAGCGCTACTTGCTGCGGACGTAAGTCACGCGCTGGCCGGAGCGGTCGAAAAGGTGTGCCATTGCGGGGTCAAAGTGCAGCTTGACCGCGCCGCCTGCGCCGTCCAGCTGCTGGCCCTTCAGCACCGCGACGAGCTTCTGGCCGTCCGCAGTCAGCGTGTGTGCCACGGTTTCGGGGCCTAGAGCCTCGACGAGCGTGACCTGGGCTTCGAGCGCACCTTTCGAACCCATGCCGATCGTCATGTCGTGCGGGCGGATGCCGATGGTGACATCGTCACCCGGTTTCAGGGCTTCGCCGTTCGCCGCAATGGTCGTGGAGAGGCCGCCCGGCCCCTCTATGCTCACAGTTCCGGGTGCCGCCGCCTTGACCTTGCAGGGAAGCAGGTTCATGCGAGGGGCGCCGATGAAGCCCGCGACAAAGAGATTTGCCGGTTCGTTGTAGAGATCGAGCGGCCTTCCAACCTGCTCGATGCGGCCAGCGCGCATGACCACGATGCGGTCGGCAAGCGTCATCGCCTCGACCTGGTCGTGCGTGACGTAGACCATGGTCGTCGCAAGCCGCTTGTGCAGCGCCGAGATTTCAGCGCGCGTGCTGATGCGCAGTTCGGCGTCGAGATTCGACAAAGGCTCGTCCAGAAGGAAGGCCGTGGGATTGCGCACCACTGCCCGGCCGATCGCCACGCGCTGGCGCTGCCCGCCCGACAGTTGGCCAGGACGACGATCGAGATACTGGCCGATTTCAAGCATGCGCGTGGCCTCGGTGATCCGCGCATCGATCTCCGCCTTGGGCATGCGCTGGTTTTCCAGGCCGAAGGCGAGGTTCTGGCGCACGGTCATGTGCGGATAAAGCGCGTAGGACTGGAATACCATGGCCAGCCCGCGTTCGGCGGCGGATACACGCGTGACATCGCGTCCGTCGATGGCGAGCTTGCCCGAGGTTGGTTTGTCGAGCCCCGCGAGCAGGCGCAACAGCGTGGACTTGCCGCAGCCGGAGGGGCCTACCAGCACCAGCATTTCACCGTCCTGGATGTCTAGGTTGATGTCGTGCAGCACCTTCACCTTGCCATAGGCGCGATCGATGTTGGTAAGCGAGATGCGGCCCATTCCAGCCCCTTATTTCAAGCCGGTCCCGGCGATGCCGGCGGTGATGTAGCGCTGCAGGAAGATGAAGACGAGCACGACCGGGATCATGGTCACGACGGTCATGGCCAGTATGAAGTGCCACTGCACGTTCAACTCTCCCGCATAGGTATTGAGGCCGACCTGCAACGTGTAGAGCTCCTTGCGCGACAACACGACCAGCGGCCAGAGGAAATCGTTCCAGCGCCAGACCACCGAGAAGATGGCGAGCACCGCCAGGGCTGGCGCTGCAAGGGGCAGCACAATTCGCCAGTAGATCTGCCATTCGGACGCATTGTCCATGCGCGCCGCGTCGATCAGTTCGTCGGGAATGGTCAACATGTACTGGCGTAGCAGGAACACACCGGTCGGGGTCGCGACGGTGGGCAGTATAACGCCCCAGAGCGAGTCGAACAGGCCGACGGCGCTGATGACCGAATAGAGCGGCACCAAGAGGACGGAGAGGGGCACCATCAGCGTGCCGACGATGAGCAGCAGCACCAGATTGCGTCCGCGAAACTCGTATTTCGACAGGGCGAACGCGGCCATGGAGTTGGTAAGCAATGTGATCAGCGTCGCCACCACGGTCACGAAAACCGAATTCTTGAGGTATTGCAGGAAGTCGAAATGCTCGAAGGGCTGGGTGTAGTTCTCCGTCGCGAAACGGATCTCGCGCACCGGCTGGCGATCGGCGATATTGACCTTGAAGATCTCGCCCGGCGCCTTCGGATCGACGAGCTGGGAGACGGTCCCGACGCGGCGGACCTCGGCCATGACCCTGGTCGTGCCGTCCGGAAGCTGGGCGGTGAAGAGATTGAGCGGCTTGTCATATCCTGCCACCGCCACCTGTTCGGTGGCGTAGGGCAGCAGGGTCGGGGGAAATTCCGCCAGCTGCGCCGGCGTCTTGAAAGATGACAACACCAGCCAGAGTGCTGGGCCGAACATGAGGACGAGGCCGCCGACCAGCCAGGCCCACATGAAGATGTCGGTCCAGTGCCAGCCGCGTCCGCCGCGCCGGCGCGTCAGGAAGGCGACGACCTGGCTCATTCGCGCGCGCCCTTCTTTTCGTTGCGACGGCCAACCTGCAGCTGCACAAGCGTGAGCACGACCAGCACGGCACCCATCAGGATCGAGGCGGCGGCGGCCAGGCCGGGATTGCGCAGCAGCGAAGCGAAGCCGACCTCGTAAATGTACTGGGTCAGGAACAGCGTCGACGTGCCGGGACCACCGCCGGTGAGGACGTAGACCTCGTCGAAAATCTGCACCGCGCGTATGAGCGCCAGGATGATGACTACGAGCAGGTTCGGCATCAGCAGAGGCAATGTGATGCGCCAGAACACGCGGCCGGGCCTGGTGCCGTCCATCTCTGCGGCTTCATAGAGATCGCGCGGGATGGCCTGCAACCCGGCCAGAAGGATCAGCGTGAAGAAGCCCATATGCGCCCACACCGACACGGTGACGCCGGCGGCGAAGGCCCAGAAGCGGTCGGTCAGCCATTCCGTGGGTTGATATCCGAATTGGTAGAGCATCGAATTGAGCAGGCCCTGCCGCTGCAGGATCCAGCGCCAGATCAGGCCAACGACGACTGGCGACAGCAGGACGGGAAAGAAGAACACCGCGCGCCAGAAGCTGCGGCCGACAATCTCGCGATTGAGGATCAGCGCCGTGATCATCGAAACCACGACGAGCAGCGCCACCTGCAGCACCACGAACAACCCGGTGTTGTGCACCGCTTTCCAGAACAGGTCCTCGCGGCACGACGAGGGATCGAGGTAGCTGCCGCACTCGAGCAGCCGCCGGTACTGATCGGCGCCGACGAAGTTGCGGTCCGGCAGGAAGAAGGCGTTCCCGGAAGTCGTGGAGTAGAGGAAATTGATGATGAAGGGCGCCAGCACGAAGATGCCGAAAATCAGCATGTTCGGGGCCAGGAAGAACGCCGCCATGCCATTGGTGCCCGTCGCGCGCTGCCACAGCTTGAGCGGCGCGTCGACGATCGCGGCAAGCCAGCTGATCGGCGCGGCAATTGCTGCGCCGATCTTCTGACCGATGGTGGTTTGCACCGTCATTTCGCCTGCGCGACTTTATCGGCGATGTCCTGGTCCATCTTGGCCCAGGCCTCGTCGAGCTGCATCTCGCCGGCCATGACCTGCGAAAGGCGCGTGACCAATGCGGCATAGTAGGCGTTGGCCCACTTCCATGACGGCAGCGCGTCGGCCGCCGGCAGCGTCTGGCCGGCCGACTTTACGAAGGCATCCAGCGCGGGCGCGACGTTCTTGTCGTTGCTGACCCACTTCAGGCCGCCCTTGTCGACCACGCCCTTGTGGGCGGGCAGGAACAGCGTGCGTTCGCTGAATTCCTTCACGATGTCCTCGCGGCCGAGATATTCCATCACCTTGACGACGTCGTTCGGGTTCTTGGTGTACTTGATCCCCACGAGCGCGGCGCCGCCCTTGAGGCCCGAGCAGCCCGCGGAGCCGCATGGGGAGCCCGTCGCCACCCAGTCGAAGCCGTCGCCGATCTTGGACGACAGATTGGCGACCTGCCAGCTGCCGGAATAGTAGAACGGAATCTGGGCGTTGATGAAGTCGTCGGCCGCCGCGCGATAGGTCGAGCCGGCGGCGGCAACCCAGGTCTCCTTCAGCATCTTGCCGTCGGCGACCCACTGCACGAGCTTGGAGCCAAAGGCCTTCACACCATCGTCGATCTTGGCGGGGCTACCGTCGGCAGCGATGTAGTTTGCGCCATAGGACACGTTCGGGCCGGAGATGCGGTGGCCCGAGCGGTCGATGGCAAAGGCGGCCGGAAGGCTCTGGCTCTTGGATACCTGGGCGGCCGCGTCGACCCATTCATCCCACGTGGCCTTCTCGCCAGGGACTGCCACGCCGGCCTGCTCGAACAGGGTCTTGTTGGCGAAGCCCCCGGTCAGCGTCAGCTGGGTCATGAAGCCGGGGATGGCATCCGATCCGTCGGGGCGCATCCAGTCGAGCGTGGAGCCGAAGTTGTCGTCCCAGTACTTGGCGTCCTTGAGCATCGGGCGCATGTCCAGCCAATGCCCGGCGAGTTCCTTGATGTTGGTGACGCGGGCGATGTCGGGGCCCTGGCCTGCCTCGAGCTGGATCGGCAACTGCTCCTGAACGACCTTGTAGGCGACGTTGTCGAGCGTGATCTTGATGTCGGGATTCTCCTTTTGGAAGCGGTCCAGAAGGTCCTTGATGACCTCTCCCTCGACGCCGTCGGAGTACCACATCACCCGCACTTCGCCGGCGTAGGCAGCGCTGCTCGCCAGCAGAGTAGCCGCCAGCGCGCCCAGAATCTTGGCCTTGTGTTTCATATCCATTCCTCCCTGGATGCGGGCGGCGCCCGCTCGTTTGGTAGCGTATTCCTCAAACCTGCCCGGAAGCGAGCCGGGTCGCCTGTCCTCCTATCGTCCACTCGGACGGATCGACGGTTCTCCCTTCCGCCGTCACCGCTCCATTGTCGCCAAAGCGAACCTCGCCATAGTCCGGATCATCGACGATCAGCCCGCCATCCTCGCCAGCGCACAGCGCCAGTGCGCCGAACCGCGCCGCGAACGCATCGAGCGACCCGCAGGACGCGCGGTCTCCCAGCCGCACTATCCAGGTCGACTTCCTGCCGGCGACACGCAGCTCGTTGCCCGCCGTCGGGCCGGACGCCACTTCGACCAGCGGCGCGCTCGCCCTGAGCAGGACAAAGGCGTCATCCGCTTCCGCCAGCGCGAGCGGTCCCTCGAGGCGCGAGGAAGAGAACTTGCCCTTTGGAAACCACGCATGAGTGAAATCGGGCTGTTCGTCCGAGCAATCGAACACGACCAGCGCCAGTCCGCGGTACTGGTGTACCCGCGGCAGCGTGCCGGACCCGCCCCAGTAGGACGGTCGGCCATAGCCGGATTGCAGGACCTCGCCCGGATGGTTGATCCATATCTGGGCGTCGGGGTCACGGCCGAGCCGGAGCTGGATGACCGTTTCCTGGTATCCCCACTGGGTCCAGCGATAGGCGGCGGCGGTGCCTATGGCATAGTCGCGGGTCTTGTAGTGATAGAGCCGGGCGAAGCGATCCTGTCCCTGGGCGAATATCCATTCCCAGTGTTCGTCGCCCGCCACCGAGGCAATCGCGGCGAGTTCGCCGGGGATCTCCATGCCATGGTCGCGCAGGCAGAGCGCCAGCTGGGGCAGGGCATGGAAGCGCATGCCGTAATTGCCCGCGCCCCAGATCATGCGGCAAATGCCCGAAAGTTCCAGCGAGCGCGAAGCGCGTAGCGTGTGCTCGTAGGAGCGGCCCTGCGCACCGGTCATCTGGCCGTGGTGGGCGGAGCGGGCGATGATCTCGAGCAGGCGGACGATCGCCTTGCCGGCACGGCCGCGAATATCGGCGTCAGGGGCCAGTGCGTAGAGCGCGCAGAGGCCCTTCAGGTCGATGGGGAAATAGGGCGCCGAGTTGAACTCGGCCATTTCCCATTGCTCGAAATGATCGAGCCAAGCGCGCACGCGCTGCGCTCCGACGGCCGATTGCTGCGCGCCCGTCCGGCCCGAGCGCTCGAACCGCGCCTCGGGAAGGATGTACCCGGCAAGATAGGCCGCGGTGTGGAAGAGCAGGGCGTGGTTTTCTGAGAAGTACCACTGCACGTCGTTGCCCGGCTCATCCATCCAGTAACGATAGCCGAGGATGGCGGCATCAATGCGTTCGACCAGCGCGGGGTCGATGTCGCGCGCATATGCTGCGCGCGACCACAGCAGCGGCACAAGGATGAAGTCGGCGCAGTCGTGGCAATCCTCGATGGCCGGCAGCGAGGCGGCGATCATCCTGTCGGTCTTGTCGCCGCCACGTCCGGTCGAAAGGCGCGCGAGCGCGCAGACCGTGTCCATCTCGGCGTGCTCGGCGACCTGGTTCAGCGCCTCGTCGATCCGCGCCGCAAGATCCGCGGGCGCAGTGCCCTGTTGCGTTGCGTGGCAGATTTCGACGCCGAAGACGCGCGATACGGCAAAACCGCCGATCTCGAGCGTGACCTTAAAATGGCGAAAATCCGCCGGCAGGTCGTTGGCGTTCGCGATCGGCAAGCGCGTCGCGCCCGCTTTCAGCGTGAATTCGCGGCGCAGCGGTTCGTCGATGGACATGAAGTCGCCTTCGATCACCGCGGTGACACGGGCATCGGCAGGCAGAGCGACGCCCGAGACGAGAGCGACCTCGCCATCGTCATAGGTCGCCCGCTCGAAGCGCATGGAATCGAGGGCCGCCTCCATTCGGTCGGCGACCGGTGCGTCTACGGGGAGGGGCAGTGCGTGCGTCGCCGCGGGGCCAGAAACATAGTCGAGCTGGAAATAGTAGCGCGCGTCGCGCTCGGCCAGGTCGTCGAACCAGATGCGGATGTCGTTGCGGCCGGCCTCAAGCTGTGTGGCGAAATGCTCGGCGGTTTCGAGGTTGCGGCCGTAGGGAGCCATCCAGCCGATTTCCCGGCCGTTGACGAACAGGATGGCGCCACCGCAGGTGCGCAGGCGCAAGGTGGCGTCGCCGGACGCGGCACAGTCGATGCTCGTCTCGGCCCATGTGCCGATCACGGTTGGCCTGAACCAGAAGCCGGACAGGTCGACGCGCGGCGAGGCGAATGGCAGCCAGACCCGCTCCATGTCCGCTTCAGAGCCCGGCTGCGGACGCTTGCCGCGTCGCTCGGCCGCGAACTGCGTGCGGCAGGGATATTCGTGCGGAATGAAGTTCTTGTGCTTGGTCAGGAAGAAGAAGGGATCCATTTCCCCCTTCATCGGCTGATCGGGCACGTCGTAGCGCGCCTCCGAGGTTCCGCTCAGCCGCCAATAGGTCACCGGTTCGCCCGCCGCCAGGGGCCGGTGGAGGACATGACCCGGATGGGTGGACTTCGCGGGAGCCGTCATTTCAGCTCCTTGAGCGCGACCGGGCTGACGTCGTTGTATGCCTGGTTTTCGCCGGTCATGCCCCACACAAATGCGTAAGGTCCGGTGCCGGCGCCCATGTGGATCGACCAGGCGGGAGAGAGCACCGCATTGCCGTTGGCAATGATCAGGTTGCGGGTCTGGTCGGGCCGGCCCATCAGATGGATCACGCGGTCGTCGTCGGAAAGGTCGAAATAGCAATAGGCCTCCATGCGCCGCTCGTGCAGGTGCGGCGGCATGGTGTTCCAGACGCTGCCGGGCGCGAGGTCCGTGATGCCCATCAGGAGCAGGCACGAGGGCGCCACTTCCGGATGGATGTACATCACCAGGCGGCGCTTGTTCGACCGGGCCGCGTCGCCGAGATCGAGCGGCTTGCCCTCCGCGCGCGGAATGAGGCGATGGGGGATGTCGGCCCCGGCGGGAACGGAGTTCATGTAGAACCGCGCCGGCGTCGCCGCATCGTCGCTCGTCAGCGTGACGGAGCGCGCGCCGCGCCCGACATAGACGATATCGCGATTGGCGACAGGAAAGCGCCGGCCGTCGATCTCGACGATGCCCGCCCCGCCGAGGTTGGCTATGCCCATTTCGCGCGCGGTGAAGAAGTACTCGGTTCCGACGTCGGCACCGTCGCCGAAGCGCAGCGGGGTCGACAGGGGCATCGCGCCCCCAAGGATCATGCGGTCGACATGGGTGTAGACGAAACTGATCTCGCCCGGGGCAAACAAATCCTCGACAAGGTACTCGGACCGCAGGCGGTCGGTATCCATGGCTGCGACTTCGCTGGGGGATGTACCGTAGAGCACGCGCATCATGTGGCCTCCCGCATTTTACCGAGCGTTTCCAGCCCTTCGGTCAGACACAGGATGGCCAAGGCCTGGCCGTAGCCGGTCGGCTGGATCGGAATGTCACGGTAGAACTGCAAATCATGCCCCATGCGAGTGCCGTATGAAACATTCGAGACGACGCCGTCGGCGCTGATGTTCGACACGACGGCGTCCAGTGCGCGCAGGCCGGCCTGGCGGTGCTCGGGGCCGACGAGGCCAAGCCTTGCCGCCTTCATCAGGCCGTAGCCAAAACCGGCGGTGGCTGAAATCTCTTCATAGGACGACGGATCGTCGAGCAGCGTATGCCATGCGCCCGAGGGCGCCTGCAGCTTCAGCAGCGCATCCATCTGCGCACCCAGCACGCCGAGCAGGAAGTCGCGCACCGACGGTGAAATCTCAGCCAGTTCGATCAGGTCCAGAATACCGACGGTGATCCAGCAGTTGCCGCGGCCCCACAGGGCGCGGGCGAAGTTGTGGCGTCCGGCGAATGTCCAGCCGTGAAACCAGAGGCCGGTCGTGGGATCGGCGAGGTAGCGCGCATGGACGAGGAACTGCCGTTCGGCTTCATCGACAAATCGACGCTGGCCCGACGCCTGGCCGAAGGATGCCAGGAACAAGGCGACCATGAACAGCGTGTCGTCCCAGAGCTCGTCGTCGTTGATCTTGTCGGAGACGTTGTGCTGGAAGCCGCCTTCGGGCGTGCGCGGCATCGTGTCGGTTACGCGCGTGGCCCAGTCCTGCAGGATCGACTCGAAACGCGGCTGGCGCTTTCGCTGCCAGATGCGGCTCAAGGCCAGCAAAGGTGCTGTGGTGTTGACGTTCATCTCGGGCAGGCCGGCCGCGACGCGGCGGTCGTACCAATCCTCTATGGTGGCGAGCAGCCTTTCGTCTCCGCTGCCCTCGCAAAGGCGTGAAAGACCGTAAAGGCCCACGCCCTGTGGCCATTCCCAGCTGTCGAAGCTGACGTAGTCTCCGGGCGTGCCGTCGAGGTTCGGCTCGTGGAAGCGCCCATCGGCGCGCAGGCCGGTCATGCCTTTAACAAGGCTGGCCAGCGCCGTCTCAACCTGCTGCATGGAAAGCGGCATGGCTCCTCCCAAGGGCTTCCTTGCAAGAAGGTTCCACACGGCAACTTCTTGCGCAATCTGAAAACTTTTTGCAGAATGCGCAAAGGAGCAGAGGTGTCTATGGAAGGCAAACGCGGAAGGCCGAACCGCAGGGTGCGGCTTGAAGAAGTCGCCAAGCGTTGCGGCGTTTCGGTCAGCACGGCCTCCCGGGCCCTGACCGGTGCCGCAGGCGTGCGCGAGCCCATGCGCGCCGCGATCATCGAGGCCGCGCGCTCCCTCAGCTATACGATTCCCACCTCCGTGGTCGGGCGCAAAGTGATCGTAGCGGCGAGCAGCGCTGCCATGATCGACAATTCGCGCGCCCAGTTCACCTTCCACGTGCTCGACGGTCTCAACGAACGCGCCCGCGTGCTCGGCGTGGAGCTTGCGACGCGGCCGGTCGCCGGCGCCGAAGACGAACTTGCCCTGTTGCGCGAAGCGGAAGCCGATCCCTCCGTTGCCGGCTGCCTGTTCCTCACGCTCGAGGACGACATGCTGCCGCTGACTGAAGGGTTCTCCAAACCCATCGTGCTCATCAATGGCGACGATCCGACCATGCGCCATTCGAGCGTCACGCCCTGCAACAGAGCGGCGGCGCAATTTGCGACGACCCGCCTCCTGCAACTCGGCCATCGTCGCATCCTCTTCCTGATGCGACGCGGGCGGCGCACAATCGAGCGGCGGTTCGAGGGCTGGCGCGACGCGCTGACAGCCAGCGCTGAAGGCCGTGTCGAAGACCTCGTGGTGGAGGTGGACGACTGGCTGCCCGAACTTGCTGCGGCGGCGATCGCGCGGCGCATCGATGCCCGCGGCGTCGATTTCACCGCCGTTCTCACGGCGGGCGACAGCCTGGCCTATGGCGCCATCATCGGGCTGGAACAGAAGGGCGTCGCAGTGCCCGAGCAGGTTTCGGTCATCGGCATGGACGACCTGCCGCAATCGGCCTTCTGCAATCCGCCGCTGACGACCATGCACATCCCCATGCGCGAACTGGGGTCGGCGGCGCTCACCTTGCTGCTGGAGCATCTGAGCGGCGGCCCCTGGCTGGCGCGGCGCGTCGAACTGGCGTGCAGGCTGGTCGAGAGGCAGTCGACGGCACCGGTGCGCGCGCATCGCCTCGACCTTCAGGCGTCAGGTGCGAAGAGCCGGTAGCGTCCGGCCGAAAACACCATCGGCTCGCCCTCGCGCGAGGTCATGCGCAACACCTGGCCGAGCAGCATCTCGTGATCGCCGCCGGTGAACCGGTTGGCCGTCCTGCATTCGAAACGCGCCAGCGCACCCGGCAGCAGCGGCGCACCCTCATTGCTGTAGGCGAGATCGACTCCCGTGAAGTCATGGCCGGAGCGGGCGAAGCGCCAGCACAGGTCGTGCTGCTCCACGGCAAGGACATGGATCGCAAAATGCTCGCATTCGGCAAAGGCGGCAAATCGGCTGGAATGGCGCCCGATACCCCAGATGACCAGGGGCGGGTCGAGAGACACTGAAGAGAAGCTGTTGGCTGTGATGCCAAGCGGGCCTTTCGGCGTTTGTGTGGTGACGATTGTCACCCCCGTCGTGAAGCGCCCGAATGCACTCCTCAGCGGCCGCGGATCGTCCGGCTGGGGGACAAGCACGGGCGGCATGTGGCAAGTGCCGGCAGTAGTTCCCGTCAGTTCGGTGTGCATTACGGAATTTCCCTCCTCATTGACGGATTCCGGTTCCCAGCGGCGTTGCCGGCACCGTCGCCGGAACGCGGCCGTAGACATGCGGCAACGAACAGGTCTTGAGGTGCGGCAGGACCTTCGTCCCGAAATGGCGGCACTCGTCGAGATGCGGGTAGCCGGAGAAGATGAAGGCGCGGATGCCCATCTTCTGGTAAGCCTCGATCTCGCTCATCACCTGATCGACCGAGCCGACGATGGCTGCGCCGCAGCCCGAGCGCGCGCGACCGATGCCGGTCCACAAATGCGGTTCGATGTAGCCTTCCTGGTCGGCCAGGTCGCGGTTGCGCGCCTGTTGCGCCACGCCCAGCGACCTGGCGTCGAGCGCACGTGCGCGGATCGCGTCGCCCTGGTCGGCGTCCAGTTTCGAGACCAGCTCGCGGGCGTATTCGCGCGCCTCAACCTCGGTGTCGCGAACGATCATGTGGACGCGCAGGCCGTAGTCCAGCGTGCGGCCATGGCGCGCTGCCCGATCATGCACGGCCTTCATGTGCTGCGCCAGCTCATCCTTCGTCTCTGGCCACATCAAGTAGACGTCGCATTGTTCGGCGCAGAGCTCGAGTGCGTCGGGCGAATAGCCGCCGAAATAGAGCAGGGGGCCGCCGTTCTGCTGAAAGGGCTTGGCCGGCGCGGTGGTCAGGCCCTTGAACCGATAGATCTCGCCCTCATGGTCGAAGGCGTCCTGGGTCCAGGCCTGCCGCAATATCTGCACGACCTCGCGCGAGCGCCGGTAGCGATAGGCACTATCGGCCGTTTCGCCGGGAAAGTCCGACGAGATGATGTTGACCGTCAGGCGCCCCTGCAACATGTGGTCGAGGGTAGCGACGGTGCGCGCCAGCATGATCGGGTGCATCTCGCCGCATCGCACCGCCGCCAGCATGTTGATGGCCGAGGTGATGGGTGCGCAGCCGGCGACGAAGCTCAACGTATCCTGCCCGACCTGATAGGACGAAGGGCACAGGATGTTGCGGAAGCCGAGTTCCTCCGACAGCTTCACGATGTCCGAGCAGTGCTCCCAATTGGAACGCAGCGCGCCATCCGGCACGCCGAGATACCTGTAGTCGTCCGAGCAGAGAGCCGCGAACCACGACACTTCGGCGGCGTCGAGATCGGCGGAGGTGATTGGCACGATGGTCATGGGTGGCCTCTGTGCAGAGCGCCGGTCGCGACGCCAATTCCCCTATTGCTTATCACTCGGAATGTTGTAGATCAATACTGTATCAATTTGCTGGCGCGATGGGCAAAGTGGCTGGAGCGAATAAGGGTGATGCCAAGGGACGCGCCCAGCCCGGCGCGGCTGCAACCCTTCGCGGTGCGCTGCCGGCGCACATGCAGATAAGCGAGATGCTGATCCGCGAGATCATGGCCGGCCGCCTGGCGAATGGCGCTCGCCTGCCGCCGGAGCGCGAAATGGCGGCGAGCCTCCAGGTCGCCGTCGGCACGTTGCGGCGCGCGCTGCAGGATCTTCAGGACAAGGGCCTTCTCGAGCGCATCCAGGGTTCGGGAAACTATGTGCGCGCCCGCGAGAAACTGCTCGGCGTCTACGCCTTCTTCCGGCTCGAACTGGTCGAGGGAGGGGGGCTGCCCAGTGCTGCGATCCTGTCCGTCGAGACCATGCCCAAGGCGGCGGACCTGCCGCCGTTCGGACCCTCCGCTCATGGCCATCGCATCCGCCGCCTGCGGCGGTTGGGTGGAAAACCGGCAGCGGTGGAGGAGATCTGGGTCGATGGCGCACGCACGCAGGGCCTGCGGGCCGAGGACCTCTCCGAATCGCTCTATCTGCACTATCGGCTGGCCCTGGGGTTCACCGTCACGCAGGCCGAGGACCGCGTCGGCATCGGCCTCACCCCCGATTGGTCGCCGCCGGAATTCGCGCCCGGGTCGGGTGCGACGGTCGGCTACATAGAACGCTTCGCCACCGCCGATGACGGCCAGGGCGTGGAGTACTCGCAAACTTGGTTTGACACTGACGTGGCGCGATACGTCACGCGGTTTCGTTGAGGAGAGGCTGGATGGCGAGGTCGATCGGCTACGGGATCATCGGCTGCGGCATGATGGGCCAGGAGCACATCCGCAACATCAACCTGCTCGGCGATGCTCATGTGGCGGCGATCTACGAACCCGATGCCGGAATGATGGCGAAGGCGCTGGCGCTCGCCCCACTTGCGAAGCCGGCGGCCTCGATCGCCGAACTGCTTGCCAGGCCAGACATCGATTGCCTGCTGATCGCCAGCCCGAACTTCCTCCATGTCGAGCACCTGGAACAGATCGCCGCGACACGCCCGCTTCCGGTAATCGTCGAAAAGCCGCTGTTCACCGACCTTGGCGATGCCGATAAGCTGGCGGGGATTGCAGGGCGTCTGCCGCTCGTCTGGGTGGCGATGGAATATCGCTACATGCCCCCCGTGGCGGCGCTCATCGCCGATGCCGAGAGCGCCACTGGCGGAATTCGCATGCTCACCATACGCGAGCACCGTTTTCCCTTCCTGTCCAAGGTTGGCGACTGGAACCGCTTCAACCGCAACACCGGCGGCACCCTGGTCGAGAAATGCTGTCATTTCTTCGACCTGATGCGGCTCATCCTGCAATCTAATCCGGTGCGCGTGATGGCGAGCGCGGGGCAGGCGGTGAACCATCTGGACGAACGCTACGATGGCGAGACGCCGGACATCTGGGACCATGGCTACGTGCTGGTCGATTTCGCAAGCGGGGCCCGCGCCATGCTGGAGCTCTGCATGTTCGCCGAAGGCAGCCGCTATCAGGAGGAGATTTCGGCGGTTGGAGCAAACGGCAAGATCGAGTGCCGGGTTCCGGGGCCGACCCGGTTCTGGCCGGCGCATCTCGGTGCACCGCCGACCCCCCAGGTGATCGTCAGCCCACGCAATCCGCCCGGTCCGCGCGCACTCGACATTCCCGTCGAACAGGCGCTGCTCGCCGCGGGAGACCACAACGGATCGACCTTCTTCCAGCACCGCAAGTTCGTGGACGCAGTCCGCGCCAATGGTGCGGCGGAGGTGTCGTTGGCAGACGGCTGGTGGGCAGTGGCGATGGGCAAGGCGGCGCAGGTTTCGGCCCAGGAGGGGCGCGTCATCACGCTGGATGACGGTCCGCGCCTGAGATAATCTTGCTGCGCGCCGTCCGACGCCGCGCAGGCTGCCGCTCACAAGGTGACGCGCGACCCGGTCTCCGACGAACGCAGGATCGCATCGATCAGCCTGTGCGCCTCCAGCGCCTCGCGGCCGGAAACCTTCGGGTCGCGGCGGTCGCGCAGGGCGGCCAGAAAGTCCGCCAGAACGGCTCGGTGGTTGTCGTTCGAGAAGGCCATCGGGTCGGCTCCGGCGCCGCTGCCGCGGGTGCCGTCGGACACCGTCCGCTCCGTGCCGTCGAGAAAGCTCAGCAAAGCCCCGGATGGGCCGAGCCGCGCCGAACCCTTCGTCCCGAGTATGTCGATCCCGTCGGGAAATCCGGGATAGGCGGCGGTGGTGGCGCTGATCGCGCCGATCGCGCCATTGGCGAAGCGCATTACCGCATGCGCCACGTCCTCCGTCTCCATGCGATGCGCCTTGCTGGTTGCCGCATACGCGGCAACCTCGCTCGGCAGGCCGGTCAGGGCGATCATCTGGTCGAGCGTGTGGATCGCCTGGGTGAGCAGCACCCCGCCGCCGTCGCGAGCCTTGGTGCCCCGCCCGGGCTGGTCGTAATAACTCTGAGGCCGCCAATTGTTGAGCCTGGCCGAAACGCTGACGATCTCGCCGAGTTGGCCTTCATCCAGAAGGCGCCTGACTTCGGCGATCGACTTGCGAAAGCGCAGTTGCAGGACGACCCCGAGCCGGATGCCGGCGTGCTCGGCAACATCCACGAGTTCGCGCGACCGCTCGTGCGTGATCTCCAGTGGCTTTTCGAGAAGCACGTGCTTGCCGGCGGCGGCGGCCCGGCGGACCAGGTCGAGGTGACTGGAAGGGGGCGTCAGCACGAGAACGGCCGCGATGGACCCGTCGTCCAGGATCGTGTCGATGCTGCCGGCGACTGGAAAGAAATACTTGCCGCCGAAGGCCGCTCGGCGCTCCGGCGACGGGCTGAACACGGCGGCCACCTCGACCTCGTCGCGCAGGTCGATGAGGCTCTTCGCATGTGGCGCCGCCGCCATGCCGAGGCCGATCATTCCGATACGCAGGCGTTCGGCCATCAGGCGTCCTCCGGGATGCCGTAGGTTTCGAGCGTGCGCGTGATGCCGCGGAGTTCGGCCAGCCCCTTGAGCCGGCCGATGCAACTGTACCCCGGGTTCACCTTCTTGCCGATGTCGTCGACGATCGCATGCCCGTGGTCGGGCCGCATCGGAATCTGCCAGTCGGCGCGGCCGCTTTCGCGCCTGCGCCATTCCTCGCTCATCAGCGCGGCGACCACGCGCACCATGTCGGTGTCGCCGCCGAGATGCTCGGCCTCGTGGAACGATCCGTCCTCTTCCTTGGTCACGTTGCGCAGATGGGCGAAATGGATGTGGGGGGCGAGTTCGCGCGCCATCCCGACAAGGTCATTGGCGCCGTTCGAGCCAAAGGAACCGGTGCATAGCGTCAGGCCGTTCGCAGGCGATGGCACCCCCTCGACGATGGCGCGGGCGTCCTCAGACAGCGACACCGCGCGCGGCAGGCCGAAGATGGGAAAGGCGGGATCGTCGGGGTGGATGGCGAGCCGCACCCCGCACTCTTCGGCGACCGGGACAATCTCCTTGAGGAAATCGAGCAGGTTTGCGCGCAGGCCTTCCTTGCTCAGTTCCCGGTAGCCGTCGAGCGCCTTGCGGAAGCTGTCGCGGTCGAAGATGAATTCGCGTGCCGGCACCCATCCGATCAGGTTCTGTTCGAGCCGGGCGAGTTCGCTCTCGCTCATTGCGGCGAGGCGCCTTTCCGCAGCCCGAACGCGTTCCGGCGGATGGTCGGACTCGGCGCCCTCGCGCTTGAGAACGAGCACGTCATAGGCGCAGAAATCGACGATGTCGAAGCGCAGCGCCGTGCCGCCGTGCGGCATCGGCGCATCGAGATCGGTGCGGGTCCAGTCGGTGATCGCCATGAAATTGTAGCAGATTGTGCGAACCCCGGCGCCGGCGACGGCACGGATCGACTGCCTGTAGTTGTCGGTCAGCTCGCGGTAGCGGCCGCTGCGGGTCTTGACGTCTTCGTGCACGATGATGCTCTCGACGACATCCCAGGTCAGGCCGGCGGCCTCGATCTCGGCCTTGCGCCTGGCGGCCTCGTCGACAGGCCAGGCGCGACCGTCGTTGAGGTGGTGAAGCGCGGTGACCACACCGCTGGCGCCTGCCTGACGCACATGCGAGAGCCGGACCGGATCGTCCGGGCCGAACCACCGCCAGGTTTCCTTCATGAGCCAAGCTCCTGCAGGGTGGCCGCGGCTCCGTTGCGCCGCAGCGACGCGAGATGGCGGGCTGCCGTTCGCTTGAGCGTGGCTAGGTTGTCGGAGCCGGCGGCGAACCCCGCGGCCCCGAAGACCTCGTCGACGGTCTCGGCCGCACCGAGGGATTTTGCAAAGATTGCGCCCAGCGCCGCATCGAGTGGGTCGGTGAAATGGCCGGCCGGCAGCGAATTGCCGCGCGCCTCGCAGGCGGCGATCCAGGCCGCGGGCGCAAGCATCAGGTGGTCGGCGCCGGCACCGGTGCGGAGCCGGTCGATTGCGGTGGCGATGATGCGCTGCGGTAGCTTCTGGCTGCCGTCATTGGCGATCTGCGCGGTGCGGTGCTTGAGGGCGGGATTGTCGAACCGCTTGGCGAGTTCATCGATGTAGGCCTCGGGCCGCAACCCGGCATCGGTGGGCAAGGTCGGGATCGCCTCGCTCCAGAGCCTGCCGACGAAGGATCGGATCGCCGGATCGCCAAAAGCTGCCGCGACGGTTTCATGGCCGCTCAGCAGTCCGAGATAGGCGATGGCCGAATGCGAGCCGTTGAGCAACCGCAACTTCATGTCCTCGAAGGGGGCGACGTCCTTGACCATCTCGACTCCGAAGCGCTCCAAGGCAGGCCGGCCGCCAGGAAAACGGTCTTCGATCACCCATTGACGGAACGGTTCGGTCGTCACCGGCCAGGCGTCGGTCGCGCCGAGGGCGGCTGATATACGCTCGCGGTCTGAATCGGTCGTCGCCGGCACGATGCGGTCAACCATGCTCGAAGGGAAGGCGATGTCCTCCGCGACGTAGCGCCCTAGCTCGCGATCCCGCATGCCGGCGAAGGCGACCAGTAATTTCCTCAAGGTCGCGCCGTTGGCCGGCAGGTTGTCGCAGGAGAGGATCGTGAACGGGACTGTTCCGGCTGCCCTGCGGCGTGCAATCGCTTCGGCGAGAAAACCGTAGAGGCTCTTCGGTCGGTCCGGATTGGCGAGATCCCAGACGACCTCCGGATGGCGTTCGTCCAAATTGCCGGCTGAATTGCGCAGGTACGCCTTCTCCGTCACCGTTAGCGTGACGATGCGCGTGCGCGGGTCGCACAGGGCGTCGAGCAATGCCCCGGGGTTCTCGGGTGCGACGAGCGTGGACAGGATCGAGCCGACGACGCGCAACCGTTCGCCGGAGCCGTCGACGACGGACAGGGTGTAGAGCCCGTCCTGGGGCGCAAGGGCGTTGCGCGTATCGGCGCTGCGCAGCGACGCCCCGACGATGCCCCACGTGCTTTCTCCGGCGTTCAGGCAGTCGTCGACGAACACGGCCTGGTGGGCGCGGTGGAAGGCGCCGAGCCCGAGATGGACGATGCCCGGAGCGACTGCGGAGCGATCGAAGCCAGGGGTCTCGACGGCAGAAGGCAGCCGCGGGAGAAGGGCATCTGCCAGACGCGGTCCGGCGGTCATGTCAGCCACATGATCTCGACCAGTCATGTCTCCTCCATCACGCGGTTCCCGACATACTTCCTGCCCGACCCTGCAGGTCCCGGTCAAGGCATAGTCATCATACAAGTGATGTTTTTTCGTATGTTGACATTATCACTTTCGGAGCTTAGCGATAGTTGAAGACCGAAGGAGGAGCGGTCCGGAGCATGTCCAAGCTGGTTGCGGACGATCTGCTGTTCCCCGTCGATGCGTCGGCACGCCAGGTGGCGCGCGATCTGTTCGCTGCCGTCGAGCACCTGCCCATCATCAGCCCGCACGGGCACACCGAGCCGCGCTGGTATGCCGAGAACAGCCATTTTCCGGATCCGGCCCAGCTTCTGGTCGTGCCCGACCACTACATTTTCCGGATGCTGTTCAGCCAGGGCGTGCGCCTCGAGGAACTCGGCGTTCCGACGCTCGATGGTTCGGCCGTGGAGACCGACGGCCGCAAGATCTGGCGGCTCTTCGCCGACCGCTACTACCTGTTTCGCGGCACGCCCACGCGGCTGTGGCTGGACTATACCTTCCTGAACCTGTTCGGCCTGTCCGAACCGCTCGGACCCGCCACCGCCGACTTCTACTACGACACGATCGCCGAATTGCTGCATCGTGACGACTATCGTCCGCGAGCCCTGTACGAGCGCTTCAACATCGAAGCGATCTCGACCACGGACGGTGCGCTCGACGACCTCAAGTGGCATGCCAAGATCCGCGAGAGCGGCTGGAAGGGCAGGGTAGTGCCGGCCTACCGGCCGGATGCGGTGGTCGATCCCGATTTCGACGGCTTCGCCGGAAGCCTGGACAGGCTGGGCCAAGTGAGCGGTTGCGACACCGTCAACTGGCAGGGCTACCTCGATGCGCATCGGGCGCGCCGCGCCTATTTCAAGTCGTTTGGCGCGACGTCGACGGACCACGGCCACGCAACGGCCAATACCGCAAACCTGTCCGGCTCCGAGGCCGCCGCCCTCTATGACAGGGTGCGGGGCGGAACGGCCGACGCTTCGCAGCGCAAGCTGTTCCGTGCCCAGATGCTCACCGAATTTGCCAGGATGAGCGTCGACGACGGCCTTGTGATGCAGATCCATCCCGGCTCCTGGCGCAATCACTCCGGGCCCGTCCACAAGCGGTTCGGCTGCGACAAGGGCTTCGACATACCGACGCGGACCGACTATGTCGGCGCGCTGAAGCCGCTGCTCGACGCGGTTGGAACCGCGCCGGGGCTCAGCGTCATCGTCTTCACTCTGGACGAGACCAGCTATGCGCGGGAACTAGCGCCGCTGGCAGGCGTCTACCCCGCGTTGAAGCTCGGCCCGGCCTGGTGGTTCCACGATAGTCCGGAAGGCATGCGGCGCTTCCGCGAAATGACCACCGAGACGGCAGGCTTCTACAACACCGTCGGCTTCAACGACGACACCCGAGCGTTCCCATCCATACCGGCCCGCCACGACGTGGCGCGTCGCGTCGACTGCGCTTTCCTGGCCGGCCTGGTCTGCGAGCATCGCCTCAGGGAGGACGAGGCCCATGAGCTGGCGCACGACCTGGCCTACGGGCTGGCCAAGAGAGCTTACCGACTTTGATTTTCGAAAGGGCATAAGCGGGGCCAATGGCCCATCAACTGGGAGGAACTGATGTTGCATATTGCGAAATTCCTGACCGGCATTGCACTGGCGTCGTCGCTGATGGTGGGCGCAGCGGCCGCGCAGACCGTTCTCAAGTCGTCCGATACCCATCCCGACGGGTATCCGACCGTCGAGGGCGTCAAGTATTTCGGGGAACTCATCAAGGAGCGCACCAAGGGTCGCTACGCGCTCGAGGTCTATCACTCCGCGCAGCTCGGCGAGGAGAAGGACACGATCGAGCAGGTGCGCTCAGGCGTGATCGAGCTCAACCGCGTCTCGATGGCGCCCTTCAACGGCACCGTGAAGGAAACGATCGTGCCGGCGCTGCCCTATCTGTTCCGCTCGGAAGATCACATGCACAAGGTGATGGACGGCCCCATCGGCGACCAGATCAAGAAGGCTTTCGAGCCCGCCGGCCTGGTGGCGCTCGCCTTCTACGACGCCGGCGCGCGTTCCTTCTACAACAAGACCAAGCCGATCAACTCGGTGGCCGACATGCAGGGCCTGAAGTTCCGCGTCATCCAGTCCGACATCTTCGTCGACATGGTGGCAGCGCTGGGGGCCAATGCGACGCCGATGCCCTATGGCGAGGTCTATTCGTCCATCGAGACCGGCGTCATCGACGGCGCGGAAAACAATTTCCCGAGCTACGATACGGCCAAGCATTTCGAGGTGGCCAAGAACTACGCCCTCGACGAGCACACGATCCTTCCGGAGGTCTTCGTGATGAACAAGGCGGCCTTCGACAAGCTGACCCCGGAAGACCAGGAGATATTCAAGCAGGCCGCCAAGGACAGCGTCGCCAAGCAGCGTGAGCTGTGGGCCGCCAAGGTGGCGGAGTCGCGCAAGATCGTCGAGGCCGCAGGCGCGCAGATCACTACGCCGGACAAGCAGGGTTTCATCGACGCCATGAAGCCCGTCTACGACAAGCACGTCACCGACGAGGTGCTGAAGAAGATGGTCGCGGACGTGCAGGCGGTGCAGTGACCTTGCGCTGATCGGCGCCCCTCTCGTCCAGCATCGCCTGTCCCCGGGGGGCGGGCGGTGGAGAGGGGCCACCTCGCCAATTGCGGAGGAAATCGTGTCGAGCACCCCAGACATAGGCGTTCCGTTCCTGTCTCGCCTCAACACCGCCGCCCTCTACCTGGCGGGATTCGGCCTTGTGCTGATGACGGCCTTCGTCGCCTGGCAGGTCTTCTGCCGCTATGTCCTGAACGACTCGCCGTCGTGGACCGAGCCAGGCGCGGTCATGCTGATGAGCTGGTTCATCTTCCTCGGCGCGGCCGTGGGCGTGCGCGAAAACAACCACATGGGCTTCGACGTGCTGCTCTACGTGCTGCCGCCCTCTGCCAAGAAATGGCTCAGGATGATCTCGGACATCGTCATCCTTGCCTTTGGCGCCGGCATGGTCTGGTACGGCGGAGCGCTGGTCAGCCTGACCTGGAACACGACGCTGCCCGCTTTGAACATCTCGGGCGGCTGGGACTACGTCCCGATCGTCGCCGGCGGGCTGCTCGTGATGCTCTTCGCGCTCGAGCGCATCGTGTTGCGCCTGCTGGGCCTGCCGATCGACGAGGCACTGGACGAGTTGCCGCCACCCGAAACAGCCGTCGAACTCGCCAACGTCGAAGCGGTCCGCAAGGACGCGGCGGAACTGGGAATGAAGGGATGAGGCCGATGTCCCCTCAGGCCGGCAATTCCGGCAGCGTGAAGTCTGGAAAGGCGATCTGATGGAACTCTGGGTCCTGTTCGGTTCCTTCACCCTGCTGATGCTGATCGGCACGCCGATCGCGTTCTGCCTCGGCGTGGCCAGTTTCGCCACCGTCCTCTACATGGGCCTGCCGCCGCTGGTCGTGTTCCAGCGGCTGAACTCCGGCATGAGCGTGTTTTCGCTGCTCGCCATCCCCTTCTTCATCTACTCCGGCGACCTCATGGTGCGCGGCGGCATCGCGCAGCGCATTGTCGCCTTCGCGGCGTCCTTGGTCGGCCACATCAGGGGCGGTCTGGGCCAGGTCAATATCGTGACCGCCACGCTGTTCGGCGGCATTTCCGGCTCGGCCGTGGCCGAAGCCGCTGCGGTGGGCGGCCTGATGATCCCGCAGATGAAGGCGAGAGGATACGGCGCCGACTACGCCGTCAACGTCACCTCGATGGCGGCACTCATCGCGCTTTTGCTGCCGCCGTCGCACAACATGATCATCTATTCGATCTCTGCGGGCGGCAAGATTTCGATCGCCGATCTGTTCACGGCGGGCGTCATCCCGGGCCTCCTGCTGGCCGGTTCGTTGATGGTCACCGCCTATCTGGTGGCACGCAAGCGCGGCTATCCGACCGAAGCGTTCCCCGGGCTCATGGCGGTAGCGCACCTCCTCGCCGTGGCAGTGCCCGGCCTGCTGCTGATCGCCATCATCTTCGGCGGGGTGCGCTCGGGTATCTTCACAGCCACCGAAAGCTCCTGCATCGCTGTGATCTACGCGCTTTTGGTGACGCTTTTCGTCTATCGGCAGCTGAGCTGGAGCGATTTCGTCCACGCCACGATGGGGGCGGTGCGAACCACCGCGATGGTGCTTCTCATCATCGGCACGGCCGCCGCCTTCTCCTGGCTCATGGCGTTCCTGCGCGTGCCGGCGAGCCTGGTCGCATGGATGCAGACGATTTCGGACAACCCGATCATCATCCTGCTGCTGCTCAACCTGATCATGCTGCTGCTCGGCACCTTCATGGACATGGGGCCGACCATCATCATCACCACCCCGATCTTCCTGCCGATCGCGCAGGCCTACGGCATCGACCCCGTGCATTTCGGTGTCATCATGATTCTGAACTACGGTATCGGCCTGAACACGCCGCCGGTGGGAGGGGTGCAGTTCGTCGCCTGTGCGGTGGGCAAGATCAGCGTCTGGGAAGCGATGCGATCCATCTGGCCGTTCTATGGTGCCGGCCTCGTGGTGCTGCTACTCGTGACCTATATCCCGGCGATATCGCTCTGGCTTCCGAACGCATTCAGGTAGGCGCCCTATGGCATCCGAGACATCCACCACCTTCAAGATGGAACGCCGGCCAAAATTGGCTGACCGGATCGTCGCGACCGTACGAGACCAGATCATCGGCGGCCAGGTTGCGCCGGGCCAGAAGCTGCCGACAGAGAGCCAGCTCACCGAAACCTTCGGTGTGTCGCGCACCGTTATCCGAGAGGCGATGGCGACGCTGGCCGCCGACGGATTTGTCGAGCCGCGGCAGGGCGCTGGTGTCTTCGTGATGGAGCGTCCCACCCAGGCCTTCGCGGCGATCAGCGCGGAGAACGGTACCAGCATCTCCAATGCGCTCAACGTCCTTGAGGTGCGCATGGGGATCGAGATCGAGAGCGCCGGATTGGCCGCGATCAGGCGCAACAGCGCCCAGGAAGCGAAGATCCAGGAAGCTTTCTTCGAATTTGAACGCTTGCTGGGCATCGGCCAGCCGACTGGCAAGACCGACTTCGCCTTCCACCGCGCCATTGCAGCCGCGACCAACAATCCGTTCTATGTCGAGGTGCTGGATGCCTTGGGCAGCCGCACCATCCCGTGCGACGTCACCTCGCCCTGGGGGACCGACAGCGTGCTGACGCGAGAATATCAAGAAGGGCTGCAGCGGGAGCATCTCGTCATCCTGCAGGCGATCTCCCGCGGCGACGCCGACGCCGCGCGCGACGGCATGCGCGCGCATCTGTCGGCAAGCCAGCAGCGCTACCGCGAGCGCCTGGACGGCCGCTACGAGGAATATCTCGCGGTCATGAGCAAGAACCAAGGATCATAGGCCTTCGCCAATTGGATTTCAGATGACCGATCACCAGCATTTCGCATCCCGCTTCGCCATCGACCCCCACGCCGCCGCCGCCATGGGCACGGAGCAGTTGCGTGAGAACTTTCACCTCGGCAGCCTTTTCGAACCCGGAAGGATCAGTCTCACCTACACCCACTACGACCGCATGGTCGTCGGCGGCGCGGTGCCGCTGGGAGGCGCGCTGAAGCTAGAGACGATCAAGCCGGCCGGAACGAAATCCTTCCTCGAGCGCCGCGAGTTGGTCGCGGTCAATATCGGCGGCGCTGGCACGGTTACCGTCGGCGACGAAATCCACCAACTCGGCGCGCGCGATATGATCTATGTCGGCATGGGCAACGAGATGTCCTTCTCGTCGGCGAACAATGAAGACCCTGCCAAGTTCTACCTGCTTTCCGCGCCCGCGCACCGCACCCTGCCCACCAGGCTACTCACAATCGCCAATGCCAAGCAGCTCGATCTCGGCAGCCAGGAGACATCCAACGAACGTTCGATCTTCCAGTTCACGACCACCATCGAGACCTGCCAGATCGTCGTCGGCATGACCCAACTGGCTACAGGCTCGGTGTGGAACACCATGCCGGCGCACGTGCACGACAGGCGCATGGAGGCCTATCTCTATTTCGACCTGCCAGAGACGGCCCGCGTCTTCCACTTCATGGGCGAGCCCCGCGAGACGCGGCACATCGTCATGGCCAACGAGGAGGCGGTGCTCTCGCCGGCATGGTCCATCCACTCCGGCTGCGGAACCTCCAACTACGCCTTCATCTGGGCCATGGCCGGCGATAATGTCGACTATACCGACGTTGATCCGGTAGCTATCGGAGACATGCGCTGATGGATCTCTCCGCCTTCAGCCTCAAGGGCAAGCGCATCGCCGTGACTGGCGCCAACACCGGCATCGGCCAGGGCATCGCGGTCTCTGCGGCGCGTGCGGGCGCCGACATCGTTGCCATTGGACGTTCGGCGATGGGCGAAACGGCACAGCTGGTCGCGCCATACGGCGCCGAGTTCACTCCGGTCCTCTGCGATCTGGGTGACGTGAAGGCATCGGCTGCGATGATCGACGGGCTGTTTGCCGACGGGCGGCCGCTCGACGGGCTGGTCAACAATGCGGGCATCATCCGCCGGGACGCCGCCCTCGATTTCACCGAGCAGGACTGGGACGACGTCATGGATGTCAACCTCAAGTCGCTGTTCTTCCTGTGTCAGGCCTATGCCCGCAACACGCTTTCGGCCGGCAGGACAGGCCGCATCGTCAATGTAGCCTCCCTGCTTTCCCTGCAGGGCGGCATCCGCGTCGCCTCATACACCGCCTCAAAGCACGGAGTCCTGGGCATCACCCGGCTGCTTGCGAACGAGTGGGCGGGGAAGGGCATCAACGTGAACGCCCTTGCGCCCGGCTACATCGTCACCAACAATACTGAGGCGTTGCGCAACGACCCCGAGCGCTCCGAGGCCATTCTCGCGCGCATTCCCGCCGAACGGTGGGGAACGCCCGACGACATCGGGGACGCGGCGGTATTCCTGCTTGCGCCGGCGTCGAGCTACATGCACGGCGCCGTCGTCCCGGTCGATGGCGGCTGGCTCGCGAGGTGACATGGCAAGCGATATCTTCGTTCGAGCGGGCGAGGGGGCGTGGGAGCCCACCCCGGACGGCAACAAACGCCGCATCGTCGCCTATACCGAGGAACTGATGATGGTCGAGTTCGCCTTCGAGGAGGGCGGCGAGGGCTGGGTCCATTCGCACCCGCACGTGCAGTCGAGCTATGTCGCCGAGGGCAGCTTCGAGGTCACCATCGACGGCCGCACCGAAAGGCTGGACCAGGGCGACAGCTACATCGTGCCGTCCGGCCTCAAGCATGGGGTCAAGGCCCTCAGCAAGGGACGGCTGGTCGACTGCTTCACGCCGCACCGCGCCGATTTCCTCAAATCCGGCGGCGATTGAAATGGGTCCACGCAGGGAGGCCGCCAGAGCATGCCCCGGTCGATAAGGCTCCAGCCCGCGGACAACGTCGTGCTGGCGATCGACGCGTTCGCCAAGGGCGACGACGTGCTCGGCGTTCGGACCGCCGAGCGCATCCCCCGCGGCCACAAGATGGCACTGGCGGACATCGCCGAAGGCGACAAGGTGGTGAAATACGGCCAGGTCATAGGCTTTGCATCCCAGCCCATCGCCGCCGGCGACTGGGTTCACGAACACAACGTCGCGATGCACGACTTCGCGCGCGACTACCAGTTCTGCGCCGGCCGCGCCGACAGCGAGCCCGTGCCCGCCGCCCAGCGCCGGACCTTCCAAGGATACCGCCGCGCCAATGGCAAGGTCGGCACACGCAACTACGTGGCAGTCCTCACTTCGGTGAACTGCTCGGCGACTGCCGCCCGCCATATCGCTGGCGAGGTCGAGAGGAGCGGCGACCTCGACGACTACCCCGAGGTCGATGGAGTGATCTCGCTGGTACACGGCACCGGCTGCGCGATCGACGCCAGGGGCGAGGCCTACGAGGTCCTGGCGCGCACGCAGTTGGGATATGCGACCAACCCGAATGTCGGGGGCGTTCTGATGCTCGGCCTGGGCTGCGAGGCGTTCCAGATACCGCGTTGGAAGGAAACCTACGGCCTCGTCGACAACGACGCCTTTCGCACGCTGACGATCCAGGAGGTCGGCGGTACGCGCAAGACCGTCGAGGCCGGCGTCCGCGCGGTGCTAGAGATGCTGCCTATGGTCAATCGCGCCAGGCGCGAGACCGTTCCTGCTTCCGAACTGATGCTGGCGCTGCAGTGCGGCGGTTCCGACGGCTATTCTGGCATCACCGCCAATCCGGCGCTCGGGGTGGCGGTCGACCTGCTCGTTGCCCAGGGCGGGACCGCGGTGCTTTCGGAAACGCCGGAAATCTATGGCGCGGAACACCTGCTGACGCGCCGCGCGCGGTCTAGGACGGTCGGCGAGAAGCTCGTCGAGCGGATCCGCTGGTGGGAGGACTACACCGCGCGCAACCACATGCAAATGAACAACAACCCGTCGCCGGGAAACAAGGCCGGCGGACTTACGACGATCCTGGAAAAGGCGCTCGGTGCCGCCGCCAAGGGCGGTTCGACCACCCTGATGGAGGTGTTCGACTACGCCGAGCCGGTCACCGGGCGTGGCCTGGTCTTCATGGATACCCCCGGCTACGACCCGGTATCGGCCACCGGTCAGGTCGCGGGCGGTGCGAACATTCTCTGCTTCACCACCGGTCGCGGCTCGGCCTTCGGCTGCAAGCCGACGCCATCGATCAAGCTCGCGTCCAATAATTTCCTCTACGACAGCATGCGCGAGGACATGGACATCAACTGCGGCGACGTCCTCGACGGCGTATCGCTCGAGGCGAAGGGGCAGGAGATCTTCGACGAGATTCTCCGGGTCGCCTCCGGCGCACGGACCAAATCCGAGCAACTCGGCTACGGTGACAACGAATTCGTGCCCTGGTCGATCGGCGCAACTATGTAGTGGGCATGGCTTGTCGCCAACGCGAATCGAGATAAGGCGCACGACCGTTGCCGCCGTGCTATAGAACGAACTGTCGCATGCAGCTGCACACGTAGTGTGGCGGCCATGTTGAAATGTCCGTGGTGGCGCAAAGTAGAATGTCACTTGCTGCTATGGCGCAC
Source organism: Aminobacter sp. AP02 (assembly GCF_003148805.1). Lineage (GTDB taxonomy): Bacteria > Pseudomonadota > Alphaproteobacteria > Rhizobiales > Rhizobiaceae > Aminobacter. Next base: position 309,803 of record NZ_QGGX01000004.1, read on the forward strand.
GAAAGTCAACCTCGATCTGACCGGCTGGTCCGGGTTGCAAGGGCAGAGCGGGGGTGAGGGACACCTTCCCAGATCAATTGCCTGACATCGGCGCTCTCGGACAACTCGACCTTCCGCTCCTCTACTCGCTCCGGCAAGGCCGACGGCCCATTCCCAAGCGGCGCTGACACAAGCGCAATGAGGCAAATGTAGCATTGGCGGGTCGCGCAGCGTCGGACCCAGGGAGGGTGCCAGCCCGCTAGGCGACGGGCGATCATGATTTTTATGCATGCCCCGTCCGATGTCGTACGCCCATATCCCAGCTTGTCGGCAGTTCGTTCGGGCGACCAACCGTGCTTGATCCGTTCGATAACACCTACGTCCTGAAGCTACAGATGACGAGGCGCCGAAGACTTCAGCTGCGCGGTTGGTCCAAGGCAAGATGTTGGCCCACACTGAGGTGGAGCATGGATTCAGAGCATGGCCATTCTTGGCAGGTGGGCCAACCGATCGACACCACAACTCCAGTCATACCACTAGTTGCCTGACGCGCGCTGCGGTCCGCGTCACTCCCTCATCGATGTTGTTGCGCGGGATTGATGAGTAACCCATGCGGAAGAAACGGCATTGCCCGGTGGCTTCGGGGAAGAAGGGGGAGCCGGATTCGATCAACACGCCATCTTGCTTGAGTTCCGACATCAGAAGATCTGCATCAAGACTTTCCGGTCCTTCGATCCAGAACGATGTGCCTCCAAAGCTTGACGATCCGGCGATGGTGAAGCCCTCGCGGCGCAACGCTTCCGCCATGACGATGTGGCGACGGTGATATTCTCCGCGCATGCGGTGCAGGACCGCGTCGTGGTGTCCTAGAGCCAGGAAGTAGGCTGCCGTACGCTGCAGGTGGCCGGGCGGATGGCGCAGCATCAGCGCCCGCAGCGCCCGCGCCTCGCGGATAACGGGCGCCGGAGCGACCAGATAGCCGAGCCTCAGCCCGGGAAACAGCGACTTGGAGAAGCTGCCGATGTAAAACACCCGACCGCTGCGGTCGAACGCCTTGAGGGCCGGTGACGGCGGCGCCAGAAAGCTCATCTCGAACTCGTAGTCGTCTTCGATGATGACAAAATCCTGTTCGGCGGCAGCCGTGAGCAGGCGCGTTCGGCGCTCGATAGGCATCGTCGCCCCGGTCGGGGAATGGTGACTGGGCGTGACGAACACCGCATCGACGCCGGCAGGTATCGTCTCCGGTGGCAAACCTTCCTTGTCGACGTCGATCGCGCTGACCCTTGCCCCGCTCAGGCGCAGCGAGGCGCTCATGTCGGGATGACAGGGGTTTTCGCAGACGGCATGCGCGCCCTGGCGCAGCAGAAGCTGAGTGACGATCCAGAGCGCGTTCTGCGCTCCCACTGTCACCAGGATCTCGTCTGGACTGGCACGGATGCCTCGGCTTGGCAGGGTGCGCGAGCAGATGTAGCTGACTAGCTGGACATCGTCGGCGGCGGCGAAATCGCCGGCCATCTGCTCGAAGTCCTCGCGCGCCAGGGCCCGCCGGGCGCAATCGCGCCAGGCGCCAAGATCAAACAGCGAAGGGTCCATCTGGCCGTAGAGAAACGGATAGGGATAGCGCCGCCAGTCCAGCGGCTTACGCATCTGCTTAGCGACGATGAAGCTCGCGCGCAGCTTTGACGACCAGTCGATCTCGTCGCTTCCGGCCTCGTCGGCACTTGGCTCGAGCCCGCTCGTCGGCGGGTTGCCTGCGACCCGATAGGAGCTGCGGCTGGCGGTCTCGACATAGCCTTGCGATGCTAGCTCCTGATAGGCCAGCGTGACGGTAATGCGTGAAATGTTGAGGTACTGAGCCAGCTTGCGCGTCGAGGGCAGCTGCGCGCCCGGATGAAGCCGGCCCGACAAGACAGCGGAGACCACCGTCTCGCGAATTTGCGCCTGCAGACCGATGCGGCTCGCCCTGTCGAGAAAGAAGATCGTTTCCGAAACCGTCGCCAGCGCCATGCTCCTCCGCACCACACTCCAAACTGGAATCATTCAACTTCCAATCTGGATATAAGGCAATTGGCGTGTCTAATTTAACCCTGTTAGTCAGAACCAAGACCGGCACTAAAGCCGGCAAGTTCCCGGGAAAACCGGTGGCTAACAAAACAAGAGGGTAACGATGATACACTTTAAGCATTTCAAGTATTTGGCTGGTGCCGCAACAGTTGCTGCCAGTGTCTTCACTTCCTGCCTCGCCTACGCTGAAACATCGGTGGTGGTTGGCTACCAACAGATCGTCGGGCCGTTCGTGACGGCCATCGCAGACGGTCGCTTCGACGCCGCCGCGAAAGAGGCCGGCTACACCATCGACTGGCGCCAATTCAGTTCGGGCGGCGATATCTCGACCGCCCTTGCTTCGGGCAACGTGCCGATCGGCGTCATCGGCTCCACCGGCACCACCGCCGCCGCGACCCGTGGCGTCGACCTCGAACTGTTCTGGATCCTCGACAACATCGGCAAATCCGAAGCGCTGGCCGTGCGCAATGGCTCGGGCATCGAAAAGCCCGAGGACCTGAAGGGCAAGAATGTCGGCGTGCCATTCGTCTCGACCTCGCATTTCCATCTGCTCGTCGGCCTCGAACAGGTGTGGAAGGTCGATCCGCGCGAAGTCAATATCCTCAACATGAAGCCGCCGCAGATCATCGCGGCCTGGCAGCGCGGCGACATCGACGCCGCCTATGTCTGGCCGCCGGCACTCTCAGAACTGCTCAAGAGCGGCAAGGTGATCTCGGATTCCGAAGTGATCGGAGCAGCGTCAGTGCCGACCTTTGACGGCCTTGTTGCCGACAAGAAGTGGGCCGCCGAAAATCCGAAGTTCATGGCTGCTTTCACCAAGGTGCTCGCCGAATCCTATGCCGACTACAACAAGAACAAGGCGGCCTGGACAGCGGACTCGCCGCAGGTACAGGGCATCGTCAAGCTGATCGGCGGCGACGGCGCGGGTGCTGTCGAAGCGCTCAACCTGCTGGCGTTTCCGAATGCCGACGAACAGGCTTCGGACACCTGGCTCGGCGGTGGCGCTGTACGCGCCCTTAACGAAAGCGCCAAGTTCCTCGTCGCCCAGAAGCAGATCGACAAAGCGCTCGACGACTACGCGCCCTTCGTCAACAGTAGCTACGCCAAGGAAGCGTCCAAGTAACATTGGCATGTCGCTGGCCGCATGCCGGCCGGCGACATCTCCGGATACCTGCTGCATCTGTTGTGAAAGGCTCGACGCGATGGAAACCCTCAACGTCAGCAATGTCAGCCTGACCTATCCAGGCCTCTATTCCGACCAGGCGGTGATCGCCCTCAAGGGCGTCAACCTGGAGGTCAAGAGCGGCGATTTCGTCGTCGCGCTCGGCGCGTCCGGCTGTGGCAAGACAACTTTGCTCAACCTCATGGCCGGCTTCATGGCGCCTTCGGCCGGCGACATCACGCTTGGCGGACGCCAGGTGGTCGGCCCGGGCGCCGACCGAGGCGTGGTCTTCCAGAAGCATGCGCTGCTGCCCTGGCTCAACGTCATCGACAACACCGAATTCGGGCTCAAGCTGCGTGGCGTCGACAAGGCGACCCGGCGCGAACTCGCCACCAAGAACCTGGCTCTTGTCGGATTGCAGGACTTTCACCGCCACATGATCTACCACCTGTCGGGCGGCATGCAGCAACGCGTGGGCATTGCTCGAGCGCTGACCTGCGATCCGGCGATGCTGTTGATGGACGAGCCGATGGCGGCACTCGACGCGCTGACCCGCGAGACCATCCAGGAGCTCTTGCTCAAGGTCTGGCAACTCACCAACAAGATGTTCTTCTTCATCACCCACAGCGTCGAAGAAGCGCTGTTTCTTGGCTCCCGGCTGATCGTCATGTCGCCGCGTCCGGGCCGCATCACCCACACCTACGAGCTCGATTTCAATCGGCGCTTCCTCGAGGAGGGCAACGCACGTGCAATCAAGTCCAGCCGCGATTTCATCGACATGCGCGAACAAATCCTCGGCATCATCTATGGCGACGAGCGCCAGTCCGGCAATCCGGAACTCATCCATGCTTGAGAGCATTTCCCGAGCCAAATCCGCGCGTCCCGGCAAGATCTACGGCGCGCCCGGCGAAGGCATGAGCGGGCACATCAGCCTCATCACCGCGCTCGTTCTCTTCGGCCTGTGGCTGATGGTCACCGAAATGGGCTGGGTCAAACCCCTGTTCCTGCCTTCCCCGCTTGCCGTCTGGGACAAGTTTATCGTCGCGATGACCGAAGGCGTGTCCAATTCGACGCTGGTCCAGCACACGCTCGCCAGCCTTGGCCGCGTGCTCGGCGCCTTCTTCCTGGCGCTGGTGACCGCGGTTCCGGTCGGCATCCTGATGGGCGTCAACCGTACCGTACGCGGGCTGTTCGACCCGATCATCGAGTTCTACCGCCCGCTGCCGCCGCTCGCCTACCTGCCGCTGATCATCATCTGGCTCGGCATCGGCGAATTCCCCAAGGTGTTCCTGATCTATCTGGCGATCTTCGCGCCGATGGCGATCGCCGCCCGCGCCGGTGTGCGTTCGGTATCGACTGAACAGATACATGCCGCCTACGCCATGGGTGCCACCCGCTTGCAGGTCATCACGCATGTGATCCTGAAGGCAGCGCTGCCCGAGATATTCACCGGCATGCGCATCGGCATCGGTGTAGGCTGGACCACGCTGGTGGCAGCCGAAATGGTCGCCGCACACCGGGGGCTCGGCTTCATGGTACTAAACGCCGCCGAATATCTCGCCAGCGACACGGTTATCATGGGCATCATCGTCATAGGCATCTTCGCCTTCGCCTTCGACCTGCTGCTCCGCTACCTGGAGAAGATCCTGATCCCCTGGAAAGGCAAGATCTGATGGCAGAAAGCGCTCATCTGGCGACCTCGCCACCCGGCTAGGCCTGCCCTCACGATCAACCTGAACGACTTGAGAAAAATCAGCCGGCTTGTCCGGCAACGGCGGAGCCATGACCACAAGGCAATGCCGCCCGACATACGAGGACCACGATATGGCGATCACTGCCGACGACCTTGCCAGCCTGTTCGACGCCTTCAACCGACACGATATCGACGGTGTGATGCGCTTCTTCGCCAAGGACTGCGTGTTCAACGGCGTCGCCGGCCCGGAGGTGTATGGAACACGCTTCATCGGCGCAGAGCAGATCGCCGCAGCCTTTACCGGCGTGTGGACCACCATGCCCGACGCACACTGGGCCCATCACAGCCACTTCGTCCACGGCGACCGCGCCGTCTCTGAGTGGACCTTCTCGGGCACCAATGCCGACGGTAGTCACGTCGAAGCGGAAGGCTGCGATCTGTTTACGCTGGAAGGTGCCAAGATTGTGCGCAAGCAGGCATTCCGCAAGACACGGCCGCTGATTCCCTCGCGGGCCAAGAGCTGAACGCGGGTCGAAAGGATCGGCAGATGGAACATCAGCTTACGCGGCCCACCGCCGCTGCACAGCCCTTTGATCCGGCCTATGATCCGGTTCACGCGGCCAATCCGGGCGCCGGCAAGAATTACGCGCCGACCTACTGGATCGCCACCGCCGAAACCCCGCCCGAGGATGACGGCCCGGTCAATCACGACATCGACGTCGATGTGGCGATCATTGGTTCGGGCTACACCGGTCTGTCCTGCGCCATCCACCTCGCCAGGGAACACGGCATCAAGGCGACAGTGCTTGAAGCCAACGGCGTTGCCTGGGGCTGTTCGACGCGCAATGGCGGACAGGCGCAGATTTCGGCCGGGCGGCTCAAGCGGTCGCAATGGATCGAGCGCTGGGGCGTCGATGTCGCCAAGAAGATGCACAAAGAGGTCGCCGAAGCCTTCGATCTGTTTCGCGATCTGATAAAATCGCCCGAGATCGACTGTGACCCGCAGGATGGTGGCCATCTCTACATTGCGCATCGCGACAAGGTGATGCCTTCGCTGGAGAAGGAGTCCCGCCTTCTGAACGAGGTTTTCGGCTATGCTACCCGCGTCGTTGGGAGAGACGAGATCCACCGCGATTTCGTCCGCGACGCAGAAGCCAAGGGCGCGATGTACGAGCCCGACGGCATGGGCGTGCATGCCGCGAAACTGGCTTTCGGCTACCTCAAGCTGGCGCGCCGGCTTGGCGCCAAGGTGCACACCGCAAGCCCGGTGCTCGGTTGCGAGCACAAAGGCGACGCCTATCTGCTGCGCACGCCCGGCGGAACCGTGCGGGCACGCGCCGTCTGCATCGCGACCGCCGGCTACACCTCGCCCGGCTTGCATGACCTGACGAAACACCGGCTGATGCCGATCCTGTCCAATTCGATCGTGACGCGTCCGCTTTCAAGCAGCGAGCAGGACGCGCTCAATTTCCAGACGCGCATTCCGCTGACCGATACACGCACGCTTCGCCACTATTACCGCATGTTGCCCGACGGCCGGGTGCAGATTGGCAGCCGCAGTGCCATCACCGGGCGCGACGCTGTCAACTCTAGACATCTCGATCGCCTGGTCGAGGGCCTCTACCGCAAGTTCCCGATCTTGCGAGGCATCGAGGTCGACTACTCCTGGTGGGGATGGGTCGACGTCAGCCACGACATGATGCCACGCGTGTTCCGCCCCGACCACAACCAGCAGTTGTTCTACGCCATGGGGTATGGCGGCAACGGCGTCATGTATTCTGCCCAGGCCGGCCGACGCATGGCCCAGATGGTCGCCGGCAAGGGCGGCGCCCTCGACCTGCCAATCTTCACTTCACCACTACCCAGCCACGGCCTCCTGACCCCGTTCAGGCGGCTTGGCCAGTGGGGGATGTACCGCTGGTACTACCTCAAGGATGAAATTCTCTAGCCCAACCAGGCCGGAGCCCGACCCGATATTGAAAGGAACAAGATTATGAAGATGACGACCGAAGAAGCGTTCGTGAAGGTTCTCCAGATGCATGGCATCGAGCATGCATTCGGCATCATCGGCTCCGCCATGATGCCTGTATCCGACCTGTTCCCCAAGGCAGGAATCAGCTTCTGGGACTGCGCCCATGAAACCAATGCAGGCATGATGTGCGACGGCTTCAGCCGCGCTACCGGCACCATGGCCATGGCTATCGGCCAGAACGGCCCTGGCGTGACTGGCTTCATCACCGCCATGAAGACCGCCTACTGGAACCACACCCCAATGCTGATGGTGACGCCGCAGGCCGCCAACAAGACCATAGGGCAGGGCGGCTTCCAGGAAGTCGACCAGATGGCGATGTTCGAGGAGATGGTCTGCTACCAGGAGGAGGTCCGCGACCCCATGCGCATTCCAGAAGTGCTCAACCGGGTCATTGAAAAGGCATGGCGGGGCTCGGCACCAGCGCAGATCAACATCCCTCGCGACTACTGGACCCATGTCATCGACGTCGACCTGCCAAGTATCGTGCGCCTGGAACGGCCCTCGGGCGGTCAAAAGGCGATCGCGGAGGCGGCGCAACTTCTTTCGGAAGCCAAGTTCCCCGTCATCCTCAATGGCGCCGGCGTCGTCATCGGCGAAGCCATCCCGGTCTCGATGGCGCTTGCCGAGCGGCTCGACGCCCCGGTGTGCTGCGGTTACCAGCACAATGACGCCTTCCCCGGCAGCCATCGCCTTGCTGCCGGTCCGCTCGGCTACAACGGTTCCAAGGCCGCGATGGAACTGATCGCCAAGGCTGACGTGGTGCTGGCGCTCGGCACCCGCCTCAATCCCTTCTCCACCCTGCCGGGCTACGGCATCGATTACTGGCCGAAGAACGCCGCGATCATCCAGGTTGACATCAATGCCGACCGCATCGGCCTGACCAAGAAGGTTTCGGTCGGCATCTGCGGCGACGCCAAGCAGGTGGCACGCCAGATCCTCGAACAGTTGGCCCCCTCCGCCGGCAATGCCGGCCGCGAGGAGCGCAAGGCGGCCATCCATCAGACCCGTTCGGCCTGGCTGCAGCAGCTGTCGTCGATGGACCATGAGGACGACGACCAAGGCACCGAGTGGAATGCCTCTGTGCGCCGCCGGGAGGCCGATCGCATGTCGCCGCGCCAGGCCTGGCGGGCGATCCAGGCGGCGCTGCCCAAGGAGGCCATCATCTCGACTGACATCGGCAACAACTGCGCTATCGGCAACGCCTATCCAAGCTTCGAACAGGGACGTAAATATCTCGCGCCTGGAATGTTCGGACCTTGCGGCTACGGCTTCCCATCGATCGTTGGCGCCAAGATCGGCCGTCCTGACGTACCGGTGGTCGGCTTTGCCGGCGACGGCGCCTTCGGCATCTCGATGAACGAGATGGGCGCGATCGGCCGCAAGGGCTGGCCAGCGATCACCATGGTGATCTTCCGCAACTACCAGTGGGGTGCCGAAAAGCGCAACACGACACTGTGGTACGACAACAACTTCGTCGGCACCGAGCTCAACCCCAATCTCAGCTACGCCAAGGTTGCCGAGGGTTGCGGCCTGAAGGGCGTCGTCGCCGACACGCCCGCCGCGCTGACCGCTGCCCTCAACAAGGCGATCTACGACCAGGCCAACGGCGTTACCACCTTCGTCGAGGTCATCCTTAACCAGGAACTCGGCGAGCCCTTCCGGCGCGACGCGATGAAGAAGCCTGTGGCTGTCGCGGGCATCGAGCGTTCCGACATGCGCCCGCAACAGCGCGCCTGACCTGAAAGTCGGCCTGCCTGCTTCGCCAGGCAGGCCGAGGCTTGCAGCACATGACGGGAATGACAAGATGAACACCGCTGCCGCGACCCAACGCTTCAACGGCATGCCCTCCGCGCTCGCCACCTGCTGGCCGGGCCTCGCAGTGACTGGAGCCGTCGCCATCGCGGCCCAGTTCCTTTCGGATCACTACGGCGCGCCGGCGATGCTGATGGCGCTGCTGCTGGGCATAGCCTTCAACTTTCTGTCCGAGGAGGGCCGCTGCGTTGCCGGCATTGACCTCAGCGCCAAGAAGGTGTTGCGCATCGGCGTGGCACTGCTTGGAATGCGCATCAGCGTTGACCTGCTCGTCGGGCTTGGTGCCGGCACCATCTTGTTGCTGGTTTCGGCGATCGTCGCCACCATCCTGTTTGGACTGGTCGCGGCGAAATTGCTCGGCCGTGGCTGGCGCCTTGCCCTGATCACCAGCGGCTCAGTGGCCATTTGTGGCGCATCGGCCGCCATGGCGATCGCTGCGGTGCTTCCCAAGAACGAATTCTCCGAGCGCAACCTGATCTTCACCGTGCTGTCGGTAACGGTGCTCTCGACGCTCGCCATGATCTTCTACCCGATGCTCGCCCAGGCCATCGGCCTCGACGCACGCACCACCGGCATCTTCTTCGGCGGCACCATCCACGACGTCGCCCAGGTCGTCGGCGCGGGCTTCTCCGTGTCCCCAGAGGCGGGCGAGACCGCGACGCTGGTCAAGTTGATCCGCGTCACCATGCTGGCCCCTGTCGTGCTCATCTTTTCGCTAGCCACCCGCAATGTCGGCCCTGCAGGCGAAACCGGCGAGCGCCCGCCCTTGCTACCCGGCTTCGTCGTTGCTTTTCTCATCCTCGCCGCCGCCAATTCCTTCGGCCTCGTTCCAGAAGCGGTGTCGAAAATCGGCATGGAGGCATCCCGCTGGGCGCTGCTCGCCGGTATCGTCGCCGTCGGCATGAAGACCTCGCTGCGCCGTGTGCTCGACGTTGGAGGCGATGCTGTTGCACTCATCGTCGCCGAGACCGTGTTTATCGGCCTCTTCATCCTTGCCGGCATCTACTATCTGGGACACGCCTGATGAAACCGCTCGAGCGCATCCTCTTTGCCGCCAAGGCTTCGCCACGCCGCATCGTGCTGCCAGAGGGCGAGGACCCACGCATCGTCGAGGCCGCGATCCGGGCGAGACGCGAGGACATCGCCGCGATCACGCTGATCGGCAATCGCCAGATCATCGAGCGGGCTCTCGTCAACGCAGGTGCGGACCCGCTGGATTTCCGTATCGAGGACCCCGCTTCCTCTCCGCTCTCGCACCGCCTGGCCTCAGCCTATTTCGAACTGCGCAAGGCCAAGGGCGTCGACCGCGCGGCCGCTGTTGAAGCGCTCCGATCGCCACTGATCTTTGCTGCCATGATGGTGCGGGAGGGCGAGGCCGACGGCACAGTCGGCGGCGCCGGCGCCACCACGGCCGACACTGTGCGCGCAGCACTGCAAACCATCGGCCGGGCGCCAGGCGTCGGGCTGGTGTCGAGCTTCTTCCTGATGATGCTGTGCCAGCCCCATCACGCCAAGAAGGGCGCCTTCGTCTTCGCCGACTGCGGGCTGGTGGTCGACCCGGATGCCGCCGGTCTCGCCGACATCGCCCGCATGTCCGCCCGCTCCTACCAGGCGCTCGCAGGTGCGCCGGCCAAGGTGGCGATGCTGTCGTTCTCGACCAATGGCAGCGCCGCCCACGAGCGCGTCTCGAAGGTGGTCGAGGCGACCCGGCTGGCGCATGCCGCCGATCCTGAGCTCGTCATCGACGGCGAACTGCAGTTCGACACCGCCTTCGTCGAAGCCGTCAGCGCCTCCAAGGCACCCCACTCGGCACTGCATGGCGAAGCCAACGTCTTCGTCTTCCCCAATCTCGACGCCGCCAACATCGGCTACAAGATCGCCCAGCGCATCGGCGGCGCGGAGGCAATCGGCCCGATCTTGCAGGGTCTCGCAAAACCAGCCAATGACCTGTCGCGCGGGTGCAGCGCCGACGACATCTTCCACATGATCGCGGTCACGGTGCTTCAGGCGAACTGAAGCTGCAAGGCTCTTAAACAAAAGGCGCTCCTTGATTTGGGCGCGGAAACCGCACCAGTTTGCGATATCGGCTGCGGCGCTCATACTGTCGGCCGTGGCACAGAAATAGCCGGTCAGATCCGCCAAGCGTTGTGCATTGGTCAGAACTTCGACAACGACATCCTTGAGCGTATCCAAGAGCGTATGAACGGCGGCGGCTACCGCGCGACTCCTCGCGGTTTGCTGCCTGGCAGCGACGATGTCCCTGACGATCCTGGCCGACTGGGAGGTGAGGACGCAGGGCTGTGAGCAGCCCTGCGTGCCGACGATGTTGGACCGCCAGCCGATGTCGCCGTCACCAGAGGAGTATACACATCGGAACCCTGCCCGGCCGCAATAGACCGGGCGGGCAGGATGAAGTCTTCAGCCTGCGACGAGCTCGATATGGCGGCGAGCCTGACGCAGCGCGGATATCAGCCGGTTCTGGCCACGAACGAGCTGGGTCTTGGCGAAGCCGAGTGTCGTCGCGTCAAGGCCGTCGAGGTCGGCAGCAGCGGCGATCGAAGGCAGGGGCGGAATCGTCAGCGCCGGGTCGTGCCGGAAGCGGGATACGCGAGTGAAGTTGATCGGCACCAGTATGCGGGCCAGATCCTGGATCACCGTGTTTGCCTGCCCTGCTGCGACCGTCTTCGCCTCGATGCGAGCGTAGAAGCCCTCGAGCGCCTCGGCCAGTTCGGACGGATTTGACGGATAAGGAGTGGCGGCTGATCGAGCCTCACCTTCCCGCTGCCAGGAAGACTGGGCGGCGGCGCGTCTGGTCCATGCGGGAGATCGTCAACGGAATTTTCCATGTGTTGCGCGGCGACATCGCCTGGCGGCTGCAGCCGGTGAATTTTCCACCCTGGTCGACCGTCTATCGCTGGTTTGCAGCCCTCCGCCTCTAGCTGCCCCCTCATATTAGAGAAAGCTAAAAGTGGGCGTCGAGCAAGAGCTTTAGTTAAGCAACGGTTAACGAGATAAGCGCGTCGGCTTGTAGTCGGCACACCCGGCTGACTACGTTATCCGGCTGTAGAATTCTACACTCACCGCATACCGCGATCTGTGATGACTTCGCGTCCATACAGCACCACAGGCGCGAAGGGGTGGTAGCGCATGCAAAACATGGTTCTACTGGCGGCACGGCCCGCCAGTCCCGTCGCTAACTTGCTTGGACGCGCAACGCTAGCACGAACAGGAGCGATGCCGGCTGGACGAGACAGTGCCAACCCGACCAATCCCATGGCGTCGTGGCCACGTCCTGTCAGGTTCAAACCGCCCCAAGGTCGGGGTATCCGCAAGCAACATGAGGTATTCGACATGGCGCAACTTCGCTCCCATCCGCGTCTCATAGGTAAACTCCGTGATGCTTTCGGCCAGGGCCTCTGCGCAGCACTCGAAGACCAATCAGTCGTCGAGATCATGCTGAACCCCGATGGGCGGCTGTTCATCGAAAGGCTTGGACATGGGATTTCGCCAGCCGGCGAGATGAAGCCGACCACCGCCGAGATCGTCATTGGAAGTGTCGCGCACGCGCTCCGTTCCGAGGCTCATGAGGACCGCCCCATCATCTCAGGCGAGCTGCCGATCGGCGGTCATCGGTTTGAAGGTCTGCTGCCTCCCGTAGTCTCGGCCCCGACATTCACCATCCGGCGTCGCGCTTCGCGGCTGATCCCGCTTGTGGACTATGTGTCGTTCAACATCATGACCGAGCAGCAGGCAGCGGTAATCCGCAACGCGATCTCGTCGCGGCTGAACATCGTCATCTCCGGTGGGACAGGTTCAGGCAAGACGACCTTGGCGAATGCAGTCATCGCCGAGATTGTCGAAACGTCGCCGCAGGATAGGTTGCTCATTCTTGAGGACACGGCGGAGATCCAATGTGCCGCAGAGAATGCGGTGGCTCTGCATACCAGCGACACAATCGATATGGCCCGTCTGCTCAGAAGCACGATGCGGCTGAGACCTGATCGCATAATTGTCGGCGAGGTCCGAGATGGTGCTGCCCTGACGCTCCTGAAGGCCTGGAACACCGGCCATCCCGGCGGCGTAACAACGATCCACTCCAATACGGCGATGTCGGCGCTACGACGCCTCGAACAACTGACCGCCGAGGTCAGCCAGCAGCCGATGCGTGAGGTGATTGGAGAAGCGGTCGATCTCGTCGTGTCCATCGAGCGAACGCCGAAAGGTCGACGGGTACGAGATGTCATCCTTGTCGAGCGTTTCGCCGGCACTCAGTACCAAACAGAGATTTACGCTCATATCGAGGACCAGCGCCATGTCGCATGACCGTCACACCGTTTTCGTCATCGGCGCTTTCGCGCTGTCTCTTTCACTTATCCTGGCCGATCCGGCGCTTGCCAGTTCTGGAGGTGGCCTGCCTTGGGAAGGCCCGCTGCAAAGGATCCAGCAATCGATTACCGGACCCGTGGCGGGTTTTATTGCGCTGGCCGCTGTTGCTGTCGCCGGTGGCATGCTGATCTTCGGCGGCGAGCTCAACGATTTCGCGCGCAGGCTCATGTATGTGGTGCTGGTTGCGGGCATTCTGCTCGGCGCCACTCAAATCGTCGCGCTATTCGGTGCAACAGGCGCCTCCATCGGCGATGTCGACGCCTCCGCTGCTTCTTCCGAGACAGGGGAGGGGGATCATGACTGACATAGGGTCCAATCTCCAGCGTAACCGCATCCATCGTGCTCTGTCGCGTCCAAACCTGCTGATGGGGGCGGACCGGGAACTGGTCCTCGTCACCGGTCTTGCTGCAGCGATCTTGATCTTCGTGGTGCTGACGCTCCATTCGGCGGTGTTTGGGATCGCCGTGTGGATCGGGGTGGTTGCCGCACTTCGAACGATGGCGAAGGCCGACCCGATGATGCGCCGCGTCTATATCAGACACATCTGCTATCGGTCGCACTACCGGCCCACCTCTACGCCCTGGCACCGCTACTGAGGGTGATGAACCATGGCCGCACTTCGTCCCTTTCGACATTCCGGCCCGTCCTTTGCTGATCTTGTTCCGTATGCGGGACTGATCGCCAATGGCGTCATCCTGCTTAAGGACGGGAGCCTGATGGCAGGCTGGTACTTCGCAGGCCCGGATTCGGAGAGCTCGACCGATGCCGAGCGCAACGAGATTTCGCGTCAGATCAACGCCATCCTTTCGCGCCTTGGCTCGGGCTGGATGGTCCAGGTCGAGGCCGTGCGATTGCCGACCGTAGCTTATCCTGCAACTGCGGAGTGCCATTTTCCCGATCCCGTCACGCGTGCCATCGACGCTGAGCGACGTGCGCATTTCGAGCGGGAGAAGGGGCACTATGAGAGCCGGCATGCGCTGATCCTGACCTATCATCCTCCGACGAGGCAACGATCGGGGTTGACCCGCTATCTTTATTCGGACCCGGAGAGCCATGCCGCAACCTATGCCGACAAGGTGCTTGAAACGTTTCAGACCGCGATCCGCGAACTCGAGCAATATCTCGCCAACGTCTTGTCCATCAGGCGAATGGAAACGCGATCGGCCGAGGAGCGCGGCGGTTTTCTGACCTCACATTACGACGAACTGTTCCAGTTCATCCGCTTTTGCATCACGGGAGAAAACCACCCTGTGCGCCTGCCAGACATCCCGATGTATCTCGACTGGCTGGTGACGGCAGAGCTCCAGCACGGCCTGACGCCGATCGTCGAAAGCCGCTTTCTTGGCGTTGTTGCGATCGACGGGCTTCCGGCCGAAAGTTGGCCTGGCATCCTGAACTCGCTTGACCTGATGCCGCTGACCTATCGCTGGTCGTCGCGCTTCATGTTCCTCGATGACCAGGAAGCCCGCCAAAAGCTCGAACGCACCCGCAGGAAGTGGCAGCAGAAGGTCCGGCCCTTTTTCGACCAGCTGTTCCAGACGCAGTCGCGCTCGATCGACCAGGACGCCATGACGATGGTGGCGGAGACGGAGGATGCGATCGCACAAGCCTCCTCGCAGCTTGTCGCCTATGGTTACTACACGCCTGTCATCGTGCTGTTTGACGAAAGCAGCACTCGTCTTCGCGAGAACTGTGAGGCCGTGCGTCGTCTGATCCAGGCTGAGGGCTTCGGGGCGAGAATCGAGACGCTGAATGCGACCGAGGCATTCCTGGGTTCGCTGCCCGGCAACTGGTACGCCAATGTTCGCGAGCCGCTGATCCACACACGTAACCTTTCCGATCTCATTCCACTGAATTCGGTCTGGTCCGGCAGTGCTATTGCCCCTTGCCCGTTTTATCCGCCGGCCTCTCCACCACTGATGCAGGTTGCGTCGGGCTCGACACCGTTTCGGCTGAACCTGCATGTCGAAGATGTCGGCCACACCCTCATCTTCGGGCCGACCGGATCGGGCAAGTCGACACTACTGGCGCTGATTGTGGCCCAGTTCCGGCGCTACCCCAGAGCCCAGATATTCGCCTTCGACAAGGGCCGATCGATGCTGCCGCTCACACTGGCCGCCGGCGGCGACCACTACGAGATCGGGGCCGACAGCGATGTTTCGACAGGGGAGGGGGCAAGTTCAGTTTCGGCGCTCGCCTTCTGTCCGCTTTCGGACCTCGTCACCGACGCTGACAGGGCCTTTGCGTCCGAATGGATAGAGACGCTCGTGGCGCTGCAAGGCATTTCGATCACACCTGATCATCGCAACGCGATCTCAAGGCAAGTCGCACTTTTGGCGGACGCCCGCGGACGCTCGCTCTCTGATTTCGTCTCGGGCGTTCAGATGCGCGAAATCAAGGAAGCTCTCCACCACTACACCGTCGACGGCCCGATGGGGCAATTGCTCGACGCCGAGAGCGATGGCCTGTCGCTCGGATCGCTGCAGACCTTCGAGATCGAGCAGTTGATGAATATGGGCGAGCGCAATCTCGTGCCCGTCCTGACCCACCTTTTCCGCAAGATCGAGAAACGCTTGACTGGCGCACCGAGCCTGATCGTTCTCGACGAGGCATGGCTAATGCTGGGCCATTCGACGTTTCGCGACAAGATCAGGGAATGGCTGAAGGTGCTGCGCAAGGCCAATTGCGCCGTGGTGCTCGCCACCCAGTCGATTTCCGATGCCGAGCGCTCCGGCATCATCGATGTGCTGAAGGAATCCTGTCCAACTAAGATCTGCCTGCCTAATGGGGCTGCGCGCGAGGCAGGCACGCGTGAGTTTTACCAGCGTATCGGCTTTAACGAACGCCAGATCGAAATCGTCGCAACGGCAGTTCCCAAACGTGAATACTACGTCGCCTCGCCGGAAGGCCGCCGACTGTTCGACATGTCGCTGGGACCGCTCGCCCTGTCCTTCCTCGGCGCCACTGGCAAGCAAGATCTCCAACGCATTCTGGCCCTGAAGCGCGAACACGGCGCGGACTGGCCGATCTATTGGCTCGAAATGAGAGGAATTGGCCATGCCGCGGCATTTTTTCCATCCACATAGTCTGCAAATGGCCGGTACCGCGGTCATGTTCAGTGTCACCATGGTAGCGCCGGTCACAGGTCATGCCGGCGGCGTAACGGGCCAGGCGACCGAATGGACACAGCTCGCCAACAATGCCGAGTTGATCGCGCTCGTCGGCAAGTCGGCCGATCAGGTCAACAACCAGGTCAAGCAGATCACGCAATTGGCCGAGCAGATCCAGAACCAGCTCAACATCTACAACAACCTGCTCCAAAACACCGCCCGGCTGCCAAAGCATATGTGGGGACAGGTCGAAGGCGACCTTCGGAAGCTGCAATCCATCGTCGGGCAAGGACAGGGCATCGCGTTCTCGATGGGAAACATCGATGACGTGCTGAAGCAGCGCTTCCAGAGCTTTGCCGATTTCAAGACCGGCCTCGCCGATGGCCAGACATTTTCCGACAACTACCAGACCTGGTCGACCACGAACCGCGACACCATCGCTGGTACGCTGAAGGCGGCAGGGCTTACGGCTGACCAGTTCACCTCCGAGGAAGCGACAATGAGCTCTCTCCGCGCCATGTCGGAGACATCGGACGGCCAGATGAAAGCGCTTCAGGTAGGCCACCAGATAGCGGCCCAGCAGGTAGCGCAATTCCAGAAGCTGCGCGGGCTGGTCTCGCAACAGACCACAATGATGGGGACCTGGTTCCAGTCCAGACAGGCTGACAAGGACCTCGCCCAAGCACGGCGCGAGAACTTCTTCAATTCGCCGCTGCCCAATGTGCGGGGCGGCCAAATGATGGAGCCGCGCTGGTGAACGCTTCCATGCTCATTGGAATATCGATCGGCATCGCAATCAGCCTCTGCGCAGGCAGCGCCCTCTGGATGCTGCAGCAACCCTCTCCGGTGGATGAGGCACCCGCACCCATCTCGGAAAGGGCACGCAGGGAGCATGCTGAAAGGTTGTTCGGCGGAGTTCCCGATCGGAACGTGCGCGGCGGCCAGGAGATGAGGCCGCGATGGCAACCGTCAAGCTAGTCGGCAGGCATCAACTCGCTTTCGCGGTGATCGGTGCACTCCTCATCGCCTGCGCACCTGCGCTCGCGCAACAAGGATCTGTACTGACGACCCTGGAGAACCAGGTCGTGACGGCCGCGCGGGGTTGGCAAACAACGGTCATGAATGCCGCCCGTTCGCTATTCTGGATCCTCGCCGGCATCGAGGTTGCGATTGCAGCGGTCTGGCTTGCGATCAATACAGCCTCGCTCGACAGCTGGTTTGCGGAGCTCGTGCGCCGGATCATGTTCATCGGCTTGTTCGCATTCATCCTCGATCAGGGCCCGAGCTTCGCAAGAGCGGTCGTCGACAGCCTGTTTCAGATCGGCGCCAGTGGCGGATCGGCGTCACCCGCCAATATCTTCGACGCCGGCATCCGCGTTGCCTCGAAGATGTCTGAACAGGCAAAATTCGGCCTGTTCGAAGACAATGCGCTGGCGATAGCCGCCGTCTTCGCAATGGTCGTGGTGGTCGTCTGTTTCAGCCTGGTCGCGGCGATCTTCGTCGCGGTGCTCGTCGAGATGTATGTCGGCCTTCTCGCTGGCATGATCATGCTCGGCCTTGGCGGGTCGTCCTTCACCAAGGATTTTGCCGTGCGCTACCTCATCTATGCCTTCTCGGTCGGGATGAAGCTCATGGCGCTGGTGATGATCGCCCGGATCGGCTCGGAAGTGCTGATCGGCCTGGCAGAAGCACCGACGGCAAAGTCAGAACAGTTTGTCACCACGCTGGCCATCGCCGGAATAGCCGTCGTGGTGTTCATCATCGCCATGTACGTCCCCGCCATCCTTCAGGGTGTTGTGCAAGGAGTTTCCGTTTCCGGCGGCATGGAAGCGATACGTCATGGTGGGCACGCAGCGACTTTCGCCGCTGGCGGTGCCGTTCTTGGCGCAGGTGCCGTTGCGAGCGGCGCTACGGCGGCAAGTGCGGCCCGGGCGGGCGGCGCTTCCATGGCCGGAGCAGCCATGCGCGGCATGGCATCCGGGATCGGTAGTGCCGGATGGGCTGCGGCATCGGCGGCCAAGGAAAAAGCAATTGCAGCACCGGGAGCCCATGCCGGGTCTCTGCTCGGGCTCGCCAACGCCAAACTCGACCAGGGCCGGCCGTCCGGCAGGACCATCCCTGCACCACAGCCGCTCGATGAGAAGAACTAGCCCGGAAAGAACCCCTCATGGCCGAGCGCAAACCGCCCGAAAATCCCTATCTCGCAGCACGCCAGGAATGGAACGAGCGCTATGGCTCATATGTGAAGGCGGCCGCCGGCTGGCGTATCGTCGGCATCACGGGAATGCTCATGGCGGTGATCGGATTCGCCTATGCGCTGTTCCAGAGCACTCAAGTCAAACTAATCCCCTACATCGTTGAAGTCGACAAGCTTGGAACCTCGGCACATGCGGGCTACCCGCAGCAGATCGAATATGCCGACACACGTGTCGTCCGCGCCGCCCTGGGCAGCTTCGTCTCCAATTTCCGCAGCGTGACCCCGGATGCGGTCGTGCAGAAGCAGTACATCGACCGTACGTACGCGCTCTTGAGGACGTCAGACCCCGCGACCGAGAAGGTCAATGCGTGGTTCCGCTCAAGTTCGCCCTTCGACAAGGCCAGGACCGCAACCGTTGCCATCGAGGTCAACAACATCGTTGCTCTGTCACCGCAGTCGTTCCAGCTCGACTGGACCGAGTTCGAACGCGACCGCAAGGGCAAGGAGACGGCCGTGCGCCGCTTCCGCGGCATCGCGACCGTCACACTGACCCCACCACAGGATGAGGGCGTCATCCGGCTCAACCCTATCGGTCTCTACCTCCGCGACTTCGACTGGACCGCGCAGCTATGAAAGGCATAGCCCAACTCATGATCATTGCCACCAGACCCGTCGGTGCAACTCTCACCCTCGTGACCACGTTTGTCGCCGCACTCGCCGCCGCCGCTCCAGTCTTCATTCCGAAAGCCTATGCCGAGGGCATGAGTGCCAACGAGCAAAGGGGGACCGGAATTTCCGGGCAATGGCGCGGAAAGAAAGGCCTCGTCACCAAGGGCGCCGACGGCAAGGTGGTCTTCCTCTATGGTGAGATACAGCCCTCAGTCGTCTGTTCGCCGCTGCAGGTTTGCGACATCGAGCTTCAGGCAGGCGAAGCGGTGCGTGACGTATTGGTCGGCGATACGGTGCGCTGGAAGGTAGAACCAGCGACCTCCGGCGCCATCGGCGGGCAGGCGATCCACCTGATCGTCAAGCCGTCCGAACCGGATCTTGTTACGTCGATGGTGGTGACGACCTCGCGGCGAACCTACCACATCCAGCTGAAGTCGCATGAGCACCAATATATGGCGCGTGTCGGGTTTGAGTATCCGGAAGATGTGAGTGCGAAACTTGCCGACATGAACGCACGGCTTGAGGCAAGCCTTATTCCGGGCGCCGGTGTTCCAGCCGAGCAGTTGAACTTTGCCTACTCAATCTCCGGCAATGCGCGCTGGCGCCCGACGCGGGTCTATTCCGACGGAACCAAGACCTACATCCAGTTTCCGCGATCAGTCTCCGGTCAGGATGCACCGGTACTGTTCGTTGTCTCAGGGGGTGAGAACCGCGTCGTCAACTATCGGATGAAAGCCGACATGATGGTGGTTGACTATCATGTGGAGCGCGCCGTCCTTGTCTCAGGCGTCGGCTGGAAACAGGAGAAGATCACCATCAGGCGAGGGCGTTAGGATGCGCCGCACCTTTGCCGTTCTGCTTCTCACGTGCGCAGTTGCCGGTTGTCAGACGTCCACCGGCAACGGCTTGGTGGCCAGTTCAGCGCCGCCTGAGATTACAGGATCCGCTGCCAGCGCCATTGCGGGCGACATGGTGACCAAGCTTGCCGAGCAGATCGGCCCGGCCAACGGCACTATCATCATGAAACCTGACAGCTCGCCCTTCGGCCAGGCGCTTGAAGCTTCACTGAAAAGTTGGGGGTATGCTGTCGCCACGGACCAGAAAACGGACGGCCAGAAAGAGATCGCGCTTGCCTATGTCGTCGACAGCCACGAGGGGCAGGTACTGGTGCGCATGTCGACCAGCACGGTTGAACTCGGACGTGCATACCGAACGACAATGTCGGGTGCATCTCCTGCAAGTCCGCTCTCGGTCATGCGCCGCGGATAGGGGAGGGGAAGCATGGTTCAAATCCTTGAAGCTTGGCGGTGCGCCAAACGAGGAGAGCGGTATCCGCCGCATCAACCGCTTGCCGGTCGTCATCGCAGCCGTGCTTGTGATGCTGGTCCTCGCCCTGATCATCTTTGGCCTGACATCGCGCGGCCTGTTCTTTCGGGGCAACGAGGGCATTGACCCAGCCTCAAGCAATTCGGCGTCGACATATGCCGACCAGCTGAAACGGGGCGTGTCGGACGGCATCATCGGTGAGCCGATAGAAGCAGTCGTGCTCCAACCTGTGCCGGCTGGACCAGCGGAGACGCAGAAAGTGGCCGACGATCCTTTCGTACACCGACCACAAGGCGAAGAGCAATCTGCCGAGCAGGGCGAAGCCGAGACGGTCTGGAAGGCCCGTCTCGAGCGCGAGCAGCGCGAACAGTACATTCGCGAGCGCCATCGCCAGAAGATGGCGCGCATGCAGGCCAATGATGCCGCCTACGACTCGCCGCTCACCATCAGCCTAAACAAGCTGGAACAACCCACGGAGGAAGAGCAGCCAAGCGGTCCCGCAAATGCATCCGCAACCGCTCCCTCGACTACCAATTTTTACGCTGCCGCACTTAGGGCAGGCATCGGGGGGCAGAACCACGATCCGAATGGCCAGCGCGCCAAGGCAGACTTTTTCAACGCCGACATGAGGGAACTTGGCTACCTGCCAAACAAGCTCGTGCCGCAGCAATCGCCCTATGAACTGAAGCGCGGTTCGGTAATACCGGCGACGCTGATCACCGGCATCAATTCGGATTTGCCCGGCCGCATCACCGGCCAGGTCAGTCAAAACGTCTATGACAGCGCCACCGGTCATCGTCTGCTCATTCCCCAGGGCACCAAGCTCTTTGGCCGTTACGATGCCGAGGTTTCATTCGGCCAATCGCGCGTACTGGTGATCTGGACCGATATCGTCTTTCCGAATGGGGCGACTTTGCAGATCGACGGCATGGCTGGCACCGACGCGCAAGGCAATGGCGGCTTCAGGGACAAGGTTGACAACCACTACTTCAAGACATTCGGCTCGGCGATCCTGCTCGGGATCATTGGGACAGGCATCGACATGGCCGTCCCGAAATCCTCCACGCGCGCTAACCATGACAGCGCATCAGACGCTGCCCGGCGGAACTTCGCTGAGACCTTCGGGCGCGTGGCAGAGCGTACCATCAGCAAGAACCTCGACGTCCAACCGACCCTCGAAATCCGACCCGGCTACAAGTTTAACGTTCTCGTCGACCAGGACATTATCTTTCCGAGTGCTTATCGAGGTTAAGGCTATGGGCTGAGGTCAAGATGGCCCTCCATCCTGGCCTCAGCCTCGCAGCCACCTTGGAAAATGGCGCGATCAGGCTTTACTGGCGGACACTGTCATCGCTGTTCAGCCCCGAACTCCTCCAAAGGTTCGCCGCAATTGCCGACAGGCGCGGTCATCCAACATTTTTGCTACGCCCGTTGGTTATAAGAAAATTGCGGAAATCGTATAGCTTGCTTCGCAGGGGCGCTTCAGCACGTCTCGATCACGAAAAAGCTGCGTCCAGAAAGCCCTATCGCGATTTAGGCCGGCGACCGGGCAGGCTCATGCACATCGCCTGCCGCGTCCGGCGCCTTCATGAATGATTAGAGCTGTCAATCGCCAAATCATGCGATTGCGTGTCATTGCCCGTTCGATACCTCAGACATTGTGAAGTCTTTACAACAATTTCTGAGACCGGAGGCAGACCTTGGACGGACAGATAACGTCACTCATTGATGCTCTGGACACATCGAACGACCAACGATCGATCCGCAATGCGTTGAAATCATTCTCGCTTGCCTGCGGCTTCGAACGCTTCGCCTATTTCGAGATGACGTCGAAAGAGATTTCAACGATCAACAGCTTTCCACTCGAGTGGCAGCATGACTACCTGCGAAGCCAGTTTGCGCGTATCGACCCGGTCATTACGATGGCAAAGCGTCTCATGCAGATGTTCACCTGGACTGCCAAGGATTGGCCTAGCCGCCATCTCTCGAGTGAAGAAAAGCGGTTTCGCTCCATGGCCAAGCAATACGGCCTCTGCTCCGGGGTCTCTATTCCGGTGCATGGCAGCTATGGCAGCTTACTGATGCTGTCACTGACGTCTGCCCAGGCAACAAATCCGACGCTTGGCAGTGTGGCACGCGCAGAACAGGCCGTCCTCTACATACACCATCGACTGCGGGCTATCGCAGACTCCGAACTCATGAATTGCTCGCTTACACTGTCGTCTCAAGAGGCCGTATGTTTGAAATGGGCGGCGAAGGGAAAGTACATGCGTGAGATCTCGCTCATTACAAATCTTCAGTACCGAACCGTCCAATTCTATCTGGACAACGCCCGCAAGAAACTTGACGCGACCAATTTGGTGGAGGCCGTTTCGATCGCAAAAGACAAAGGAATTATCTGACGAAATGTAGCATGCGTCTGAATGTATTCACCTATGCTATCTACGCTGCATACCAACGCGCTGGACCGCATGGGTTGAAAAGCAGATACGGGATTGATGGTGCTGGCCACTGCACCAAGGGCGCAGCGTTACATTAGTGGCCACTGCTTCAATGGGCGATTTCCTGACGTGTTGACTCTGTTTGCTACTCGTTCGAGTAATGGCGTCTATCAAACGAGGGCGACACATATGGATGACGAAAACAACGCATCGGTTGTAACCGGCGAATCGGGTGAAGGAATTACCGCCAAGAAGCAGAAATCGCCGAAGCGCAAGAAGGCAGCAGCGATAACCGCTAGCAATGCGTCAGAACCTGCGCCTGTAGAAATGCCTGGTGCCAAACGCAAGACATACAGCGAAAGCGAGAAAGCCGAAAAGCTCAAGCTGATCGCCAAGAAAGTTGCCGAGGGCAAGACCCCACTGCAGGAGGTGGTCAAGAGCACTGGGATATCGGTGCAGACCTACTATCAGTGGAAGCGTAACGAAAAGCCGGCCGCCAAGAAGAATGATGCACCGCGCGCCCGGAAGGTCGAGAGGGCAGCCACTGGCGGCAATGAGTTGGCCGAGCTCGTTCAGCTGGAAGCGGAAAACAATCGACTTCGTAGCCTGCTGGCGGAAAAATTGCGGGCAGAAAACCTCGAGCTGCGCAAGAGACTGGGGCTGAACTAGCAATCGCATGCAAACGCTCCAAGCTGCGCGGAGTAAGAATGCTGGCCAGCAATGCCATTGCGCTGTCCGTTGTCGCGGACAGCTGCATGCGGTATGCGCAGCTCACGCGAAGTGACGCTGGCACGCGCGTGCCACGTTCAAGAATTACCTGGAATTGACCATGAAGACGCCACAGCGGAAATTTGTCGTTGAGTTCAAATCGCCGCGCCGCCAGCAAAAGGCGCGGACGAACTCAATCTGGGGGGACACCGACCTCAAGGCGTTGGCCCGGGAAGTCGAAGAGCAGGCCACCGATTTGACCTATTCCCCCAAGACAGAAATTTTGCTCGGTACAAATACGGTCGTTCTGTCGCCGGTCGACAGGGGCTCTGTGGCCGAAACAGCCGGCATTGTCGACGCCGCTCAAATAGAGCAGCTTTCAGGCGACGATCTGAAAACTGATGAGCTGCCTCGCAGGAGCTCTGAACATACCGACGTAGACCCTGAAGTAGTCGCAGCCGAGGCTCTCAACATACAAGCGCCTCTCGACACACCAGAGCCTCTCGGCAGACCAGAGCCACAAACGATATCGAAGCTCGCTGCTATCAAACCCAGCGGACGCAGGCAGCGCTCGACGTCGCCCGGGACCCTTGCGCAAACGGCTCCTGCGGCGGTTTACACTGAACCAGGTCTCGACGAGATCGCCGCGCTCGACGCAGAAAACAAGCGGCTCAAGCTACTATTGGTCGAACACCTCCGTGATCAGAACATGCGGCTCGAGCAAATGCTTGAGCGATTTGCTCTCAGCTAGGCGTCAGGGACGGAGCATCATCGTTTCGACCTGCACGGTTGCGATGGGGGCTGACGGCAAACCACGCTTTTCCGAGTGGACATCCGATCGACATTGACCGGCCTCTGCGATGCCTTCAACGCGCACGATCTTGATCCATCATGGAGTTCTTTTCCGATGACTGCGTCTTGGAAATGCCAAGGGGAAAGAGCAGTGGGGCTCGCGGTGCGAGGGCAAACCGAATGTGCGAAAAGTGCTGAGCACACGCTTTCGAGGGGCTGCCTGACGTCCCCTATGGCAATGCGGAGCATTTTTGAGGACTGGGCTGCCGACACCGGGATCTCAAAATGGACACTGACGGGCACCACGCGCGCGGGGAAAAGCGTGGAGGTGCAAGGGTGCGACTTTTACACATCCCGCGCCGGCAAGGTGATCCGTTAAAGATTCCTACTGGAAGATCATCGACTAGGGGTACGTTGAAGCAGGCCTCTTGCGTCACCAACCTTACACGGCGATCACTTCACAATTCCATCCACGCTGCCCTTCTTTTTCTCGACCCTTGTAGACACGGACCTATGTCATGAGCAAGGGAGGTGCCTGATGCGAATTGTGGATGCGTGGGCTTTGATCAAGGAAAGCGCGTTTGCTTTCATCAATGACAATGCCTTCAGCCACGGCGCGGCGATGGCATTTTATGCAGCGACCTCGCTGGCGCCAATCCTTCTCATCGTTGTGGCCATTGCCGGAGTTGCGTTTGGCCACGAAGCCGCACAACTGGCGCTGTCGGCCCAGATATCCGGATTGATGGGGCCGCAAAGTGCCGATCTGCTGCAGGTGGCGCTCGAAAGTGCCTCGGCAAGAACAGCTGGGGCATGGGCCACGTCGATCGGACTGGTAACCCTGGTCGTAGGTGCCTCGGGCGTGTTTGGCGAAATGCAAACGGCGCTGAACTCGATCTGGAAAGTCGAACCCGCCGGCAGCTCGGTCTCCCGACTGGTGCGGGCACGTGCCGCGAGCCTGGGCCTTGTCGCAGCACTGGGGTTCCTGCTTCTCGTTTCCCTTGTCGCCAGCACGGCGATCACAGCCATGAGCGACATCATCAACGCAAATCTTCCCTTTGGAGCCTTGATCCTTGGAGTGATCAATACCCTTGTCTCGCTCGCGCTTATCACCGCCATGTTCGCCGCTATCTACAAGGTGCTGCCGGATCGCAGGCTCGGTTGGCGCGACGTGATGACGGGCGCTCTCGTGACGGCAGCGCTCTTCACCGCGGGAAAATCGCTCATAGGCTGGTACATTGGTACCAGCGCTACAGCATCCTCATATGGAGCGGCAGGCGGTCTTCTGGTCATCCTGCTATGGGTTTTCTACTCCTCGCAGATATTTCTCTTCGGAGCGGAGCTGACCCGGGCTTACTCGGTAAGGCATGGCACAAGGTCCGACCTTGAGCCGGTGTTCGATGCAGACTTGGCTTCATCGTCGTCCATACGCGGACACGGCATTCCTGCCCGCGCCCAATCGATAGATCTACTAACCATGTCACTGATGGCGATGGCAGTTGGCGCAGGAATGCTGGCAGCTCGACTGCTGGTGCCGAGAAGTTCTCGCAAACGGTGACCACGCAGTACCGGTCGCATGCGAACACGAGGAGAGGGCCCAACCTCACCGCGATGCCGAGGACCGATTTGGACAGCCGGTTTCCGAAATCGCCTCTTTTGAGGCAGGCCCAGCCGCTACAACACCCTTTGCTTCGCGACGACGGGGAACCGTCTAACCCCTCCGCGCATTTCGATGACGTGAACAAGCCAGTTTCAACGAAAGATCCGGATGGATCACCGGAAGGCTGGACCATCAAGCTGGGAGATTCACCAGTTGTTGGCACTGCGATCCACAACGGTACGGACGTGAGCGCTACCTGCCGATCGCTGATGTGTCTCCCCGACCCGGAACGCCTGCGCGAAGAAGACCCTTTTACCGAGCACTTCATTGCGGATTTCCCGACCCAGATCATCGTTCATCGCTCGCGTTTTCAAGTTGACCTGAACCGCGCGCGTGAAGCCGCGATCTATCTGTCGCCAGAACAGTCCTGGGGCCTCAAGGTCTGGGGCCAGCCCCCCTCCGAAGACGTTGTGACGGAGGCTCTCGCTTTCCATGATGCCTACTACGCCGAGCTGAAGCGTGTGCTTTCGGCAATCGAGAACCGATATGGCAGGTTCGTACTGATTGATGTCCACAGCTACAATCACCGGCGCGCCGGGCCGGAGGCAGTACCAGCAGCGCAGGAGGAAGCGCCCGACATCAACATCGGGACATTCTCGATGGACCGGAAGCGCTGGGCACCCATCGTCGACAGCTTCATTGAGACGCTGCGCGGCCACACTCTCGACGGCGAGCCGATCGACATACGCGAGAATGTGTCTTTCCAGGGAAAGGGTGAACAAACACGCTTCGTTCATGCCAACTTTCCCGGCAGTGGGTGTGCTATTGCTGTCGAATTCAAGAAGGTTTTCATGGACGAATGGAGCGGTGAACCCGATCGAGCCACGATCGACAGGTTGCGTGGCATGCTGGCGTCCACAGTGCCCGTACTGGAGGCTGCGCTGCGAGGCATGGGATGAAGCCTAAGCTCGTTGAAGCGTTGTCTCTGCTAGCCCCAATCGAAGCAGGACTGGATGCGCTGCTGAAAGAGGGCAAGCCCATACGTCACGATTTCGCCGATGGCAGCCGATTGCACATAGACCGGCCGCTGCCCTTTCTCTGCATCTACGTGGGTCCCGCCCAAGGGGCGGCATTCGATGCCGTCTCCGCCAATGCCTCTTACCTGATCGCAACCGGTTCCGAACTCGCCGGCGAAATAGCCCGGCTCGTGGCAACAACGATGCATGATCGCTGCGGCGCGTTTTTGGTCATCGACATCGGCGAACTGGCCGAAGACCGCTTCCTGACCGACGATGCGCCTTTCCTGCCACCTTTCGAGATCGCACTGGCGAGCGGCGACACGACGGAAGAAAAGGCTGCCCTCAAGCGATTTGCGACGGCTGCCTCCAGGCGAGATGCAAAGTATCGCACCCCACGCGTCGGCGACCTCAATCCTGCTGCATGCGAAGAGCCACAGCTTTCGGATATTCTCGGCGACATCCGATGCCTGACCGTACGTTTTGCGCCGATCTATCGGATACCTGGCGGCAAGGGCACATACCCCGCGTTACGCGACCTTGTCGTGGCCAACATGGTCGACTCTGCATTGCAGGCAGTCAGCGCTTTCCTCAAGGCATCGCAACTCGAACCGCCGGCAACCCATCGTTCACTGGGGCGCCGTGTCTTCATTGACGCAGTCGCACGCGCCGATCGGGACATGGACAAGATTGCATCGACTTTCGACTTCCTGCTGGCGGTTACGCCTATCAACGCAGAGCAAGCCTGGCTGGAGTTCGAGGCAGGTGGCTTCGAGCGCGCGCCGCTGCTGCTCTATCGGCCGCACGAATTCGAGGTCACTGATCAGAAGCGGAAGCTCTATTCCGTCGCGCTCGATCATCTTGAAGATCCGCTCCTTGCGGGCTTGCTCTCCGAAAAACAGCAGGAACTTGACCTCCAGCTGTCGATGCTGGCGGCGCGCGAAACGCCCCGCTTCGCCGAACTCGGGCGTGCCCTTTATGGAGGCGTCGAGCCGGAGCTCGCCTCAAGGGCACGCGGCATTCTCGACAAGGCAACAGACCTTGAACCCAAGGCCAGGCAGAAGTGCCTCGGCGCGGATGTCGTTGCTGCCGCGGCGAGAGAAATGATCGCTCGATATCGCGCTGCATATCCCGACTTCGAGGCCTCTGTGGAAATCCGCTCGGATTTGCCGGCCGGCCTGCTGGTATCGAGAAACCGGCTGCTCATCTCGCGTGATACCAAACTCGCACCGGAGCGTCTTCTGGCGCTGCTGAGTCACGAGATCGGTGTTCACCTGCTGACCTACTTCAACGGTGACATGCAGGGGCTCACAATCCTGCGCAGTGGCCTTGCCGGCTATGAGGGAATGCAAGAAGGTCTGGCGGTATTGGCGGAGTATCTCGTCGGCGGCATGACTGAGGCACGGTTGCGGCTGATTGCGGCAAGGGTCCTTGCATGCCAGGCAATGCTTGATGGCGCGACGTTCGAGGACACTTTCCGCGTCGTGCACATCGATTTCGGTCTCGACCGCCGTAGCGCCTTCAACGTGGTGTTGCGTGTCTTCCGAGGCGGCGGATTTGCCAAGGACGCCATCTATTTGCGCGGCGTGGTGCAAGTGCTGGAACATCTGAAGAATGGCGGCAGCCTGACACCGTTCTGGATCGGCAAGATCTCCGCGCACCATTTCGGCATCATCCAGGAACTGAGCGCGCGCGGTCTGCTACGCGCCCCGAAGCTCGAACCTGCGTTCCTGTCGTCCGAAGTGGCGCGACCGCGTCTCAAGAAGGCGATGGCCGGCATGGATCCGGTCGACATGATTGAAACATGAACGGAGCCCCGATGCGCATTGCCCTCTTTGTCAATTCCGTTGAGAAAGAAACTGCAGGCTACACCACGACCACGCTTGCCCTGACAGCGGCACAGCGCGGCCATTCGGTTGTCTATGTCGAACCAGGCGACTTTATCCTCCGGCCGGATGACAGCCTTGCCGTCAGCGGTGTGGTTCTGCCGGCTGGCTCCTACAAGACCACTGAAAAGCTGTACAACGCCTTACAGGAGGCCAATTCCCAGAAGAAAACCTTCGCCGCAAGCGATATCGACCTATTGTTTCTGCGCAACGACCCCTCGCTGGACGCTACCGACCGACCATGGGCCGCCAATGCCGGCATCATGTTTGGGCGGCTTGCCGCGGAGCGCGGAATGATGGTGGTCAATGATCCGGACGGACTGGCCCAAGCGCAGAACAAGCTCTACCTCCAGGCATTCCCCGAAATAGTCAGGCCCGAAACACTTATTTCGCGCAGCATCACCGAAATACGCGCTTTCATCGACAACCAGCCGAAGGGCTGTATCGTCAAGCCACTACAGGGATCGGGTGGTAAGAATGTCTTCCATATCGCTACCGCCGATGATTTCAATCTGAACCAGATATTCGAGGCAGCGAGCGGTAATGGCTATCTGATCGCCCAGGCCTATATTCCCGAGGCTAAAGCAGGTGACGTGCGTCTGTTCCTCCTTAACGGCCGCCCGCTGATGCGGGATGGCAGCTATGCGGCCTTTCGCCGAGTGCCAGCCAAAGGCGACGTTCGGTCCAATATCCATGCCGCAGGGACTGCGCGGAAGGTCAAGGTAACGGACAAGATGTTGGCTCTGGCCGAAATTGTGCGCCCGAAGTTGGTGAACGACGGCTTGTTTCTCGTCGGGCTCGACATTGT
Source organism: Aminobacter sp. AP02 (assembly GCF_003148805.1). GTDB lineage: Bacteria > Pseudomonadota > Alphaproteobacteria > Rhizobiales > Rhizobiaceae > Aminobacter. The sequence goes on from NZ_QGGX01000004.1 coordinate 339,481, forward strand.
CGGCGACAAACTCCTTGAGATCAACGTCTTCACGCCAGGCGGACTGACAAGGCTCGCCACCATGTACAAAGCGGATTTTGCCGCAACTGTGATTGATGCGCTGGAAGAAAAGTTCGCGCTCAGACAAGCCTATGGAATGGCAATGTCCAATGCCCGCCTGGCGACGCTTTGAAACTGCAGACACGAGTCAACTGACCACGAGTTCCCCGAAAAACGGACTCGATACCGACCTTTGGCGCCTGACCGTGGCTGCGCGCGAAGATTTCGCAACTCTGCCACGCGACGCGACGTTTCACGCGCTGTCCGGGTCGGCGTTTCCATTTTGATCAATAACGCCAAAATCTTGCGACTTCGCTCCAACAGTCGCCTCCACGAAGCCTTCTGCGGCCAGTCCTCGACGTAGCAGCTCGCGAACTGCGGAAGCCCGGCTCGGCATTCTTCGTTGGAAACGGAAGTCTTCGACAGCCGCCAGCTCTTCTGCATTGAGCATAATCTGCAGGCGTTCGCCTCTCTCAAGCTCAGGCATCGCGACACCCCATCTTTCGGTACAAAGGTGCTGAATGAGTAAGTAGCTCAAATATGGTGTTTACCTCAAATCCAGTCAATACCGCTGACGTCTAATTCTGTGCAGCAATTTCATTTGGCAGCCAAGCCTAATTCTGGCTTCTCTACCAACTTGCATGATATTGCTAACTATATGATTTCATTTTATAATTTATACCTTTTGCTTGCCAAAAACTTGCTCTGGGGCGATAATCCAGCTTTAGAGGAGACACCCAAATGCGCCCGCTATCCCCAGAGCTGAAGGCAAGGATATCGGCGGCCGTCGCTGCCGCCAGAACTGCAAGCCCGATCAACGTCGTGGAGATCGCGCAGCTCGTTCAGAGCCAGAACCCACAGGAGAATGTGGCCTTCGAGGATATTTTGAGCTGCGTCCTGGATGTCGCGCAATGCACGGGAGAGCCAATATTGTTTGAGAGGCAGCCCAGCACCGCGGACGTGGCCCAGATGAACGGTGCGAGTTTGATAAGCTAGCCCTGCGCGGCTTGACGTGACCGGAGATTTGGCGCGCCATTTATGCTGAGCACCTAGCCCAAGGCGGAGCACTGCTGCCTGTTCATCTCGATTGACGTTCTCGCTGCACAATTTGCTGCAGAGGGCCCGGCTGCACACGAAAGCGGCATGATCAGGCTCCTTGTTGAAGAAGCCCGTCATGCTCTGCCGCTGCCGAACGACGCTCAATGCAAGCGCAACGAACGGCTCGTGCCCTTTACCTCACCGCGCGCGCTCTCCCGCGCAGCGGGTTAGTTCAACGGCCCCGACATCGCCATATTCAGCAAGGAGCGCTCCGCGACATCTTGAAGTTCAAGGCGCCCGGCGTCTCGACCGGCAAGCATATCGGCGACCTATGGGGATATGCGCAGTTTTTCGCCGCGAGGCCGGGCGGCAGGCTCAAGAAATTCCAATCATCGACGACGAGGTCAACATACTCCACACCCGCTCGCTGACCGCGCCGAGGTTACGTGATCATTGGAATAAGACCTGCGTTCCGACGCCTCCAGTGAGCTAGCTGAATTCGTGAAGTTCTATCTTCGTCGTTATTTCGTTCATCGCGCAATTGCACGAACTGCCGTCCTAGATCTGTGAGTTCGTATGGCTCAACCTCGTCGAAGGCTGACTTCGCCGTGCGTTGCACCTGTCCCGGAGGTGTTCGACGTGCTAGCCTCTTCAGTAGGAAATTGCCCCTGGCCATCAATCTCTTTGTGTTGGCTGATGACTCCGCCGGTGCTGAGGTCGCGGATCAGCATTTTGAACAGATCCGCTTCGGCGGAGTCTTTCGGAGGAAGGACCAGGCGCTGACAGCAGAAGAGATTCTCCCGGCGGCGAAATGGCTATTGTATATCGCCAGCCAATTGAGCGATGCAGTCGCCGCGTTCCACGAGCGCAGGATGGCGCAAGCAGACGACGATTCCGTCGTTCAGCGCGAGTTGAGTAGATGGCTTTGCTGAAAGATCATCCAACGCCAGAATGTCGCCAAGGGGGTCGCCGGACCGGACCTCCGCGCCAAGAGCTACTCGTGGTTCAAAGACACCCGTGCTGGATGCGTATATATTATCGTCGCGGTGCCGGACTATGAGTTTGCGGGTCGTGGTCGGGGGCGAGACAGGGATTGCGTCAGCGTCAAGCACGCCAAATGAAACCAGGGCCCGGACGGTGCCTTCATAACAGAGCCGAAGACCATCAAGATTGACGGAGCCGCCGCCTCCGAATTCACTTGCGACATAAACGATGCCATTTCGCTCGGCGCAACTCTTGCCCATGCGCGGTTCGTCGAAGAAGTTCCATACCAACGCAAGCGGCACGCCAAACGAATCCAAAATTGGACCTGCTTTTCGGTTGATCGCCTCGTCACGGAACAGGTGCGTCGCTACAAGAGGAAGATAGTTGAGCGAACTCCCGCCCGAATGAAAGTCAAACCAGACGTCCGATATCGGAGCAAGCACATTCTCAACAAAATAGGCAATCTGCTCGGAGGGGGTTCCGTCGGCATCGCCGGGGAAAATCCGATTGAGGTTCTGGCCATCCAGCGGCGAGGTTCTGGTGCTGGCAAGCGCAGCTGGCAAGTTGATGCTGGGGACCAAGATGAGTCGGCCGCGGACCATCGACGGCTCGATTCCCCGGCAAAGACGACCAAGGGCGATTTGTCCTTCATATTCGTCGCCGTGGACACCTCCCGTCAGAAGCACAGTCGGCCCGCTGCCGTTAGCTATAATGCAACAAGGGATCGCGATCGTTCCATAAGCGGACCGGTGAACGGAGTTAGGCAGGTGAATGTGCCCCGTCTGCTTTCCTTGTCCCTCAAGGTCAAGTCGGCTCCAAATACGTGAACCGTTTCGCATGGTTGGGCCTCGCGCTGTGTTTTGTGCCCCACGGCGGGTTTGCACATTTGGATGACGGCGCCGCTTGGAGCGAAAGCCCACTAAGCCTCGAGACCAGCGAGCGGGCCAACCTGCCAGAACTCCAGCTGCGCGGTTGTCTGTGTAATTGTCTGATGATATGCCGTCAAGAAAATTCGAAGTTGCGTTTCAAGCGACTTCGCGGAATATGCACCTTGGTTCGCAAGACACAGCATCGGCTCGAAACATGGATCAACGTTCGGCAAGGAAGAGAGTGAAGGATGGGGAACGCAATGCGCGCGCACATCCAGAAGGCGACACGCCTGCGATCTTGTCCCAGGTGAAACGAACCTCCATAGTCGACACCGTTACCGAGAAACTGATCGCCTTGATCGAGACAGGGGCAGTCAAACCCGGTGAAACGGTCCCGAAAGAGACCGACTTGATGGAACAGCTAGGGGTCGGCCGTTCGACAGTTCGGGAAGCGGTCCGAAGCCTGGTTGTAATGGGGGTGCTGGAATCCCGAGCACGTCGGGGGACCATCGTCGTTTCTCCGACGATTAACAACTATGCCGACAAGGTTCAGAGTTCTGTTCTGACGTGGGCGCTGAGGGATCTCTACGAGGTGCGGGCACTACTTGAGGGCGAGGCGGCCGCCAAGGCCGCGAGCCACGTCACAGAAGTTCAAACGGAAAACCTCCGCAAGCTGTGCGCGATCATCGAAAAACGGATAGAATCGGGAAAACCATACTTCGAAGAAAACCGACGCTTTCATTTGGCGGTGGCGGACGCTTCACGGAATTCGGTGCTTATTTCTACGATCAAAAGCATAATCGGCGTGATGCGTGAGCATCGCGAACGCATAATGCGCGAAGATCCGGCGGTGCAGCCGCAAGATACTATCGACCATCGGGAGATCGTGGATGCTATCGCTGCCGGTGACAGCGATGGCGCCCGCGACGCCATGCGCCGACATCTGTATTTCGCTGCACAAAGCGTCCCCGACAACTAGGGCCCAGACTTCGGTAACGAGGCCGTCCCAGTCAAGCGGTTTTGCGCATGGGAGGGCGGCCGCTAAGGTGCGGTTATGAACCTGCTCCTTCTGATCCGTCC
>NZ_QGGX01000005.1 GCF_003148805.1 Aminobacter sp. AP02
CGTTTCACTGACATCATCAGGTCTCCGCCAAATCACGGAAACCTATGAATCACGCTTCCATCCCGCCGGGAATCCTGAATGTCGATTGGCCCTAGTCTCGTCACTGCGCATTGACGAACTCATACCCGATTGGCTATACGTCTACACATAGTCAATCGGGTATGAGTTATGTCCCAGCTTCACGACGCGGTGTTCCGGGCGCTTGCCGATCCCACACGACGCGGGCTTTTCGAGCGACTGTGCCGCCAGGGGGATACGACCGTCGCGGGGCTGTTGGCCGATGCCGGCGTCTCGCAGCCCGTCGTATCCAAGCATCTCAAGATACTGAAAGCCGCGGGGCTCGTGCGCGATCGGCACGAGGGCCGCTACACCTACTACAGCGCGCGACGCGAAGCCCTCACGACACTGATCGACTGGACAGACCAGATGACCGGGTTCTGGCAGGACCGCTTCGACGATCTCGACAATCTGCTCAAGAGGATGGACCAATGACCGATGCTATGGAATCGACGCGCTCTGTTGTCGTCGAGCGCGAATTTCCCTACCCACCGGAAAAGCTCTGGCGCGCGCTCACGCAACCTCATTTGATCGCCGAATGGCTGATGAGCAACGATTTCGGCCTCGAGGCGGGCCGCCGCTTCACCCTTACCGCCGACTGGGGCCAGGTCGACTGCGAGGTCGAGACGGTCGAGCCGAACCGATCGCTCTCCTACCGTTGGGACACCAAGGATTTGCGCAGCGTCGTAACCTGGACGCTCGACCCCACCGATACAGGAACCAGCCTGCGGATGGAGCAGCATGGATTCACGGCGCAGCAGAAGTCGTATTTCCAAGGCGCGTCAGTTGGATGGCCGCGCTTCATCACCCGGTTGGGCGAGGTTGCAGCAGGGCTGGACTGAGCGCGTGTCGCCAGGCGGCCATCAATCGAATTCGGGAGTTGTCGGAATGACGTTCGTTATCCGGAAAGTCCATCGCTGGGCGTCCCTGGTTTTCACCTTGGTCGTATCGGCCATATTTGCCGGCATGACCTTCATGGAACTGCCGGAGTGGTTTTACTATTTGCCGCTGCCTCCGCTCGCCGTGCTTTTGCCGACCGGGATCTACATGTTCGTTCTGCCTTACTTCAGCGGGCAACGCGACGGAACGCCAGCTCACGAGGGCCGCACGTGATGGCGGAAAAAGATTCTGCCAAGCCGATCCTCCTGGCTGGTGGTAACCCACAGATATCAAAGGGTTATGGAGACCCTGTCGTACAGGCTTACATCGACGCCATGCCCGGCTGGAAATCTGGCGTCGGACGCCGCCTGGACGCCCTAATCTCCGAAGCGGTTCCAGGTGTCGCCAAGGCCGTGAAGTGGAATTCGCCATTTTACGGGGTAGAGCAGGGATTCTGGTTCCTCGGGTTCCACTGTCTCACCAAATACGTCAAGGTCGCGTTCTTCAAGGGCGCGTCCCTTTCGCCGCTCCCGCCCGGCACCTCGAAGCAGGCGGATGTCCGCTATCTCGACATCTACGAAGACCGCCCATTCGACGAGCGGCAGTTCTCCGACTGGGTGAAGCAGGCAAGCACCTTGCCTGGCGAAAAGATGTGAGGCGCTCGCGGCGCCTTCGATCATCGTGCCTTGGATCTGTTCAGGGCCGCAGCTGACTTTATAAGCGCCTTGAAGGCATGCTCATCCACTTCGTCGCTCTCATGGAGGTCGATGGCGCGTCGTGTGTTGCCTTCTAGGCTGGAGTTGAACAGGCCTGAAGGGTCCTCCAGCGAAGCGCCCTTGGCGAAAGTCAGCTTCACAACGCTTTTGTATGTTTCGCCGGTGCAGATGATTCCGTGGTCAGACCATACCGGAACACCTCGCCACTTCCATTCCTCGACGACTTCAGGAACGGCCTGCCTGATGAGCGCGCGGACACGGGCGAGCGTCTTGCCTCTCCAGTCGTCCAAATCCTTGATCCTCGCGTCGATCAGCAAGGATGGGTCAGCGGCCTCGGTCGTTGCGCTCTTGTTCATGACGATTGCAACTCCTTCGGCTCCGCGCGGCCGATGGCGAAGCTGCACCTCAGGTGAGGGCCGCTTCGCAAATCACTTCGGAAACAGGAATGTCACGGCGGTGCGGAAGCCAAAGCCGTCTGGGCCGCTGTCAGGAGACTCGGCCCAGTAGCGTACGCCAGCCATCAGGCTGATCGGCTGCTTGTCGAGGACGATGAGCTTTGAGACGGTGAAATTGATCGGAACCGACCACTGCGAGGCCTCCCAGTTGTAGGTGCTCTCGGTGTTGAGCGCGAACGTCCATGCGTCCTTGGTGGTGTACGAGACGAAGGGCTGCAGGAAGGTCGAATTGATGCTGCTACGGTCGCCGTCACCAGCGAAGGACCAGATGTGGTTCGCCAATACGCCTACGGTCCAGGGGCCGGACTGTTTCAGCAGCACACCGGTTGGGCCCGCGCCCCATTTTTCACCCCCCAGCAGATCGTCGGTTGCCGTAGGTATCAAAAAGACCGGGCCGGCACCCCAGATGATGCCGCTGGGGCCGGGAGCCTTTGGCGAGAAGAACAGGCTCTGTGTGATATCGCCCAGGCCGAACTGGCTGCCCGAATCCCCGGCAATGTCGTTCTGCCAGGCGACCGGCAGGATCGTGCGCGAGATGATGTTCCAATTGTCGTTCAGCGAGAACGGGATGACGGGCTGGATGTTGACATAGGCCTTGTCGCCGTCATTCGGACCATAGCCGCTGTCATAGTTGAACTGGAAAGGCACGCTGATCATCGAGGCGATGGGATTGGACAGTTTCTTGGCCAGATCCGTCGCATCCTGAGCCAAGGCAGTGCTTGTCAGAAAGAGTGCAGGCAAGACTATAGCCGCGACCCCAGTCGCAGCCGATTTCGACACCACGATCGACATGCAATCACCTCTCCGAGCCACGCCTTTGTCAAGCATCACCCGTGGGGCGAAAGCCGTCAAGGAAGGGCGGAGATTTTTGGCGACGTTGTGGCCAGCAGGCGTCTACCTGACCGAGCCATGCGGCTCCCTGCCGTCGAGATAGCCCAGGTCGCGATTGAGGTGGTCGGAAACGTCGCGCGGGTCGAACATTGCGCGGCGGCGGCTGCGACCATTGCTCGCCGCCAACAGGGCAAACCATGTCTGGAGCGGGCCAAATACGGCGGCAAGGCGGCTCGTGTCGTTCATCTGCCAAATTCCGATGGTCAAATTCTGTTGAGGTGGTGTCGCGATATACGTATTGTTTTTGCTATGAATCCAACTCAATCTCGAAAGGTGGGCATAAGGAAATCTTATGTACAGGATCAATCAGTTGCCGCCGCTCACGGCGATCCGGGCGTTCGAGGCCTCCGCGCGGCTCGGCAGCTTCACCAAGGCCGCTGAGGAGCTCGGAACGACTCAGGCGGCGGTCAGCTATCAGATCAAGCTGTTGGAGGAGCGCGCCGGCACGCCGCTGTTTCTGAGGCGGCCCAAGCAGACCGAGCTGACCGACGCGGGCAGGGCGCTTGCACCCAAGGTGAGTGCGGCATTCGAGATGCTGGGCGAGGCGTGGGGCGAGACTCGCGGCGGTGCGCGCGGGGTGCTGGTGGTCAGCACGCTGCCAACCTTTGCCGCGAGCTGGCTCGCGCACCATCTCGGCGCGTTCCAGATGGTGCAGCCTGACCTGGCGGTCCGGCTTGAGACGACGACGCGGCAGACCGACTTCAAATCGGAGGAGGTCGACGTCGTCATCCGCAGGGACTACGGGCGCTTTCCGAAGGGGCTCGTGGGCAATCTGCTGGTGCCCAGTGACTTCGCTCCGATGCTGAGCCCGAAGCTTGCGGCGACGATCGGCGGGGTCAGGGAGCCGGCGGACCTGCTGAAACTGCCCCAGGTTGACCCTGGCGACAGCTGGTGGCGAGCCTGGTTCGAAGGTGCGGGATGGCCGACCGAGGCACTGCCAACGCACCAGGCGCCTAACATGGGTTCGCAGGCCTATGAGGCGATCGCAGCGATTGCCGGGCGCGGCGTGGCGATGCTGACCCCCATTTTCTACAAGCAAGAACTTGAAAACGGCACCCTGATCCAGCCATTTGACCATGTCGGCTCCGACGGCTCCGGCTTCTGGCTGGTCTATCCCGAGGAGCGGCGCAACGTTCCCAAGATCAGGGTGTTTCGCGAATGGATCCTGGCCGAGGTCAAGCGAACGCTCGGAACGGTTGGGTAGTCCGGACCCTTGCGGCCTCAGTGTCGAGCGCGATAGAGCGGTGATCGCAATCGAACCGTCGGAGGAGGTCTCACATGGCGCAGAAGGTGATCGGCCTGTTGGGTGGCCTGAGCTGGGAAAGCTCGGCCGAATACTACAGGATCATCAACGAGCTCGTGCGCGAACGTCTCGGCGGTTTGCATTCGGCACGGTGCCTCATGTGGTCGTTCGACTTCGCCGAGATCGAGGCGCTGCAAAGCGCCGATCGCTGGCAAGAGGCGACCGTCGAGATGATCGACGCCGCGCGGCGGCTTGAGCGCGGTGGGGCCGACTTTGCCGTCATCTGCAGCAACACCATGCACCGCATGGCCGATGAGGTGCATGCTGCAATCGACATTCCGTTGCTGCATATCGCCGACCCGACCGCCGAGCGGATACGCGAGGCGGGCCTGCGGCGAATCGGGCTGCTCGGCACTGCCTTCACCATGGAACAGGATTTCTACAAGGGCCGGCTGATCGAGCGTCACGGACTGGAGGTGCTGGTGCCCGAGGCCGAGGACCGGCAGGTGGTGCATCGCATCATCTACGAGGAACTGGTGCAGGGCCGCATCGACGCTTCGTCGCGCGACGCCTATCGCGAAGTGATCGCGCGGCTGGTCAGGCGCGGAGCGGAGGCGATTATCCTGGGCTGCACCGAGATCATGCTGCTGGTCGGTGCCGAAGACAGTGCCGTGCCGCTATTCGATACGACCGCCATCCATGCCGAAGCGGCCGTTGCGTTGGCGCTTTCTTGAGCCTCACGCCGTGCTTGCGGGCAGTGTCAGGTCCGCGTGCCGCAGGGCGTCGCCCGAACCGGCGCCGATGCGTTTCACGATCGCCGTTGCCTGAACCATGGTGATATCAAGCGGGCGAACGCGGTCGGCGGGCAGATACATCACGTTGCCGGACAGCGGCGTCGGCGCCTGCGGCAGGAATACGGTGACCCAGCCTTCGGCGACTTCCTCGACCAGATGGCCCAACTGCCAGCCGTCTTCGATGTTGATCAGGGCCGGCTTCAGGCTTCCGGAATTCTCAAGCTGCATCAGCCCTTCGGCCATGGTCCTTATCATCCGGTAAGGGGGGAGGCCGCCGATCAGGGATTGCTCGACCCACACCGAGAGCCGGGTGCCCGTGGCCGTCCGCGCGATCATGCCCGCGGCGAAGGAAACGACAATCAATGCCGCTACCGCCACGGTCGTGACGACGCTGAAGCCAGCCACGGCGCCCATCTGGTCGAGCTGCAGGCTATGAGAGAGAGGCGCGACGAACTGATGCGCCAGTTTCAAGGCGTGGCTCAGAAGGAGCGACAGCAGCACGACGGGCAAAAGGAATATGATGCCGCCGACAACCGTCGTTTTCAGGAAATTCGCCATGTACCGTCTCCGATATCCGATCCCGAAAGGTAGACATGGATTCAGCTGATGGCGAAAGGCTTTTCGCTTTGATACGCCGCAGATGACTGCCGCGGCGACAGTTCAAGCCTATGGGTAATGCCGATGCCCCTCAGGAACGCTTCGTCGTGGCTGACCACAAGAAGCGCTCCGTCATAGGCGCGCAATCCCGCCTCGACCGTCTCGATGGAATCGATGTCGAGGTGGTTGGTCGGCTCGTCGAGGATGAGCAGCGGCGGTGGCTTCGTACCGCCCAGAACGCAGGCAAGGCCGGCGCGCAGCAACTGGCCGCCGCTGAGGCTCGAAACGATCTGCAGGGCGGCATCGGCGCGAAACATGAAGCGCGCAAGGGCCGAGCGGCAGGCATTTTCACCGGCGTCGGGGTTGATGCGACGGAAATTGTCGCGGATCGAGGCGGAAGGATCGAGGAGGCTGACCTGCTGGTCGAGCATGGCGAAATCTGCCATGACCCGCACGCTGCCTGACCATGGCTGCAATTGTCCCGAGACTAGGGCGAGCAGGGTGGTCTTGCCCGAGCCGTTGGCACCGGTGATGGCGACACGCTCCGGCCCCGTTATGGCGAACGACAGGTCCTCGATGATCGGCCGGTCTTGGTGATAGCCGGCTTTGGCTTCTTCAATGCGCAATACGAGCTTGCTGGCCGGCAGGCCAGTCGTTGGCAGGACGACCGTGAACGGCTCGATGATCTCCAATTGCGCGCGGGCGGCAGCGGCGGCGTCGGCGGCCTGTGCGAGACGGCGTTCAGCCAGGCGTGCGTTGTCGCCAGCAGTATTTTCGCTGCGGTTCTTCTGTCGGTCGAGCAGGATGCGCGGCGCGTCGCCCTTGGCGCGCTTCTTGTGGCCGGCGCTGTCCTTGCGTGCCTTGCGTTCGGCAACTTTCTGGCTACTGCGCGCCACGTCCGCGGCGCGGCGCTCGGCTTCGGCCAAGTCCAGTCGGGCTGCTGCGAGCGCCGCCATCTTGCGCTCGTGGTAGTGGCTCCAGTTGCCGCCATGGCGCGTGGCACCCAGGGCGGTCAGCTCGACGATGGTGTCCATGGTGTCGAGCAGTTCGCGGTCATGGCTGACAACGATCGCACCCGCTCGCCAGCTCGCCATAAGCGCCAGGACAGCCGCTTTGCCTTCGCGGTCGAGATTGTTCGTTGGTTCGTCGAGCAAGATGAAATCTGGTTCACTGAAGATCAGCGCGGCAAGGCCGGCGCGGGTGCACTGGCCGCCTGAAAGCATTGCCAGGGGCGTTTCGGCAGGCATGTCGAGGCCGAGCCGGGCGAGGGCGGACGCGACGCGTGTCTCCAGAGACCAGTCGGCGTCGGCGAGCTCAGCGACATCCGCCTGGCCAGCTTCGGCGCGGCGCAGCAGCTCAAGGCCTTCGCTGGCGCCAAACAGGTCGGCAATGGTTTCATTGGCGGCAGGGCGGACCGACTGGCGCAGAAGGCCCAGGCTGCCGCTCACCGATACAGTGCCGGCTTGCGCCGGCAGACTGCCCGAAATCAGCTTCAGCAGCGTCGACTTGCCAACGCCGTTGCGCCCGACAAGCCCGGTGCGGCCGGTGTCGAAACTGATGTCGAGATCGGAAAAAAGCGTCCGGCCGTCAGGCGTGGACCAGGTGAGATTGGACAGTGAAACGGAAGCAGGCATGAATATCCTCGATGGCAAAACGGCTTGGCGTTGCTGTCGAGTTGAAATCCATTGCTGCACATATCCTGTCGGAATTGATAACAGGTTTCAAATAAGCTCTATGAGAGCCTTGTTCAAGGCAATTGTTTGCCGTGATTTCGAAGTAGGGGGATGGCATGGAAACCAAGCAATATCTCGGCGGTTGCCTGTGCGGCAATATCAGGTTCAGGGCGACGGGCGTGCCGGCCAATCCGCACAGCTGCTCATGCAGATTTTGCCAGCGGCATTCCGGAGCACCGACCTTGTGCTGGGTCGAGTTTCCAAGGGACGCCGTCGAATGGGTTGGCGAAGGCGGAGCGCCAGCGCTCTACCGCTCGTCGGATTATTCGAGCCGCTCGTTTTGCCCGCGCTGCGGCAGCACGCTGGGGGCGATCGACGATGACCCCACCGTCGCCCTGGTGACCGGCAGTTTCGATGCCGGTGAGGACGCGGAGCTGCGCCCGCTGTCGCATTCATTCGAAGATGGCTGCCCGAACTGGTGGAGGATCGACGTCAGGTAAGCGCGGGGGAGCGTGGCAGGGCGTTGGCCGGCGGTCCTCATTTCGACCAAGTGGACGCGCAGCACCTTGGGTGTATCGTATGGGACCAGCCGCACAGAGTTCTTTGTTGCATACCATTAGAGGCGCCCGGCGGGCGCGAAATCAGGGAGGAACAGGACATGGCTTCAGTTTCGATACATCCGGCACTCGATGGCGGGGTCAAACCCGGCAGCGCCAGTTTCAGCGGCGGCACTCTGGTCTGCGCCTGCACGGACAGGCCGGTGAAAGTGGCAATCAAGGGGCAGGTCGCGCACAACCATGCCTGCGGCTGCACCAAGTGCTGGAAGCCAGCGGGTGCCAAGTTTTCGGTCGTGGCCGTCACAGCGCATGAAAACGTCACGGTGCTGGAAAACGGCGACAAGCTTGCCGTGGTCGATCCTTCGGCTCTCATTCTGCGCCATGCCTGCAAGGGGTGCGGCGTGCACATGTATGGCCCGGTCGAGCGCGACCATGCTTTCAAGGGACTCGACTTCATTCATCCCGAGCGCTTCCAGGAAGCGGGCTGGGCGGAACCCGGCTTTGCCGCTTTCGTGTCGTCGATCATCGAAGCGGGTATCGATCCCTCCGAGATGGACGGCGTGCGCGCCCGACTGCGGGAACTTGGCCTTGAACCTTACGACTGCCTGTCGCCTGGCTTAATGGATTACATCGCCACCTGGGTAGCGAAGAAGTCGGGCGTGCTGAAGTCCTGACGCCAGGAGTTCGAGCGATTTCTAGCTCCTAAGACCTATGCCCCGCCTGCATCAAAGCACGGTGATCCGTGCTAGGGTGCCGGCGGGAGAAACGGCGGCAACGCTGATGCGCCCGCACGCCTCCTCAATCGAGGGAGGTCAGCATGGCATATTATGTTTTCCTGACGAACTTCACCGATCAAGGCGTCAAGTCCGTACGGGACACGACCAAGCGAGCCGATGCATTCAGGGCCATGGCCGAGAAGGGCGGGGCCAAGGTGCACACCTTGTTGTGGACGCTTGGCAAGCATGATGTGGTCAGCATTGTCGAAGCGCCCGACGACTTGACGGCGACTGCACTCAGCCTTTCCATTTCAGCGCTCGGCAATGTCAAGAACCAGACACTCAAGGCCTTTGACGCAGCCGACATGCGCCAGATACTGGGCAAGATGAGCTGAGCTCTTTCTCAATGCGGGGTGGAAGCCGCTTGCTCGAATTACCAGTCTCCTGCTTCTACCCCGTTCACGACCGATCTTCCCTTGCCCCTGATGTCTGATGTCACCGCCGGCGCGGGCTTGCGCGCCGCGCGAAGTCAGCCATTGTGCGGCGACGGCACGCTGCATAGGATCCGACATTGAATTTCCAACTTTCAAGGCGCAGCGCGCGCCCCGATCCGGCGGCGTTCATCGCGGCCAATCTATTGATAACACCGGTGCCCTCGCTGCCGGATGTCCGGCTCTATACCGCCCATCCCGCGAGCGGGTTGGCACAGCTTGCCGGAAACGACACCAACGACGACGCGCCGCCGCCCTACTGGGCCTATCAATGGGCCGGCGGGCTCGTGCTTGCCCGCCACATACTCGACCGGCCGGAGACGGTGAGGGGGCGGCGCGTGCTCGATCTTGGGGCGGGTTCAGGGCTCGTCGGCATCGCCGCGGCCAAGGCGGGCGCGCGCTCGGTGCTGGCTGCGGAGATCGACAGCAACGGCATCGCCGCGATCGGGCTCAATGCGGCACTGAATGACGTGGCCCTGACGGCGGCTTGCGACGACCTGACCAACGGTCCGCCGCCAGAAGTCGACCTGGTCTTGGTCGGCGACCTGTTTTACGCGCCCGATCTGGCAAGCCGCGTGACCGCTTTCCTTGATCGCTGTGTGTCGGCCGGCATCGAAGTGCTGGTTGGAGATCCCGGCCGGGCATACCTGCCGCATGTACGGCTTCGGCTGGTCGCCGAACATGCTGTGGCGGATGTCGGCACCGCCAGTACCGCCACGACAAAACCGAGCGCTGTGTATTCGTTCGTATAAGCGACGCTTGCCCATCCCGAAGAGGTGAATGTTGCGATCTTGACTTATTCCCATATGTGAGAATATTTCTCTATTATGGATATGGCGGATTTGCATAACGACACAATCGACAATCGTATCGCCCAGCGGCTAAGGGCACTCAGGGCGGAGCGCGGCTGGCCGCTGGACGAACTGGCCAGGCGCAGCGCGGTGAGCCGGGCGACGCTGTCGCGGCTTGAGAACGCAGAGGTCAGCCCGACCGCAAGCGTGCTCGGAAAGCTTTGTGCCGCCTACGGGCTGACAATGTCGCGGCTGATGCACATGGTCGAAGGGGAGTTCGCTCCTGTGGTGCGGCGACGGGCCCAAGAGGTCTGGTCGGACCCGGAAATCGGCTTTCGCAGGCGTTCGATCTCGCCGCCGGCCCAGACACTGGCGGGCGAGGCACTCGAATGCGAGCTCCATGCCGACACGCGCATTTCCTATGACGCGCCGCCGCGGCCGGGCCTCGAACATCATCTGATTTTGCTCGATGGCGCGCTTTCAGTGACCGTCGACGGCAAGTCCCATGACCTCAATCCCGGTGACTGCCTGCGCTACCAGTTGTTTGGTCCCAGCGCCTTTGAGACGTCCGCCCGGGCGGGCGCCAAATACATTCTTTTTGTTGTGTGAGGCATCATGAGCATTTCGATCTTCTCCGCCGCTGACATCGCAAGCCATCTCGGAGAGTTGGGCCGATTGCTGCACGCTTGTGTCCATGACGGTGCGAGCATCAGTTTCGTGCTGCCCTACTCGCAGGCCGACAGCGAGGCGTTCTGGAGCACCAAGGTTTTGCCAGGCGTGGAAGAGGGGACGCGGCTGGTGTTGGTGGCCATGGTCGAGGGCAGGATCGCCGGCTCGGTGCAGCTGAACCGCGATACCCCGCCCAACCAGCCGCACCGCGCCGAGGTCAACAAGCTTCTTGTCCATCCCGATTTCCGCCGCCAAGGCATCGGGCTGCAACTGATGGCGGAACTCGAGAGGTTGGCGCGCGAGATAGGCCGCAGCCTGATCACGCTGGACACGCGCACCGGCGACAAGGCCGAGCCGCTCTATGCCGCCCTGGGCTACCAGACTGTCGGCGTCATCCCTGGCTTCGCACGCGATCCGATGGGCGGCGACCGGCTCGATGCAACGACGATCATGTACAAGACGCTTTAAGACAGGCGAAAGCCTGAAGCCGATTTCCGTCGGGTCTCCAGATTTTTCTTCGTTTCCGCCGCTGACGGTCTATATCACGCCGGTGCCATCAACGCTGGCGGGTAGCCGGCCCCGACATGCGAGCGCAAGGCGCCGCTTGCCAAGGAGCCTTCATGGGCGGAGCATTACACGGTACCTGGCTCAATGACGCCCTTGTGTTCCTATTTGCCGCCGGCGTTCTGGCCCCCGTGCTCAGGTTGTTGCGGGTTCCAAGCGTTCTGGCTTTCCTGCTCGCAGGGGTGGTGCTGGGCCCCTTCGGCATAGGAGCTCTGGCCGAACACTGGCCGTTATTGGGGCACCTGACCTTTTCCGACCCGAAGGTGGCGGAGCCGTTTGCCGAGTTCGGCGTGCTGTTCTTGCTGTTCCTGCTCGGCACAGAGTTGTCCTTTGAAAAGCTGAAGTCGTTGTGCGGACTGGTGTTCGGGGCCGGCGGGCTGCAGGCGCTTGTGAGCGTATTGGCCATCACCTTGGCCGTCATGCTGATGGGCGTGGAGCATCATGTAGCGCTGGCGATCGGATTGGCTTTGGCGCTGTCGTCAACGGCAGTCGTCATGCAGACCCTGGTCGAGGAAAGGCGGGCGACTGGCCCAGTGGGGCGCGCAGCGCTGGCGGTGCTGCTGTTTCAGGACATGCTGGTGGCGCCGATCCTCATCCTGATCGGCTTTCTGGCGCAGGGGCCGGAAGCGAATCTCTTTCCGGCGCTGCTGGAGGCGCTGATCCAGGGCGGTATCGCTGTCGCGTTCCTCCTGCTGTTTGGGCGTTTCGTGCTGAAGGACGCCTTCCGCCTGGCTGCGCGCGCCGGTGGCCGCGACTTTTTGATGGGGCTGACGCTACTGGTGATCATCGGCGGCGCGGTTCTGACCGCTTCGGCAGGGCTGTCCATGGCGCTCGGCGCGTTCCTGGCCGGCCTGCTGCTCGGCGAGACAGAGTTCAAGCATCAAGCCGAAGTCGACCTGGAGCCGTTCAAGGGCTTGCTGCTCGGCCTGTTCTTCATGACGGTCGGTCTCAACCTCGACCTGACCACGATCTGGGGTTCCTGGCCGATCGTGTTGGGCGGTCTGGTCCTGCTCCTGGCTGCCAAGGCGGCGATTGCGGCCTTTGCATTGCGCGCGTTCGGCCTGAAACCCGCACTGGCAATCGAAACCGCGTTTCTGCTCGCACCGGCGAGCGAATTCGCCTTCGTGGTGGTGACCACTGCGACGGCCGTCGCGTTGTTCGATTCCGCCACCCCGACACTGATCGCCGGCATTGCCGGGCTGTCGATGCTGACGACGCCCCTGATGGCGCGGATCGGGCGAGCGCTGGCGGCCCGTTTTGAAGAAAAGACGTCCAACGACGCCGTGGCGGAATCCTATCCCGACCTTGGCGGCCATGTCGTGATCGCCGGCTTCGGCCGGGTCGGGCGTACGATTGCGCGAATTCTCGATGCCGAGGAAGCCGACATCGTGGCGCTGGAGCGCAATGCCGAGGTCGTTGCGCGCGAGCGCAAGGCGGGGCGCAAGATCTACCTCGGCGACGGCTCGCGCCCGGAGATCCTCACCCACGCGGGTCTTGCCGGCGCGAGCATGCTCATTGTCACCGTCGATGATCCCAAGGACGCCGCGGCCATGGTAAAGGCAGCGCGCCAGTTGCGGGGCGACATTCCGGTGCTGGCACGGGCGCGCGATGCCGAACATGCCCGCGAACTGTACGCCGCCGGCGCCGAATTCGTGATCCCGGATGCAATCGAGGCCGGGCTGCAGCTGGCTGGCAGGGCGCTGTCCGAGTTCGGCTATTCCAGCGAGGTTCTGGAGGATCGCATCGCAAGCGAGCGCAGCGTCGAATACCAGCGTGCCGGCACGAACTAGGCTGGCGGCACGCCTGGCCGGTGGTAGCAGCCGGTGGCAGCATATGTCAGTTTTTGCAGCGCGGTGGATTGACGACGGGCGATTTACGTTTTACGAATGACGAAATTTAAAAATCGTCAGTCGTAAATCGAGCGACCCGAAATGAACGATGTAGCCGAAAACCCCGTTGATCTGGCGCGACAGGAGACTGTCGGGCGCATTCTCGATTCAGCCGACCGGCTTTTCCGTCACTACGGCTATGCCAAGACCAACGTGGCCGACATCGCCCGCGATCTCGGCATGTCGCCGGCCAACATCTACCGCTTCTTCGCCTCCAAGGTCGAAATCCACCAGGCGATCTGCGGCCGCATGCTAGGCTTCGTCTACCAGATGGCCTGCGAGATATTGCGGTCCGAGGGCAGCGCCACCGAGCGCCTGCGCCGCTTCATTCACGCCCAGCACCGCCTGACCGTCGAGACGATGCTCGACCAGGAAAAGGTACACGAGATGGTCATCGTCGCGCTGGAGCGTGACTGGCATGTCATCGAAAAGCATATCGACCGGCTGCACGACCTGATGGCGGAAGTCATCCGCGAGGGCATCGAGTCGGGCGAATTTTCCAAGCAGGATCCGCAGATCGCCGCGCGATGCTTTGGCGCGGCGACTGCAACGCTGTGCCACCCGCAGATGGTGTCGCAGTGCGTCAACAAGCCTAACCGCGCGACGTTCGAAGAACTTACGGAATACGCCCTCAGGGCGCTGAAATAGCAGGGCGGCTTCCGGGCCGTCATCCCACATCCCGCTAGACAATCAGGAGTGCGAACGATGAATTCGTTCAAGACCTTCAATCCGAAACTGCGCCCTCTCGCCAGCCTGGCACTGGTGTCGTTGATCGGCATTGGCGTTTCCGCCTGCTCTGAAGCCAAGACGGAAACTGCCGCCTTGGTGCGGCCGGTCAAGGTGGTGGAGATCGCCAACGCCGGCACGACCCGCGAGCTTAACTATTCGGGAGGGGTAAAGGCCCGTACCGAGATGAACCTCGGTTTCCGCGTTGCCGGCAAGATGACCGAACGGGTTGTCAACATCGGCGACAAGGTGAAGGCTGGCGATCTTCTGGCCCGCATCGACCCGACCGACTACCAGCTTGCGGTGAGCAGTGCCGCGGCCAATCTCGAAGCGGCGGACAAGCAGGTCGAGACGGCCCATCTCGTCGATCAGCGTGCCCAACAGCTGTTTGACCGGAAATTCGCCTCCGAAGCCCAGCGCGAGCAGGCGGCACTGAGCTACAAGCAGGCCGTTTCATTGCGCGACGCGGCGGCTTCGTCGCTCAAGCAGGCGAAGAACCAGGTCGGCTATGCCGAACTGCGCGCCGACCAGAATGGCATCGTGACCGCCGTCAACGCCGACACCGGCCAGGTCGTCGGCTCTGGCACCCCGGTGGTCAGCGTTGCCGTCGACGGCGAAAAGGAAGTGCAGATTGCGGTGCCCGAGCTGGAAATCGCCCAGTTCACGCCCGGCAAGGCGGTCAAGGTCAGCTTCTGGTCGGACGACAAGCTCGTGCTGGACGGCAAGGTGCGCGAGGTCGCCGGCAGCGCCGACCAGCTGTCGCGGACCTTTTCCGTGCGCGTCAGCCTGCCTGATGACTCACGCGTGCTGCTTGGCATGACCGCGACCATCGAGGCGTCGGTCAACAACGGCAAGGCATTCGTTTCGATCCCTCTCAGCTCTCTCGCCAAGCAAGACGGCAAGCAGATCGTGTGGGTAGTCGACAACGACCGGCAAACGGTGCATGCGCGCGACATCAAGGTAGCAAGCTTCGCCGATGACGGCGTCGAGGTCGCCGACGGCCTGAAGCCCGGCGATATCGTGGTGGCCGCCGGCACCCAGTTCATGACTGAGAACCTGAAGGTCAAGCTGCCGACGGCTGAACAGCGCTCGGCCGCGAACGAGGCCACAGCAGCGGTCCGCTAAGGACAACAATCCCGCTAGGCGCCGGGCGGCCGATAGGGCTGGCGACGCCGTAGAAAAACCTGAACCTGCGCATGTCTCGGTGCCGCTGACGGCACCCTTGCGCCAGCGTGGAACCACGGCCATGGATAATTCCAGCCAGAGCAAGCAGCCCTTCAACCTGTCGCGCTGGGCAATCGGGCATCCGAGCATCGCGCGTTTCCTGTTCGGGCTGATCATCATTACCGGCGCGCTCGGCCTGATGCGCATGGGCCAGAGCGAGGACCCGGACTTCACCTTCAGCGTCATGGTGGTGCAGGCGGTCTGGCCTGGCGCCTCGATCGAGGAGATGCAGGACCAGGTCGTCAACAAGATCGAGCGCAAGCTGCAGGAAACGCCGCATCTCGACTGGGTGAAGTCCTACACGCGCGCCGGCAGCGCCATCATCACCGTGCAGGTCAAGGGCAATACGGATACCGCCCAGGTGAAGGACGCCTTCTACCAGGTGCGCAAGAAGGTCGGCGATATATCGAGCGAGCTGCCGCAAGGCCTGATCGGCCCGTTCTTCAACGACGAATTCGGCGACACGTTCATCACGCTGCATTCGATATCGGGCGAAGGCTACAGCTATCCCGAACTCAAGAAGATCGCCATCAAGGCGCGCGACATGCTGCTGACGACGCCCGGCGTCGAGAAGGCCGTAATCCTCGGCGACCAGCCGCAACGTATCTATATCGACGTCTCCTCCAAGGCGCTGGCCGAACGTGGGCTGACGCTGAACGACGTGCGCGCCACCATCGCCGGGCAAAACAACATCGACCCGGCTGGCGCTGTCGACACCAGCACGCATTCGGTACGCATCTCGGTCGAGGGCGACCTTTCCAAGGCCTCCGACATTCGCGAGCTGCGCCTGCGCGCCGGCACCCAGGTCACGCGGCTTGGCGACATCGCCACGGTGACGACCGGCCTCGAAGACCCTTACCAGCGCAAGTTCCGCTACAACGGCCAGGACAGCGTCCAGGTCGGCGTGGTGATGGCCAAGGGCTTCAAGGTCACCGATGTCGGCAATGCCGTCGAGGAGACCTACAAGCGTTTCGAGGAATCGCTGCCTTATGGCGTGTCGGTCGACCAGATTTCCAACCAGCCCGAGGTGGTGACGGAGGCCATCGGCGAGTTCATGAAGGCGCTGGTCGAGGCGTTGCTGATCGTGCTTGTGGTGTCGTTCCTGTCGATCGGCTGGCGCTCGGGCATGGTCATCGCGATCACCATTCCGCTGGTGCTGGCCGCGACCTTCGCCGTCATGTACCAGCTTGGCATCGACCTGCAGCGCATCTCGCTTGGCGCGCTGATCATCGCGCTCGGGCTGCTGGTGGACGACGCCATGATCGTCGTCGAGATGATGGAGCGGAAGCTCGAGGAAGGGCTCGTCAAGGTCGACGCGGCATCCTTTGCCTATTCGTCGACGGCGTTTCCGATGCTGACCGGTACGTTGATCACCACGGCAGGCTTCATCCCCGTCGGCTTTGCGGCCTCGACGGCGGGCGAGTACGTACGATCGCTGTTCTACGTCGTTGGCATCGCGCTGGTGATCTCGTGGTTCGTGGCGGTCTATTTCACGCCCTGGCTTGGCAACGTGATCCTCAAGCAGCGCAAGCATGCCGGCAGCCACCACGATGCCTTCGATACCAATTTCTACCGCCGCCTGCGCGCGACGGTGAGCTGGGCGGTGCGCCACCGCATCATCGTGCTGGTGATGACGCTGGTGACTTTCTTCGGCAGCCTGTTTGCCTTCCAGTTCATCCCGCAGAACTTCTTCCCGCAGTCGTCGCGGCCCGAAATCCTTGTCGATCTTTGGCTGCCCGAAGGCACCAGCATCAAGGAGGTCGAAAAGCAGGCCGAGGCGCTGGAAGCAAAGATGATGGACGATCCCGACAAGAAGTTCATCGCCACCTATATCGGCGAGGGCGCGCCGCGCTTTTTCCTGCCGCTCGACCAGCAGCTGCGCAACCCCAACTACGCCCAGCTTCTGATCATGGCCAATGACGAGCCGGCCCGCGAAAGGCTGATCGTCAAGCTGCGCACCATCCTGGCCGAGGATTTCCCTTCGATCCGCGGCAAGGTCGACCGCCTGTTCCTCGGGCCGCCCACCGGCTGGCCGGTGCAGCTGCGCGTGATGGGTCCGGACCGCGCCGAGGTCAGGCGCATCGCCGACGAGGTGAAGGCGAAGTTCGCCGCGACCCCCGAACTCGGCGCCATTCACGACGACTGGCTCGAGCCGGTGCCAGGGATGAAGCTGGTCGTCGATCAGGACAGGGCGCGGGCGCTGGGCGTTTCCTCGCAGCGCATCCGCCAGATGCTGCAGGCGACCATGTCGGGTGCGCCGCTGGACGATTTCCGCGACGGCGAGGAAACGGTGTCGATCGTTGCTCGCGAGCCGGAGGCCAACAGGCACCTGCTGTCGGCGGTCAACTCTGTCTACATTCCGACCGACTTCGGTGGCTTCGTGCCGCTGTCGCAGGTGGCCAAGGTAGTGCCTGTGATGGAGCAGGGCATCGAATGGCGCCGTGATCGCCTGCCCACGATCACGGTCAGGGCGACGCTGCCTGACGGCATCCAGCCGAACGACGTGGCGATGAAGCTGTATGCCGACCTCAAGCCGCTGCGCGACGGCCTTGCTCCGGGCTACAAGGTCGAGATTCAGGGCGGTGCGGAGGATGCGGCCGAAAGCCAGGCTTCGATCGCCGCCAAGGCGCCGATCATGCTGCTGGTCATCGTTCTCCTGCTGATGGTTCAGCTCCAGCACTTCGGCAAGTCGATGCTGGTGCTGGCGACCGGACCGCTCGGCATCATCGGGGCGGCGGCAGCCTTGCTGATATCGGGCGCGCCCTTCGGTTTCGTCGCGATCCTCGGCGTCATCGCGCTGCTCGGCATCATCATCCGCAACTCGATCATCCTGGTCGACCAGATCGACCAGGACATCGCGGCGGGCATGGAGCGATACGAAGCGATCGTGGGGGCTGCGGTGCGCCGCTTCCGGCCGATCGTGTTGACGGCGATGACGGCGGTACTGGCGCTGATCCCGATCTCGCGCGGCGTGTTCTGGGGCCCGCTCGCCTATGCCATGATGGGCGGCATCCTGGTGGCGACCGTGCTGACGATCCTTGTGCTGCCGGCTGGCTACGCGCTCTTCTTCGGCAAGGAGCCGAAGAAGAGGGTGGCCGAACCAGAAAGCGCGGACCACGGCAACGTCACCGAGATCGCGCCCCGTCCGGCCTTGGCTGCTGAGTAGGCAATTAATAGGTGCGCGAGAAAATCGCGCGCCTATTCTATTGCGTATTGGCGATGAAGCGTGAGGGGTGAATGTTCATCGTGTTGATGTCTACGCGGGCGTCGTACGCTACCAGACTTTCGAACAGGTCGACCAAGATGTGGGCTTCGTTGACCGTCGAAGCCTTGTGCGGATCGAGCGAACCCGGTTCGTGGGTATTGCCGCGATGATAGACCGTTTCGGCGTAGGTGCCGCTCGACGAAATCAGGGCAACAATGAGTGCTGCTGCCAGTCTCAGCATATCGCCCCCACACATGCCTGATAAATATCAGGGGGGCTAATGTACACTTGCGCAGGACTTCTGGGGAGTGGGCTATTCATCTACCCGCATTGCTGGCTGGTCGACGCCGTTTTGATGAAGCGTCAGGCCTTTTGCCTGCCCGCGGGAATCGACATCGAAGGTGATCTGGGCATTGACTGCAGTGCAGAAGAACGATGTTTCGCTCTCCGGCAGGATTTCCACCCGTGACTGCCCGGTGGCCTGGACAGCAAGGCCGTTGCCGTGGCGGGTGATGCTGAGCACAAAGTCGGGGCTGAGCGGGTAGTCGCCGACATAGCGGTCGTAGGTTGCCGGATCGAGCGTGACCGCGACGCGTTCTCTTGGCGGTTCGGCCAGCGGGTTCCTGCCGTCGAGCAGGTGCCTGCCGATGTCGTCGACACCGATTTCGGTCGCGGTGTTGGACAAAGCGACAACGCCGACGCCCTTTGCCGGCATGAAGCCGAGAAAGGCGCGATAGCCGCCGGTGCCGCCATTGTGCCAGACGATCTGGCCGTCGCCGCTGCCTGAGATGACCCATCCAAGCCCGGTCTCGTCGCCTTCGGCACCGATCGGGCGCCGAATCGAAAGCGTGGTCGCGAGTGCGGCCTCAAGCGGTGAGGACCTGGCGCCGACCAGCATCTCGATGAAATTCACCATGTCGTCGGGGGTGGACAAGAGCGCGCCCGCGCCGGCAAGCGTTGGCAGATCCCAGTTCAGCACCGGCATCAGCTTGGCGTCGTGGCCGTTGGCGAGGCGCGACTTCATGTAGACGGCCGAAGTGTCGGCGGTGGAACGCATGTTGAGCGGCGAAAGGATACGCTCGCGCACCAGCGCGCCATAGCTAAGGCCGGCACGGCGGGACAGCGCATGGCCAAGCAGGCCCATGCCTAGATTGGAGTACTCGTACTGGCTGCCGATGTCGCGGGGCAGCTCATAGGCGGACAGGAACGCGTACATCTGATCGACGCTGTAGTCAGCATAGGGATTGTCGACGTCGTCAGGCGCGAGGTTTCCAGGGAGGCGCGGCAAAGCAGAGGTGTGGGTGGCGAGGTCGATCAGGGTGATCTCGCGGCCATTGCGCCGGGGCATATGGACGGTGGCCGGCAGGTACATGGCGACCGGATCATCGAGCCCAACCTCGCCGCGCCCGGCCATCTCGGCGAGTGCAAGGGCTGTGAAGACCTTGGTGATAGAGCCGATTTCGAAGCCGGTATCGGCATCGACCGGTCGGGCGTAGTAGGCACCGAAATTGCCGTGCGAGACGATGTGGCGGCCGTCCGGACCAAAGGTGCCGACGACGATGCCAAGGCTCTGGCGCTGCTCGTCGATGCGTTCGGCGAGGATGCGTCTGATCTCGGCATCGGAAGGAAAGTGCGAGGCTGTTTGAACAGGAACAGAAACCGTCATCGCGCGAAATGCCCTCTCATCTCAGACCGGATGGCGGCTGATATCGAGCGGACATTGCAGCAGCATGTCGAAACTGCGGGAGAGGGCGGCTCGCCTTGTTCCGGCGCGGGACAAGGCGAGGCCCTGCTGGTCACTTGACCTCAATCGACGCTGCGTTGCTCATGAGATCGGCAGGGGTGAGGCCGACAAGTTCGCGATACCGGTCGGGGTCGGTGGCGCCTTCGGTGACGACAAGCAGCACGCGCGATTTGTCGTCGAGGCCGATCGCTGCGCGCATGCCTGGATCGCGGGCGGCTGTCAGCAGCCCGGCGAGGCCGGCACCGCCGCTTTCGCCCGATACAACAACCGGGTCATGTCCGAGCGGGCGGGCGAGGCGGTTCATCACTTCGACCGCGGTCTCGTCCTCGACGGTCATGAAGGCATCGGCGACACGCGACAGGATGCGCCAGGCAAGCAATGAAGGCTCGTAGCACTCCAGCATCGCCATGACTGTTGGTTCGCCGTGATGCAGCTTCACCGGCCTGCCGGTACGCGCGGTCTCGAAGATGCAGGCGGCACGTGCTGGGTCGACGACGACGAATGTCGGGCGTGCCGCGCCGAAGCGGCTGGCCAGATAGGCGGCAGCCGCGGCGGCGATGCCGCCAACACCTGATTGGACGAAGACATGGGTCGGCGGCAGCGGCAGCTTTTCGAGGGCTTCGCGCATGATTGCGGTATAACCCTGCATGACCAGCCCGGGGATGCGCTCGTATCCCGGCCAGGACGTGTCGGAGACCACGGTCCAGCCGTTCTGGTCGCAGACGCGGGCGGCTTCGGCGACGGAATCGTCATAGGTGCCGGCAACGCGCGTTATCTCGGCGCCATAGCGGGCAATGGCTGCGATGCGCGCGTCACTGACGCCGCCATGGACAAAGATGACCGACTTCGCGCCGACAAGTTGCGCTCCTTGCGCCACCGAGCGGCCATGGTTGCCGTCCGTGGCGCAGCCGAAGGTCATGGCGGCGGAAATTCTCGTCACTTCCGGGCTGTACAGTTCGGCGATTTCGACCGGACGTTTGAGCTCCTTTTCCGCAGCTTCAAGCACAAGGCGGATGACCGCATAGGCGCCGCCGAGCGCCTTGAAGCTGCCGAGGCCGAGACGATAGCCTTCGTCCTTGAGGTGGATGGTGCCAAGGCCAAGCCCGTGGGCGAGCGCGGGCAAGGAACGGAGTGGCGTGGGCCGATGGTTGGGCCGGTGCGACAGGAAGCGCTCGACCGCTTCGGCTGCTGCGATGCCGAGCGTTTCGGCATCGACTGCTTCAAGCGGCTTGCGATAGTCGGGGTGTTGGTTGCGGATAAGCATGACGAGGGGCTCCTGTTTCCATGCATTGATATTGCGTGACGACAGAGAAAGGCGCTCTAATTGGCGACGCGTGATGCAAGTTTGTTTCGCGAGGACGCTGATGTTGAAACATGCCGGGCAGGGAAACGATCTGGACGCCTTCGACCTGAAGATCCTCGACATCCTGCAACGCGACAATTCTACGCCGCAGCGCGAGATCGGTGAGGCCGTCAACCTCTCGGCGCCGGCGGTGCAAAGGCGTATCAAGCGCATGGAGGAGAGCGGCGTTATTGCCGCCAATGTCGCCGTGGTCGACCCCGACAAGGTCGGGCAGTCGATCACGGTCATCGTCGAGGTCGAGGTGGAGAGCGAGCGGATCGACCTGCTCGACGCGACCAAGGCGAGCTTTGCCGGTGCTCCCGAAGTGCAGCAATGTTACTACGTCACCGGCGAGGCGGATTTCGTGCTCGTCGTCACGGTCGCCAGCATGGGAGAATATGAGGCGCTGACACGGCGGCTGTTTTTCGCCAATCCCAACATCAGGCGGTTTCGCACGCTGGTGGCGATGGACAGGGTGAAGGCGGGCCTGACGGTACCGCTAGGTTAAAGAAGGCCCGCCGAAGCATGCGGACTGCCCGGCTGTGCCGAGATCAGTTCGAGTTTGTCGACCGGTTGTTGTTCTTGGATGAGCTGCTGCTTGTCGACGTGCTGGTGCTGGTCGACGAGTTCGTGCCGGAATCGCTCTTTGAATCGCTGTCGGAGGAGCAGGTGCCGTTCGAGCAACTTGTCGAACTCGCACTCGACGTGCTCGTCGATTTCGACACACCGCTCGACCTCTTGCCGATCAGGATGAGGTCCGCGCCGCCCGAACTGGACAGGAAGGTCAGATCGAATGGCGCGGATGCCACCGGTGCGGCACCGGCGTCCGAAAATGTCATTGCCGTGCCCAGAATGCCGGCTGCTAAGGCGACAGTGCCGAGACTTGCCATGGCCATGTGCTCCTTTCCCACCAACTGCCTGGAAGTGGCAGCCAATCGGGCATTGGACCACAGCCCGATGGAGCCGTGAATTGCCACATTGGAGCTAGATTAAATTGCCCCTAGTGGCGGCCGGGAACGGCTACAGCAGCGGTGCCCAAATCTGAAAGCGGGTCGAGGCTGAGCGTGACCTCGCAGGGCGCACAGAATACGGCGCCGGGCATATGATCGCTCTCGGTCAGGGCAAACCTGACGGCCGATTCCTTGTCGGCGAAGATGCCGCCAACCATGCCCAGTTCGTCACTGACAACCCAGCGCCCCTGGGGGTCGCGGCCAACCATGAAGCGGTGGAGCGTCGAAGCGGGATGGATGTCGCGAGCCAGCGTGCCCATTGTGGTTTGCCTTTCTCGATCTTCACGGCGAATTGCCGTGCGTTTGATGCAAGCATTGCATTGGTGATGTGATGCGCCCGCCATATGAATTCGATGGGCGGCATGACGCCAAGAAATCTGGATTTCATAAATGCCGGCCGATCGAAGCAGAGCCGGAGGCAACGCGTGCGGGGCGCTGCGAGCGCGTGGGACGTACCCCGTTGTCCAGCACCGACAATGCGTCGCGGATAGCCAGGGCCGTATTCGGCTCGACCTCGATCAGCGGCAACCGGACATCTGGTGACATCTTTCCCATCAGGTGAAGCGCGTGCTTGACCGGCACCGGGTTGGTTTCGAGTTCGAGCGCCGCAATGAGCGGGCGCAGGCGGTTCTGGATTTCCCGTGCCGTGTGCGGATCGCCACGCCGGCAGGCGCCGTGCAGGGCGGCGCAAAGGCGTGGCGCCAGATTGGCAACCACCGAGATGGTGCCGCTGCCGCCCATGGTGTTGAAGCCGAAGGCGGTGGCGTCGTGGCCGGACAGCCAGACGAAGCGGTCGCCGTATTTTTGCACCAGCGTCATCGGTCGCGACAGGTCTCCGGTCGCGTCCTTGAAACCGACGATGTTGGGGATGTCGGCCAGCCGCTCGATGGTGGCGGTTGTCAGGTCGATGCCGGTACGCGCAGGAACGTTGTAGACAATGATCGGAATGTCGACCTTGGCGGCGATTGTCTCGAAATGCCTGACGATTCCGGCCTGGGTTGGCCTGTTGTAGTAGGGCGTGACGATAAGGGCGGCGTCGGCGCGGAAATCGCGAGCGGCGGCGGTGTAGGCGACCGTCGCATCCGTACTGTTGGTTCCGGTGCCTGCAATGACCGGCACGCGCCCGGCAGCGACGCCCACGCAACGGCGGATGATGGCCATGCGCTCGTGCCAGGACAAGGTCGGAGCCTCGCCTGTGGTCCCGCAGGGAACAAGGCCGTTGATGCCTTCAGCGATCTGCCATTCGACAAGCGTGCCAAGGCTTTTCAGGTCGACCTCGCCGTTCCTGAAGGGTGTGACGAGGGCGGACAGCGCGCCCGACAGGCGCTGGCGAAGCTGTTCAATGGTCGCGGCTGGGGTGGTCATGGCTGTCGGCCCGATCAAGCTGGAGGAAAGAAGTGGTTCGCCGGCGACGATGCGCGGACGGCTGCTGAAAGCTCACCAGCAGCGCAGCGAGCACCGCCGCCGCGAGGTCGGCATGTTCGGCCGTGCTGGACCGGCTGCCGCCTGGAAAGGCATGGCGCGTGGAGCAGACCCAGCGCCCGGCATGGTTCCTGATGGTTTCGATCGATCTCGGCGGCTCGGCATTGGCGGCGAGCAACAGCACCGCGTCGACCAATGCGTCGGCCTCCATGAGCGTCCGGAATTTTCGGCGAGATCTGTCGTCGAGTTCGTCCAAGCCAAGAATGTCGGCGGCGGCCCAGACGTGGTGCTCGCGGAGGATCCTGATGTCTGCGACACGTTCGGCCAGCGCGGGGATGTTTTCCGGCTTCATGATGAGGGAACAGATAGTCCGTCATCGCGTGTGAATTCGAGAGAGGGTAACGACCAGCTTTATAGGAATTGCATAGGGATTGCGGCTGCCGAACTGGACCGCGGCGCTGAAGCGGAAAGGCATCGGGCGGGTGGGCTGATGCGCAATGAACTTGCGTCCCCCGAGCGCAATGAGAGCGCAATACTCTCCGCCCAAGGGCTAGAAAGGCACGGACTAGCGACTGCCGATCCGCACGGAAAAACGATGATCCTCTATTACCAGACCCATTCACCCTTTGCCCGCAAGGCGCTCGTCTTCGCCCATGAGGTCGGTATCGCCGATCGGCTCAAGGTGATCCATCACGAAACCAGCCCGACCTTGCGCAACGCCAGCGTCTACGCCGAAAATCCGCTCGGCAAGGTGCCGGTGCTACTGCGCCCGGACGGCGAGCCGATCTTCGATTCCGATGTCATCTGCGACTTTCTCGACACGCTGCATGACGGTCCGAAGCTGATCCCCGAGCGCGGCGAGGCGCGCTGGCAGGCACTGCGGCTGCAGGCCGTGGCGCAAGGGCTGGCGCAGACAGGCATTGGCTTGCGCTGGGAAACCGAGAGGCGACCGGAACTCCTGCGTTATGAGCCGCTTGCAGACGGCTTCAGGGAAAAGATCGAGGCGACCTATGACTGGCTCGAAGCGTCGCTCGATGACGACGCTCTCAATATCGGCCATGTGGCGCTGGCGACTGCGTTGTCGTGGATGGCGTTTCGCGACTTGCCGTCGTTTCGCGGCCGGACGCGGCTGACGCGCTGGTTCGATGCATTCGAAAAGCGCCCCTCAATGCTGGCGACGCCTTTGTCGGGCGAAACGCACGACTGAGGGATTGCTGCGCGCCCTTGCGGCGTGCAGCAAGTTTCAACGGCGTCAGGCCGGCTTGACCGGAGAATTCATCGCCCAGCTTATGCCGAAGGGATCGCGGAGTTGGCCCCAGCGGTCGCCCCAGAACATGACGTCGAGCGGCGCGACGACCTCGCAGCCTGCGTCCACCGCGCGCTTCCACCACGCGTCGATGTCGTCGCCGAGAATGAGCTGCATGGTGTAGCCTTGCGCCTTTTCGTGGGGATGGCCGTGATCGGGATAGGCGTCGCTCAGCATCAGGGACGAGCCATTGATGTACAGGTGCACGTGCATCGTGCGGCCCTGCTCGTCCGGCGGGTAGGCGAATACCTGTTCGGCGCCGAAGGCGCGCTTGTAGAACTCGGCTGCCTTGAAGGCGCCGTCGACCTGCAGGTAGGCGATCAGGCCGCCAAGGACCTTCGCGGCGGGATATTCGACTTTCTGTGCTTCCGACATCTTTTTCTCCGTTCCTCGCTTGAGCCAATCGCCGCCTTGGCGGCGTCTGTTCCGGGCATCGTGAACCGCCATCGGCCGATGCCTCGCCTCAAGGACGAGCGAAGCGGGCGGAAACCGACATGGCCCGCCGAACTTTTTTCAGTCAGGCTTGGGGCAAAGCCGGGTCATTGCCCGGGCCGACCTGACTTGCCTGGCCGCCTCTTCTCGCGGGCGGCTTCCGCCGGATCCTCGTAGGAACCTGCGCCGATCTTGGCACGCTTGATCGGCTTGACGCCCTCGACGGGTTTTTCGGTGCGCCGCACCGTCATTTCGTCCAGGTCATTCTTCCTGAACAGGGATTTGCCATCGTCGGGGACGCCATAATCCGAGCCATGGGCCTCGGCCGCCGACTGCTTCTTGAACAGCGAGCGCGAGACGGCACCTGCGGGCGTGGTCATGTCGGTGCCCGGGCCCATGTCGTCGATATGCGGCTTGCGGAACAGGTTGGGCCGTGCCGCCTTGGCCGCTTCCTCGGCGGCGCGCGCTTCGTCGAGCTTGCGAAAACGCTCCTGCTCCTCGGCCGTGCGGTGCTTGGCCACGCCCTTGTTGTGTTTGCCTTTTTCGCGGCCCGACGAGGGACTCTGCGACTCGACTTCGCGCGCCAGCGGATCGTCCGAGATCGCCAGTTCCATCTCGCGCAGGCGCTTGATCTCGTCGCGGATGCGGGCCGCCTTTTCGAAGTCGAGATCGGTGGCGGCGTTGCGCATCTGCTTGTCGAGCGCTTCGAGATGGGCCTTGAGGTTGTTGCCGATCATCGCACCGGCTTCGTCGGTGAACTGCGAGATGTCGGCGCGGACGTGGTCCTTCTCGTAGACCGAGTCGAGGATGTCGGAGATGCGCGACTTGACGCTTTCCGGTGTGATGCCGTTGGCCTGGTTCCACGCCATCTGCTTTTCGCGGCGGCGCGTCGTTTCGGCCATGGCGCGTTCCATCGAGCCGGTGATCTGGTCGGCGTAGAGGATGACCTTGCCGTCGACGTTTCTTGCCGCGCGGCCGATAGTCTGGATCAGCGACGTTTCGGAACGCAGAAAACCTTCCTTGTCAGCGTCGAGAATGGCGACGAAGCCGCATTCGGGAATGTCGAGGCCCTCGCGCAGCAGGTTGATGCCGACGAGCACATCGAACGCGCCAAGGCGCAGGTCGCGGAGAATCTCGATGCGCTCGAGCGTGTCGATGTCGGAGTGCATGTAGCGGACGCGCACGCCGTTCTCATGCAGGTACTCCGTCAGGTCCTCGGCCATGCGCTTGGTCAGCACCGTGACCAGCGTGCGATAGCCGGCCTGCGTGGTGGCGCGGATCTCGCCGACGACATCGTCTACCTGGGTTTTTGCCGGGCGCACCTCGACCGGCGGGTCGATCAGGCCGGTTGGGCGGATGACCTGCTCGGCGAAGACACCGCCGGCCTCTTCCATTTCCCAGGCGCCGGGCGTCGCAGACACCGCGACCGAAAGCGGGCGCATGGCGTCCCATTCCTCGAAGCGCAGCGGCCGGTTGTCCATGCAGGAGGGCAGGCGGAAGCCGTATTCGGCCAGCGTCGCCTTGCGGCGGAAGTCGCCGCGATACATGCCGCCGATTTGCGGAACGGTGACGTGGCTTTCGTCGATGAAGACGAGCGCGTTGTCGGGGATGTACTCGAACAGCGTTGGCGGCGGATCGCCGGGGCGGCGGCCGGTGAGATAGCGCGAATAGTTCTCGATGCCGGCGCAGGAACCGGTGGCTTCCAGCATCTCCAGGTCGAAGCGGGTGCGCTGTTCCAGGCGCTGCGCCTCGAGCAGGCGGCCAGCCTTTTCAAGCTCTTGCAGGCGGTGCTGCAGCTCTTCCTTGATCGACTTGATGGCTTGATTCAAGGTCGGGCGCGGCGTCACATAGTGCGAGTTGGCGTAAATCTTGACCGACTTGAGGTCGCCGGTCTTCTGGCCGGTGAGCGGGTCGAACTCGGTGATGGAGTCGATCTCGTCGCCGAACAGCGAGATGCGCCAGGCCGAATCCTCAAGGTGGGCCGGGAAGATTTCGATCGTGTCGCCGCGCACCCGGAACGAGCCGCGGACGAAATTGATGTCCTGGCGCTTGTATTGCTGGGCAACGAGGTCGGCCAGCAACTGGCGCTGGTCGAGCCGGTCGCCGACCGACATCTGGAAGGTCATCGCCGTATACGTCTCGACCGAGCCGATACCGTAGATGCAGGAGACCGAGGCTACGATGATGACGTCGTCACGCTCAAGCAGCGAGCGCGTCGCCGAGTGGCGCATGCGGTCGATCTGCTCGTTGATCGTCGATTCCTTCTCGATATAGGTGTCGGTGCGCGGAACGTAGGCTTCGGGCTGGAAATAGTCGTAATACGAGACGAAATACTCGACCGCGTTGTCGGGGAAGAACTTCTTGAACTCGGAATAGAGCTGGGCGGCCAACGTCTTGTTGGGCGCCAGGATCAGCGCCGGACGCTGTGTCTGCTCGATCACCTTGGCCATGGTGAAGGTCTTGCCGGAGCCGGTGACGCCGAGCAGCACCTGGGTGCGCTCGGCCGAGCTCACGCCCTCGACGAGATCCTTGATGGCGGTGGGCTGGTCGCCGGCCGGCTCGAATTCCGACTGCATGACGATCTGGATGCCGCCTTCGGATTTTTCCGGGCGGGCAGGGCGGTGCGGCACCCAGATTTCGCCGTCCTTGTGCAGCGGGTTGCCGCTTTCGATCAGCGCCGACAGCGCAGCCACGGTTGCGGTGACGCCGGAATTGGAAAGCGAGGCCGCGTCTTCAAGCGAAATGTCGAGGCCGGCGACCGGGTTGAGGCCGGCAGCGGCGCGATCCTTGGCTGAGGCAGCACCGCCCATCGAGGTGCCGCGTGACGAGCGCGTCGGCGCGGAGCTTTTCTCGGGGATCTTCTTGGGCTTGGGCTGAGGTTTTTCGGCCTCCCTGGCGATCTCGTCGGCCCAGTCGGCGATCGAACCTGACAGCGGCGCGCCTGACAATGCGGCCTGCGGTGCCTCACCGAAGCCGGGGCGGTTCAATGGCTCGGAAGCGTCGAGGAAGTCGGTTACGCCATTGCCACCGCGCTTGCGCTGCGCGGCACGGTTGTCAGCCGCCGAAGCGGTCGATTTCTTGTCAGGAGATTTGGCCATGGGCGAAATATGGGCGGTATCGGCTGAAATGAAAAGAGCGCCGGAGCCGGAAAGCCGGCACCCGCGCGACGCATGCAGGCGCTCCTGACATCAGGCTGTCAGGAGGTGGTCACCGTGGGCAAGGGAAGCCCGGAGCGATCCTGCAATTGGCACCGGGTGGGCCTGGCCTGGGAGGGCGTGGGCTCGGCGGGCGATTCCAGCTGGGAGGACGGTTCCAGTAGGGTGGGCGGTAAGCCGGGGGACGGACGAAGATCGGCGGCGGGACCACGACCACCGGAGGCCGATAGTTCGCGCGCGTCAGGAAGTTGGCGGAGACCCAACCGCGAAGGCGATCGCCGCGGACGTTGCACCAATTTGCCTGGCAGCTGCGTATGTCCACCGGCGTGCCGGCCAGAAGCATTCCGACAGCGGCGTAGCGTGTTCCTGGACCGGCGCGCACGTTGACGTTGCCGGTTGTAAAGCCATTGGCTGCCGAGGCGGCGGCCGGTAAAATTACCAAGCCTGCGAGTATGGTCGCGGCAGAGACAAGTCTTCGAAAAATCATGCGCAGTGCTCCAGACCGGATCTAGTTCCGGCCGGCTGCAGATTACTGTCTATTCCGGGGCGCGCCAGTGTGCTGGTGCCATTATCCTTTATGCCTGCGTAACCAAACGGCAAACGCCATGGGTGCGCGGCGATGTTTCGGCACAAGCCGTGTATGCCTGATCGTCGGGGGATGTTAGAGAGCGTCCATTCAGTTCCCGATCCGGACGCCAGATGACCTTCCCGACCAACCGTTTGTTGCAGATGCCAGCGCAATGAAGATCGCGCACATGATGAGCCATGGCGGGCTAAATGGAGTGTCGACCAGCTCGATGACGCTGATCCAGGCGCAGCTCGATGCAGGGCACGAGGTCATGCTCGTACACACGCCCAATTCATGGATTGATCGTCAGCAATTTTCCGGTCCCCTCACCAAGATGGCATCAGGCTTTGCCACCAAACCGGACGAGATCAGGCGCGTTGGCTATGCCATCCGAGACTGGGGATCGGACGTGGTACATACGCACGGGAGCCGAGCCAACAAGTTCGGACTGGTGTTTCGCTGCGCGTCCGGCGCGCCGATCGTCATGACGGCACATACGAGGCAGTTCCAGCTGCCGTGGCTGTTTGCCCACGCGGTCATCGCACCGAGCCAGCAGACGGCAGACTATTATCTGTCGCATTGGCTGGTGCGGCGGCGGAACATGCACCTTGTCCGACACATGTTCGACGTTGACAGCGTCGCGACGGTGACACCGCAGAGTCGTGGCGCAGCACGTGCCGATTTGGGTATCAGCGCGTCCGCTTTCGTCGTCGGTTCGGTCGGCGAGATCACCGAGCGCAAGAACCAGATCGATGCCGTACGTATATTGCAGGGCCTGGTGGCCGCGGGCGTCGATGCTGAGTTGCTGCTGGTGGGGGGACTGTCCGACTTTACCCGCCGCGATCCTTGGAACGCCGCCATTTCTGATCCGGCAATCGCCGGCCGCTTGCATCTGACGGGCGAACGACAGGACGCAACGGCGCTTCTTCATGCCATGGATGTATACCTTTGCACCTCGAAGTCGGAGGAGGGGCCCATTGCCACTCTCGAGGCAATGGCCACCGGCTTACCGGTGCTTTCGGTTGATGTCGGCTATTCGTCGGCGTTGCTGCGCAACGGCATCAACGGTTGGATTTTCGAGCATGGCGATGTCGGGCGCATGGTCGAGACGGCGACGAGACTAGCCACTGATGCTCCATTGCGTGAAACGATCGGCCGGGCGGCCAGGAAGACTGTAGCTGAACGTCTTGCCCCCCAGTCGATCGTGCCAGAGATCGACGCGGTCTACCGCGTCGCTGTCGGACGATCCGGCAATGGACGCCGGCAAAAGTAGCGGTTGGCTGAAAGCGCCAGCCGCGCGCAATGAACTGCTGGTAGGGTCGAGCCGGTCAAATACGGGCGCAGCGTGTCCAACTATCCTTTCTCCTACAAGGTTTCCTGGCCTGGCCGCTTTCTCAAGCCGTCGTTGCACGGCGACGCGTCGGGCTTTCTGCCGGCGTACGGCGCGTTCCTGCCGAAGCCCGGCATAAGCGTGCGGCTGGCCTTTGTCGGCGATATCTCCGCTGTGGCCAATCGGCGACCGCCGGTGTGCTACACTGAACTGTCGGCGCTTCTGGGATCGGCAGATCTGGTTGTCGGCAATTGCGAAAGCCCCATCGTGGACATGCCGAGCGCGAGGTTAGGCACCCTGGTCGGCACGCACCACGCCATGACGCGCGGGTTTTTGGCCGGTGCGCTGGAGGCGGTGGGCGTCGCACCGGGTCGTTTGGTGCTGTCGCTTGCCAATAACCATGTGCTCGACCAAGGCATTTCAGGGTTCGAGGCGACGCGGACGGCACTCGATACACTTGGCATTGCGACGATCGGGACGGCGCCTACGCTCACCAAAGTTGCCGTTGGGCCGCTGACGCTCGGGCTTGTTGCGTTCACGCAATGGCGCAATGCGCCTGCCGGGCAGTTTACCGGGCGGGTGGCAATGGCTGACGATTTCTTTGCCGCCGCCGACAAAGGGCTTTCTGACGGGACGGACCTGGTTTGCGCGGTGCCGCACTGGGATTGGGAGTTCCGGCATTTTCCGCAACCTCGGACCCGCGCTTGGGCGCAACGACTGGCGGAACTGGGTGTCGG
Source organism: Aminobacter sp. AP02 (assembly GCF_003148805.1). Taxonomy (GTDB): domain Bacteria; phylum Pseudomonadota; class Alphaproteobacteria; order Rhizobiales; family Rhizobiaceae; genus Aminobacter. The sequence continues at coordinate 31,184 of NZ_QGGX01000005.1, forward strand.
GCTGATAGCCGGGCATCACGCCCATGTCGTGCAGCCCATTGCCCGCATCGGCGAAACGCTGGTGGCCTATGGTCTCGGCGACTTCCTTGGCACGGCCCTGTCACGCCAAACCTGGCCGGGGCGAATCGGGGCTATCTTGGTTGTCGAAGTCAGTGCGGATTCGGCAACGCGCGGGCAGATCGCCAGCTATCGCGTGGTGCCGTTCGTGCGCCTGCGCGACGGCGACCGCGAGAAGATGCTGCCTCTGGAAAAAGTCGAGGGGCGACTGGGGGGTAAGGTACGGGCGCGGTGGAATGTCGTGTTCGCGCCAGGCTAGCGGCGTTGGCAGTTTGATTCCGCATGCTGCGCCATGTCTTTGGTTTCACAGGGTTTGCGCCTGTGCGTGCCGGCGAAAGACACCGCGACTTTCGCGCGGAAGCCGCTATCATTCGACGGGGCCAGCCAGCGATGCCGGTATTGGGGAGTGGTGAATGAGTGCAGCAGGTTTCATGCCTGACGAGGCGGTTGTCGCGGGCATCAGGCGAGACATCGAGGCCTACGAGGCGCAGCGCAAGGCAGCCGCTCGATCGGTGCGATGGCGCGTGCCGCTCTATCTTGGCCTGCTCGTTCTGGTCGTCCTCGGCCTGGCCATGGTTCTCAATCTTGGCGCCGATCCCTACGAGCAGTGGTTCTCGACGCTGCACATCTACCTCTATTTGGCAGGCTTCCTGCTCTCCTTCGCCGTCTATGTGCTGGCTTCGAGCGCCGGCGGTAACCTGCAGGCATCACTGCGCGACAAGTTGCTGCCTATCGTGTTCGGCTTCGTCCAGGACCTTAGGCTCCAGAAGGCCGTGACGCCGGAAAGCTTCGCGCGGCTGCCGCGCGCGACCGTTGGAAACTATGACGCCAGCCTCTTCGACGACGTCATCTCCGGCAGCTACGACGGGTTCTCATTCGAGCTCTACGAGGCGGCGCTGTGGCGGCGCTCCGGCAAGGCGGATGTCGAGCTGTTCGATGGGGTCATCGTCGCTTTCGACATGGTCAAGCCGTTCGACGGCACCCTGATCGCGACGGTCCGCACGCATGCGGTCATGAGCTTCTTCAGCGAAATCTTCGGCACCGGTCTGAAGGAGGTCAGGTCTGGCGTGCAGGAACTGGACATGGCCTACGACTTCCGGACCGGAAATGTCGAAGCAGCGCAGCCGCTGGTGTCAGGCCAGATGGCGCAGGCGCTGACCTGGCTCAAGGAGGCGTGGCCCGGCGAGCCGGCGCGTATCGCCCTCAAGGGCAAGGACGGTTTTCTGCTGTTGCCGGACAAGAGGAATTTCTTCGAGCTGCCAGCCTCGAACGTGCCGCTGGACTACAAGGCACATATCGAACCGATGATCGCCGACATGGCGACGTTGCTGGCCATCACGGCACTGGTGCGCAAGATAGGCACCTGAGGCGTGGAGTTAGCCGAAGCGCAGCTTCAGGCCGACGATGGCGAGGATGAAGACCAGCGTGATCGAGTTCGACAGGATTACCGGCAGCGAGCCGATGGCGACGCCATAGACGATCCATAGCGAGATGCCGGTGGCGAGCGCCGCGTTGGTGCCAAGCGAGATGTCGCTGGTCTTGCGCTCGCGCAGGATCTTCATGATCTGCGGCAGCCAGGCAAGCGTGGTCAGGATGGCGGCGACGGCGCCGACGATTTCGAAGAGGGGGTTCAAGGCGGGAGCTTCCCTAAGGCACAAATCGTGCGGCGCGACCTATGCCAGATTGGCTCTGGGCTGTGAAGCGGATGCAATGGGCTGGATCAACGAAAAGCCGGCGCAAAACGTCGCGGCATCGTGCCGAGATCGCCTCGGAAATTTGCCTTCGCGTGTGTCGGAATGTCGTTTTGTGATCGCTGATCTGGAAATCCGGCCATGGGGTGGCGAGGCGATGACGGTGATGTGACAGGGCCCAGGCCATGGCTGGCAAGGGAGACGGTGGTTTCGCAATCATTGCAAATCAGCGCGAAGGAGGGTGGTTACGTCGGAATGTGGCAGAAATAAGCTTATGATTCTGTTGGATAATTTCACGCAACGTGATTTGCCCTTTGCCGGCTCGGCGGTCAGTCTCCAGGTCGTTCGGCGGGTCTTGCTGCGAAAGCGAAGCCCGCGAGGACGAGATAGAACGGGAGTACCTGACATGAACAAGTTCCTTGCAACTACCGTCGCTTCGCTTGCCTTCATCGGTGCCGCTTACGCCGCGGATATCGAAGGCACGGTCCAGTCGGTCGATCCGGCGACACGGTCGATCACGCTTGACGACGGCAAGATCTATGTCGTGCCGGAAAGCATCAAGGTCGATGGCCTTGCCGCCGGCGCCAAGGTGAAGGTGACCGTTGACGACACCACAGGTGCCGTGACCGCGATCGAGAAGGCCTCCTAAACCTCCTTTGCGAACTCGCCTCGGCGGTGCTGCCATGCGCCCCGGCCGGGCGAGCGATATTCTCGACACCTTCCAAGTACCTTTCGGCCGGCCCCTTGGGGTCGGCCGTTTTTTGAAGCGCGATAGAGGCTTTAGAAACCGATGTTTTCGGCGAGCCAGTTGGACGAGCGCTTTGCCGCGGCCAAGGTGCCATCGGCAAAACGATCGAGCCCGGAACGCACGAGCGCATAGCCGTGGGCCGTGCGGTAGAGCACCGAGCCGTTGTCCTGCGGCATGCCGGCATAGGCGGCCGGTTGGACTTCGGGCTGGGTGGCGGTGGCTGATGCAAGCTGCGGATCGGCGAAGGTCGTAGTGCGGCAGATGCCGGTGACCAGCGGATAGTCATGATTGCCTTCGCGCAGGATGCGGCTCCTCATCGACGCCTCGCAGTCTGCGACGGTGGTCCACTGCGCTGGCGTCTCGCCGATGTATTCGCAAAGCTTGGCATCGCAGTCACAGCCGACGATGGTCATGGCGACAAGGGCTGACTTGATCACGGTCCGAATCCTTCGGGTTGGTCACGAAGGATTTCTCAACTGCGATCGCGGCGCCAGTTGGCCGCAATCATGGCATGACGGTGGCGTCCATCATTCGGCTTCAGGTTGTGTCCGGAAATCCCCGTAGATGTGAACTTCGCAACCTTTCCCTTGCGCAATCGTGGCAGCGGCTAACAATGGCGCCGGTGGCTGCGGCGCTTATGCCGCGGGGGAGGGTATGGTTTCGTGAAGATCGGCGTCGTCAGGAATCCGGTGGCCGGCGGCGGTAGGCTGGAAACGCATTGGACGGAAGTTGCAACGGCACTTTCCGAACGCTTCGGCGATGTCGAGATGCGCGAGACGGAAGAGCCCGGGGATGGTGCGGTGATCGCGCGCGATCTCGTGGCGCTGGGCTGCCAGATCGTGGTCGCTGCCGGAGGCGACGGCACGATCAGCGAAGTGGCCGACGGGATCTTGCAGATGCAGGCCGAGACCGGGGTAGATACAATCCTCGGCGTGTTGCCATGCGGTACCGGTTCCGACTTCGCCCGCGGCATGGGCATTCCGGCGGAAGTCAAGGCTGCGATCGCACGCATCGCCGAAGGCAAGGATCGTCTCATCGACGCCGGCCGCATCTCCTTCATCGACGAGCATGGGCGGTTGGCGAGCCGCCATTTCGTCAACATCGCAAGCTTGGGCATGTCGGGCGCGACTGTGCGGGCAGTGAACGCCGACCGGCGCAAGGGCCGCGTTTCGGCCAAGGCGCTGTTTTTCTGGCGCACGGTCACCGAGTTCCTGCGCTACCGTTTCCAGGACGTGCGCATCGTTGTCGACGATGGCGCCCCGGTCGAGACCAGGGTGGCACTGGTGGCGGTGGCCAATGAACGGTTCTTCGGTGGCGGCATGATGATCGCCCCTGATGCCGAACCCGATGACGGGCTGTTCGACATCGTAATCCTGCGCGCCGCAAGCAAGCTCAGGCTGATCTTCGACATCCGGCTGCTTTACGGCGGCCGCCATCGCAATCATCCCGCGATTACCATCCTGCGCGGCCGCAAGGTGACGGTCGAGCCGCTGGGCGATCCGCTCGCCAATGCAGCGCTCGTCGACATTGACGGGGAATCGCCCGGGCATATCCCGGCGACTTATGAGATGGTGCCAAAGGCGCTGAAGGTGAGGTGCTGATTCAACGGGGCTGAGAGGGAGAGTCGGGAACTTGGGCTATGTGCCTGATTTCGCAGCGCTGCCCCTCATCCGCCTGCCGGCACCTTCTCCCCGTAAGGGACGGGGAGAAGGCACGCAGCCGCAACGCCGACGCCCTCCCTCTCCCCGTTCTTTACGGGGAGAGGGTAAGGGTGAGGGGCAGCTCGACGCAGATTGCTAGCCGTCCATTGCCCTGACCATCGCTTCGATCTTCGTTGCCTTCTCGAAATGGTCGAGCCTGTGGGTGCGGATCCACCATTCTGCGGCTTCCATCAGAAGCTCCGGATCGTCGTTCCTGTTGGCGAAGAAGGCGTAGAAGGACAGGCCGACATCTGGAACCTTGGCGGCGATCTTGCGCGCGCAGACGTCAAGTATTTTGGCACGCAGGCTCGGCCGCATTGGAGAATCCTTCTCGTATGGTCGCGAGAGCTAAGTCGAGCGGAGGTCGGTGTCAAAGGGCCGGGGCGGAGCCGGTTACCTCCTCACAAGGGGAGGGTAGCGATGGCGCCTGCTACAGCTTCGCCGGAAAGCCCGGTGCGCGCAGATCGGTTCGGGTGGCGTCTTCCAACAATTTGACGATCATCGTCGACCAGGCGTCGCCGCCATAGGCGGCCTTGCCCTGCTCGAAGATGGCGTTGACGCGCTCGGCGAGGTCCAGCGGCACGCCGCCCTCACGCGCCATGTCAAGCGCGAAGCCGAGGTCCTTCAGGGCCAGATCCATCGTGAAGCCGATGTCGTAGGAGCCGTTGAGGATGAGCTGGCTTTCGGTCTCGTGCACGAAGCTGTTGCCGGAGGAGGCAACGATGGCGTGGTAGGCCTGGGCGAGGTCGAGCCCGCCCTTTTTAGCCAGCATCAGCGCCTCGCCGGCAGCGACCAGATGGATGAAGGCCAGCATGTTGGTGATGACCTTGATCACCGCGGCCGAGCCGATCGGCCCCATGAGAAAGGCGCGGGCGCACATGGCTTCGAGCGCCGGGCGATGACGCTCGAAAAGGGCGGGATCGCCGCCGACAAGTGCTGTCATCTTGCCCTCCGCGGCGAGATGCACGCCGCCGGTGACGGGGCATTCCAGCGCATAGACGCCGGCTTCGGCAGCAATATCGGCAAGTCGCAAGATCTTGTCGCGACCGTTGGTCGACATCTCGATCCACGTGCCGCCCTTGGGCAAGCCGGCAAGCAGTCCGTCGGCGCCTGCCAGCACTGCTTCGCTGATCCTGGGCGAGGGCAGGCAGGTGATGGCGTTGCCAGCACGGGCGGCTGCCGCAGCCGGGCTCGTCGCGGCGCTTGCGCCCAATGCAACAAGTCGCGCGATGGCTGCCGGGTCGCGGTCATAGACGATCACTTCGAAGCCGCCCCGCACCAGACACGCCGCAAGATTGGCGCCGAGATGGCCGAGGCCGATGAAGGCGTAGGCAAGGGTCTGTGTCATGGCATCAGCGGTTCTTGCACCATCTGAAGGTGCAGATGGGGACCATCATACGGGTTGGCCTCGCAGACCCCCTCGTCGAGTTCGACGCCGAGACCCGGTTCCTTCGAGGGAATGACGTTGCCGTCCTGCCATTCGATCTTCTTTTTCAGCAGCTTGGCGTGAAATCCATCCCACTGCTTGAGCGATTCCAGGATCAGGAAGTTGGGCAGGGTGACGGCGAGCTGGATGTTGGCGGCGCCGACGATCGGTCCGCAATAGCAATGCGGTGCCACCTGGATGTGATAGGCCTCGGCCATGGCGGCGATCTTCTTGGTCTCGAGGATGCCGCCCGAACGGCCGAGGTCGGGCTGCAGGATGGTGGCGGCGCGGTTTTCGATGACGCGGGCGAACTCGAATTTTGTCGTCAGCCGCTCGCCCGTAGCGATCGGGATCGATGTGCCGCGTGCCACTTGCGCCATCACCTCGGGCATATCTGGCGGCACCGGCTCCTCGAACCACAGGGGATCGTAGGGTTCGATGGCTCGCGCCATGCGCAGCGCGCCAGAGGCGGTGAACTGGCCATGGGTGCCGAACAATATGTCGGCGCGGGTGCCGACCGCCTCGCGTATGGCCTTCATCATCCGCGTGGACAAATCGATGTCGATGAGGCGGGGCTGGTGGCCGTCATAGGCGGTCCACGGGCCGGCCGGGTCGAGCTTCACGGCGTTGAAGCCCTGGCTGACATAGAGGGCGGCGCATTCGGCGGCCATGTCGGGGTCGTTGTAGACGTTCTTGGGTGCTGCGTCCTCGGTGTGGACGCTGCCCGTGTGCGGGTAAAGATAGGTGTAGGAGCGCAGCGTCTCGTGCACCTGGCCGCCAAGCAACTTGTAGACGGGCTGGCCGGCCTCTTTGCCGATGATGTCCCAGCAGGCCATTTCCAGGGCCGAGAAACAGCCCATGGCCGAAACGTCGGGGCGCTGGGTGAAGCCGGAGGAATAGCAGCGGCGGAACAGGTTTTCGACGTCGTGCGGGTCCTGGCCGACGAGATAGCGCTCGGCCATGTCCTCGATCATCTTCGCCGTGACATGGGCGGAAAAGGTCGCGTTGTAGGCTTCGCCGTAACCCACCACGCCGCCATCGGTGGTGAGCTTAACGAAGATGAAATACTTGCCGCCGATGCCGGGCGGCGGGTTGTTGACCACGAAGGTCTTGACGTCAGTGATCTTCATGCGGGTTCCTCCCGTAACCTAGTTGACGTCGCGCCGCCCCTCATCCCCTGCCGGACCTTCTCCCCGTAAGGACGGGGAGAAGGAGGCTGGCCGCAACGTTGGCGGCCCCTCTCCCCGTCCTCCACGGGGAGAGGGTAAGGGTGAGGGGCGGCGCCGACGGTCGAAATTGCTCACCACGCATCCTCCAGCACCATCTCCGCACCCTTCCATCCAGTCATGATCGACGCAGCGTTGGTGTTGCCGGTGATGTTGTCGGGGAAAATCGAGGCGTCGATGACGCGCAGGCGGCTTAGGCCATGTACGCGCAGGCGCGGGTCGACGACCGAAGTCGTGGGGTCGGGGCCCATGCGGCAGGTGGAAACCGGGTGGTAGACTGTGCCCGAGCGCTTGCGAAAATCCTGAATCAGGTCGGGGTCGGAAGTGATTGACGGCCCAGGCAAAACCTCTTCCGCGATGATGTCTGACATGGGCGACTGGGAGGCCAGCTTGCGCAGGAATTTTACCGCGTCCAGCATCTCGGCGACGTCTGTCTCGGTCGAATAGGCGTTCACAGTGATACGCGGGTGGACGGTCGGGTCAGCGGAGCGGATCATGATCTCGCCTCGGCTCGACGGGCGGCAATTGGAAAGCCCGATGGAGAAGCCGGGGAAGGGGTCGGGTGTCAGGATCGGACGCTCGCCGGCCCTGGGCAGGACGGTGGAAAAGACCTGGAAATAGAGCTGCATGTTGGGCCGCGCGCGGGCCGGATCGGACCGGAAGAAGCCGCCGCCCTGGTTCATGCTCATCGACAGCGGCCCGGTGCGCAACGCGAGATACTGCATGCCGACCAGAAGCTTGCCCCACCAGGGACGCAGGGTCTGGTTGAGCGTCGGTACCTTGGCCTTCCAGGTGTAGTTGATGCCCTGATGGTCCTGCAGGTTGCGGCCGACCTGTTCGGCCGCATGAACCACCGGTATGCCGAGTTCGCCGAGCAAAGCTGCAGGGCCGACACCGGAGAGCTGCAGCAACTGTGGCGAGTTGACCGATCCGCCTGACAGGATCACCTCGCGGCGGGCACGGACGCTCAGCTTCGTGCCATGTTGCAGATACTCGATGCCGACGGCCCGTTTGCCCTCGAACAGGATTTTCGTGACCAGCGCGCCGGTTTCGACGCACACATTGGCGCGCTTCATCGCCGGGCGCAGGAAGGCGCGGGCGGCAGACATGCGGCGACCGTCCCTGGTCGTGATTTGATAAACGCCGACACCCTCTTGCGAGGAACCGTTGAAGTCTTGATTCAGGGCAAGGCCGGCCTTTTGCCCCGCCGCGAGAAAGCGCTGCGTCAGCGGATGAACCTTCTTGCGGTTGTCGGTGACATGGATAGGGCCGCCGGTGCCGCGCAGCGCATTGCCGCCGGCCTCGTTGTCTTCGATCGCCTTGAAGGCCGGCAGCAGGTCGTCAAACCCCCAGCCGGGATTGCCGGCATCGCGCCAGGCGTCGAAATCTTCGGCAGCACCCCTGATCCAGACCATGGCGTTGATCGAGCTCGACCCGCCCAAGATCTTGCCGCGCGGCCAGTGGTCCTTGTTGCCGGCAAGACCCGGATCGGCCTCGGCGGCATAGTTCCAGTTCACCGCAGGGTCGAAGAAGGTCTTGCCGTAGCCGAGCGGCATCTGGACGAAAAAACGGCGGTCGGTGCCGCCGGCCTCCAGCACCAGCACCGAAAAGCGCCCGCTCGCCGACAGCCGCTCGGCCACCACCGAACCGGCGGAACCCGAACCGACAACAATGAAATCGAACGTCTGCATGTGGGCGGCGGCCTGTCGAACTTCCTCGGTCCGGCCAGACTATCGCCTCGGCTGGAGGCTTCGGCGTCGGTTACGGCATGGCCTGTGAAAAATACGACCGGCCGATGCAAGAGATGCGGCGTTGACGCGGCAGCCGCTGCAAAGATACGGGTGGGGCGAGGAAATTCGCAGAGGAATGACGATGGTTCAGTATGCCGATGGCCAGCCGCGCGGCGAACTCACGCTGAGGACGCTTGCCATGCCGGCCGACGCGAACGCCGCCGGCGACATTTTCGGCGGCTGGGTGATGGCGCAGATGGACCTTGCCTGCGGCATCCGCGCCGCCGAGCGCGCACGCGGCCGCGTGGTGACTGCGGCGGTCAAGGAAATGGCCTTCGCCAAGCCAATGAAGATCGGCGACACGCTGTGCATCTACACTCATGTCGATCGTGTTGGCCGCACCTCGATGACGCTCAAGGTAGAAGCCTGGGCACAGCGCTATCTCTCCGACATGATGGAAAAGGTGACCGACGCCGATTTCGTCATGGTGGCCCTGGACGGGCAGGGCAAGCCGAAGCCGGTGCCGGCGGAGTAGGCCGGGCGGCGGCTACAGGCAAAGGTCCCCAAATAGCCGACGGGTTGAGTTCTCGGTAACCGGAAACCAGCCTTCAAGGCCGTAGGGCCACAAAGCTACTCCACCGCCGCATCAAACTTCATCCTGGCCTCGGCGACGCGGCGCTGGTTGAGCCGCGCCCATTCGCCGAGCGCATAGACGGGAACGAGCAACTCTCGGCCAAGATCGGTCAGTTCGTATTCGACACGCGGCGGGATGGTCGGGAAGACCGTGCGCGTGACGAAGCCGTCGCGCTCGAGCCCGCGCACCGTGGTGGTCAGCATCTTTTGCGAGATGCCGCCAATTGCATGGCGCAACTCGTTGAAACGCATGGACCCATCGCCGAGCTTGCCGACGACGAGCACGGTCCATTTGTCGCCGACACGCTGCAGGATATCGCTGACGGCGCGGCAATCCTCGGTGCGGTGCGGGTGCCTCGGTATCAAAAAGGTGCCTCCTTGTGCGCTCGAAAACCAGTCACCTATATAGCGCGAGTATCCAATGGATACCAGTTTTCGCCCACACCATCGTGCCTGAGAGGTTCCTGCCATGTCCAAACCCAAGATCGCCATCGTCGTCGGCTCGACACGCGCCGCCCGCTTCGCCGACACGCCGGTGGAATGGATCGCCAAGATCGCCAAATCCCATGCGGATATCGAGGTCGAGGTCGTCGACCTCAGAGATTTCCCGCTGCCGTTTTTCGATGAGGTCGCCTCGTCCGCCTGGGTACCTTCGCAGAACGAGGTCGCCCAGCGCTGGCAGAAGAAAGTCGCGGAGTTCGACGGTTACATCTTCACCGCAGCCGAATACAACCACGGTCCGACCGCCGTGCTGAAGAATGCACTCGATTACGCCGCCAAGGAATGGAACAAGAAGCCCGCTGGTTTCGTCGGCTACGGCGGCGTCGGTGGCGCGCGTGCCGTCGAGCAGTTGCGCATGCACGCGGTGGAGTTGCAGATGGCGCCGACCAAGTCGGCCGTGCACATCGTGTGGGGCGATTTCCTGGCCGTTCGTCAGGGCGAAAAGAAGCTCTCGGACATCGAGCATCTCAACCAGGCAGCCAACGGGCTGATCGAAGAGATCACCTGGTGGGCCAAGGCACTGAAGATCGCGCGCGAAGCGGATGTGCTTTCCGAAGAAGCCAAGGCTGCCTGAGCAGCGAGGTTTTCTCAGGCAATGAAGGGCGGCCGCGAGCCGCCCTTTTCGTTTGGATTAGCGCACCTGCTCGCGCTGGCTGCCGGGCAGGCGGGAAGCCAACACCTTGTCGATGCGGCGGCCGTCGAGGTCGACGACCTCGAAGCGCCAGCCTTGCGCGTCGACACATTCGCCGGTCGCGGGCAGATGGTGCATGTGCGACAGCACATAACCGGCGACCGTCTCATAGTCACGATTTTCGGGCAGGTCGATGCCGAGATGGTCGGCCATTTCGTCCGCCTGCATGTAACCTGCAAGCAGCCATGAGCCGTCGTCGCGCTGGACGGCCGTCTCTTCCTCGTCCTCGTCAAGATCGGAGCGGAACACGCCGGTGATGGCCTCGAGAATGTCGGCTGGCGAAACGACGCCTTCGAAGTGGCCGTATTCGTCATGGACCAGCGCCATCGGCACATCGGACTGCTTGAGCGTGGCGAGCACGTCGAGCGCATCGGCCTGATCGTGGACGATGGGAGCGGTGCGGACATGCTTGCGCGGATCGAAGGCGCGACCGGCCAGCAGCGAGGCGAGTAGCTCGCGGCTCTGGATCACGCCGACCATGGCGTCGACCGAGCCTTCGCCAGCGGGCAGGCGCGAGTGCTGGGTTTCCATCAAAAGCTTGCGGGTGACGGCTTCGTCGGCTTGCAGATTGATCCAGTCTACCTCGGTGCGTGGGGTCATGACGGCGCGCACGGCGCGGTCACCCAGACGCATGACGCCAGCGATCATGCGGCGCTCGTCCGATTCGATGGTGCCGTGATGTTCTGCTTCGGCGACCAGCATCTTGATTTCTTCGTCTGTGACCTTTTCCTCGCTCTCGCCGCGCTGCCCGAGCAGCCACAACACGGCGCGTCCGGAAATGTCCAGCAGCCACACAAGTGGCAGCGCGACCTTGGCGAGCAGCGACATTGCAGGGGCGACGCGAACGGCGACCCCCTCGGGATCGCGCAGGGCGATCTGCTTGGGCACGAGTTCGCCGATGATCAGCGATGCGTAGGTGATGATGGCGACGACGATACCGACGCCAAGCGCATCGGCAACACCGGGGCGCATACCATATTCGGCGAGCATGCCGCTCAGCCGCTGGCCGAGGGTTGCACCCGAAAAGGCGCCCGACAGCACGCCGACCAGCGTGATGCCGATCTGCACCGACGACAGGAATTTGCCCGGGTTGGCGCCAAGATCGAGTGCGCGGCCGGCTCCCTTGACGTCTCGGTCGATCATCGCCTTGAGGCGCGCCGGGCGGGAAGAAACGATGGCAAGCTCGGACATTGCCAAGAGGCCGTTCACGCAGATGAGGACGACCACGATACCGATTTCAGCATATAGCATAATGGTCGCTGCATAGCATTCCTTCAGCCCTTTCGAAAAGACGGCATCGAAAATACTGTTTGGCGGCGATATGACGGTTGCAGAGCTACTTGTGCGGCACAAGAACCGCCATCAGCACCTTGCCGTCGGTGAAGTAGGGATCTCCACCGCCGTTGCGGCCAGCGCTGGTGAAGCCGATTCCGGGAATCGTCTTGACCGACTCGGTTCGCCCGGCAGCAGTCAGGTCGCGAATGAGCGAATCGCGTTCTGCGTCGATGTCGGGCGCAATGTGGTGGGTGATTTCGCCGGTGTCGTGGCTTAGGCCGACGCCACGGTCGAAGCTCGCCGAGCCGTACCAGGTCGGACGGCCATCGGCACCCGGGTTAAAAGTCAGCCACAGGCGGACGTGGTGGCGCTGATCGGCGCTGTGGCCGACCGGCTTTTCGAAAGCGATGTCCTCTCGGCGGCCATCGAACAGCAGCGTAGACACAGGGGCGTCGACATCGGGGCGGTCAAGCAGCACGCTTTCGCCTATCATGATGTCGGATTTCACCGACAGGCCGGCTGCCCGGTCCCAATGGGCAGCGTCGAAGGCGCCGATGACGTCTTCTTCGGTACCGACCAGGCTGATGTTGATCGGATCGCCGGGGATGCCGTCCGGGGTGGTCGTCAGCATGGCCTCGGGCTTCAGGCCCTCGCGCAGGATTCGGAACGACCAGAATTCGGGTGCAGCGAAATACGCAAGGCCGAGATAGCCTGCGCAAATAACCGCAAACCACAGGGTCGCCTGTCTACGCAGTTTCCCCGCCATCGGATGCAGCCGTCGCAGGTGGATTGAACTGATCCTATCTATCGCGAAATAGAAGGCGGGGCAAACTGGTGCTCCCTTTGCGCTTTGGGCCGCTGCGCTGCTGCCTTGGCAGATACCTCAGCGGCAGGCGCGATAGCCGTTCCGGCGCTGCTTGATGTCGAAATGGAAGTGGTTGCGGTGGTCGTAATTGTAGCCGGGGCCGAGCACAGTATTGAAATAGCTGCAGCCGTCGGCGCGGATGGTGTTGAGGAACCCACGTGTGCGGAAGGCAAACAGGCCGGGTTTCTTGACGTCGATGTCGCGGCCGCTGTTGAGCTCGATGCGCATGATGTCAAGCGCGTTGCCCTTGCCGTGTTCCGACAAGGTGCGCGAGCCGGCGATCTTGCGGCACGAATAGCTCGAACCCTGGTGGATGGTCTTGACGCCGGAGAAGTAGCGCAGGCGCGCTGCTGGAACCAGATCGCGCTTGGTCCACGCGGCGAAACTGGCGGCCATCTGGCAGGTGACGGTCGCGGCGGGCTTCATCTGCACCGATCCGATGGCCGAGACCTTGACCGGGTAGTCGATGCCGCAGGCGGCACCGTCGCGGATTGGCGGCAGGTCGCGGTACTGCACGTCGAGCTTCTTGAGGTCGGCGCGGCAATCGACCTCGTCAGCCGGCATGACGGCGGGCCTCATTGGTGCTGTCTGCGGCCTCTCGGAGGGATCGTCGAGCTTGGGATAGGCGACCATGTAGGGGTTGGACGGCACCAATGTCTGCAGCCCGCGCGCCGGAACAAGGGCCGCGGTCTGGACGGGTGGCGGCGCGGCAGCGGTGATCTCGGGCATCGATTGTGCCTGGGCGTCGAGCGTCGGCTCGATGGCCTGGGGTGCGGTCGCCATCATCGTGGTGTCGGGCAGAGGTGCCGCGGCGATCGGGACGGGTGCGGATTGGGGCGCAACCTCGACGATCGGCAAGGAAGCCGTCTGCGAGCCGACATCGACCGCGGGCTGGAGCGCGAAGACGTCGCCGGTGGTGCAGGAACTGGCGCCAAGCCCTGCGACCAGCAGCGTCGTGGCAAGCAGCAGCGCGCGCTGGCGCGAGTTGCGGCGCGGCGATGTGGGGGTTGCGATGGCGGCGCGCGAATCTGCGGCCATGCGAAGGCTCCTGTACCCTTGGAGAGACGAGCCTAGCTGCCAAGGGTAAAGGAAAGATCAGCGGCCGGATTTACGGCTGAGGCGGAAATGGGGCGCTACTGGCAAAACGTTCCGCCGTTGCGCCGGGGGGCGAGGTCCAGATGGAAATGCAGCGCATGGTCGGCGTCGCTGCCGGGGCCGAGCACCGTCTTGAACGGTCCGCAGGCGGCCTTGCGGATCGAAGAAAGGAATTTTTCGTTCTTTTCGGGCGGCGCCGGCTCGACGTCGATGGTTGTGCCCTTGGCTAGCGTAAAGCGGGCAATGTCGAGCGCATTGCCGAACGCGTGTTCGGACAGTTTCCTGGTCCCGTTGCGCGGTCGGCAGACATAGGCCGAGGCCTGACTTATGGCCGCCAGATCCTCATCGAACATGGCTTTTGCGGTCGATGAGATGACGTCGGCCGCGAAACGCGCCGAGGCTTCGGCGGCGGCGCAGTTGATGACCGCATCCGGCTCTATGTCGATCGACCGGGTCAGCCGCTTGAGCTTGAGCGGAAAGGGCAGGGCGCAGCCTTCGGCATCGCGCTGGGGCGCGACTTCCTCGAATTCGGCGCCAAGCACCTTGAGGCGCGCGCGGCAGGCAGATTCCTCGGCTGGCATCGACGCCGGTCGCGGAACATTCGAACGTGGGTCGGGCAGCATCCTTGGTGCAGGAGGACCGATAAATCCCTTGTCCGATGGCGTGGTCGAAGACTTTGGCAAATCGGGACGCGCCTGCGGAACGGGGATCGAGGCCTGCCTTTGTGTCGGTTTGGCAGCAGGCAACGGCACACCAGGGGCCGGCGCGAATTGCGGAACTGGCACCCGGTCGGGCAGTTCGATCGTTTTTGGGCGAGCGTCGGCAAATTGCGGCAAGCTTGCCAGTGCCAGGATCAAAAGCAGCGATGGGCGGTGAAGTCTGCGGAAATGCATCGCCGTCAACGGCAAGAACCCCTGATGGGTTGCCTTCGGAACTGGACGCACGGCATCACATTCGGTGACGGCATTGTCATCATCCCACCGGCAAGACAGATCAGGCGCCCAGGACGTCGAGCCCTTCTTCGAGCCAGTCGCCCAGCATCGGCATGCCGAGCAGGTATTTGGCCGTCCGGCGATTGCCGCGCTGGCGGGCTTCGGTGACGGCGTCCTGCCATTCCGACGCGTCGTAGTCGCCACGGCCGACCCATGCGAGCGCCACGAGTTCGGCCGCCTCATCGACATTGAGGTCGCTGATCAGCTGGCGCAGCTCCTTTTCGGTGAGATTTTCTTCCTCTTCCTCGGCCAGCCCGTCGTGGCGGTGGTTGTCATGGGTGCCGCCGTCATATTCGATCTCGTGCTCGGCGCCGTCCTCATAGTCCTCGTTGACGCCAGCACTGATGGCCTTGGCCTTGAGGATGAACAGACGGACGGTGTCCGGTCCGATGGACAGGTCCCATTCCTTTTCGCGCCGCTGCTGCACGAGCGTGCTCCTGGTTGCCTTCCCCCGCACCGATGATAGCGCATTTGGCGGCAACGTCACTGCCCCGATATTCGCGGTGCGGTTGTCATGGTTGACAGAATGCATCGGGTGGCGGAAATGGCTGTGCTTCCTCCCTCATGCGGTATCCCCCCAATGGCATTCTTGCTTTCGCCGAAGATATTTCCGGTGCTGATGCTGATCGCATCCAACGTGTTCATGACCTTCGCCTGGTACGGCCATCTCAAGTTCAAGGCGGCTCCGCTCTACGCGGCGGTGATCTTCAGCTGGCTGATCGCCTTTTTCGAATACTGGCTCGCCGTGCCGGCCAATCGCATCGGCCACGAGGTCTATACGGCGGCAGAGCTGAAGACGATGCAGGAAGTGATCACGCTTTCGGTCTTCGTCATCTTCTCGGTGTTCTATCTCAAGGAAGGCATCACCTGGAACCACGCCATGGGCTTTGCCCTGATCGCAGGCGGCGCGGCACTGATTTTCCGCGGCTGACGTCGGACGAAATGCCGCCGCCGATGCGTTGATCTCGCCGGAGGGGACGCAATGGTGGAGGTTAAACCATGCAAACCCTCAAACTCCTGGCAAGCGTGCTCGTTTCATTGCCGTTGTTCGCGGCTCCCGTGCTTTCGTCCGGCGGCGGAGGTGGTGGCGGTGGCGGCGGTATGTCCAGCGGTGGGGGCGGTGGCAGCAGCAGCGCCCAGGTCAAATGCCGTACCGGTCTGATCTACAACATGAGAAGCAAAAAATGCGAACATCCCAGAGCGGGCATGATCGACGACGAAAGCCTGTTCCTGGCTGGCCGCTCGCTTGCCATGGACGGCAAATATGACGATGCGATCAAGGTTTTGACGCTCGCCGCCGACAAGACCGATGCGCGCATCCTCAACTATCTCGGTTATTCGCACCGCAAGGCCGGGAGAACGCTGGTCGGTCTGGGCTACTACAATGAAGCGATCCTCAACGACCCCAACTACATGCCTGTCCGGGAATATCTCGGCGAAGCGCATCTGACTTTCGGCGATATAGCGGGTGCTCGGGCGCAACTCACCGAGATCGCCAATCGCTGCGGCACGACTTGCCGCGAATATGGGCTGCTGTCGGAGCAGATCCACGCTTACGTCAGGAGTTAGGAAACCTGTCCAGGCGCGCCCGCGGCTCTTCGCTCTCAAATTCGAAAACTACGGGCGTTTGGCGTTTCCAGTGCTCAGGCCGGACGAAATGCCGCCGCCAGTGCGTTGACTTCGCGAGGGGACGCACTGGCGGAGGTTGACCATGCAAGTCCGATTTCTGAAGCTCCTGGCAAGCGCACTCGTGTCCCTGCCGTTGTTCGCAATTCCTGTCCTTTCGGCTGACGGTGGTGGTGGTGGTGGCGGTGGCGGAGGCGGAGGTGGAGGCGGAGGCGGAGGTGACAATGGCAGCAGTCAGGTCAAATGCCGCACGGGGCTCGTCTACAACGCAAGAACCAAAAAGTGCGAGCGGCCAAAGGCCGGCATGATCGACGACGACAGCCTTTATCTGGCAGGTCGTGCGCTCGCCATGGACGGCAAGTATGACGACGCAATCAAGGTTTTGGCGCTAGCAGCCGACAAGACCGATGCACGCATTCTTAACTATCTCGGTTATTCGCATCGCAAGGCAGGCAGGATTGTCGTCGGCCTCGGCTATTACCAGGAGGCGATCCTCAACGATCCCGACTACATGCCTGTACGCGAGTACATGGGCGAGGCTCATCTCTCGCTTGGCGATGTCGCCGGCGCGCGGCTGCAGCTGACCGAGATCGCCAATCGCTGCGGCACGACTTGCCGCGAATACGGCCTGCTGTCGGAGCAGATCCACAGCTACGTCAGGAGCTAGGCTCCCGACCCTGATACTGGTGGCTTTTCGCCGCCCAAGCGAAAAGCCACTGATGTTCATCGTCTTGCGGCGCTCAGGCCGGATGAAACGTCGGCCGAAATGCGTTAGCTTACGTATGGGCAATCTCAGGAGGTGGCAATGCAGTCCCGATATCTGATGCTTGTGGCAGGCGCCGTCGTGGCCTTGCCGTTGTTTGCGGCTCCGGCGCTTGCGGCCGACAGTGGCGGCTCGACCCCGCCGACCTGCAAGGCAGGCATGGTCTACAACAAGAAGACGCAGAAATGCGAACCTGCCAAAGCAGGCATGATCGATGACGACAGCATCTATGAAACCGGGCGCGCGCTGGCCATGAACGGCAAGTATGACGAGGCGATCAAGGTGCTGACCCTTGCCGCCGACAAGACCGACCCGCGCATCCTGAACTATCTCGGCTACTCGCACCGCAAGGCAGGCCGCGTGCTGGTCGGTCTCGGCTATTACCAGGAAGCGCTGCGCAACAATCCCGATTACGCGCTGGTGCGTGAATATATGGGCGAGGCCCATCTGATGCTCGGCGACGTTGCCGCCGCGCGCGTGCAGCTGTCGGAAATCGAAAAGCGCTGTGGCAAGGGCTGCCGAGAATACGGGATGCTGGAAGAAAACATCGAGGCGTATCTGAGAGGTTAGTAAGCAGGGCAGTAGGGCAGTAGGGCAGTAAAACAAGCTTTCCTTGTACCTCTCCTGCCCTACTGCCTTATTCCCTTACTGCCCTAATCAGTCACCCCTCGACAGGCGGATGATCGCGCCGTTGTCCTCGTCGGTCAAAAGCCAGACTGCGCCGTCGGGAGCAACCACGACATCGCGGATGCGCCCGAAGGCGCCTTCGAACATGCGCTCTTCACTCAGGATCTTGCCCGTGGCGTCGCGATGCAGCCGGCTGACAAGTTCGAACTTGAGCGCGCCGACCAGAAGGTCCCCGTTCCATTCGGGGAACATCTTGCCCTGGTAGCTCACAAGACCTGACGGGGCGATGGAGGGATCCCAATAAAACAATGGCTGTTCGTAGCCTGGTGCCGCAGTGCCGGTACCGATCTTCTTGCCGGAATATTCGACACCGTAGCTGATGATCGGCCAGCCGTAGTTCTTTCCGGCCTCGGTATGGTTGACCTCGTCACCGCCCTGCGCGCCATGTTCGACGGTGATCAGCCCGCCCATCACCGGATCGATGGCCGCCCCTTGAATGTTGCGATGGCCTTTCGACCAGATCTCGGGTGCCATTTTCTGGCCATCGGGCGAAGGGTTGTCGGCGGGAATTGAGCCGTCGGCGTTGATGCGGACAACCGCGCCTGCGGCATCGTGCATGTCCTGGGCGCGGTCGCGCTGGCCAAGGTCGCCTGTCGTGATGAACAGCGTGCCGTCGTCATTGACGACGATCCGCGAGCCGAAATGTACGCTGGCTTTCGATTTCGGCGCGACGGCGAAGATCACCTTGACGTCTTCGAGGCGAGGTGCGGCTCCAGTTACCAGCCTGGCGCGGGCGACGGCGGTGCTTACGCCGCCCTTGCCGGGCTCAACGTAACTGAAGAAGATCGTTCCGGATGTTTCGAAATCGCGGGCAATGGCAATGTCGAGCAACCCGCCTTCGCCGCCGACCGCGATTTTGGGCACACCGGCCACCGGTTTTGACAGGCCAGCTTTGGAGAGGATGCGAATTCGGCCGGGCCGCTCGGTGACGACAGCGCCCCCGTCGGGGAGTAAGGCGAGCCCCCAGGGACGTTCGAGATCCTTGGTCACGACGACGGAGCGCAGCTTGACCTTTTGGCTTTCGAAATCGCGGCCCTGGGCAAGGGCTGGCGAAACCACAAGCAAGAAGGCGAGGGCGAAGAGGTGGGGCTTGATCGTCATTGGTCCGACATAGTTGCAAAGGCAGGTACGGCAACCATGACAGAGCATCAAAGCGGCGCGGTTTCAATCACAAGCGGGTGAGTACGAATGGGAGCAGGTTCTCTGCGCCAAAAGGTCTATGGTGGTTAACGCATTTTTTGACGTGAATTCTGCGACAGGATTGCTATATTCGGCGGAGATAGAGGTGAGACGGTTCCGTTGGCCGAGGCTGCCGGACCGTTTTCTTTTTTTGTGCCTCGCGGCAACAACAGACAAGCTGCGCGGCAAAGGCCAGGAGAGGTCGACTATGAACAAGGTTCCGATGACGGCGGGTGGATTCGTCGCGCTGAAGGAAGAGCTGCGCTGGCGCCAGCAGGAAGAGCGTCCGCGCATCATCGAGGCCATTGCCGAGGCTCGCTCGCATGGCGACCTGTCGGAGAACGCCGAGTATCATGCGGCCAAGGAATCACAGAGCCTCAATGAGGGCAGGATCCACGAACTCGAGGACCTGATCGCACGCGCCGAGGTCATCGACGTCACCAAGCTCAATGGCGACAAGGTCAAGTTCGGCGCTACCGTCGTTCTGCTTGACGAAGACACGGAAGAAGAAAAGACCTATCAGATCGTCGGCGACCAGGAAGCCGACGTGAAGTCGGGCCGTATTTCGATCTCCTCGCCGATCGCACGCGCGCTGATCGGCAAGGAAGTGGGCGACGCCATCGAGGTCAACGCGCCCGGCGGCGCGCGCGGCTACGAAATCGTCCAGGTGCAATTCATCTAAGGCGCGGGACGGCATTGGCCGTCGCATGCCGCAACAGGCACCCATGACAAAAGCACAAAACCGCGCCGAACAATCCGGCGCGGTCGACATGGCGCGCATCGACGTTGTCGCGCCCAACCTCAAGAAACGGCTGTCAGGCGTCACCAGCACCATCGTGCAGCTGGTGCCGGTGCAGGCACGCGACCTCGGTATTGCCGTTTGCGGACCTGGCCTGCCGGACACATTGCCCAAGATGCGCTGGTGGCAGCTGCCGTCGCTGCTCAGGCGACCGGCTTCCGGGCGGCAGCGCATCTGGCATGCACGGCGCAACACCGAGATGGTGGCCGGACTTGTGCTGCGCCACATCTTCCGGGCACGGATCAGACTGGTGTTCACTTCCGCCGCACAGCGCGACCACAGGCCTTTCACCAAATGGCTGATCCGCCGCATGGACGGAGTGATCGCGACGAGCCGGCTTTCGGGGCGGTTCCTCGAAGTGCCGCACAAGGTGGTGATGCACGGGGTCGATCTCGAAAAATTCCACCCCCCGCGCAGCGCTGACGATCAATTCGCGGCGGCTGGTTTGCCCGGCAAATATGCGATCGGCTGCTTCGGGCGCCTCCGGCACTCGAAGGGCACGGACCTGTTCGTCGACGCGATGATCGCCTTGCTGCCTCAACATCCCGAGTGGACGGCCGTCATCACCGGCCGCGTGACGGCGGAGCACAGGGGGTTTGCCGATGAGCTCAGGCAACGCATCGCCGCGGCCGGGCTTTCGGAGCGAATCTTGCTGCTCGGCGAGGTAGCAGACGTTGCCGTGTGGTATCGCAGGGTGACGCTCTACGTCGCGCCATCGCGCAATGAAGGTTTTGGCCTGACGCCGCTGGAGGCGATGGCCTCGCGCACCGCTGTCGTTGCGACCGATGCCGGCTCTTATTCCGAGATTGTCACGCCCGGCGTGACCGGCACTTTCGTTGCCGCTGGCGACGGCGTTGCCTTGCGCGAGGCGATCAGGCCGTATCTGGCCGATCCGGCAATTGCCGAAGCGCATGGTGTTGCGGGGCTTGAAGACGTGTCCAGGCGGTTTCGTCTGGAAAATGAGGCGGCCGGACTGCGCGAGGTCTACGAGCAGGTTTGGGCCAAAGGCTAAGTCCGCTGCCGTGCAGCTGCGGCTAGATCGCGACCAGCCCGTCATCCTTGACCTGGCGGATGGTCAGGGCCGTGCGCACGGTGTCGACGTTCGGCGACGACGTCAGTTCCTCGATGACGAAAGTCTGGAACGTGCCGAGGTCTGGCGCCAGGCAATGCAGCATGAAGTCGGATTCGCCCGAGACCATCCACGCGCTACGCACGATCGGCCAGCCGCGCGTGCGGTCGGCAAAGGATTTCAGGTCGACCTCAGACTGACGGTTGAGGCCCACGAGACAAAAGGCGACGACGTCCATGCCAAGGGCCGGCGCATTGAGCAGGGCCCGATAGCGCTGGATGATGCCTTCGTCTTCCAGGCGCTTGACGCGGCGCAGGCAAGGCGGTGCCGAGATACCGACGCGGCGCGACAATTCGACGTTGGTCATCCGTCCGTCGTCTTGAAGCTCGCGCAGGATCTTCCAGTCGATGGCGTCGAGATCGGCCTTGATGGGCATGTGCGCTCCGCGACTCGCGCAACAATCTTGCGCAATGACGTAATTAAACTACTCGTATCGGTTGGGAAACCCGAGGCGGAGAAAATGCAAATCACTCTGTTTTCAACAGGGTGTCGGATAAAAGGCAGTCAAGCTTTCGGGGGAGTAACATCTTGCCGCCTTGCGCGGAGTATGGGTGAACACCTAGATTAGGGATGATCCGCAGCCCGTTTTGACGGGTGCTGCTTTTTCCAATGACCATGAAGGCCCTTCGATGACCGCCAAACATGCGCCAGTTCTCATCATCGGTTCGGGTCCCGCCGGATATACGGCGGCGATCTACGCGGCGCGCGCCATGCTCAAGCCGATGCTCGTTGCAGGCATGCAGCAGGGTGGCCAGCTGATGATCACCACCGACGTCGAAAACTATCCCGGCTTCGCCGAGCCGATCCAGGGCCCCTGGCTGATGGAGCAGATGCGGGCGCAGGCCGAGCATGTCGGCACCGAGATGATCAACGACATCATCACCGAGGTCGACCTTGACGTGCGGCCTTTCCGCGCCAAGGGCGATTCCGGTACCGTGTACACCGCCGATGCGCTGATCATCGCCACCGGTGCTCAGGCCAAGTGGCTCGGGCTGCCGAGCGAGCAGGTCTTCCAGGGCTTTGGCGTTTCGGCATGCGCGACCTGCGACGGCTTCTTCTATCGCGGCAAGGACGTGGTGGTCGTCGGAGGCGGTAATTCGGCGGTCGAGGAATCGCTTTACCTCGCCAATCTCGCCAGGACGGTGACCGTTGTGCACCGGCGCGACCATTTCCGCGCCGAACGCATCCTGCAGGAGCGGCTGTTTGCCAAGGACAATATCAAGGTGATCTGGGATCACGCCGTCGAAGAGATCGTCGGGGCTCCGGCACAGAAGCCGCTGCCGCCGTCCGTCAACGCCGTCAGGCTCAAGAACGTGCATACGGGTGCCATCACCGAGATGGCGACGGACGGCGTGTTCGTGGCGATCGGCCACGCACCGGCGGTCGAGCTGTTCGTCGGCAAGCTCAAGCAGAAGCCGAACGGCTATCTGTGGACGGAGCCGAACTCGACGCGGACCAATGTGCCGGGCGTGTTCGCGGCCGGCGATGTGACCGACGACATCTACCGTCAGGCAGTGACTGCGGCAGGCCTGGGCTGCATGGCGGCGCTTGAAGCAGAAAAATACCTGGCCGGAATTGAAGTGCATCGCGAAGCGGCCGAATAGGCCGACCAAACGCCTGACATAAGAGGGGAAAAATGGCGTTGGATTGGGATAAGTTGCGCGTGTTCCACGCAGCGGCGGAGGCTGGCTCGTTCACGCATGCGGCGGAGACGCTGAGGCTGTCGCAGTCGGCGATCTCGCGGCAGGTGAGCGCGCTCGAACACGACATCGGCGTGCCTCTGTTTCACCGGCACGCGCGCGGGCTCGTGCTGACCGAGCAAGGCGAGATGCTGTTTCGCACGGCGCACGACGTCTTGATGAAGCTCGAGACGATCAAGACCCGACTGACCGAGACCAAGGATCGGCCGTCCGGCGTGCTCAAGGTTACGACGACCGTCGGCCTCGGCGCGGGCTGGCTGACGCAGCGCATCCAGGAGTTCCTCGAACTCTATCCCGACATCCACATTCAGCTGATCCTCGCCAACGAGGAGCTGGACCTGACCATGCGCCAGGCGGACTGCGCCATCCGCCTGCGCCAGCCGCAGCAGCCGGACCTGATCCAGCGCCGGCTGTTCACCGTGCATTTCCACCTCTATGCCTCGCCGGCCTACGTCAACAAATACGGCAAGCCCGAATCCATCGCCGATCTCAAGAACCATCGCATCGTCACCTTCGGCGTGCCGGTTCCGACCCATTTGAGCGAGCTCAACTGGCTGGAGACGGTGGGCGATTTCGAAGGTGGCCAGCGCGTGCCGACACTGCAGATCAACGATATCTTGTCGATCAAGACCGCAGTGCAGACTGGTGCCGGCATCGCCATGCTGCCCGACTACGTCGTGGGCAAGGATGCCGGGCTGGTGCAGCTTCTGCCCGAGACCGAGGTGCCGTCCTTCGACACCTATTTCGCCTATCCCGACACGATGAAGGAACAGGCCAAGCTGCATGTGTTCCGCGACTTCGTGATCTCCAAGTCGCGTAGCTGGGCTTACTAGTCACCACGCCATGGCGTGATGCGGGGCACCCAGCCGGGAACGTTGGCGCGGTAGGTTTCGTATTGCGTGCCGTAGCGCTGGGTGAGAACCGGCTCTTCGTAGATGCGCACGAAGGTCGCCATGACAGCAGCGATGATCGCGCCATAGGCGGCGAGCGGCCAGTGGGCGAAGATCTGCGCCTGGCCGAGGATGATCGACACCACCGCGACATACATCGGGTTGCGCACGTGACGGTAGACGCCACCGATCACCAGCCTGTCAGTCGGTGCAACCGGGGCAGGGGTGCCCATGCCTTCGAGCGCGAAACGAGCGAAAGCGTGCAGCAGCACGCCGAGGCCTGTCGCGATGAGGAATGAACCCGCAACAATGTGCGGCCAGGGCGCCAGGGGCGGGGCATAGCGGGCTGTCAGCAGCCAGGGCACTAGGCCGGCAACCACACCCGGTGCGGCAATGAAGAAGACGGCGCTTCCGAGGATGGCGGACGGTTTGCGCAAGCGTGCTCTCCTCTTGATCGGTCGGATCGAAATCCGGGCATGCTGCCTGTCGCTTTGGCTTTCGCTATGATGCTGCCCTTGTCTTGCCTGTTTTGTCATCATTGCGCTGCAGCATAAATTTTCGCAGGATTTGATTGGAAACTGGTCGGCGAAGGTGCAACGCAGCATCCGGAAACGGCAATTTTCACTGCTAAATCTGGTCCTACTCGGCTTCTAACATTGTTGGACCACAGCCTGCCTCTTTTTGCATGCGTGCGATGCAAAATAGGTGCTTGTTTGTTGGGCTGCGAGAGCACATATATTGATCATCTCCGGGGCGCGTTCCTCCTCCCATTAGCGCCCCAGAGTGTTCCCCTCTGGAGGTTAGCCTTAATCGGCACTTCCAAACAAACTCAGCCGGATCTTCTTGGATCCGGCTTTTTTGTTGCCTGAACTCAGGCCGGCGCATGACCTTCGAAAGTCGCGAACCGTGCGCCGGGGACCACACGGTTTCCAAGAGCCAAAACGTCGCTGAGCGTGTCGACGGCTACGCCGTGCTATAGGCCCCCCACCGCCTAGGGGCGCCCCGATGCTGATGAAGTCCACACTGCGCTTGGGGCCCCCGACACAGTCGCTCCAAGCCTACCACCGTGGGTGCCGAACTGCCCGCGTAACAGTGACATGTAACCCCCGGTAACGTTCCTCCAACCTGCTGGCACGCCTAGTTTTTAGGTGGACGCGGTGATGGCGCGCCGGGAGATGGGGGCATCACCCGAACGTGCCAGGTTCAGGCAACGCGCCGCGTCCAGCAAATTGCCAACGGAGCAAAACGTTGGCCACGATGCGGCGGACCTGCCGTCCCGCCTCCCCGGAACGGTCCGCAAAAAGCGGCACTCGAGGATTTCCTCGGGTGCCGCTTTTGATTTGTCGGGCAGGTGTTGATCTGCCGCTCACATATAGAGCTTGGCAGGGTCCTTGCCGGCATAGAGCTGGCCGACCTCGGCCGCGTAGCCGTTGAACAGCTGGGTTGGTACCAACTCGCCGGTGGACAGGACGCGTTCCTTGGCCTGGCTCCAGCGCGGGTGCGGAACCTCAGGGTTCACATTGGCCCAGAAGCCATATTCGCTCGGCTGGATCGCTTCCCACAGACCGACCGGCTGCTCGGCGACGAAGTCGATCTTGCGGATCGACTTGATCGACTTGAAGCCATACTTCCACGGCAGGGCAAGGCGCAGCGGTGCGCCGAACTGCTTTGCCAGAGGCTTGTCGTAGGCCCCGGTGACGAGGAAGGGAAGGTCGAGCGCGGCTTCCTCGATGGTGACGCCTTCGATATAGGGCCACGGGTAGACGAAGTCGTTCTGGCCTGGCGCCATGGCCGGATCGAGGAAGGTTTCGAAACGGATGAATTTGGCGTCCGCCTTCGGACCGGCAAGCGCGACCAGCGACTTCAGCGGAAAGCCGCTCCACGGAATTGTCATCGACCAGGCCTCGACGCAACGGTGGCGATAGAGACGTGTCTCCAGCGGGAACTTGCGGATCAGCTCGTCGATGCCAAGCGTCATCTGCTTGTCGACAAGGCCGCCGATCTGGACTTCCCAAGGCCGAGTCTTGAGCTGTTGGGCTGCCGCCGCGATCTCCTTGTAGGTGCCATATTCGTAGAAATTGTTGTAGTTGGCGTTGATCTCTTCGGGCGTCAGCGGACGATCGAGCTTGTAGGCCGTGTTCGGCTTGGCGGGATAGAGGTCGGCTGTGGGGTCGGCATCTTCGGCGCGTGCTCGCCGGGGCAGGGCCGCGGCCGCGAGGCCAAGTCCCATGCCGGCGAGGATGGTGCGGCGGTTGAGGAATATGTCTTCGGGCGTGGCCAGAGTTTCCGAAATTGCCCAGGACGGGCGTCGGTGTATGAATGCCATCAATGGTTCTCCCCTCAGCCCATAGGCACAATCAGCCGGGCCGGATGCAAAATCAGCGGTAACGACTTCATATACGAGTGCCAACGCTCCGTTGTTGCGGCGCGCGGCCGAGATTGCACATCAACAGGCTGTGAAGAGAAGGACCGGACGACGGATCGCGCCCGGTCCTGATGGGTCTCAGGCGGCCCTGCCGCCCGACTGCATCGCCTCGTCGGCGAGGCGGCCGGTGAGCTCGGCCATATGGTCGAAGTCGGCGCGGTAAGTGGCGGCACCAGCGGTCGCGGAGCGTAGCTCGATGATCAGGTCGCCGATTTCCGATTGCGGCATCGTCGCCTCGACAACGTCCCAGCCAGCCCAGTCCGCGCGCGCGTCATAACCGAGGATCTGGCCACGGCGCTGCGGTACGAGCGCAATGATACGCGCGGTGGCATCGGACGGCGTGAAGATCTGGACCTTCATGACAGGTTCGAGCAGTACCGGCGAGCAGGCCGGCATGCCTTCCTTCATCGCGATCTTGGCGGCCATCTGGAAAGCCATGTCGGAAGAATCGACGGTATGGAACGAGCCGTCCGACAGGTTGACCGCGATATCGACAACCGGAAAACCAAGTGGGCCGGTCTTCAGGAAGTCGCGTGCGCCGGCCTCGACCGACTGGATGTACTGCTTGGGCACGACGCCGCCGGTGATGGTGTCGGTGAACTCGAAGCCCGAGCCGCGCGGCAGCGGCTTGATCTCGATGACGACGTCGCCGAACTGGCCGTGGCCGCCCGACTGCTTCTTGTGACGGCCACGCTGCTGGACGGACTTGCGGATCGTCTCGCGATACGGAACCGCCGGCGCATGGCCTTCAACGGCGATCTGGTTGCGGCCTTCAAGCCGTTCGCGCACGACGCGCAGGTGCATTTCGCCATGGCCCGACAGAACGGTTTCCGCCGAATCCTGGTTGTGGTGCAAGGTGAGCGAGGGGTCTTCTTCGGCAAGGCGCTGGATCGCCGCCGACATCTTCACCTCGTCCTTGCGCTCCTTGGGGCGAAGGGCGAAGGCATAGACCGGCTTCGGCGGCTCGAGCTTGACCAGAGGCTTGGTGCCACCCTTGGCCGAGGTCAGCGTCTGGCCGGTTGCGACGTTGTCGAGCTTGCCGAGCGCCACCGTTTCGCCGGCCGCGGCACTGGGCTGCTTGGTCTGCTCCTTGCCGAGCATGCGGTAGATGCCGGAGACCTTGGCGGTGTCGGTCGCGTTGAGCCAAAGCTCCGAACCGTCGGCGACTTGGCCCGACAGGATGCGCGACACCGACAGTTTTCCGGCATGCGAGGTGTGGATTGTCTTCATCACCTGCACGACCGAAGCGTTGCTGTTGGTCAACCCGAGCCGCTTGCATGTCGCCTCGACATCGGGTGCGTCATGGCGAATGGCCTTGAGCAACCGCAGCGTACCGTTGCCCTTTTCGGCCGAACCGATGAGGACAGGGGTGATGGTGCCCTCGCGCAGATCGGCGGCGAGGTCGTCGAATATCGCGTCCTTGGGCGGCTCGATCTCCTCGAGCAATTGCTCCATCAGCTGGTCGTCGTGGTCGGCAAGGGTTTCGAGCATGGCGAAGCGCGCTTCGAGTTCCTGGGCCTTGTCGTCGCCGGGAATGTCGGCGATCTCGCTCTCGGCATATTCGCGGTAGATGTAGGCGCGCTCGAGCGCCAGGTCGATCGAGCCGACGATGACGCCGTCCTTGCGCAGCGGAATCTGGCGCAGCAGTAGCGGAGTGCGGCTGACCGGCTGCAAGAGCTTCAGCGTGTCGCGCACGCCGGCCGTCGCCTTGTCGATCTTGTTGAGAAACAGGACGCGCGGCACCCCGAGTTCGTCGAGCTTGCGCATGATGACTTGAAGGGCGGGGATCTTCTTTTCGTCGGGCTCGGCCACCACGACCGCGAGGTCGCAGGCTGCAAGCACCGGTTCGGCCTCGAAGGCGAACTCGACCGAGCCGGGGCAATCGACGAAGGTGATGCTCTCGCCCATGAACTGGGTGGTGGCGAAGACCGCCTCGACGCTCATGGCGTGGGCGCGAGCCTCGGCGGAGTGGTCGGACACGGTGCTGCCGGACGATACCGGCTGCTGCTTGGTGATGGCGCCCGTGCGGGCGAGAAGGGCTTCAAAGAGAGTGGTTTTTCCGCTGGCGAAGGGACCGACGATGGCGATGCATTTCGGTCCCGTGCATCTTCCTCCGGCGCGACTACCCATGAGCGCTAACCTCCACTCAGGCATTTTTCCCTGAATGCGGCGGCCGGCCTGTTCGGCCGTCGCGGGTAACAACGTTGGTGCAGTTCCTCCCGTTCGTCTGCATCGTCACACGGCTTTGAAGGCAGGGCAAGAGGAAGGCTTGTCGGGCTTCACCTGACGGCAACCAAAATGTCTGGAACTCCAAAAACGGCATCCGATGTCGTATCCGGCTCACTGACCCGATGCCGTCGCAAACCAATATCCGAGGCGGGAACAATGACGACATGAAGTCGCGCCCATCAGGAGGAACGCAGTCGAATGTCCAATGAACTCGATCACCTCAGCCATCTCGTTGTCAGCGGGCGTCTATCGCGCCGCGATTTTCTCGGCCGCGCAGCGGCCCTTGGCGTCACTGCCTTGTCGGCCAACACGTTGCTTGGCAGCGCAGCCAGGGCGCAGGCACCCGCCAAGGGTGGAATATTGAAGGCCGGCATGGTCGGCGGCGCCGCCACCGACAGCCTTGACCCGGCAAGCTGGGCGAGCCAGGTGCCCTATACGTTGGGCCGCAGCTGGGGCGAGCAGATGCTGGAAGTGTCGCCAGCCGGCGAGATCGAGCCGCGTCTAGCCGAGTCCTACGAAGCGTCGGACGATGCCAAGACCTGGCATTTCAAGATCCGCAAGGGCGTGACGTTCCACAATGGCAAGGATCTGACGCCAGCCGACGTGACGGCGACGCTGGAGCGGCATGCCGACGCCAATTCGAAGTCGGCGGCGCTTGCATTCGTCAGCCAGTTCGAAAGCGTCAAGGTCGACGGCGACTATGTCGTGATCCAGCTCAAGGAGGCCAATGCCGACCTGCCTTACGTCGTCAGCGACTACCATCTGATGATCCAGCCCAATGGCGGCAAGGACGATCCGATTGCCGGCATCGGAACCGGGCCCTACAAGGTCGCCGTCAACGAGCCTGGCGTGCGCCATGTCGGTGAGCTGAACAAGGGCTATTGGGGTTCGGACAAGCGCGGCCATGCCGACCAGATCGAGATCGTCGTGATCAACGATGCGACGGCCCGCACCGCCGCACTTCAAGGCGGCCAGGTCGACATGATCAATCGCGTCGAGCCCAAGATCGTCGACCTGATCAAGCGCGTCCCTGGTGTCGAAATCCGCAACGTGCCGGGCAAGGGGCACTATGTGTTCATCGCCCATTGCAACACCAGCCCCTTCGACAACAACGACCTGAGGCTTGCGCTGAAATACGCCGTCGACCGCGAGGAGATGGTGCAAAAGATCCTGAGCGGTTACGGCTCGATCGGCAACGACATGCCTGTGACCAAGGCCTATGCGATGTTTCCCGACGATATCGAACAGCGCAAGTACGATCCCGACAAGGCGGCGTTCCACTACAAGAAATCCGGCCACAGCGGGCCAGTGCTGCTGCGCACCTCGGATGTCGCCTTCCCGGGTGCTGTCGATGCGGCACAGCTCTACCAGCAAAGTGCCGCCAAGGCCGGCATCACGCTTGAGGTCAAGCGCGAGCCCGGCGACGGCTACTGGTCGGAGGTGTGGAACAAGCAGCCGTTCTCGATGTCCTACTGGACCGGGCGTCCGACGCAGGATCAGGTCTATTCAATCGCCTATCTCTCCAAGGCTGAATGGAACGACACGCGCTTCCAGCGCGAGGATTTCGACAAGCTGATCTTTGCCGCTCGCGGTGAGCTCGACCAGGCCAAGCGCAAGGACCTTTACCGGCAGGCTGCAGTGATGCTGCGCGACGAGGGCGGCGTCATCGTTCCGATGTTCAACAACTACATCGACGCAACCGGCACCAAGGTCGGCGGCTGGGTCGACGATCCGAATGGCGAGCTGATGGGCGGCCATGCGCTGACCAAGTGCTGGGCCAACGCCTGAGCCTGTCGAAGGGCTAACGAGCCCCCTCGCATACATTTCTAGGCGAGACGCGCGTCTCGCCTAGTCTATGGCGGTGTTTGCGACCTTTTGCGTGGCAGCTCAGCGGTCTACGCGCGATAACGTTACGTTTTTCCGACAGTTCCTTCTTGAAGGTTCTGCAGCACCTGGTCCAGCGAGAAGCTGCCCGGCTTCTGTCGCGGCGGGAAGTCGACATAGGTTTTCAGGTGGTTGGCGACGAACTCCTGCGCGGGACCGAGCGCGAACAGGCGTTCGGCCCGCCATTTGATGTATTCGCCCGAGTCACGGTCGGCCATCTCGAACGGATCGGCGCGAATATCGAAGAGCTTGGGAAGGCGCAGCGGCACCAACGGGTCCTGCCAGACGTCCAGTCCCGACGCTCGCTGTTCCAGAAACACGAGCTTCCATCGGTCGTAGCGCAACGCGGCGAGATTACCGTCATCAGTCCAGTAATAGTACTCCTTGCGCAGGGTCGGGCCGGTGCCGGCCAGCACATCGTGCTGGTCGTAGCCGTCGAGGTGGACCTTGAAGGTCTTGCCCGCCGCATCGTAGCCAGTCAGCAGTTTCTCCGTGACGGCTGGCTCGCCGGCGGCTGCCACCAGTGTCGGAACCCAGTCCTCGTGGGAGAATATGTCGTTGATCTCGGTGCCCGGCTTCACCACCCCCGGCCAGCGGATCATGCCGGGGACGCGGTAGCCACCTTCCCAGTTCGTGTTCTTCTCCCCGCGGAACGGCGTGGTGCCGCCATCGGGCCATCCGAAGACTTCGGCGCCGTTGTCAGTGGTGAACAGCAGGATGGTGTTGTCGGCGATGCCGAGGTCGTCGAGCTGCTGGAGCAACTGGCCGACGTAACCGTCGAGTTCGACCATGCCGTCAGCCTCCACCCCCAGGCCGGTCTTGCCTTTCGACGCTGCCTTGAGGCGAGTGAAGATGTGCATGCGGGTCGTGTTGAACCAGCAGAAGAACGGCTTGTTGGCTTTGGCGTTCTTGTCAATGAAGCTCATTGCGGCCCCGATGAACTCTTCGTCCACCGTTTCCATGCGCTTGATGTCGAGCGGGCCCGTGTTCTCGATCTTCTGCTTGCCGACGCGGCCCCAGCGCGGGTCATCGGTCGCATCGTCGGTGTCGGTCGCAACGCACTTGAGTACTCCGCGCGGCCCGAACTTTTCAAAGAACGCGGGGTCCTTGGGATAGTCCGGATTCTCAGGTTCTTCCTCGGCATTGAGATGGTAGAGATTGCCGAAGAACTCGTCGAAGCCGTGGACGGTGGGCAGGAACTCGTTGCGGTCGCCGAGGTGGTTCTTGCCGAACTGGCCTGTGGTGTAGCCCTGGGGCTTCAGCAACTCGGCGAGCGTCGGGTCCTTCTCGGACAACCCTTCCTTGGCCCCGGGGAGGCCGACCTTGAGCAAGCCCGTGCGGAAGCAGCTCTGTCCGGTGATGAACGCGGCACGTCCGGCGGTGCAGGACTGCTGGGCGTAGAGGTCTGTGAAGATTGCGCCTTCCTTGGCGATGCGGTCGATGTTGGGCGTGCGGTAGCCCATCATGCCGCGATTGTAGGCGCTGATGTTCCAATAGCCGATGTCGTCGCCGAAGATGACCAGGATATTGGGCTTCTTGCCCGCTGACTGGGCTTGAGCGGATTTGATCGGAGCGACCGATCCCAGGGCTGAGGCTGCCGCCAGCGAAACACCACTCAACAGCAGTTCGCGTCGCCCAATCGTAGGTCCAGTTTGCGGTGAAACGTGATTGTTGTCATCCGCATGTGTGGTCATACCGAGCTCCTTTTCTGGAATACTCTGCCAAATGGGATGGGGTATGATGATACTCCCGTCCGTGCGGATGCGCCAGCGCGACGGAGAGGCCCGAGCCGCCGCCAGCCGCCGGTTCCAGGGAACTCTATGGGCCGCCTCCACGCGAGAAGGGGCCTCGTGGTCCTGGCGATAGTGCCTGTTTGAGCCGAACCGTAATTCGCAAACAAAAAAAGCCCGGCAGGTGCGAACCTGCCGGGCTTTATCGTCAGTGGGCCAGGATCAGTCCTTGGCGTTGAGGTCGGTGCCGAGCGTGTCCTTGACGAACAGCGTGCCGATGATCAGCGTCATGGCGGCAATCGCGATCGGGTACCACAGGCCGTAGTAGATGTCGCCGGCCGCGGCACTCATGGCGAATGCGGTTGCCGGAAGCAGGCCACCGAACCAGCCGTTGCCGATGTGGTAGGGCAGCGACATGCCGGTGTAGCGGATGCGGGTCGGGAACATCTCGACCAGGATCGCGGCGATCGGGCCATACACCATCGTCACGTAGACGACGAGGATGAACAGGATGCCGATGACCATCGGCCAGTTGACCGCTGCCGGATCGGCGACCATGGCAAAGCTGCCGCCGCCCGGGATGTTGAAGAAGCCGACTTCCGTCGCACCGGCCGCCTCTTCAGCGGTGACCAGCTTGTCCTTGATCGCCTGTTCGGTCGGAATAGTGGTCTTTTCGCCGGCGCGCAGAGCAGCAGCGTCAAGCTTCAGTTCCGGATTTGCAGCGATGAAGGCGTCGAGCTTCTGGTCGGCAACCTTCGCCGCGCCACGGACCAGCGGGTAGCCGGCGTCGTGAAGCGCGATGTTGACCGACTTGACGAAGGCCGCGTCGTTTGCCTTTGCGGCGTCGCCAGCGGCGATCGCATCGTAGGACGTGACCGTTTCGTTGCCGATCTTGACCGTTGCCGGGGTGCCCGGAGCGGCCGTGGTGACAACGTCATACGGAACCGAGTTCTTGGTCAGGAACGAAGTAGCGATATCGCACGAGGTGGTGAACTTCGCGGTGCCCACCGGGTTGAACTGGAACTTGCAGTCGCCAGGAGCGGCAGTGACGGTGGCGCGAACGTTCTGCTGCGCGGTGGCGAGTGCCGGGTTGGCGGCCCAGGTCAGCGCCTTGAACAGCGGGAAGTAGGTGACGATGGCAAGCGCGAGACCGGCCATGATGATCGGCTTGCGGCCGATCTTGTCGGACAGCCAGCCGAAGACGACGAAGAAGCCGGTGCCAAGGATCAGGGCGATCGCGATCATGATGTTGACCGCCTGGCCGTCGACCTTGAGCACGTTCTGCAGGAAGAACAGGGCGTAGAACTGGCCCGAATACCAGACCACGGCCTGGCCGGCGGTGAGGCCGAACAGGGCGAGCAGCGCGATCTTGGCGTTCTTCCACTGGCCAAAGGCTTCCGTCAGCGGTGCCTTCGAACCCTTGCCCTCTTCCTTCATGCGCTGGAAGGTCGGCGATTCCGACAGCGACAGACGAATCCACACCGAAATGCCGAGCAGGACGAACGACAGCAGGAATGGCACGCGCCAGCCCCAGGCGGCGAAGGCTTCCTTGCCGAGCCAGCTCTGCACCAGCAGGATGACCACCAGCGACAGGAACAGGCCGAGCGTCGCGGTCGTCTGGATCCACGAAGTGTAGTAGCCGCGACGATCGTCGGGGGCGTGCTCGGCGACATAGGTCGCTGCACCGCCATACTCACCGCCGAGCGCCAGGCCCTGCAGCATGCGCAGCACGATCAGGATGATCGGAGCGGCAATGCCGATGGAGGCCGAGCCGGGCAGCAGGCCGACCAGGAAGGTCGACAGGCCCATGATCAGGATGGTGACGAGGAAGGTGTATTTGCGGCCGACGAGATCGCCGATGCGGCCGAACACCAGCGCGCCGAACGGACGCACCAGGAAGCCGGCGGCGAAGGCCAGGAGCGCGAAGATGTTGCGGGTGGCCTCAGGGTAAGAGGCAAAGAAGGTCGCGCCGATGAAGGCTGCGAGCGAACCGTAGAGGTAAAAATCGTACCATTCAAAAACGGTGCCGAGCGACGAAGCGAAGATGACTTTCTTCTCTTCTCGCGTCATGCCGCGCCCGCGGGCGCCGGCGGTTGCCGAGATTGCCATAACTTGTCTCCTCCCAGAGTGCCGGCGGTAAGGGCCTGGAGACTGCGCTCCTGGAATCCGCCGAACCTAACGACGGTTGAAGTGATAGCGCCGGGAGGCGGGCGTTTTCCATCGCTGCTTTGGGATTATGACCTTAGTCGTAGAAGCAGACGCGAAGTTCTTGGGACCTTCTATGTTGCGCTGCAAACGACGATGCACGAGCATGCGGAGATGAAGTGGAAAGCGTGCCCGGTTCGGAGCTGGCAGACTATGTCCGCCTGTTGTGGAAAGTCCTGGAGGATGCTGCCCGGCGCCACGTTCTGCGCCGCCGGGCATTTCTACAAGATGGGCTCAAGCAGCCCGTTCTTCCTTTTCGACAAGATAGCCGCGGTCGCGCAGCCATCTGGCGATGATGATCTCCACCATCGATGACACCGAACGGTGGTCGTCCTTGGCCGCCTTGACGAGCGCTTCCTTGAGGTCGCGTTCGATGCGGAATCCGAGAGGATGAGTTTTAGACATGGTAATTCCTGAACTGTGCCGGGACGCTTGGTCCCGTGGGAGGATGACCGGGGAGTGCGACGAGCTTGCAACTGTGGTCGCGAATCGACCGGTCAGGCGGCGCAGGTGGGGCGCTTTGCGCCGTCAGACCTGGGCTGGGGGCGCGCGAGGCGCGCTTGTTCTGTCGCGCAGAAAGCTGAAAAGCGGATCGATTGCGGGCGACGAAATGTCGATTTCGGCAATGGGCAGGGAACGTACGATGTGCGGCAAAGCGCTGTCGTCGCTGCCGTCGCCGTTGATTTCCGCCAACATGACGCACACGTCGCCGCAGGCAAATAGCGCCAGAGGTCCGTCACTGTCTTGATAAGCGGGCGCGGGTGCTGAAACCTGTACGACAGCGTCGCGTTCCAGCAGGTGTGGCTGGCTCGATGTGATCGAGCCCGCAAGCACAGCAAACACCGGCAACAGCAGGAAGAACAAGTGCGAGAGCAAACTTGTGCTCCTTCGCCCCTGCTGCTGCTGTCTAGGTTGATACAATTGCTGCCTCTGGATGCCTATGCATACCTCCGCCGGCAACGGCGGATATATTTGCGTTAGATTAACAGAGTTCGGACCGAAACGGCAATATGCAAATGTATAACACCGTATGAGATTCAGAGATTCCTGTCGTTAGCGCGTTCTGGTCCCCAGGGGGATGGGCCTCGCTGCCGAAGAAAAACCCGGCTATCGCCGGGTTTTTCGGTTCGTTTCAAATGTCCGCGTTCAGATCAGCGAGGCGGTAAAGCGCTGGATGCGCGTGCAGGCTTCTTCCAAAAGCGCCTCCGAGGTGGCGTAGGAGATGCGGAAATTCGGTCCCAGGCCAAAGGCCGAGCCGAACACCACTGCCACGCCTTCGGCTTCAAGCAGTTCGCTGCAGAAGGTCTCGTCATTGTCGATGACGACGCCGGACTGCGTCTTCTTGCCGATCAGGCCCGCACAGGACGGATAGACATAAAACGCGCCTTCCGGCGACGGGCAGGTAATCCCGCGCGCCTGGTTGAGCATCGAAACGACGAGGTCCCGCCGGTTCTGGAAGATCGCCTTGTTCTTGGCGATGAAATCCTGTGGGCCGTTGAGCGCTTCGACCGATGCCCACTGGGCGATGGTGCAGGCACCGGAAGTCTGCTGGCCCTGGATCATGTCCATCGCCTTGATCAGCGGCAACGGACCGGCCGCATAACCGATGCGCCAGCCGGTCATGGCATAGGCTTTCGACACGCCGTTCATGGTCAGCGTGCGGTCGTAGAGTTTCGGCTCGACCTCGGCGATGGTCTTGAAGACGAACTCGCCATAGGTGAGGTGCTCATACATGTCGTCGGTCAGCACCCAGACATGGGGGTGGCGCAGCAGAACGTCGGCGATGGCGCGCAACTCGGCCTCGGTATAGGCCGCGCCCGAAGGGTTGGACGGCGAGTTCATCACCAGCCACTTCGTCTTGGGCGTGATCGCCTTTTCGAGAGCTGCCGCCGTCAGCTTGAAGCCGTTGTCGATGCTGGTCTCGGCAAAGGTCGGGGTGCCTCCGCAGATCGCCACCATTTCGGGGTAGCTGACCCAGTAGGGGCGGGGGATGACGACCTCGTCGCCGGGGTTCAGGGTAGCCATGAAGGCGTTGAACAGGATCTGCTTGCCGCCGGTGCCGACGATGGTCTGCTCGGGCTTGTAGTCGAGATTGTTCTCGCGCTTGAACTTCCTGGCGATGGCTTCGCGCAGAGGCGCGATGCCGGAAACCGGCGGATACTTGGTCTCGCCACGGCGGATTGCCTCGATGGCGGCATTCTTGATATTATCGGGCGTGTCGAAATCTGGTTCGCCGGCGCCAAGGCCGATGATGTCGCGTCCGGCGTTTTTCAGCTCGCGCGCTTTCTGCGTGACCGCGATGGTCGCGGAAGGCTTAACGCGGGAAAGGGCATCGGCAAGAAAGGCCATGACTTCAGGTCTCCGGTTCGCAAAAATGCGCGGTCAAGCGACCGCGGGCTTATCGTCCATGATCCCGAAATCGGAAAGGATTTTCGGAAAGGATCATGCACGGATCCAGTTGTTAGAGCGTACGTCGCGCGCCCAATAGAACGCGCGGCGCTGTAATGTCGCATGACGCAGGGAATCGCAAGCGGATTACGCTTTATGTAGCGGCCGATGTGGTGGGCCAGTGCTGGATTGAAGCTGTGCACAAACAGCCGGCTGCATGCCGTTCGATCAAGTTTGAGACATTCCGTTAACCGGCGATCAAATGTTCGGTGAGATTTTGGCGGAGCAATTTCGCCAGCATTCCGGAATAGGACGGACCGTGTCGAAGAGCATCGGGCTCGCCCATATCATCCGGCACGACGACGGATCTGTGTCCGGCGTTTGGGGCGTTCATGCCCTGCGCAGCGCATTTCAGCCGATCTACGCGTTTCATTCCGGCAAGTTGACCGTCAGCGCCTTCGAGGGGCTGATCAGGCCGTTTCGCGGTGCCGACCCTGTGCCGCCAGGTATTTTTTTCGGCGCGGTGGACCAGGCCGAACGGTTGAAAGTCGAGACGTTGACGCGGAACTTGCATCTGCTCAACGCCGCGACGTTCCTGCCCAAACAAGCGTCGATCTTCATCAACTTCGATCCTTCGGTGTTCCTGGACCGCTCGATCTCGGAGCGCGCGTTGCGGGACATGCGCAAGGTGCTCAATGAAACAGGCATCGATCCGCGACGCATCGTGTGCGAGGTGACCGAAAAGAAACCCGCTTCCGAAGAAGCCCTGTTCGATTTCGTGGGGGTGCTCAAGGCGAACGGTTTTCGCATCGCGGTCGACGATTTCGGCTCCGACGAATCCGACATCAAGCGGATCCGCGACATCAAGCCCGACATCGTCAAATTCGACGCCCACTGGATCAGCCGCCTCATGGAATCAGGCGCCGGCTTCGCTCTGCTCAAGGAGATGGTGACCAAGTTCGAGGACAAGGGCATCCGCACCGTCTTCGAGGGGCTGGAGGAGAGCTGGCAGTTGCAGCTCGCCGAGCGTTCCGGCGCCTCGATGGTGCAGGGCTATGTCCTGGCGTTGCCGGAAATCGTGCCGGCCAATTTTTCTCTTTTCGAGCCGGTGGCTGCTGAAGCCGCCGGGCAGAACGTGGCGCGTCCGGCGGTGACCGGAAACGCCGAAACGGCGCCGGTTCGGGCGCCGAGATCAAGCCGAAACTTCGGCAAGAGGACATTGCATGACTGACGAGTTTTTCGGGTTTGGTGCGTTGCCCCAGGATTTGGCAGCAAAGATCGTTGCCGATGAGATTGGGTTGGAATTTGGCGTGCATGGCGATTTCCGCCTGCGCTGCGCCATCCAGCCGATCTTCCGGCATGAAGACGGACGCCTGACGCCCGTTGCCGTCGACGGGCAGGTCGTGCCGTATCGCAAGGGGCAGCCCGTGGCGATGGCGGACTTCCTGGCTGAGGTCGCAGCTGAAGACCGCGCGATCGTTGCGCGCATCTGCGAAGTGCTGCCCCTGGCCAACGTCCACAACATTGGCCTTGAGGGTGTTGCCCTGCTGTTCAAGCATGAAACCCACGGCGGCGCGTCATCGCTGGAGGATCTGAGCTTCATGGTGCGGCGTCTTGCCGACGAAGGTTTCGAGGCATCGCACCTGATCTGCGAGATCGATGGCGATGAAAACCTTGCTTGCGTGCTGCGCGCGATCGGTATGCGTGTGGCCCTTGGTCATCATGGGGCAGGGCAGCCTGACGGCGATGCGGTCAAGCGCGTGATGCCCGAGATCGTTCGGCTTGATCGTGCCTCGTTCGAACGCTTTTGTGCGGACACGTCGACGGGGCGCCTGCTGCGCCCGGTGGTTTCCGTGCTCAAGGCGCAAGGCGCCGAGCTGCTCGTCGAGGGTATCGACAGCGAAGACCGTCTTGAAATCGCGCTCGGCGCGGGCGTCGACCTGTTCCAGGGCAACCTGCTCGAACCGGCGATGCTCGTCGGCAGCGTCTTTGCCGACGGACCGCGCGAGACGTCGCAATACCGCCGTGGTGAGTGCGTCGTCGTTCCGCTGTTCGGGTGAGCTCTAGCGAAGCATCACCAAAGCTGATGTTTCGCTAGAAAATAATTCGCTGGATCGACAATCCGCCGCAACGATAATCGCGCTCGGGCAAAGGACGAGTGCGATGATCACGATCTATGGGATGACCGACAGCGGCAACTGCTACAAGCCGCGCCTGCTGATGGCCAAGCTTGGCCGGCCCTTCAAGCATGTCGAAACCAGCTCGCGCGACGGCACAACGCGTTCAACAGCCTATCTCGCCAAAAACGCCAACGGCAAGGTGCCGCTGCTCGAGCTCGAGGATGGCCGCTTTCTCGCTGAATCCAATGCGATCTTGTTGTATCTTGCAGAGGGCACGCGGCTTTTGCCGACCGACGCCTATGAACGGGCGCTGGTCTATCAGTGGTTGTTCTTCGAGCAGTATAGCCACGAGCCCTACATCGCCGTGCGCCGCTCGTTGATGACCTATCCAGAGCGTGCCGTACTGGCCACGCCTGAGCGGCTGGCCTCGCTTCTGGAGAGCGGCAACAGGGCGCTCGGGGTGATGGAAGCGCAGCTTCGAAAGACACCATTTCTGGCCGGCGATGCAATGAGCGTCGCCGATATCGCGCTGTACGCCTATACCCAGGATGCCAGTGTCGGCGGTTACGACCTTGGTGTGTTGCCGGCGGTGAGGGCCTGGCTGGCTCGCATCGAGGCCGATCAGGGCCATGTGCCGATGGCCTGGCTGCCTTGACAGTCGTGCCTGACAACGAGAAAGGCCCGACGGTCGCTTCGATCTCGGGCCTTTTTCATTTGTGGGCGAACCATGGTCACAGTGAACTTCAGTTCGGAAAAAGAAAAAGGCGGGGTGTAACCCCGCCTTCCGCTGTCAGCAGCTGATCCTGGTTCCTTCGATCCGAGGCTCACGGCAATCTGCCGCATCGTCCTTCAGGTCGTGGATCCGGCACGCTTGTCGCGCGGCCGCCAGTACATCCGTGACTTGCAACGCAATTGGAGCTTTCGCTCCCGCGCGCCTTAAATCAGACTGCCTTCAGAGCTCCAGCAGACGAGCGGCCCGTACGACGGTCCTGCTCGATCTCGAAGCTAACCTTCTGGCCATCGGCCAGCGAGCCCATGCCCGAACGCTCGACAGCGGAGATGTGGACGAACACGTCCGCACCACCTGCGTCTGGCTGAATGAAGCCGAAGCCCTTGGTTGCGTTAAACCACTTAACGGTGCCAGTTGCCATTGCGATAATCCTTGTCGTCTGCAGTTGGTCTTGATCAAGCTAAAATGCCAGACCTGTTGTATCGAAATTTTGGAGATAGACGTCTGCAAACGCGAGAGTGTCGCGGGGCACGGATCTGTCGGCCGAAATATCAACGAAGCGGATATAGGGGCAATCCTCTTCGAATGCAAGCCTGTACAAATTTGCGTGTGTCGAACCTTGGCAGTTGGCGTGCAATTTTAGCGCGTGTCGGGTACTATTGCGCATGGCATTGGCGTGCCTGCCTGGTGTTTTGGGAGGTTGTCATGAGAACCATCTTGCTTGCCGCGTGCCTGACGCTGCTTGCGGCCGAAGCGCAGGCGGAATCACGCTACAACACCACCAGCATGAGCTGCGCCCGCTTGCAGCAGACTGTTCGCAGCGATGGCGCGGCAATCCTGCGCTGGGTGTCGCCAACTTCAGGCGTCCAGCGCTACGATCGCTTCGTGCGAGATGACTCGTTCTGCCAGGTGGCGTTTGAAACCAAGCTCACCACCGTGCCGGCTGCCGACACAAAGTCCTGCAGGGTTTACAACTGCAAGCCAGTGCAGCGCTTCTTCGACAGGTGACGCTGGCCGACCAGGATTTTTTTGTGCTTCCGATCCGTTTATCAAAACAGGATGCGCAACGAGTCGAGATTGTCGGGGGCAACTCTGGCGAGAGAAAAGCGTTACATCGTTTAGCGACGGCTCCGCTGCCACAGCTTTGGGAGGTCATCATGAAAACCGTTCTGCTTGCCGTATGCCTGACGATGCTTGCGGCCGAAGCGCTGGCGCAATCACGCTACATCACGACGAGCATGAGTTGCGCTCAAACCCGCAACACGGTGGTAAGTCGGGGCGCGGCTATCCTGCAGTGGCGGTCGGTGACGTCGGGCGTGCAGCGTTATGACCGCTATGTCAGGGACGACAGCTTTTGCCCGACCGGCCAGTATGCCGAGCGGGCCTGGGTGCCTACCGCCGATACGAAGTCCTGCCCGGTCTACAAGTGCAAGCAAATCGAAAACGACGACTTCTTCCTCTTCAGGCGCCGGATACACTGAGCTAAAAGCCGAATGAGGCCTGGGCGACCGGAGGCGGGCCGACGCGTACGCCTTCGAGCACCAGCATCTTTTCCTTCATGTTCGAGCCGCCGGTGGCCGAAAAGCCGCCGATCTTGCCGCCTGCCGCCAGGATGCGGTGGCACGGAATGACGAGCGGGATCGGGTTGGCGCCGAGGGCTGCGCCGGTTTCACGAAACAGGCCCTTGCGGCCGGCCTTTTCGGCAAGTCCGCCATAGGTCGTGGTTTCGCCATGGTGGAGGTTTCTCGCCGCGGCATAGATGTCCCTGCGGAAATCGTCGATGCCCGCTAGGTCGACCGGCACATCGGAAAAATCGACCTCAACGCCTTCGGCATAACGCCTGATGTCGGCGATCAGGGCCGTGATCCATTGCGGCGGAGTGCGGTCGCCGGCACGGGTGGCGCCGACGAGGCGCAGCAGGCGCCGTTCGGCCGCGGCATAGGTCTTTTCGGGCAGGCAGACGCGGGTCAGCCCAGCGTCGCTCCATGCCAGCGCCATGAAGCCGAGAGCGGTTTCGAAGACGGCGTGTCCGGGGAGGGGGAAGCTAATTGCGGTTTCCACTGCCATTCCTTTCCCATCTGCTTCCAGTACAAATCAGGAACATTTTCGCACGATCCGCGACCGCATGCCACCCGAAAACCACAACCGCCTGTGGATTGCCCGGACTCATACGTTGTTGTAAGGAGTTGGACGGGACGAAATCATTAATAGAGTGTGCATTTGCCGGCGATAAAGACCCACCTGCTGATTTCAGCGGCACTGGCGACGGCTCTGCTGTCTGGCTGCCAGACCAACACGGCGGCGCTCAGCACCGACCTTTCGACGGGCGCGGACGTGGCCCTGGCTTCCGAAATCGACCTGTCCTTGCCCGATACGGTGGCCGTGGTGCCGACGTCTTATGCCGGCACCGACACGCCGCTCGCAGGTACCGCACTGGCTGCGGCCGCCGCGGCAGAAGCAACCCAAACCTTGGCCGCCGAAGCGCCTGCTCAAGCGGCCGTTGCCGCAGCAGCCAAGGCCGAAGCACCGGCAGTTCCAACTGCCAAGGCCGAAGCGCCGGCCGTTGCCGCGGCAGATGCGGCCAAGGCGCCGGCCGTCGCAGTCACTACACCTGTGCCCGAGACCGCAGCGCCGGCTGTTGCCACCGCCGCTGCCAAGGCGCCGCTCGACCCGCTGGACGCGCCGATGGCCGGCGGCGAGATCATCATCGCCGCCAATGCGCCAAAACTGTTCGGCAAGTTTCCGCCGGCGCCGACTATCGCCGACTACGCGCTGCCGGCGACCGCGCCGGTTCCGGCGAGCTTCCAGGTCGCCTCGCTCGGCGATGTCGCCCCCGAAAGCTTCACACCGTCGTCTTATGCCGTGCCCGACAGCCCGGCTCTTGTGTCACGCGGCAAGATCGACCAGCTGATCGCCAAGTATGCCGCCCTTTACGAGGTGCCGGAGAGTTTCGTGCGGCGCGTGGTCAACCGCGAAAGCACCTTCAATCCGCTGGCCTATAACAAGGGCCATTGGGGCCTGATGCAGATCAAGCACGCCACCGCGCGCGGCATGGGCTATGACGGCCCGGCCAACGGCCTGCTCGACGCCGAGACCAACCTCAAATTCGCCGTCAAATATCTGCGTGGCGCCTGGATGGTGGCCGACGGCAATGAGGACCAGGCCGACAAGCTCTATCAGAGCGGCTATTATTACCACGCCAAGCGCAAGGGCCTGCTCGACGAGACCGGGCTTGGCCGCGACCGCGTGCGCCATCGCGGCTGACGCATTTGCCCTCCGAACCCGGAGAAAATGACATTCGCCTGCGCAAGGTGCTGCCGAGCGAACTGAAAACGGCGCGGTGGCCGCACGGTTTTGCGATGCGGACGTTTGAGACGTCCGATGCGCTGGCGCTGCACACTTTGTTGGCACTGGTCTTCGACGACGGCACCGACGGGCCGTTCGAGCAGTGGTGGCCACGCATTTCGGGCGATGCCGAATTCGACCCCGCACTGTGTTTCCTGGTCCTCGACGGCGGGGGCCGGCTGGCCGGAGCCGCGTTGTGCTGGTCGGGCGGCTTCGTGAAGGACCTTGCCGTTCACGCCGACTTTCGCGGGCTGGGCATTGCCGAGGCGCTGATGTGGCACGTCTTTGCCACTTTTGCGGCGCGCGGGGCGCCGCATGTCGACCTCAAGACCAACCTTGTCGGCAATGCCGCAGCCGTGCGCCTCTATCGCCGGCTCGGCATGGTCGAGGTTGACTGGGCCGGGTGAGGGCGGCGCATAGTTCTTCACCGCCACGCCCCGTTTCCGGTCTGGCCATTGTCATCCTTCGACAAGCTCATCCTTCGACAAGCTCATCCTTCGACAAGCTCATCCTTCGACAAGCTCAGGATTCGACAAGCTCATCCTTCGACAAGCTCAGGATGAGGAATTCGGGAGGCGGAGCGCGAGGCCGAGCCTTCCGATAGTCTTGTATGTGGCGCGAACCTCGCGCTCCGTCGGCGATTTCTGTTCCCGCCCGTTCCGCTTCCGCAGGCATGGGCATTTTCGCCCTTGCCCCACTAGCGCATCGTCCAGCGCACCCGGGCCGTAGTGCCCGGAGGGGAACCCTTGGACGGAACCTCCCCGGACCGTGAGCCACGTTAGCCCAAGATCGGAGGCGCCGGTTCCTCCCCACAGATCACCGTCGCGACCGGCGTTCCCATGGGAGGAACTGGCGATGATTGTAGGTGAGGTTTTCAGGGCGTGGAAAAACGGGGTGGGTCTATCCACGCGGTCTGCTGACAGATGGTGACACCAGGCCTCGACAGGTGAAATACATTAGATCGGCGTAATATTGGTGTCCCGTTGCGATGACGTCTTTTCTTTTCTGCAATTTGCACTTGTCTTCCAAGTAAATTCTATCTCAAATGTTTACTAGGAGACGGAGGGGTGGGGCGTTGAACAAATTACCTAAGAAATTCGTTGACCGAGTTGCGCCGGGCTTGAAAAAGTATCAGCGCATTGCATTGATGCAGCAGAAGGCCGACGTGGCAGAGGCTGATACAGTCACACTGGTGAAGGACATACTCGCTGACGTCTTCGGATACGATAAGTATGACGATCTGACTGCCGAACATCAAATCAAAGCGACATTCTGCGATCTTGCTATCAGGATCGGCGGGCAGCTTCGCTTACTCATCGAAGTCAAGTCCGCGGGCAGCAGTCTGGCGGAAAATCATCTGCGGCAGGTGATCGACTATGGCGCGCACCAGGGAATCCACTGGGTCATCCTGACGAATGCCATCGAGTGGCGGCTGGTGCGCATTTACGTGGCCAACCAGATCAGCCATGAGGAGGTTTGCCGGATCGCGTTCGCAGACCTGAATGCCAAGAACGATGACCATCTGCAGCAGCTGTTCTTGTTCGCCAAGGAAGGTCTGACCACCGACGCCATGGATGCGTTCCACCAGCAGGCCCAGCTTTTCAACAAGTTCACAGTCTCAGCGCTCCTTCGGTCCGAACCCGTGATTTCGGTGCTTCGGCGGGAGATCAGACGGCTGTTCCCAGACATTAAGGTCGCACAAGAGAATCTTGCGCTTCTCGTCGAAAATGAAGTGATCAAGCGAGACACGATTGAGGGCGACAAAGCTAAGGAGGCCAATACGAGGATCAAGAAGGCTTCCCAAAAGCTGGAGCGTGTAAAGTGCAAGACGTTGAAGGCAGCAAGCCTGGATGCATCATAAAATGACCTTCGCTGGCATTGGGGACGCAATGAAGAAGGAAAGTCTGATGGACTACGCTCGTCACTTCGGGCGGCCGCTTATGGCGATGTTGGCCCTTTTTTCTGGGAGCTATCGACTGCTTCTGCAGAAGAAAAAGCAACCTTAAGGATCGCCGTCGCTGCTCCAATGTCCGGTGAGTTTGCTCCAATGGGCGATCAGATACATCGAGGAGTAGAACTGGCGATCGCGGATATTAATGCCGGCGGCGGCATAGCCGGCCAAAAGCTCGAAATCGACGTTGTCGACGACAAGGGGGATGGCCGGACGGCGGTAGCGGTGGCTACGAACCTTGCCAAGTCCGGCGTACGGTTCGTGGTCGGCCACTTCAATTCCGGAGCGTCGATCCCTGCTTCGGAAGTGTATGCAAGAATGGGCGTATTCATGATCAGCCCGGCATCGACCAATCCGTACTTCACTG
Source organism: Aminobacter sp. AP02 (assembly GCF_003148805.1). Taxonomy (GTDB): domain Bacteria; phylum Pseudomonadota; class Alphaproteobacteria; order Rhizobiales; family Rhizobiaceae; genus Aminobacter. The sequence goes on from NZ_QGGX01000005.1 coordinate 75,961, forward strand.
ACCGTAGCGGTAAGGGAAAGAACCTCTGGAACACGCACCGGACAGCTGGGCGGGACGACGTACAGGGCCGTCTGGCCGGAGAGTACATCGCACAGGCATTTGCCGGCAAAAGTACCGCGATCCTGAGCGACGGCACTCCTTATGGAGACGGCTTGGCCACCAAGGCCAAAGCCGCGTTGAAGGCCGCCGGGCAGCCGGAGAAGCTGATGTCCAAGGTCAAGGTCGGGGAGAAAGACATGTCGCGGCTGATTGCCCGGATGAAGGCAAAGAAGATTGATGTGGTCTTTTTCGGTGGCTTGGCCGACGAGATGGCGACGCTTGTGCGCCAATCAGGCGAAGCTGGTTTCAAGCCGCAGTTCATAGCTGGAGACGGTATCTTCACAGCCGATTTCCCCCATGCGGCAGGTCCCGATGTGGCTGGGACGATGTTTGCGTTCTCGCTGGAGGATCGAGACCATCCGGACGCGCAATCTGTCGTCGGGCGATTCAGGGCGAAAGGATTCGAGCCGGAAGCGTACACGCTCAAAGCGTATGCCGCCGTTCAGGTGATCGCAAAGGGCATCGAAGTTGCCGGGAAAAGTGAGCCGAAGGCCGTTGCCAAGGCCATTCGCTAAGGCCCTCCAATTCCAACGGTGCTGGGAACGCTGACTTTCGACGTCCATGGTGATCGCCGCGAGCCGGACGTTGCCTGGTATGTGTGGAAGCCCAATGGAACTGGCGGCTATTCTCCCGTCATGCAGAAATGACGACTCTTCCTCCGGTCAGTGCAGGGTGATGCGGCTAACGCGAGTCGGCTGATGGTTTGATCTTGCGAGGGCATCGGGCTGCCGCTGTAATTGCAGCGGCAGGGGTTCCTTCCGGTGGCCGCGCCCAATGTGCTCACTGCCTCCCCGCAAGCCCATCCAGCAAAACGTCCAGGCCTTTCCTGAACGTCCCGTCCCAATCATTGTCCAGCAGCAGGCGCGTGCGCTGGATGGTCGGGTGGCGTTCGCCGAGGGTTGAAAGGCGCTGCTGTGCCGCGGCCTTTTCGTCGTCCGTGAGTTCGAAGCTCGCCCGGGTGATCGTGGCGCCCATCACGTAGTTCCACAGCGACCATATCGCGACGTTGAGATCGGCATCGGCGACGCCGGCGCGCGACAGGATGCTGCCCAGCAGTTCCAGCCGGCCGAGGATGCCCGGGCCGAGCGCGCGGCGCGGCAAAAGCGATGCCGACCAGGGATGGCGCAGCATGCTTTTGCGCCAGTCCTCGAGCATGTGGACGACTTCGTCGCGCCAGTTGCGCGGTTCGCCCGTTTGCGGCGGTTCGCGATAGGCCAGCACCTGGTCGAGCGCCAGGTCGAAGACCTTTTCCTTGTTGTCGACATGCCAATAAAGGCTCATCGCGCCCGCGCCGAGGCGATCGGCCAGGCGCCGCATCGACATGCCGCCGACCCCTTCCGCGTCCAGCAGTTCCACCGCTGTCGCCACGATCCGCTCGCGCGACAGCGGCGGTTCACTGCCCGGCTGCTTGGTGGGCTCAAGTTTCGCGCCTGCCCGTCGGGGCTTCCTGCCCGGGGCGTCGCTGCGTTTGGCTGCCATTCGTCTTTCCTGCTCCGTAGGCCGATCTTGGCTGGCGGTGCTGAGAATGTCGATGCCCGCCGATTGACTCGTATAGCGTACGAGAGGATAACTAGTACAGTGTACGACTCGACGGCGGAACGGGCACGGTGTCAAACATGCCGGTTGCCGGGCAGGTTGCCGCCGAGCGCGGAGCCAAAGGGAAAAATCATGTCACGCACGTTCAACCATCTGCTTGCAGGAGGACTGACCATCATGACCATCGGCGTTGCCGGCGCGGCTATCGCGAGCGATCTCAAGCTGACCATCGTCAATCCGAAGAACCTGCATGACCCGTCGCCGAACGGCTACAGCACGGCGGTGATTGTGCCCGGCGGGGCGCGGGTGGCCTATATCTCGGGGCAGGGCGGCCAGGACGGCACCGGGGCGTTGTCGCCGGACTTCGCGGTGCAGGTGAAGCAGGCCTATGCCAATCTGGGGGCGGCGCTGGCCGGGATCGGCGCTGCGCCGGACCAGGTCGCCAAGCTCACGGTTTTCGTGGTCGACCATGACATGGCCAAGCTCGGAGTGCTGACCGAGAGCGTGAAGGCGATGTTCGGCACGGCACTGCCGGCCCAGACGCTGGTGCCCGTGCCCAAGCTTGCGGTCGACGCCATGCTGTTCGAGGTCGAGGCGGTCGTCGTGCTGAAGTAGCGGGGTGCGCGGAGAGGGTCGCGCGCGGTGCGGCTACATTCGCGCCTTCATCTCCAGCGCCCACGCGCGGCCCTCGTCGCCACCCCACAACAGCCAGGCGATGTAGCCGGCGGAGGGGTTTTGCTCGTTGCCGTAGTTCTTGCCGCGCTTGTCGACCTCGTGGCGGGCGAAATAGCTGACCATGCGCTTGACGGTGTGGGGCGAAAGCTCGGTACGGGCGACAAGTTCCTCGGCGCGACTGAGGCCGATCTCGGTGCTGCCGCGTCCGAATTGTTTGCGAAGCGCGAGGCCCCTGGCGGCGTTGTCGGCCACTACCTTAGGCGGGATGAGGTTGAGCCCCGCGGCCTCGCGTCGGATTTCGTCGAACGGGTCGTAGGCGATGGGCATCGGGCGATTCCTGCTGGCCGGGCAGGGTAGCGGGATGCGGTCAGGATGGGGAGGGTGCAGATCCCTTCTCCCCATGTGGGAGAAGGGGCACCGTGGATGTGCCTACTTTGAGGCATAAACCGCGCATTTGCCGGTTGTCTTCATCTTGTATTTCTTGCCGACCGAATTGCAGCGCTCCAGCGCCTGCTTCTCGGCAGCCGCCTGGGACGGTGCGTTGAGGGAGTCGGCGCAGTAGAATGCCTCGACACCGCCCAGATGCGTTTGTGCGTAGGCCGAGTGGCCGGAAGCCGCGACATAGCCCTTGTAGGCGTCCTGGCATGGGCCCTTTGTCCAGGCGAACTGCGTGGCATAGCGCTTCTTGCCTTCGTTTCCGGCCAGCGATCCCTTGTCCTTGGCCATTGCCACGCCCGGCATTGCCGCAACCAAAAGCCCTGCCAGCACCGATCCCAGTGCCAGTTGAACAGTTTTCAATGTCATTCCCTCACTCCCCCAGTCGAAGGTGAGAAAGTTACCTGCAATTTATGCGAGTGGGAAGGTGATGACGAAGAAATTCACGCGCAGCCTGAAAAGGAAGCCGCATGTTATATTAGATGTTGCTTCTGTAGAATCAGGCAGTGGCAAGGATTTCCTTCTCCCCGCGTTTGGGGAGAAGGAAGATCCGACTTTGCGGCTTACTTGAAGTAATCCTGCAGCGGGCGCACTTCGAGCGAGCCGGCCTTGAGGGCCGCGATGGCCTCGGCGACGGCGGCAGCGCCCGACAGCGTGGTGTAGTAGGGCACCTTCTGCATCAGCGTGGCGCGGCGGATCGACTTCGAGTCCGACACCGCCTTCTGGCCGTCGGTGGTGTTGAAGACGATCTGGATCTGGCGGTTGCGGATGGCGTCCTCGATGTGCGGACGGCCCTCGAGCACCTTGTTGATCTTTTCCGCCGGCACGCCGTTTTCATTGAGGAAGCGCGCGGTGCCAGAGGTCGCCAGCACCTTGAAGCCGAGGCCCGACAGGCGCTGGACGGCGCCCAGGATGCCGGCCTTGTCCTCGTCGCGGACCGAGACGAACAGCGTGCCCGAGCGCGGCAGGTCGACGCCGGCACCGAGCTGGGCCTTGGCGAAGGCGAGCGCGTAGTCGCGATCGAGGCCCATGACCTCGCCGGTCGACTTCATCTCCGGTCCAAGCAGGATGTCGACACCCGGGAAGCGGGCAAACGGGAACACCGCTTCCTTGACCGCGATGTGGCCGGGGTTGCGGGCGTCGGGCTTGGCGCCATAGTGGGCGAAGGCCTTGTCGAGGCTCTCGCCGGACATGATGCGGGCGGCGATCTTGGCGATCGGCTTGCCGACGGTTTTTGCCACGAAGGGCACGGTGCGCGACGCCCGCGGGTTGACTTCGAGCACGTAGATTACGCCATCCTTGATGGCGTATTGAACGTTCATCAGGCCGCCGACATTGAGCGCGCGCGCCATGGCCGAGGTCTGGCGCTCGAGCTCGTCGACGAGTTCGGTGGACAGCGAATGCACCGGCAGCGAGCAGGCGCTGTCGCCCGAGTGGATGCCCGCTTCCTCGATGTGCTCCATGATGCCGGAGACGAAGGTCTCCTTGCCGTCGCAGAGGCAGTCCACGTCGACCTCGATGGCGCCACTGAGATAGGTGTCGAACAGGAGCGGGTTCTTGCCGAGCAGGGTGTTGATCTGGCCGGTCTTGTCGTTGGGGTACTTCTGCTTGATGTCCTCGGGCACCAGGCCCGGCACGGTGTCGAGGAGGTAGGACTGCAGCATGCCCTCGTTGTGGATGATCTGCATGGCGCGGCCGCCGAGCACGTAGGACGGGCGCACGACCAGCGGGAAGCCAAGCTCGCCGGCGACGGTGCGGGCCTGCTCGACGGAGTAGGCGATACCGTTCTTGGGCTGCTTGAGGTCAAGCTTGTGCAGCAGCTTCTGGAAGCGGTCGCGGTCCTCGGCGAGGTCGATCGCGTCGGGCGAGGTGCCGAGGATCGGGATGCCGGCCTTTTCGAGCGCATCCGCAAGCTTGAGCGGGGTCTGGCCACCGAACTGGACGATGACGCCGTGCAGCGTTCCAGCGGCCTGCTCGGCGCGCAGGATCTCGAGCACGTCCTCGGCCGTCAGCGGCTCGAAGTAGAGGCGGTCGGAGGTGTCGTAGTCGGTCGACACGGTCTCGGGGTTGCAGTTGACCATGATCGACTCGTAGCCGGCCTCGCGCAGCGCATAGGCGGCGTGGACGCAGCAATAGTCGAACTCGATGCCCTGGCCGATGCGGTTGGGGCCACCGCCCAAGATGACGACCTTCTTGCGGTCGGAGACCTGGGCCTCGTCTGCCAACGCCCCGGCGAAGGGCAGCTCGTAGGACGAGTACATGTAGGCGGTGGGCGAGGCGAACTCGGCGGCGCAGGTGTCGATGCGCTTGTAGACCGGGTGCACGCCGAGCTTTTGACGTTGCTTTTGAACAGCTTCGGCCTCGGTCTTCGTGAGCGAGGCGAGGCGGGCGTCGGAGAAGCCCATCGACTTCAGCATGCGCAGGTTTTCGGCATCCTGCGGCAGGCCGTGCTCGCGCACTCGGGCTTCCATGGAAATGATGCCGGCGATCTGCTCGAGGAACCACGGGTCGATCTTGCACATTGCGTGCACGTCTTCGAGCGAGGTGCCCATGCGGATTGCCTGGGCGACCATGCGCAGGCGGTCGGGCGTGGGCGTGCCGAGGGCGGCGCGGATGGCGTTGCGGTCGTCGCCGCTGTCGCCGTTTTCGCCGATGCCGGGGATCTCGATCTCGTCGAGGCCGGTTAGGCCGGTCTCAAGCCCGCGCAGCGCCTTCTGCAGCGATTCCTGGAAGGTACGGCCGATCGCCATGACCTCGCCGACAGACTTCATGGCGGTGGTGAGAACGGGTGAGGCGCCGGGGAATTTTTCGAAGGCGAAGCGCGGGATCTTGGTGACGACGTAGTCGATCGACGGCTCGAAGGAAGCAGGCGTCGCGCCGCCGGTGATGTCGTTTTCCAGCTCGTCGAGCGTGTAGCCGACGGCGAGTTTCGCCGCGATCTTGGCGATCGGGAAGCCGGTTGCCTTGGAGGCAAGTGCCGAGGAGCGCGAGACGCGCGGGTTCATTTCGATCACGACCAAGCGGCCGTCGGCCGGGTTGACGGCGAACTGGACGTTGGAGCCGCCTGTTTCAACGCCGATCTCGCGCAGCACCGCGATCGAGGCGTTGCGCATGATCTGGTATTCCTTGTCGGTCAAGGTCAGCGCCGGGGCGACGGTGATCGAGTCGCCGGTGTGCACGCCCATCGGGTCGATGTTTTCGATCGAGCAGATGATGATGCAGTTGTCGGCCCGGTCGCGCACGACCTCCATCTCGTATTCCTTCCAGCCGAGCACCGATTCCTCGATCAGGACTTCGGTGGTGGGGGAGGCGTCGAGACCGCTTTGTACGATGTCGAAGAATTCCTGGCGGTTGAAGGCGATGCCGCCGCCGGTGCCGCCCATGGTGAAGGAGGGGCGGATGATGGCGGGCAGGCCGACATGGTCGAGCGCCTGGGCGCCGATGGCCATGCCGTGGTTGATGTAGCGCTGCTTGCGGTCGCCTTCGCCGAGGTTCCACTGGGTTTCGAGCGCGTCGAGCGCGGCGTCGAGATTTTCAGGGTTCGCGGCCTTCAGCGCGGCGCGCTCGGCCTCGTGCTTCTTGCGGTCGGCGTCCTTGACCTCGGAGGCGTTGGCGAGCATCGAGCGCGGCGTTTCGAGGCCGATTTTGGCCATGGCCTCGCGGAACAGCGAGCGGTCCTCGGCCTTGTCGATGGCATGCGCGTCGGCGCCGATCATCTCGACATTGTAGCGCTCGAGCACGCCCATGCGGCGCAACGAAAGCGCAGTGTTGAGCGCGGTCTGGCCGCCCATGGTGGGCAAAAGCGCGTCGGGGCGCTCCTTGGCGATGATCTTGGCGACGACCTCGGGGGTAATCGGCTCGATGTAGGTGGCGTCGGCCAGCTCCGGGTCGGTCATGATGGTGGCCGGGTTGGAGTTGACCAGGATGACCCGGTAGCCCTCTTCCTTCAGCGCCTTGCAGGCCTGGGTGCCGGAGTAGTCGAACTCGCAGGCCTGGCCGATGACAATGGGACCGGCGCCGATGATCAGGATGGACTTGATGTCGGTGCGTTTTGCCATTGTGTACGGTCCGTAAAATATGCCTGCGCGAAGAACCGGGACGGGAGAATCCCGGCCGGTGCGCAAGAAGAGTCAACTAGAGGCTAGGCGGGCCTTATAGGGGAAGGTTGGGGAGGGGGGAACCCCAAAAAACGCTTTTCCTGTGACAGGATGCGGGTTTGATGCCAGTCGGTTGCGTGCAGTGTGCGACGCATTGCGCAAAGAACGGACGCCGGTGCCGGCGACCGTCCCTGCGCAGGGGTTGGACTACGCCGTCCTGGAGATGCGCACGCCGATCGCCGCGAGGTGTTGCAAGGCGTGGTCCGCGTCGATCAGCATCTCCGGGAAGTGGAGACCGGGCACCGGTGCTGCCTTGCCGTCGAGGCCGAGCAGGCGTTCGACCGCCAGCGATACCGCAAGGGCCGTGACCGGTGCCTGCCCCTGAGGATGGACGAACTCGATTCGGTCGCGGCCAGCCGTTCCGTCGGGGCGTTCGCCTGCGATGTCGACGGCGAATTCGGCGGAGAAATGCTCGCCAGCATGGCGGCCGGAGGATTCGCCGAAGGTAAAGTCGAAGCGGACCGAGCGCGCTCCGGTCACTGCCGACAGGCTGTAGACGTCGCCGGGCGAAAAGGTCTGGGCTGGAATCCTTCGTCCGTCGACGCTGGTGATGGTCTTGCCTTGCTCGCCGCCGGCCGTCCTCGAGCAGCATGGTGTTGGGCGACGCGGTCAGCCTGGCAAAATCGGCATCTGCCGCCGGACCGCCTACGTCCTGCTCGTCGAAGATGGAGGAGATTTCGATCGAGTCCACCTTGCGGAACTGCCTGGCGAAGTGGGCGGTGACGATGCTGGTGATGCCGGCAAGCCAACTGGCACCCATCAGGACGGGAGCTGAAGGCCGGTTGGCGAAGTGGGCCACCTTAGGTCCGATCTCGTGAATGCTGGAGGAGAAACTGAGATAGGGCACACCTTTGGCGAGCGCGTATTGCAGCGCGTTGAGCGTGTCGTCGTAGACGAACATGACGACCGCGCTGAAGGATGTGCCGACAGGCAGGCCCAGGTCTCCGCGAGAAAGGTCAATTGTTAAAGCCTCGGCGTTGCCGATCTCCCTCGCCACCGTATCGGCCTTGTCGAGATTGCGGCCGCCGATGGCGAGGGGCAGTGCGGGGTGCAGCTTGCGCAGGGTTCTGGCTGCATAGGTGCCGACGAAGCCGGAACCGCCGACGATGAGAACGGGCTTGTGGGTTGTCATTTGGGCATAACTCCTCTGTGGCCGCGCGAGGGCGGCGCAATGATGTCTTGATTGGAAGGGGTGGAGCGGCGCGCGTTGGCTCCGCCGGGGATCAGGCGAGCTTGACCTTTTTCTTGCCCATGACGGGTTGGAAGGTGCCCTTGCCAGGCAGGCCGATGGGCAGATTCTTCAGATGGATTTCACGGGCTGCAACGGCCACGTAGCGCGCCTTGGCACGAGCCGCTTTCAAGTGTGCTCGGAAGAAACTGGAGCCTGAATCCCGATGAATGCAGCTGCGACGAAAAAGCTGCCGAAAGCCGAACGGCGCGCGCAATTGCTGGAAATCGCGCAGAAGATCGTGCGCGAAGAAGGCACCGACGCGCTGACGCTTGGACGGGTTGCCGAGCGCGCCGGGGTCAGCAAGCCGATCGCCTATGAGCATTTCGGCACCAGGGCAGGGCTGCTGAAGGCGCTTTACAGTGCTTACAATGATCTGCAGCTGGATGCGCAGCGGCAGGCGTTGGCGACTGCTGGCAAGACGCTGGGCGATGTCGCGGTCATTTTGGGCGAGGCCTATGTGAACTGCGCAGATTCGGTCGGCCCGGAGGCGGGGGCGGTCTATGCGGCACTGTCGGGCACTGAAGAAATGGAAGGCTTCAGGCAAAAGCTGCGCGACGGCTACCTGGCCGAATACCGGGATGCGTTTTCGCGATTTGTCGAGTTGCCGGAGCCGCTGGGCGGCGCAATCCTTTCAGGCCTTCTGGGGGCTGCCGAGGCGGTGTCGCAGGATGCCGCCGCGGGGCGGATTTCGCATGACGACGCGGTCGCAGCGATTGCGCAGATGTTCACGGCGACGCTCGGCCAGTTTCGCCGCTGAATTGGCAGGCGCGCGCCGGTTTCGATTAGCCAAGGTCAGTCGGGCATGAAGCCGGTGCGCAAGGCATGCGCCCATTCCGGCCGACCGCTTTCCTCGGCCCGGCGTGCGGCGGCCTCGTGATCGTAAACCACCGCCAGCGCGTCGACGCGCAGGACTTCGCCCGCTTCATCGAGTTCGACGATGCCGTAGCGTGCCATCGGCGATCCCTGTTCAGATACATGAGCGGGAGCGTTGTCGTCTCGATATGCCGGATCGCCTACGCTGCCCGGATTGAACAGGATGCGCCCGTCGCCAAGTCGCACCAGGTCGGGGCGGTGGCTGTGGCCTGAAAGCAGGAGCCGGTACTTGGCGTCCGTTTGACGGAGCCGGTTTTCGATGACAGGCAGCTGCGCGCGGACGAGCTGGTCTTCGCTGATCACCTCCGAGAGATAGCGCTCGTCGTGGTTGGGCCGGGCATGGAAGGCGAAGACGGTGGGTGCGATCTCCAGCGTCAGCGGCAGCGCCTCCAACCAGTCGCGCTGAGCGGGCGTGAGGCGGTCGTAGGCGAAGCGGTCGGAAGGCCCCATTTCGTCGAGGGGATCGGTGGCGACGCGGCGGTCGTGGTTGCCGCGCACGGTCGGCCAATCGAGCGCTTGCAGCCGCTCGGCGGTTTCGCCAGGCCATAACGGGCCAGAGACGAGATCGCCGAGATTGACGACCAGATCGGCGCCGCCGCGCCGGGCAAGGTCAGCGAGCACAGCTTCCAGGGCGAGGATGTTGCCGTGAATGTCGGCGATGACGGCGATGCGCATCCGCATGTTCCCCCTCAATGGCAGCGGTTCGAGGCGACTGTCCGCGTTACTTCAACCGCTCAAGCAGCGGGATATCATGTGCGGCCTTGATGATCGAATCGAGCAGGCCAGGAAAGCGCCTGTCGAGGTCGTCGCGGCGCAGCGAAATCAAGCGGCTCGTGCCGGATACCTCGGTGCGCGTGATGCCGGCCTCGCGCAACTTGGCGAGATGATAGCTGAGATTGGTCTTGGAACCGAATTCGAGGAACTGCCTGCAGCTCATCGCCACGCCTTCGTGGCGGGCGAGGTAACCGACGATGGCGAGCCTCGTCTGATCGCCCAGCACGGCGAGCACATTGGGCAGGCTGATCTGATCGGCGATTGGATGGGGCAGGGACATGGGACGAAGCTAACGTTGGAACAGGTGCGGTTCAAGGCTCGGACGCGCTGCTGACATGAGGCTGGCAGGAGCGTGATCCCGGCAGATTGACATGACGCGTGGTCAAGTTCAATAGTTCAACAGATTTTGAACTAAGGACAGCGTCATGGACAAGCGCCTTATCTGGCTGGCGGTCGGCTCGTTCGCCATGAGCACCGTTGGCTTCGTTTTCTCCAGTCTCTTGCCGGCGATCGCCGGCGACGCCCATGTTTCCGTGCCCTTTGCCGGCTATCTCATCATGGCGTTTTCGCTCGCCTATGCCATCGGCGCGCCGGTTCTTTCCGCGCTGGCCGGCGAAATCGACCGACGCCGGGTGCTTGCGGCAACCATGGTGGTTTTTGTCGTCGGCAACATCATTGCCGCGACAAGTGGCTCATTTGCTGCACTTCTGGCCGCCCAGATCGTGATGGGCATGTCGGCGGGGCTTTTTGCAGCGACGGCGCAGGCGACGGCGGTGTCGCTCGCTGGACCCGAGCACCGTGCAAGGGCGATTGCCGTTGTCGTCGGCGGCACGACTTTTGCCGTAGCGCTTGGCGCGCCGGTCGGTTCGTTGATCGCCACGATGTGGGGCTGGCGCGGCACCTTCGTTGCCATAGCCCTTCTTGGCATCTCGTGTGCCGCGATCCTGTGGGTGCGGCTGCCGAGGGGTTCGCGCGGCATCAAGCTGACGCTTGGCGAGCGCTTCACCGCGATCGCGCGGCCGGGCATCCTGCCCTCACTGGTGGTGACCCTGCTCTATCTTGCCGGTGGCTTCACCGTGATTTCCTACATCGCGCCGCTGGCGCTGGAGGGGGCGGGGCTGCCGTCGATTGCGCTGCCGGGCATGCTGCTCGCCTTTGGCGTCGGCGCTGTCATCGGCAATCTGTCGAGCGGCTATCTCGCCGACCGGATCGGCGCGACGCGCATGGTGGTGATCTCGCTGTTGATGTCGTCCGGCTTCTGCATCGCCATTGCACTGACGCTGAAGCTACTGCCGCACCATCTTGCCGGGCCGGTGCTGATCGGCCTGATGGTGCCGTGGGGCATCATCGGCTGGGCCTTTCCGCCGGCGCAGGCAAGCCGCATCGTTGGCTTCGCCCCCGAGCTTGCGCATTTGACGCTGTCGTTGAACGCCTCGGCGCTCTATTTCGGCATTGCCTTCGGTACGGTGATCGGCGGCCGGGTGCTGGAGTTCGCCAGGCCGTCCGATCTCGGCCTTGTTGCGGCAGCCTTTCCGCTGGTGGCACTTGCCGTGCTGGCGGCGAGCAGCAAATCGGTGCGGGTTGCCGTGGCGCGGTAAGCCGCTCAGTTCAGGACGAAGTCGACCAGCAGCTTGATGTTGAGGGCGGCGATCACCACCGCGATCAGCATGGCGAAGGCGATGAGCCAGCGCGGAGCGACGAGCGGCCCCATCTTTTCCTTGCTCGCGGTGAAGATGACCAGCGGGAAGACGGCGAAGGACAGCTGAAGGCTGAGCACGACCTGGGTCAAGATCAACAGCTTCGCCGTGCCGCTGTCGCCGTACCAGATGGTGACGGCGGCAGCCGGCACGATGGCGATCGCGCGGGTGACGAGGCGGCGCAGCCACGGCGGCAGCTTGATATGCAGAAAACCCTCCATCACGATCTGCCCCGCGAGCGTTGCCGTGACTGTCGAATTGATGCCGCAGCAAAGCAGCGCGATGCCGAAAAGGGTTGGGGCGATGGCAAGGCCGAGAAGCGGCGCCAAGAGCGAATGCGCCTCGCCGATCTCGACGACCTCCGTGCGGCCGGTGCTGTAGAAGGTGGACGCGGCGAGGATCAGGATCGAGGCGTTGATCATCAGGGCGAACATCAACGCGATGGTCGAATCCCAGGTGGCGAATTTGAGCGCCTGGCGTTTTTCCACCAAGGTGTCGCCATAGGCCCGCGTCTGGACGATGCCCGAATGCAGATAGAGATTGTGCGGCATCACCGTGGCGCCAAGGATGCCAAGCGCGAGATAGAGCATTTCGGGGTTGGTGACGATCTCGGTGGTGGGGGCGAAGCCGGTGATGACGGCGCCCCAATCGGGGTCGGCGAGCGCGACCTGGATGGCGAAGCAGACGGCGATGACCCCGAGCAAGGTGATGATGAGGGCTTCGACCCAGCGAAAGCCGAGCTTTTGCAGGTAGAGGATCAGGAAGACGTCGAGCGCTGTGATGATGACGCCGATCTCAAGGGGGATGCCGAAGATGAGATTGAGGCCGATCGCCGTGCCGATGACTTCGGCGATGTCGGTGGCGATGATGGCGATTTCGGCCAGGAACCACAAGGCATAGGCAACCGGGCGGGGAAAGGCGTCGCGGCAGGCTTGGGCCAGATCGCGCCCCGAACCGATGGCAAGCCGGGCGCAGAGCGATTGCAGCACGATCGCCATGATGTTGGAGACCAGTGCGACGACGAGCAAGGTGTAGCCGAACTTCGAGCCGCCGGCGATGGAGGTCGCCCAGTTGCCCGGATCCATGTAGCCGACGGCGACGAGGTAGCCGGGGCCGACGAAGGCGGCGGCCCTGCGCCAGCTCGACCCGCTGGCAGTCACGGGAATTGATCGATGGACTTCCGAAAGCGACCCTTCGCCCCTGGCGGTCCGCCAGCCTTCGGTTTCGTCGGCGGGCCGGGTGTAGGAGTCCACGGGTGCCTCTTCAGTCGCAGTTGCAAGTCATTTGCAACAATACCGAAAGCAACGGATTTGGCAAGCCCCCTGGATGCGGGTTCGCAGGGCGCGCCGGGAAACGTTTAGGCAACAGCCGGCCGAAACACGCTGTGGCGTTGATGGCGTCCGCGTTCGCCTTTGCAAGGAACAAGTGCTGCCGGCTCGCGTTAGCCTGAGCGCCGAATGGTCGGCTCCGAGGAGAAATGAACGATGGCCATCACACAAGCTCCGACTCCAAAGGGAAAAGAAGCCGCCAAAGGCCTCAGGCGGGCGGCGGCCAGGGAAGAGCGCAAGGTCGAGGCCAAGACCGGCCGCGACTTCAAGAAGGGCGAAAAGCGCTTCGAGGAACGCTCCAAAAGCTCCGACGGCAAGAGCGCCGGCGCCAAGCAGAAGAGCTGAGCTGGCGCGCAATCACGACAGCATGACACTGCCAAAAACCCTGTGACTTGCTGCTGACGTTGGGCTAATTGTCACAGTGAGCGGAGCCGACCCGCCGCGACATGGAACATCAAGGATACGCATATGCGCTGGAGAGGCCGTCGCCAGAGTGACAATGTCGAGGATGCTCGCAACGATGGCGGCGGTGGCCTTGGCGGCGGGCTTGGCGGTGGCGGACGCCTGCCGATGGGGCCGCGCATCTCGACCGGCGGTGGCGGGCTTTCTGGTATCATCATCCTTGTGGTGCTGTTTTTCGCGCTGCGCGCGTGCGGCATCGATCCGATGCAGATCCTGTCTGGTGGCGACGAAGGTTCGCTGCCCGGCGGCGGTCAGGTGACCCAGGGCGGCGCACCCGCCAATGACGAGATGACCCAGTTCGTCTCGACGGTGCTGGCCGAGACCGAGGACACCTGGAACGGCATCTTCCAGGCCGAAGGACTGAAATACGAAGAACCCAAGCTTTTGCTGTTTTCCGGCCAGGTAAAATCGGCTTGCGGCTACGCCTCGGCGGCCTCAGGTCCGTTCTATTGCCCCAGTGACCGCAAGGTTTACCTGGATACGGCCTTCTTCAACCAGCTGTCCAAGCAGTTCGGGGCGTCAGGCGATTTCGCCGAGGCGTATGTCATTGCCCACGAGGTCGGCCACCATGTCCAGAACCTGACCGGCATCCTGCCCAAGTTCAACCAGATGCGGCAGCGCATGAGCGAGGCGGATGCCAATGCCATGTCGGTGCGCGTCGAGCTGCAGGCCGATTGCTTCGCCGGTATCTGGGGCTACTACACCGACCAGAAGGGGCTGCTCGAACAGGGCGACATTGAAGAAGCGCTGAATGCCGCCCAGCAGATCGGCGACGATACGTTGCAAAAGCGCATGCAGGGCTATGTCGTGCCGGAAAGCTTCAACCATGGCACGTCGGCGCAGCGCCAGCGCTGGTTCGCCGCCGGCCTCAAGAGCGGCAAGCTCTCCGACTGCGACACGTTCAACAATCCGATCTAAGGCACAGAACGGTCAGCATGGCCAGCGAGCGACGCATCGAACTTGTGCCGGGTGGCCCGTCGCTTTCGCGGCTGGTGTTTGGCGCCTGGCGCCTGCTGGACGGCCAAAAGCCAAGCGCTGACGCCGTGGCGAAGCTCATCTACACAGCGATCGATCTCGGCCTGACCAGCTTCGACCACGCCGACATCTATGGAGGCTACGAGGTCGAGGAAGCCTTTGGCGCCGGGCTCGCCCGCTTCAAGGGCAGGCGCGACAGCATCGAGCTGATCAGCAAATGCGGAATCATGCTGAAGTCGGCCAATCGCCCGGAGAACCGGCTGAAGCACTACGACACCGGTGCCGGCCATATCGTTGCGTCGGTCGAGCGTTCGCTCAAGAACCTGGGCACGGATTATCTCGACCTTCTGCTGATCCACCGGCCTGATCCGCTGATGGATGCCGACGAAACGGCGGCCGCGTTCGAACGGCTGGTGGCGGATGGCAAGGTGCGCGCGGTCGGCGTGTCGAACTTCACGCCGCAGCAGTTCGACCTGTTGGCGTCGCGGCTGCCATTTCACCTCGTCACCAACCAGATCGAGCATTCGGTTCTGGAAACCTCGGCACTGACCGATGGCCGCTTCGACCACGCGCAGAGGCTGCGCTACGCGCCGATGATCTGGTCGCCGCTCGGTGGCGGCTCGCTGTTCACCGGCGACGGCGCGCGCGAGCACAAGGTGCGCGCCGCACTGACGCTTGTCGCGGCCGAGGCCGGTGTCCATGACATCGCAACGGTCGCCATAGCCTGGCTGCTGCGGCATCCGGCGCGGCTTGTGCCGGTGCTCGGCACGATGAAGCCGGAGCGGTTGGCGCAGCTCGTGCGCGCGGTCGACGTGACGCTCGACCGCCAGCAATGGTTCTCGATCCTCGAAGCGAGCGAGGGCAGGGCGGTCCCGTAACCGCGCTGCCATGTGACGCATCAGACATTTGATGTGTTCACGAATTGTTCCTGATCTTTGCCGCTGATACAAGCGACGTTCCGCACTGCCCCCGGCGGTTCGATGCCTCGCTGCCGTCCCGGCAGCGGTGGTCAACATGCTGCGACAGCTTGAAGTCGCGCCGGCATCGCCGATGCGCGACGTTGTGCCAGGCGGGTTCGACATGGTTGGCGAGAAGATTGCCAAAGGAGGCCTTGCGCTCGTCTTCACGACGCTGCTGCTCGACGTCATCGGCTTCGGCATCATCATGCCGGTGCTGCCTTCCTTCCTGCAGATGGCTCAAGACAAACGTCACGCGTGAAATGCAGGATCTGGAGCGCGTCAGGCTTGAGGTCGGCAAACCATGACAATGCACGGGCAAGCCGAAGCATATTGTCGTTGGTCGGCGAAGCGTGAATGTCGGAAACCTGCGCTACGATCATCAGCTGCCTCTATCTGACCCTTTGCATATGTACCGAAACTTAAGAACTACGCGACACGACGCCTCGCCGTAGTGAAGGCTCACCGATGCCTTCAACCACGATACGAATGATGTGTTTGATTTCGTCCTTGTTAAGCTGCCCGCCGGCGAGAGCCGAAAGCATCGCCTGCCCATAAATTCCAAGCAGGATGAGCGCCATGAAATTGGGGGCATCGTCCTTACGGATCACACCCTGCCTTTGGCCCAGCATGAGAATATCCCCGACAAGCCGCTGAAATGATGGACGGCCGGGAGGCGGTTCAAATGATGGCCGTTCGGCAGGTGCAAGGGCCAGCTTCGCAAGCGAGGGATTTGCCAAGCACCACGCCGCGCTGTCGAGAAAGACGTCTTCGAGCAGGCGCAAGGCGTCTTCACCGTCCGCCATGCGATCCCGATAGGGCGCATCATTTGCTTCCACGCGGGCGATGAGCTGCAAGGCGATGTCATCTTTCGAAGCGAACAGGTTGTAGACCGTCTTGCGGGTCAAACCCGCCCGCCTCGCGATTTCCTCGACGGACGTGGCTGCAAATCCCTTCTCCCCAAACGCCGCGTGGGCGGCATCGAGGATGAGAATTCGGGACCGTTCGGTTCGCTTCGGTGTTGTCATTTCTATACAGTGGTATAAATTTACACGCATGTAAACGTTTGTGAGGCGATGGCAATGCTAACGGAGTTCGGCCCCAATATCTGGATTGCGGACGGGCCAACGGTCGCGGCAGCGGCCGGTTTTCATTACCCCACTCGCATGGTCGTCATGAGAATGGTCAATGGCGAACTGGTCCTTTGGTCGCCAACGGCGCTCACGGACGATCTTCGTGCCGAGGTCGAGACGTTAGGGGCGGTCCGGCATCTGCTCCCTCCCAATTCCCTCCATCATACATTCCTTGGCGACTGGCAGCGGGCGTATCCTGGGGCCACGGCCTATGCGCCGCCCGGGCTGCGGGAGAAGCGCCTTGATATCAGGTTCGATGCTGACTTCACCGACAGCCCGATCGCGGCATGGGCAGGGGAGATTGATCATGCGGTCATGTGGGGCAACCGGATCACAACGGAAGTCGTTTTCTTTCACCGCCGGAGCGGGACCGCGATCTTCACCGATCTGATTCAGCAATTCCCGCGCGGGTGGTTCAAGGGCTGGCGGGCAATGGTTGCGCGACTGGACCTGATGACGGCCGCCGAACCTGCGGTGCCACGAAAATTTCGGGTTGCCTTCACAGACCGACCCGCCGCGCGTGAATCTCTCCGGCGTATTCTGGCATGGCCTACGGAAAAGGTGATCATGGCCCACGGCCCGCCGATCACAGATGACGGGCAAGCGTTCCTGCGTCGGGCGTTTCGCTGGTTAGCTGACTAGGGACGGATTCCACGAGATGCCGAGAAAAGGCAGAATCTCACAACAGATTTGGCCATTTGGGCGTCCGCGGCGCGAACTGTTCGACTGCCTCTGCCTTCATCGCAGACGTGTCGACCGATGAGAACCGGGCCAAGAATTTCGGCTTTGGCGCGGGCGAGTTCGGGCCGCGCGCCTGGTTCACCGGACCGTGCGCGCCGATTACATTCGCCGGTGCACGCTTGCCGTGGATTGGCGTGTTCCTGGCGCTGTCGTTGCTGGTGCTAGTGTTGACGGTCGAAAGGCCTTCAACAATGCAGGAACACACTGCCACGACGCCGGCATAGGAGCGGGCGCATGTCGTATCGTCAGACCAAGCGTCAGCAGCGGTGTTCGGCCGGCGCTCTACGCTTCCACAAAGCATACGCCTACCGATGTCGGCGAATGCCAGCACACGCGTGCCGTGCGTTTTGCTGCTTCGCCGGAGATAGCCAGGCTGAACTCGGGTGGCACACCCGTGGTATCGCCAAAATCCAACCTTGCACCATTTTGGGACTGGTTGCGGACGATGCCCTCAAACGAGCAATAGCCGCCATAAAATGAGAGCTTGGCGCCCTTCAGCGTGCGGTGACGGCCTTCCTTGCGCTGTTCGACCGGCTCGCCAGTATTGAGATCTATCACATATGCCATGAACTACCCCCGCTTCACTAACATTGCCCAGGTGACCAAGCAGGAAATGTGCCACCATCAAAGACGAGCGCATGACACCGGTGTAGCAGGCCAGGCATAGTGGTTGGTGTTGCTCGTCGTCTCTACTTGGTACCCTTGCGATTGGTGTCGCCATTGAATGAGCGGTCACTTCAATCATACCAATCCGGCCTTTCGACAGACTGGCCTAAAGGACGGCGAGCATGCAGACTGAACCGTTGTCGCCGGGTGCCAGTCACGGTCATCGATTCGAGGCGAATGTAGGGGTGAGGAGAGCCATCTTGGTTGGCGGATTTGTCGAGCATGTAGAGCAGGGGATCTGATGGCGCCGGTATATGTCGATCCCAACAAGGTCCGCGAATTCGAGGATGCCGCGCAGTTCTACGACTGGCTGGGCCGGCATCATGACAGCCAAGATGAGGTCTGGATCAAGATCCACAAGGTGGGAACCGGGCTCAAGTCGATCACGCCGAAGGAGGCCATCGACGTCGTGCTGTGCTGGGGCTGGATCGACGGGGTGCGCAAGGGGCTAGACGACAGGAGCTTCTTGCAGCGCTATTCGCCGCGCGGCAAGAAGGGCACTTGGAGCCAGATCAATGTCGACAACGTGGCGCGGCTTGTCACCGAAGGCCGGATGACCGAGCACGGCCTCACGCATGTGGAGGCGGCCAAGGCCGACGGGCGCTGGGAGCGCGCCTACAAGAGCGGCAAGGACATGAAGATCCCGCCAGATCTCCAGGCCGCGATCGACGCCGAGCCCGAAGCGAGGGAAATGCTTGGCAAACTCAGCGCGCAGAACCGTTTCGCTCTCGCCTTCCGCACCCACAACATGAAGACGGAAGCGGGACGCAAGAAGAAGATCGAAACCTTCGTCGCGATGCTCAAGCGGGGAGAGACCATCTATCCGCAGGGTACGGCGCGCCCGAACCGTCAGGCCGGTCGGACGAAAGCTTGATCGGGTTCGTGCAGCTGAATTGAAGGTGGCCGCGGCCTCGGGGCTTGCACCCAATAAAAAGGAGGCCCCGTTGGCGGGGCCTCCTTGCATTGTCCGTCTGCCGTTTGGCCTCAGCGTTCGGCGAGCGCCGGTTCACCCTGGCGGGCACGGATGAGGTTGGCGAAGCGGCGGAAGAGATAGTGCGAGTCCTGCGGGCCGGGCGAGGCCTCCGGATGGTGCTGGACCGAAAACACCGGGCGGCCGGTGAGGGCGATGCCGCAATTGGAACCGTCGAACAGCGAGACGTGGGTTTCTTCGACGCCTTCGGGCAGCGAGTCGGAATCGACAGCGAAGCCGTGGTTCATCGACACGATCTCGACCTTGCCGGTGGTGTGGTCCTTGACCGGATGGTTGGCGCCGTGATGGCCCTGGTGCATCTTGGCCGTCTTGCCGCCAAGTGCCAGCGCCAGCATCTGGTGGCCGAGGCAGATGCCGAAGAGCGGCAGTTCCGATTTCAGCAGGTCCTTGATGACGGGTACCGAGTACTCGCCGGTCGCGGCGGGGTCGCCGGGGCCGTTGGACAGGAAGATGCCGTCCGGCTTCATCGCCAGGATGTCTTCGGCCGAGGTCTTGGCCGGAACGACCGTCACCTTGGCGCCGAGGCCGGCGAGCAGGCGCAGGATGTTGCGCTTGACGCCGTAGTCGATGGCCACGACGTGCATGGTTTCTTCAGTGCGCTCGCTATAGCCTTCGTTCCACACCCAGGGCGTCTCGCTCCAGGACGACGACTGGCCCGAG
The DNA here is from genome assembly GCF_003148805.1 of Aminobacter sp. AP02. Lineage (GTDB taxonomy): Bacteria > Pseudomonadota > Alphaproteobacteria > Rhizobiales > Rhizobiaceae > Aminobacter. The sequence continues at coordinate 95,350 of NZ_QGGX01000005.1, forward strand.
GTGACGTCCTTGGCGAGGTCGAGGCCGACGAGGCCCGACCAGGCGCGGGCCTGGGCCTTGAGGTTTTCGATGTCGAACTTGCCGTCGGGCGCATGCGCGATGACGGCGTTGGGCATGCCTTTTTCGCGGATCAGCGCGGTCAGCGCGCGGGTGTCGACACCCGACATGGCGACGATGCCGCGGCGCTTGAGCCACTGGTCGAGGTGACCTGCGGCGCGATAGCTCGACGGGTTGGTGACGTCGGCCTTGAACACCGCACCGACCGCGCCGAAGCGGGCCGCCGGGTTCAGGTCCTCGATGTCTTCATCGTTGGTGCCGATGTTGCCGATATGCGGGAAGGTGAAGGTGACGATCTGGCTGGCATAGGATGGGTCGGTCAGGACCTCCTGGTAGCCGGTCAGTGCCGTGTTGAAGCAGACTTCGGCGACGGCTGCGCCGGTGGCGCCGAGGCCTCGGCCTGTGATGACCGTGCCGTCGGCCAGAACCAGAACGGCGGTCGGCACTTCGGTTGCCCAGGGGGCGGTCTCTGCGGCCATGGCGATGCTCCTGCGTAACGGGTGCCGCGACTTGAAAAATGGCTGGCAAGGGGCCATATCGCGCAGCGAAAAGCACGGACGACCACCGTCAGGCGGGCCCCGTGCACAAAACAAACAAGTCCTTGCAAGGCGCGGACAATAAGCGAAGGCCGGCGGGTGGTCAATGACCGCGCCGGAATTCGCGGCTAATTATTTTTCCTAGCAAAAACAGGAAGTTGGCCATTGTCATTCGGTTTGCCACTGTGGCAGGTCGGCGCTATTGTTTGCGACACGTTCAGGAGTAACGGCCATGCGCGAGACACTCGCCGAGGCACTGAAGACTGCATTGAAGACCGGCGACAAGCGCCGCACCTCGACGTTGAGGCTGATCCAGGCCGCGATCCAGGACCGCGACATCGCCCATCGCGGTGCCGGCAAGGACCCTGTCACCGATGAGGAAATCCTGCAGATCCTGACCAAGATGGTCAAGCAGCGCCAGGAATCGGCCAAGGCCTTCGAAGAGGGTGCAAGGCTCGAACTGGCGGCCCAGGAGCGCGACGAAATCGCCATCATCTCCGACTTCCTGCCCAAGCAGATGGAAGACGGAGCGGTGCGCGACGCTGCGCAGAAGGTGATCACGGAGGTTGGCGCCGATGGGCTGCGCGACATGGGGCGCTGCATGAACGCGCTCAAGGAGCGTTATCCCGGCCAGATGGATTTCGGCAAGGCAAGCGGCATCGTCAAGGAACTGCTGCAGTAGGTTCGACGGTCTCGACCCGTATCGACAAGAAGGACGCCCCGCCTGCCATGCAGCGCGGGGCGTTTGTTTTGGCAACTCAGGCGGCGCGGCGGAGCCTGACGGGCGTCTTGTCGCGGAGCCCCCAGATGTGACCGAACGGATCGAACACCGTGGCACCACGGCGGCCGTCGGTCGCGACCTCAAGCTTTCCTCTCGGTATGGCGCCAGCATCGATCGCCCGCTTCACGGCTGATTCGGTATTGGCGACCTCAAGAGTGAAGACCGCGCTGACCGCGCCATTGGCCTTGGGAAAGAAAGGACCGCCCCGGTGCGGCTCCATTTCCCTGCGTGGATTGGCGCCGCCGACCTGAATGGCGACATCGCCGATCCGCAGATCGATTGAGATCGGAGCGCCCTCGAACAGGTAGACGCCGCCGCGAACGGCGCCAAAGGCGCGCTGGTAGAAGGCGGCCGCTTCTTCTTCGCGGCCGTGCTCGACAACTATCGATATGGCAAGCTCGGTCTTGGCGTCGGAGTTGGCCTTGAGGATGTTCCAGCTGTCGTGGCCGAGCTGACGGGCGACGATCTCGAGACAGGCGCTGTGGCCGAGGTGGATGTCCTGCGCGGCCAAGCTGGCGCGCAGCTCCTTGGCCATGGATTTCACGCGATCAAGCGATGGCATGGGAGGTCCCCTTGAAGCGGGTGACATCAACGTCAGTGCTCGCATTGCCGACGGTCACCCGTGAGGGAAAACCAGAATTTGTGGTGCATTCACCAATCCCGAGAGGAGCGAGCGGCAGGCTGCACGGCCTTGCTGGAGTGTTGCCAGCATCGCCGATTCGCGCAAGTCGGGGCTCACCCCTCCGGCAGCCGGTGGCGCACGATAGCTGCGTGGAAGCGTGCGCCGTGGATCAGGGCGGCGTCGTTGAAGTCGAATGACGGATTGTGCAGCGGTGCGGAGCTTTCGCCATTGCCGATATAGGCAAAGCAGCCCGGAACATGGTCGAGGAAGCGGGCGAAATCCTCGGAGGCGGTGACGATCTCGCCTTTGCCTTTGACCGCACCGGGGGCGAACACCGAAGTGGCGGCATCGACCGCGGCGGCCGTCGCATCGACATCGTTGACCAGCGGCACGAACTCCCTGGTGTAGGTCACCTCGACCGTGCAGTTGTAGGTCAGCGCCGTGCCTTCGGCGATGATGCGCATCTGCTTTTCGATCGCGGCGCTGACCTCGGGCCTGAAGCTTCTGGCGTCGCCCAGGATGCGGGCGAAGCCGGGCAGGGCGTTGCGGGTGCCGTCGGTGATGAGTTCGGTGACCGAGACCACCGATATGTCTGCCGGGCTCAACCGGCGCGAAACGATGGTCTGCAGGTTGGTCACGACGGCACAGGCGGCGACCAACACCTCGCGGCCAAGATGCGGGCGCGCGGCATGGCCGCCAACGCCGCGCAGCACGATCTCGAAATTGTCTTCCGCCGACATGATCGGGCCGGGGCGGGTCTCGAAATGACCGAGCGGCAGCCCGGGCATGTTGTGCAGGCCAAAAATCTCGTCGAAGGGAAAGCGCGTCATGAGGCCGTCATCGAGCATGGCGAGCGCGCCCTTGCCCCATTCCTCCGCCGGCTGGAAGATGAAGCGCACGGTGCCGTCGAAACCGCCCTCGCTGGCGAGCATCCTGGCGGCGCCCAAAAGCATCGCGGTGTGGCCGTCATGGCCGCAGGCATGCATGACGCCGGGATTTTGCGAGACATGGCCGTGGCTTGCCTGTTCGGTGATGCGCAAGGCGTCCATGTCGGCACGCAGCGCGATGGCGCGGTTTCCCGAACCGCGCCTAAGCGTGGCGACGACGCCGGTTCCGCCGACACCCTCGACGACCTCGTCGAGGCCGAACGCCCTGAGCTGGGTCGCGACGAAGGCTGCGGTGCGTTTTTCCTCGAAGCCGAATTCGGGATGCGCGTGCAGGTCGCGCCGCCATGCGGTCATCTCGGCGATGAGGGCTTCCTGGTCGAGCGCGGCCATGTGCTGATCCCTTTGTTGGAGGGGCAGCCTCACTCAGATCATTGTTGGCAGGCAAGGCCAATCGCTGGGGCCAGCGGTCAAGGTCCCGGATAAGCTGCGCTGCGCTTTTCCGGGATTACAATCTGCGCAAGCGGCTGCAATCAGCTCGCCTTGAGACGCGAGCCTCTGAGCAGGCCCTGTTCCTCGAGCACCGGATAGGCCATCGAAGCGAGCAGAGAGTTGATCTGCTTGAGGTCGCGGATGGTGTCGAGATGGATCGACGAGGTCTCGACGCTCTTGATGGTGCCGTCGCGCAGGCGAAGGAAATGGCGCTGGCTGGTTTCCTTCTCTATGTCGCGCAGCCGGTCCTTTTCCAACACCAGTTGCCGGGCCGTCTGGGCATCGCGCGATACGAGCACGTTGAAGGCGAGCCGCGCATTGGCCATGACGACGGCGTGGAAGCTTGAAAGCTCGCGCCAGCCTTCAGGGGTGAATTCCAGGCCGCGGTCGAGCTTCTTTTGCACATGGGCAAGCATGTTTCGCACGATGATGTCGCCGACCTGCTCGAGCTTGACGCAGGCGCCGAGCAGTTCCTGGCAACGCAGCGCCTCGTCCTCGGTCATCGGCCTGATTGTGGCCTTGGCGAGGTAGAGCTTGATCGCGGCGTGCTTGCGGTCGACCCGGTCGTCGAGCAAGGCCAGCGCCTTGATCTTGTCGGCGTCGGGCTTTTCGTAAAGCTCGATGATGCGCTGGAGCATGATCTCGACCGTTTCGCAAACACGCACCGTTTCGCGCGTTGCGTTGGCGAGCGCCTGCGAGGGCGTGTCGAGGGCGGCTTCGTTGAGGGCGCTGAGTTCGGCGACCGCCATGTCCTGGGCCGGATCCGCCTTGGTGCCAAGGGCGACGATCTTTTCCGAAGCGCTGTAGACTAGTTTTGCCAGCGGGATGCCGGCGACCAGGATCAGGCAGTTGAACAGGATATGGGCGTTGATGATCTGGTCGGGAACCGTCGAGCCGAGGAGTGCCGTCGACGGCTTGATCCACAAGAAAGCGACCAGCATGACCAGCGAGCCGGCGCCACGCATCAGGAGGTTGCCGATGGGCACGACGCGCACGGCCGGCTCGGCGTTGCGGGTTAGCAACGGTGCGATGATCGAACTGCCAAGATTGACGCCAAGCACCAGAACAATGCCGAGTTCCGGTGGAACGAAGCCACGGCCGGCAAGGGCCACGATCAAAAGCACGGCTGCGATCGAGGAGTGGAACAGCCAGGTGACGACGGCTGCGAGCAGGTAGGCGGTAATGGGATCGCCGGCGAAATAGTCGACGATGACAGGCAGGAGCTTGCTTTCGCGCAACGGCTCCGACGCCTGGCCGACCATTTCCAGCGACAGGATGAGGAGACCGACGCCGACCAGGATACGACCGGTCTGCTGCCAGCTGCGGCGGTCGGTGGCCAAGAACATGGTCGTGCCGGCGACGAGGCACAGCGGCACCAAAAGCGACAGGTCGAAGGTCAGGATCTTGATGACCAGGGCCGAGCCGATTTCGGCGCCGCGCACGGCGAGCTGGCCGGCAATGCCGCTGACTATGCCGGCACCGGCAAAGGAACCAACGAGCAGCGTGACGGCGGTGGAACTCTGGAAAGCGATCGCGAGGGCCGTGCCCGCAAGCACGGCCAGGATCGGATTGCGCATGGTGTTGCGCAGCTTGTGGCGCAGGACGTCGCCATAGGCGCGCTCGACGCCGGTGCGCACCATTCGGGTGGCGAACAGCAAAAGGGCGACCGCACCGGCGAGGTGGAGGAGGACGACAGAACCGCTCATCGTGCGCACCAAACGGGGGTGCACCGAAGGATGCTCGAGGTGGCGACCGCGATGGTCCGGGCGCGCATGCGAATCACTGTCATGGCCATGCCGATTAGATTAGCCGGATAATATTTTTCGTCCATATTGCACACGTGTGCACTGCCCGCAAGATGCGCGGTCGGTAATATATGCCGGTACATATGGAAGGGGATTGGCAAAGCCACTGGCTTCGCTGCGACTTTTGGGCGGCGCAATCGAAATGTTTGCGAGGGAAGGGCTGTGAACAGTGGGGATGGTTGCCGAAGGCTTACGCCTCAACTGGCCTTTTTGTTTTTCTTGGTTTCGATCATAAAGTGGCGCAGCACGGCATTGATGCGGGTCTGATAGCCCTTGCCTGTGTCTTTGAAGAAGTCGACCACATCCTGGTCGAGGCGGATCGAAATAGCCTGCTTGGGAAGGGGGTAGACCGCGACCGCATTCGACCAGTCGATGTCGATGGTGTCAGCCCAGTCGGGATCGATGCGCATCGCTGCTTCGATCTCGGCGTCGGTCATGGCATCGACGCGCGCCCAGTCGCTCTGGCCTTCGCCAGATGCTATTTTCTTGCGGATCTCATCCGCCGAATATTTGACGATATGTTGCTTGCTCATTTTTCCGTGCCGGCCTTACCGAAATGATGCGGCACACGCTGCCGCGCATCGTATAGACCACTGCAATAATGCGTTTGGATGCATGGCAAATGGCTAGTGTTCGCACCTCGTCATTCCTGTTCGAGGGCTGTTCCAAATGCGGTAGTAGAAGCGCGTTTGCCGCGTCGACGAAGTCGGTGTGTCTGTCCTTGAGTGTCCTTAGGCGTTTTTCCTCGTCCCATTCGAAGTCGGAGATTTCGACTCTTTCAACGAATTGCATTTAGAGGTTCCTAACCGATGGGACGGGCGATTGGACATTCGGAACTCCTTTCAATTGCTCACAATAGAGCGCAACTGCATTCTGTATATACAGTTGTATTCCGGATTCGGCAAGCTGTGAACAGTGGGCATGGCGGTGAATAGGAGTCGTGTCGAAAGGAACGAGCGCCTATATCTGGATGAAACAAGCAGGACCCGATGCGCTTCTCAGATGGATTTTTGAGCGAGATACGCGACCGCGTGCCGATTTCGGCTGTGGTCGGCTTGCGCGTGACCTGGGACCGCAGGAAATCCAACACCCAGCGCGGCGATTTTTGGGCGTGCTGTCCGTTCCACGGCGAAAAGTCGCCGTCGTTTCACTGCGAGGACCGCAAGGGCCGCTACCACTGTTTCGGCTGTGGCGTTTCGGGCGACCACTTCCGCTTCCTGACCGAGCTTGATGGCCTGAGCTTTCGTGAAGCGGTCGAGCGCATCGCCGAGATGGCCGGCGTGCCGATGCCGGCGCGCGATGCCCAGGAAGAGCGGCGCGAGCGCGAGCGCGCCTCGCTGCACGACGTCATGGAACTGGCGACCGGGTTCTTCGAGGACCGGCTGCAGACTTCAGACGGTGCGAGGGCGCGTGCCTATCTGCGCGATCGCGGGCTCACTCCGGCGACGCAGCAGCAGTTCCGGCTAGGCTTTGCCCCTGACAGCCGCAATGCGCTGAAGGAGTTCCTTGCCTCCAAGGGCATCGAGAAAGCACAGATGGAAGCCTGCGGGCTGACAGTCTTCGAGGACGTGCCGGTTTCCTACGACCGTTTCCGCGACCGCATCATGTTTCCGATTCCCGACGCGCGCGGCCGCATCATCGCCTTTGGCGGACGCGCCATGTCGGCGGAGGTTTCGGCCAAGTATCTCAATTCGCCGGAAACGGAGCTCTTCCACAAGGGCAACGTGCTTTACAATTTCGCCCGTGCCCGCAAAGCGCTGCAAAAGGGCGGGGCGGTGATCGCGGTCGAAGGCTACATGGACGTGATCGCGCTCGCCCAAGCCGGGTTCGACAATGTCGTGGCGCCGCTCGGCACCGCGCTGACCGAAAACCAGCTCGAACTGTTGTGGCGCATGTCGGGCGAGCCGGTGTTGTGCTTCGACGGCGACAAGGCGGGTCTGAAGGCAGCGTACCGGGCTGCGGACATGGTGTTGCCGCTGGTCGCGCCAGGGCACACCGCGCGTTTTGCGCTGCTGCCCGAGGGCAAGGATCCCGACGACCTGGTCAGGGCCGAGGGGCCGGAGGCATTCCGTACGGTTCTTTCGGCCGCGCGGCCGTTGTCCGACCTGATCTGGATGCGCGAGACGTCGCACGGCATCTTTGAAACACCCGAACGGCGAGCGGAACTCGAAAAGACACTGCGCGAACTGACCGGCAGGATCAAGGACGAGAGTGTTCGCTACCACTACCAGCAGGAAATGCGCGAACGGGTGCTGAATTACTTCGGCAATCAGCGCGGCCGCCAGCAAGGGCAGGGCGGCGGTGGCAAGGGCTCGTTCAACAAGGGCGGCGAGCGCGGCCATTGGAACAAGGGCGGCGCGGGCGCCAAAGCCGGCCGGCTAGTTTTCACTGACAGCCTTACACGATCTGCAATGGTAAAGCGCGGTGGCGGAACAATGCTGGTGCGCGAGGCTGCCCTCGTGGTGGCGCTGGTCAATCACCCCTCGTTGATCGACGAGAATTTCGAATATGTCGAACGGCTTGAACTCAATCACGACGAGCTCAAGCAACTGCATTCGGTGCTGATTGACGCCATGGCGCATGGCCAGGCCAATACGCGCGAGGCGGTGGTGGCAGCGATCGAACGTGCCGCCTGTGCCGAGATGTGGGGGCGGGCCGTGGCAGTGGCGCGGCGCGCCCGGCAATGGACGGCTCTAGAAGACGCGGCGATCGAGGATGCCCGCGACGCCTTCGCGCAGGCGTTGCACTTGCACCGCAGCGCCCGCACCTTACATAAGGAACTGAAACAGGCCGAAGCCGCGCTGGCTTCAGAAACTACCGACGAAAACTACCGACATCTGGTGGAAATTCAGGCGCAGTTTCACGATGTGCAGGCTACCGAAGCGCTTATCGAAGGCTTCGGGGTGTCGTCGGGTCGAAGCGGTCGTAACTGACGCTGCGTGCCGATTATCCCGTATTTGATTCGCTTTTTTGGTGCGAATCATGCGAGAGGCGCTTGACCTTCCGGCGGAATGACGGAATCAGGTCGATTCGAGAAGTTAATCGGCGGCCGGGCCGCCAGTCGTGTCGATGGCCTGAAAATGCGGATTGGGGCGCTTGTCACTGGACAGGAAGATATTCCGCCACAGATATCACGGTTAATCTGGACTTAACACAGGTACAGCTACTGGCAGTTCAGGCGCAGGTTCGATGAGCGCATCTGATTTGCACTGTCCAAGAGTTTAAGCGGCTGACGGGCCGCCTGGAGAAAGCGAAGAATGGCGACAAAAGAAAAGGAAGAGGTCGAGACCGAACGCGAAGGCGCCCCAGACGGACCTTTGCTCGACCTTTCCGATGACGCTGTCAAGAAGATGATCAAGGTCGCGAAGAAGCGCGGCTATGTCACTATGGACGAGCTGAATTCGGTGCTGCCCTCGGAGGAAGTGACCTCCGAACAGATCGAAGACACCATGTCGATGCTTTCCGATATGGGCATCAACGTGGTCGAGGACGACGAGCAGGGCGAAGAGGCGGAAGCCAGCGAAGGCGACGCCGAGGAAGATGCCAACGAGCTTGCCGAACAGACCGGCACGGCCGTTGCAGCCACCACGACCAAGAAAGAGCCGACCGACCGCACCGACGATCCCGTGCGCATGTATCTGCGCGAAATGGGGTCGGTGGAGCTTCTGTCGCGTGAGGGCGAAATCGCCATCGCCAAGCGCATCGAGGCCGGCCGCGAGACCATGATCGCCGGTCTGTGCGAAAGCCCGCTGACCTTCCAGGCCATCATCATCTGGCGCGACGAGCTCAACGAAGCCAAGATCCTGCTGCGCGAGATCATCGATCTCGAGGCGACCTATGCCGGCCCCGAGGCCAAGCAGGCGCCGATCGTCGAGCGTGTCGATGAAAGCGCCAAGCCAAAGACCGACGAAAAGCCGCGCCGCGGCGGCCGCGACGAAGAAGACGACATCACCAATGTGGGTGGCGACACCCGCGGCGAGGATGACGAGGAAGAAGACGACGAGGCAAGCCTGTCGCTGGCTGCCATGGAAGCGGAACTGCGTCCGCAGGTCATGGAAACCCTCGACGTCATCGCCGACACCTACAAGAAGCTGCGCAAGCTGCAGGACCAGCAGGTCGAGAACCGTCTCGCCGCTGCCGGCACGCTGTCGCCGAGCCAGGACCGTCGCCTCAAGGAGCTGAAGGACCAGCTCATCACGGCGGTGAAGTCGCTGTCGCTCAACAACGCCCGCATCGAAGCGCTTGTCGAGCAGCTCTACGACATCAACAAGCGCCTGGTGCAGAACGAAGGCAAGCTCTTGCGTCTCGCCGAAAGCTACGGCGTGCGCCGCGAGGAGTTCCTGCGCGAGTACCAGGGTTCGGAACTCGATCCGAACTGGACGCGCTCGATCGCCAACCTGTCCAGCCGTGGCTGGAAGGAGTTCACCAAGAACGAGAAGGACGCCATCCGCGACCTGCGCGCCGAAATCCAGAACCTCGCCACCGAGACGGCGATCTCGATCCTGGAATTCCGCAAGATCGTCAATCAGGTGCAGAAGGGCGAGCGCGAAGCAGCGATGGCCAAGAAGGAGATGGTGGAAGCCAACCTCCGTCTCGTCATCTCGATCGCCAAGAAATACACCAACCGCGGCCTGCAGTTCCTCGATCTGATCCAGGAAGGCAACATCGGCCTGATGAAGGCGGTGGACAAGTTCGAGTATCGTCGCGGCTACAAGTTCTCGACCTATGCGACATGGTGGATCCGGCAGGCGATCACGCGTTCGATCGCCGACCAGGCCCGTACCATCCGCATTCCGGTGCACATGATCGAGACGATCAACAAGATCGTCCGCACATCGCGCCAGATGCTGCACGAGATCGGCCGCGAGCCGACGCCGGAAGAACTGGCCGAAAAGCTCGCCATGCCGCTCGAAAAAGTACGCAAGGTGCTGAAGATCGCCAAGGAGCCAATCTCGCTCGAAACGCCTGTCGGCGACGAGGAGGATTCGCACCTCGGGGATTTCATCGAAGACAAGATGGCGATCCTGCCAATCGACGCGGCGATCCAGGCCAACCTGCGCGAGACGACCACGCGCGTGCTGGCTTCGCTCACCCCGCGCGAGGAACGTGTGCTGCGCATGCGCTTCGGCATCGGCATGAACACCGACCACACGCTCGAAGAGGTCGGCCAGCAGTTCTCGGTCACCCGCGAACGTATTCGCCAAATCGAGGCCAAGGCGCTGCGCAAGCTCAAGCACCCGAGCCGCTCGCGCAAGCTGCGCTCGTTCCTCGACAGCTGATCTGTTCGGCATCGTTCAAAAAAGCCCGGCTCCACAGCCGGGCTTTTTTGTTCGGGCTAGTCCGCCGGATCGCCGGCGGCGAGGTTGTATTCAGCCCATCTGCCCTTGGGGATCTCGTCGCCGACGCTGAACTCGAAAGCTGCGACAGCCCCGTCGGCAACGTCGCAATTGAACGTCACGCCGAACCAGCGCTGCCCGGCCCGGAACGCGCCGCCCTTCGCATGGATGGAGCCGCCTTCGATCCGCAGGTTGGCGGTTGCATAGGGGGCCACCAGATCGGGACGAAGTTCGGCCTTCCACCGATGGATCTGCTCCATGGCTTCTATATTGCAAAGCTGGATGGCCCGCTCGTCGGGTGCGAAGGTTGCGAGCGCTTGCCTGGCGCTGCGGCTGCGCGGGTCGGCGAGCACCTTTGCCGCGTAGAAGCCGCGTGCCTTGACCATTGCCGGGCGTTGGACGGCGGAGGCCGCGGGGCCCGGCGTGGTTGCGGCACCGTCGGCAGGCGGGGCGACAGGAGCCACGGGTCGGGATGGTGACTGGACGTTCGTCGGTTCGGGCGCGGGCTCGACTAGTTCGATCGGTACCGCCGCCTCGGCCGGCACCTTGAACGTGTGCGGCCGTGGCAACAGCAGGATGGCCGCCAGCAGCAGGGCATGCAGGGCCAGGGAGGCGAGCCAGCTGGGCTCCAGTTTCACGGCAGGCGTCATGCGACCGGCTTTCAGATGCAGCCGGTTGGTTCGCCTGTCACTATGGCGCCATTGCGGCGGCGGGCATCAGCCCGTCGGCTAGCGGGCTATCTCGGCGTGGCCGGGAAGACCGTCTAGGCGCTCCTGGTCGGGTCGCCCACATCGGCGTTCAACCCTACCGCCTCCCGGACGAGCCGTTCGGCAAGTGCCTTGTCCACCGTGTCTCCCTCATGGAACGTCATTGTGGCCAGCTCGTACTTGCCGCCTGTTTTCAGCCGCGGCTCGATCCCGCGCAGCCGCCTGCCACGCCAGAAGCCGAAGAGCACGCGGGCGTCTTCCGCACGGATGAGCAGGACCGGGCCGTTGGAAAAGCAGACGATGTGGCCCCATTTGATGCGCGCCTCGGGGTCGCCTCCGGCGCGAGCTGCTTCATACAACGCCTTGACGATCTCGCGGCGCCAGCCGTCAAGAGCGTCGACATAGGCCTGCGGGCTCTCCGCCGGAACGTGCTTGCGCATCATCTTGCTGTCTTCCCCTGCGCCGAAAGCGTATCCCGTTCTTGTCCGACACGCCACGCTCGCCACGGCGCAGCTTTCCGGAAGGCATGCCGAGCACCGAGCCGTTCGCACGAGCCCAGAAGCTTCCTCGACAGGTGAGGATGGTTTAAAAAGCCGGGGCAAACCCGGGCATGTTTGTTGAGGTGGGTGTGATACGACAGCTTGTGAAAACTGCGATGGGCCTTGGCGCACTTACATTCGTGCTGATCGGTGCCGCCGCAGCTCCAGTCCAAAAGCCCATCGGCATGGCCAATCCGGCATCGGTTTATTGCGGCAATATCGGCGGCCGTTCCGAGATCACCAAGGACAGCGCCGGCAACGCGGTGGGCTATTGCCACCAGCCTGATGGACGCGTCTGCGAGGAATGGGCGCTGTTCCGCGACAAGCAATGCGTGGCGCCGAAAGAGTGATCAAGCTCAAAAGAGGCCGGGCACAAGACGCCAGCTGCGGCTGACATAGGCGTCGTACTCTGCGCCGAAATGGGTACGCAACAAGCGTTCCTCCGACGCGATGCGTGCGAGCAGGGGCAGGACCGTCAGCGCGGTCAGGACAAGGCCCGCACCGGAGCGGAAGACGAGCGCCCAGCCCAGCGAATTGACCAACAGACCGAGGTAGCTGGGATTGCGGATGACGGAATAGATGCCCGTCGTGACCAGCCTGTGTCCCGGCTGGATGGCGACCAACCCGCTGAAGCGGTTGCCGAGCACAAAAACCGGCCAAAGCCTGAGCACACCGCCGGCAGCAAACAGGATGACGCCGATCCACCGGACGGTGTCGCCGCCGATGGTCCAAAAGCCGATGCGGTCGGTATAGGCCGGCAAGAAGGCGTTGAGCAGGCCGATCACCCCGAAGGCTGCGAGCACCCAGCGATTGGAACGGTCTTCGTGCTCGCCGGAACTGAGGTTTGCGCCGCTGAAGAGCGCAACAACAAGCAAGACGACAGTGAGGATAGCGGCTGCGGTTCGCGCCGGATTGGAGAAGTAGGCAACAGTGCCTCCCGCGCCGAGGATGGTGAGGCCCAGGCTGACCAGCGTGCCTGCGACGGCAATCAGGACGATTCTCGGGGCAGGGATCATGGCGGCCTCCGTTTCCAGAGCCACCAGCTATAGCAGAGATCACGCAGCGGCGATGCGCGTGCACGGGAGGATTGGCCCTCGCAACCGATGTCGCGAGGGCCAGGTGCTCACTTGCAGATGGTCGTCAACTGGCCGGCAACGAGCTCGTTGCCATTGAGTTTCAGAACTGAGCCGCCGCTCTGCGTCAGCGACGTGCCCGACCATGCGCCCTGGTCGGCCAGGCAGTCGAGCGGAGTGCCAACGACGGTGACGTCGCCGCGGATGTTCTCGGCTGGGCCGGAGAAATAGAGGCCGGCCTTGGATGCGTTTTCGACGCGCATGTTGCCGAAGTCGATGTTCTTTACCGGGCCGCCCAGGAAGGACCACTGGCTGCCATAGATGAATGCACCATAGGTGCCGGCATTGGTGACGGTGACGTCCTTGAAGCTTATGTCTGAAACCGGATTGAGGAAGATGCCGGCGTTTCGGGTGCCTTCGATATTCAGACCGTCGACACGCACATTGGTGGTGATGGCCTCCTCAGGCAATGTGCTGGAGGTGACGAGCATGAGCCCGTTGACGCCGCCCTTGAGGGTCATGTCCGTGATGGTGACATTGGAGGTGCCCTGAAGCACCACAAGGTCCATGTCGAGCCCCTGGGCGGAATTGTCGATGGTGACCTTGTTCATCTTCACGTCGTCGGCGGCAACCAGAAGGATGCCTTCTCGCCGCGATTTGCTGATCGTGACGTTGTCGATGACGATGCCGTTGGCCGAATTGGTGATGACAGGCGGCCAGCCGCTGTCGTCGATGCGGCTGCCGGCGAAGATGCCGTAGGTGACGCTGTCGATCACCGTGTCACGCACCACCAGTCCGCTGGTGCCGAGCGTGCTGATTGCCGCAAACGGCGCAAGGTTGGGCCGGCCTACCGCGAATTCGCAGTTGGTGTTGTTGTCGCAAATGTAGAGGTCTCGGATGGACGCGCCCGCGATTGTTGCGCCAGCCACGTTGTCGAGGCGGATACCGTCGCCGCCGGTCTTGGAGATGTCGACATTTCGTATCGAAAGGTTCGATGCGCCGTTGCTGGCAATGGCGGCAAGCCCGCCTGAAATGGCGAGGTTTGCGACTTCGCTGCCCGAGGCCATGCTGACGACGTTGGCTGCGGCGTTGGTGCCGGTCAGCGTCGCTGCTTGACCGTCGTTGCGGAAGGCGGCGGTAAATCGGCTGTTTGCACCGCGCACGGCGATTGTACCGCCGCCACCGAGCATGCGCTGGCCCGCGCCCAGTTGCAGCGTCTGGCCGACCGAGATGCTGCCATTGGCCAGTACAAGCGCATTGGTGCCGGCGGTGGTGAGCGCTGCGTTGATGGCCGTCGCATCCCCGGTCGCCGACGAAATCGAAACGACCTTGCCAACGCCCTTGCCGCCCTGGACGAACTCGGCCGCTTCGACATCACCTGTCGCGCCGGCATGCGTGCGCACGAAGTCGGCGCGCTCGACGCGCTGGTACATCGGGTCGAACGCCGCCTTGCCATTGCTGTTGCCGCCAAGCGGCACGCGCAGCCGCGCGGTGAGGCCGAACTCGGTGCGGTCCTCGTTGTCGTATGAAACCGAGGCGCCGAGTGCCAGCGTCGACCCGGAAACGCCGGGCAATCCGGCAAATGTCAGTTCAGCACGTGCCTTGACGCCGAGCGTGTCGTCGATGCCGTCGCCTTCATACCAGTAGCTGCCGCCGAAAACCTTCATCTGGGCTTTCATGTCTTCGGGGAAGATAGGAATGCGGACGCCCGCTTCGACATCCGCTCCGCCGCGCGCCTGCTCTTGTCCGGCGCGGAATTTGAGTTCGTTGCCTGAGATGAAGGCATGGCTGAGGCTTTCGATCTGCTTGGCGTCGGTCATCGGCAGATAGACGTTGGTGCGCGCCTCGAAGCTGTTGCCGATGGCTTCCGCGCCGAAGGACAGCTGATGGAATGTGTTGCCGCGTTCGCTGTTGAAGACATCGAGATAGCCATAGCCGCCCAGCAGCCAGCCGTTTTCGGTGCGATGGCGGTAGCCGGCGCCGAACGAGGCCTGCCGCGCCGAGCCTTCCACGAAACTGCCGCTGGCATCGAAGAACACGCCATCGCCGCTGTCGAGCAGGAAGGGCATGAAGATGCCGATACCACCGGTGCCTTGGCCGTAAGCGAGGTTGCCGTCGAGCTCGAGGATGGGCTGTTGCGCTTGCGCGAGCGCATGGGAGGACAGGGCGGTGCTGGAGACCAGCGCCGCTGTGAACAGGCTTGGGAATTTCATGATTGGTACTTGGGATTCCGTTTGAACGACGTCCGGGTACAATACATGATTAAAAGAGTCCAGTTATTGACGACCCTGGCCTGTGGACGGAATTTCTTTAATATTTCAATAAGATGTCTCTAATGGATCGCAAGCCATTGCGGACGCTGGGGTATGTCTAGGGGGATTGGAGGCCGACCCGGGCTGTGTGGTGCCGTGCGGCAATTTGGCAAACGGATGGGGAAGTCGAGGTGCTGCATGTTTTTCGTACGAAGGTGGCCGCCATGAAAGCCACCATCGCTAAAAAGCCGCGTTCATCATGCGTTCAAGACGCGACTTCTAAAAGTCGACCGGCATAACGAACCAAGGACATATGCAGTGCCAATCGCCCACACTCTTACGATGCGGACGGCCATCGCATCCATTTGCATCGGCAGCCTCGCTGCACTGGTATCCACGCTCACGCCCAGCCCGGCCTCGGCGCAGCGGCTGATCCGTTGCGCGTCGGAAGGCGGAACATGCCGGCTGCCTTTTCCGGCCGAAGTCGTCTACGGCGCGCAGGGCATGACCACCTCGCGCTTCATCGACGGGCCGGCGGTCCGCTGCTCAAACCGCGTGTTCGGCGACCCGGCACCGGGCCTTCGCAAGGAGTGCTACGTGGTGCAGCGCGGCAGGGGTGGCTACGACGACGGCGAATATGGCGAACCTCGCCGCAAAAGGTGGGTTGTTTGCGCGAACGAGAACCAATTCTGCGACTTCTATGGCCGCAAGCGCGTCCGCTATGGGACGATCGGGCAGTATGAGGAAGGTGTTTTTCGCGATGGCGTCGATTGCGACAACGATACTTTCGGAGATCCGGTGCCCGGAACCCGCAAGCGTTGCTATGTCCAGGACTGAGCCTGCCGGCCGCAAGCCCGGCGGAACTTCGACGGAGGCGCCTCGCGGCGCCTCCGTTTTCGTTTGCGTCAGGCGTCAACCCGATCCGGCACATACATCGCCAGGAACTCGGGGGTTGGCGGAATCTGCGTGATGACGTCGATCAGCACACCGTTGGGATCCCTGGTGATGAAGTGGCGTTGGCCGAAGTCTTCGTCGCGCAGCGACCGCAGGATTGGCAGGCCCTCCGCGACAAGCCGCTCATGCACGGTATCGACATCCTTGACCTCGAAATTGATCAGCAGGCCGGCAACCCGTCCGCGTCCCTCTTCGGGGATGGTCTCGTGGTCGCCCTGGACGATGGCGAGATCGACGCGCTTGTCTTCCGTCGATCGCAGATGGACATACCAGCCGGCGTCAAACTCATACGCGAAGCGGAAGTGCTTGACATAGAAAGCGGCGGTACCGGCAACGTCGCCGGTCATCAGAACGGGATAGTAGCTGGTCGTTTTCATGGCTTTCCTTTGCTCCTCAATTAACATACAGTCTGCATGCAAATGTGAAATAACATACAGGCTGCATGTATGCAAGAGAGAAACCTGCGCCGCTCCAACCGAGACCGCACCGAGGCGACGCGTGGCGATCTGATCGCGGCCGCCAGAAAGCTGTTCACCGAAAAATCCTATGCCGAAACGGGAACGCCCGAGATCGTGGCGGCGGCAGGGGTGACGCGCGGCGCGCTGTATCACCACTTCGCCGACAAGCAGGCGCTGTTTGAGGCCGTGGTCGAGCAGGAGGCCAACGCCGTCGCCGAAGAAGTCGAACGCGCCGCGCCAGTGGCACTCGGCGCACGCGAAGCGCTCCTGGCCGGCACCGAAGCGTATCTCCGGGCGATGCAGGTTGCCGGGCGGACGCGTCTGCTGCTGCTCGACGGCCCGGCGGTGCTCGGCCGCACCGGCATGGACGCCGTCGACGATCGCCATGGTAACCGCACTTTGCGCGAGGGCCTTGCGACGACAATGCGTGCTGGGGCCATGCGCAAGCTGCCGCTTGATGCACTCACCGGCCTGCTTGCGGCCACCTTCGACCGCGCGGCACTGGCGGTCGACGCAGGCGCGCCTTTTGACGACCAACTCGCGGTGATTGCCGCACTCATCGACGGGCTGATGAAGCAGTCGCCGCAGCCTGCGTAAGCGATTTCGCCTCGCCAGATCCTTTTGATCCAGTTCCTCGCCGATGGCAGGCCAGGGCGCGCCGAGCTTTGGCGGGTATCTGCGCGCGCCACGACAAGTCGGGCCGCGTGAAGCCGCTGTCCAGCAAGGCAATCGGTGCGCAAACGAGGTCTTCCTCGACCCGACGCTCCTCTTCAAACAGCATCTGCTCAAATACATAAACTTACTTGAGTTATTTTATTTGGGTGGCCATAGTCTGCTTGGCTGGCCCCTGGAGGCTGGCGGAGGCGCCCAGGGGAGGGAGTTGCCACCTAAAGGCGCCGCCTGATCACGAGAGGAGATCTTCATGACGACGATGACCCGGCGATTGTTTATCGCATCGCTGCCGCCCGCCTTGCTGGCCATGCGCACCGCAGCGCACGCCGCGCCCGCTTCCGACCTCGAGCTCATTGCCCGCCAGAAGCTCGAGCCGGCAATCGTGACCCTTCATCGCCGCCTGGAGCGCCTGACCTCGACGCTTACCTTCATGACCACCGGCGCGCATCCTGACGACGAGCCGAGCGGCCTGCTTGCGGCACTGCGCCATGTCTACGGCATCCGGCCGGTTCTTTATTGCATCACCCGCGGCGAGGGCGGCCAGAACAGCATTGGTGCCGAGCGTGGGTCGGTTCTTGGCGTGTTGCGCACCCGCGAAATGCAGGAAGCATCGCGGTCGCTCGACGCTTCGCTCGCCTTCGGCGGTCGCGGCCATTCCGATTCGGTGCACGATTTCGGCTTCTCGAAGGACCCGAACGACACGATCGACCGCTGGGGTCGTGACCGCGTTGTCGAGCGCATGACCTGGGCGTTCCGCCAGTACAAGCCCGACATCGTCATGAATTGCTTCCTCGACGTGCCAGGCCAGCACGGCCAGCACCGGGCCGCCGTCGTTGCGACCTTCATCACCGCGGACATTTCCGGCAATGCAAAGGAGTATCCCGAGCAGATCGCCGCCGGCCTCGACCCATGGGACGTGCCAAAGATCTATTCCCCCGCTTATGGCGGTGGTGGCGGGGTATATGACGACGAAACACCGCCGCCGCCCACGACGCTGACGGTGAAGGCGCCTGAACGCGACAAGATCTCGGGCGCCACCTTCCCACAGATGGGCGAGTGGTCGCGGTCGTGCCACCTGACCCAGGGCATGGGCAAATGGCGCGCTGAACCCAAGACCGAATGGCAGCTGCACCTGGCGCGCGTCGCCCAAGGCGAGCGGGCGACGAACGAGGTCGACATCCGCGATGGCCTGATCGCCACGGTCGGCGACATTGCCGGCATGGACGGCATGCCTGCTTCCCTCGCCGATGCGCTGCGCAACGCACAAGGCCTGATCGACGAAGCGATTGCCGACTATGGCGACCCGGTGGTGGTGGTCAACAAGGCTGTCGAAATCGGCAAGGCCATCGATGAAGCGCGCAAGCAACTGCCTGAAGAGTTCCGCGCGCTCGTCGCCCATCGCCTCGAACGCAAGGCGCGCGAGGTCGATCTGGTCCTGGCAACCGCCTCGGGCATGCATATCAGGGCCTTCACAGAAGGTGCGGACCTCAAGCCGGGCGACACCATCACCATCAAGACGCTGGTCGAAGCCCCTGAAAGCGTGGTGGTGGAGAAGGCCGAGATCATCGCCCGCAAGGGCCTGAGCGCCAGCAACGACCAGCTGTCGGTGGCAAGCGACGCCGAGCTCACCAATCCGCTGACCGAGCAGTTCGACCCGCTCGGCGGCAATGGTGACGCCTTCGTGCGGCTGACCGTGAAGATCGGTGACCGGTCGGCGGTGCTGGATGTCGATCTGGAAGATGCACTGAGGGTTCTTCCCTCGGCCTCGCTGGAGCTGAAGCCCGACGCGGTGGTGTTCAACACGGCCGCCGATCTGGCGCCTGTCGCCATGACCGCGACAGTCACCAACGCCAAGGTCGGCGACCTCAAGATCGACTTGCCCGAGGGCTGGGCTCTGAACCCATCAGGCGAAGCGTCGGACAATTCGGGCACCTTCGACCTGCAGCCACCTGCAAAGCCCGGCGAAACGCGCTTTGCCATCGAGCCCAAGCTGCTCGGCAGTGACGCCTATGCGATCAACACCTTCACCTATCCGCATATCGGCCGCTCCGTCGTGCCGACGAAAGTGTCGGTTCCGGTGCAGACAGTGGGCGCGGAGCTTACCGGGCTGAAGGTCGGCTACATCAGCGGCGGCAACGATAAGGTCGGGCTGTGGATGAAGCGGCTCGGCATCGATGTCGTGGAGCTTAGCCCCGCCGACGTCGAGCAAGGCACCTACCGCGATCTCAAGACCATCGTCGTCGGCATCTTCGCTTTCGGCAAGCGCGAGGACCTCGCCAAGGCGGTGCCCGAGCTGCACGAATGGGTCAAGGATGGCGGCCATCTGGTCACGCTCTACCATCGCCCGAGCGATGGCTGGGATGCGGAGAAAGTGCCGCCGCTGTTCCTCAAGATCGGCTCGCCCTCGATCCGCTACCGCGTCACCGACGCCAATGCAGAGGTCGATATCCTCGAACCCGAACACAAGCTGCTCAACCGCCCCAACAAGATCGGGCCGGAAGACTGGGCCAATTGGGACAAGGAACGCGGGCTCTATTTCGCGTCCGAATGGGACAAGGCCTACAAGCCGCTTCTGGCAATGAGCGACAAGGGCGAAGACAAGCTCAACGGTTCGCTGCTTTCGGCCGAGATCGGCAAGGGCCGCCACACCCATACCAGCCTTGTGCTGCACCATCAGCTCGACAAGCTGGTGCCCGGCGCCTTCCGCCTGCTCGCCAATCTGGTGCAGCCGGCATAAACGATGATCAAGGGCCCCGGCGCTCTGCCGGGGCCTTCCCACCACCAAGTTTGGGCGCCTGTGACATCGCTAGCCCTTGCGCGCCAAGGCACCGGATGCTTTAGGAGCGAACTCTTTTACGGGCGCAACCGATGACGTAGTGACCCGACAAATCCTCTGGGTCCTACAAAACATGATTCGTCTCGAAAATATCGGCAAGCAGAACGGTAAGCAGATCGTGTTTATCGAGGCCTCCGCAGCGCTCCAAAGGGGCGAGAAGGTCGGCCTCGTCGGCCCCAACGGTGCCGGCAAGACAACGCTCTTCCGCATGATTACTGGTCAGGAGCAGCCCGACGAGGGCCAGGTCTCCGTCGATCGCGGCGTCACCATCGGCTATTTCAGCCAGGATGTCGGCGACATGGCTGGCCGCAGCCCTGTGGCGGAAGTCATGGACGGTGCTGGCCCGATCGGTTCGATGATCGCCGAGATGCGCGAATTGGAAGCCGCGATGGTCGACCCCGATCGCGCCGACGAGATGGACCAGGTCATCGAGCGTTATGGCGAGGTGCAAGGGCGCTTCGAGGAACTCGACGGCTACTCGCTCGACGGCCGGGCGCGCGAAGTGCTCGATGGTCTTGGCTTCTCGCAGGAGATGATGGACGGCGATGTCGGCGCGCTGTCCGGCGGCTGGAAGATGCGCGTAGCACTCGCCAAGATCCTGCTCATGCGCCCCGACGCTCTGCTGCTCGACGAGCCGAGCAACCACCTTGATCTCGAAAGCCTGATCTGGCTCGAAGCCTTCCTCAAGGGCTATGACGGCGCGCTTTTGATGACCTCCCACGACCGCGAGTTCATGAACCGCATCGTCAACAAGGTGGTCGAGATCGACGGCGGTTCGCTGACCGCCTATTCCGGCGACTACGAATTCTACCAGCAGCAGCGCGTGCTGGCCGACAAGCAGCAGCAGGCACAGTTCGAGCGACAGCAGGCCATGCTGTCCAAGGAAATCGCCTTCATCGAGCGCTTCAAGGCGCGCGCCTCGCACGCCGCCCAGGTGCAAAGCCGCGTCAAGAAACTCGACAAGATCGACAAGGTCGAGCCGCCCAAGCGCCGCCAGACGGTGTCATTCGAGTTCCAGCCGGCACCGCGTTCGGGCGAGGACGTGGTCACGCTCAAGAACGTGCACAAGCGCTATGGCAGCAAGACCATTTATGAAGGCCTTGATTTCCAGGTTCGCCGCAAGGAGCGCTGGTGCATCATGGGCATCAACGGCGCGGGCAAGTCGACGCTGCTGAAGCTGGTGGCCGGCGCCTCCAAGCCCGACGACGGCACGGTCGCGCGGGGACCCAGCGTCAAGATGGGCTACTTCGCCCAGCACGCCATGGACCTGCTCGATGGCGACCGCACCGTGTTCCAGCAGTTGGAAGACACCTTCCCGCAGGCTGGCCAGGCGCCACTGCGCGCGCTCGCCGGCTGCTTCGGCTTTTCCGGCGATGACGTCGAAAAGAAATGCCGGGTGCTTTCGGGAGGCGAAAAGGCGCGGCTCGTGATGGCGATCATGCTGTTTGATCCGCCGAACCTCCTGGTGCTCGACGAGCCGACCAACCATTTGGACATCACCACCAAGGAGATGCTCATCACGGCGCTGTCGCAGTATGAGGGCACGATGCTGTTCGTTTCGCACGACCGCCACTTCCTGGCGGCCCTTTCCAATCGCGTGCTGGAACTGACGCCCGACGGCATCCACACCTATGGCGGCGGCTATACGGAATATGTCGAGCGCACCGGCCAGGAAGCACCGGGCCTCAGGAGCTGAGGCGGGAAGCGAGGCGCTGAGCGTCCCGTTGGACGGCGCAAATGACGCTCTGAGACTTTGGCGCATGGCCCCGAAATCGATTTCGGTTTTCAGGAGCATGCGCGATCCCTCGCGCGGCTTGCCAATCGGCCTCAGCCGAACATGCGCTCACCTTGTTCGTCGACCAGCTGCCGGCCCTTGGTCAGCGAGACTTCGACGGCGTCGTCGAGTGCCGCGAAACGGTCGGCGCGGATGAACTTGTGTTCCTTGACCGTGCCGCCGACATCCTTGGAAACCACGCCGCAGGTCTGGAACTGGCCGCCTTCCTTGTAGGGCATCGCCTTGATGGCAAAGCCCTTGTATTCGATCTCCTTGGCAACCGTAGGCGCTGACGTTTCCGCCGCGCCGCCGCCACCGCCAAAAAGCCTCTTCAGAAACGACATCTGGTTCTTCCCGTTGTTTTTCCGAAACTTAGCCGCTTGTGCTGATACAGTCGAGGCGTTTCGAGTTCAGCGCGACCAGAGCGCACGTGAGATGCGTGCGCCCTGGATTTCACATGCCGTCCTAGCCGAGCGAGGCGATGATTTCGCGATAGGCAAGTTCAGGGAACGCCTTCAGGGTGCGCGTCCGTATATTGCCGCCTTGGCCCAAAATCAGGGCAAAGCGTGCCACCACCGCGTCGTCGGGCGCCTCGGCGATCGCCACCATGTCGTATTCGCCCATGGTCAGGTAAAACTGCTTGAACGAGCCGCCCATCTCTCCGAGCAGCTTCTTGGCCGCATCGAGCCGTTTGGGCGATGAACGTACGTCGCGCACGCCCTGGTCGGTCCAGTTGATCAGCACAATGTAACTCGTCATGGCACATCTCCCTCCGGCGCCACGGAGCACGGCGCAAGCCGCCGGGGCGGGCATCCGGGTCATCGCCCTCAATGCATCCACGGAAGGGGAGTATCCTCTCCTGCCGGCATTCCGGCAAGGAAATCGGTGCTGTCGCTGGCGATCAGGCAGTCGAGGAGCCGCCGGTGCCAAGTTCTTTCTGCATGAACACGCTGAGCGGGTCGGCCGAGTAGTCGCCGAACGGCCCGCAGCGCGAAAAGCCGGTACGAGCGTAGAGCGCCAGTGCCTCGTGGTTGTCGACGCCAGTCTCCAGCCTGATCAGCGCAATGCCGGCATCGCGTGCCCGGGCTTCGAGATCGGAAAGGATAGCCTTCGAAAGCCCCTTGCCGCGCGCCGCCGGCACCACCCACATGCGCTTCAGTTCGGCCCAGCCCTCGGTCAGGGCCAGCGCGCCGGTGCCTACCGCCTCGCCTTGCTCGTTGCGGGCAACCACAAACCACACATTCGGTGCGCGCAATGCCTCGAGCGGCAGGAAGTGGTTGCTTGCGGCCGGATAGAGCGATGCGCCATAGGCATCACCTTCGTCCAGAAGGGCGATCACCTCCGGGGTTGCCGGATCCTCCAGGCCAATTCGAAACTGCATGTCTTGCGCTCGCATCGTTTGGAGCGCCACGCGTCCACATGGACGCGAAAAGACGCTCAATGTCCTTGAACCTACGCATCGCGCTTTCCAAAAACCGATTCCAATCTTCGGGCCGATGCGCCGGTCAGCAAATCCGACTAAAGCCCACGCCAGGAAATCGGGCAAGGCCGGCCCGATGCGGCCTTAGCGCTCGGTCAGCGCGAGCTTTGCGCCAAGCATGACGAATGCGGCGGCGAAGCTGCGGCGCATCCAGGTCATGACACGCGGGCTGCCCGTCATCTTGTCGCGAACGGCTGCGGCGCACAGGCCATAGATGGCGAAGATGACGAAGGTCGCCAGCATGAACACGCCGGAGAGTTCGAGCATGCGGGTGAGCACATGCGGCTCATTTGGGGCGATGAACTGCGGCAGGAAGGCAACGAAGAAGATCGACAGCTTGGGGTTGAGCACGTTGATCAGCACGCCGTCGACCAGTACCTGGCGCGCGCTGCGCGGATCGGCCTTGTCGTCGACCTTGAGGGCGCCATGCTCGCGCAGGCTCTGCCAGGCCATGTAGAGCAGATAGGCGACGCCGGCATATTTGACGATCTCGAAGGCCAGGGCGCTGGTGTGCAGCAGTGCGGCGAGGCCGGTCAGTGCTGCGATCAGGTGCGGAACGATGCCGAGCGTGCAGGCAAAAGCGGCGAGTACGCTTGCGCGTCCGCCGCGCGAAAGTCCCGCGGCGAGGGTATAGACGACGCCGGTTCCTGGTGAAGCAACGATGATGAGCGTGGTCAGCAGGAATTCAATCGACATGGTCGCCCTCCCTCAAGAAGAAGCGACCATAATGCATGGCGATGCTTGGTGGAAGCCACCCGAAAATCGCCAGCGGGGGGCAATTGTCTTTCAACAGTCCGAGACTACGCAGCTGGAAAACCGGTTTGCCGTTTTTCGAGCTGCGATAGAACTCAGATGTTCGGACCGTCTTGGGCGACGGCCTTTTTGTCACCCTTCGTCAGGCCCGTGAGGCGGTCGATATAGGCCAGCAGCAGTGCCGATAGCACGAAGGTGAGGTGGATGATGGTCAGCCACATCAGCTGTTGGGACGTGTATTGCTGATGGTTGAGGAAAACCTGGAGCAGGTGGATCGACGAGATTGCGACGATCGTCGAGGCGACCTTGATCTTGAGCGAGCTGATGTCGATGGTGCCAAGCCAATGGACCTCGCCATCATGATTGTCGAAGCGGCTGACGAAGTTCTCGTAGCCGGAGATGATGACCATCACCACCAGCGAAGCAACAAGGGCGGCATCGATCAGGCCGAGAACCTTGAGGATGATGTCGGTGTCGTCGAGCACCATCACCTTGAGAATGAACTCGTAGAGCTTCTTGGCGAATGACAAGGCGTAGACGCCGAGCGCTACGGCGAGGCCGAGATAAAACACCACGAGCAGCCAGCGCGAGGCAAGAATGATGGATTCGACAGCGTGTTCGAGGCGTTTCATGAGACGTCCGAAATTTTGCGATTGGAGAATTTGTGATTGATTGAGCCGAACGAATGCAACAGCTCGCGGGATAAAACAAGGCCCGGCCGCTGGAGGGGGGATTCGGCCGGGCCTGATCTCCTGAAACGCCGGAGATGGACGGGGCAGGGAACCACGTCACCCACAAAGTGGCATCAAAATCCAGCGATTCAATGGCCAAAGCAGGGTGATCGCGTGATTGTTACCGGCGCCCTTTGGCTTTCCATCGAGGCATATCTGACCCGTTGGACCATGGAAATCCCGACCCGCTGACAGCGCGGGCCGGGTCTGTTGCGTGACCGGCAGCCGCTATTTGGCGCTGGCGATCGGCGCCACCAGGGGCGTGATGCGACGGATGGCGACGCGCCGGTTTTCGCGTTCGCGCTTGTCTGTCTTCACCTTGAGGTAGCGCTCGCCATAGCCCTGGGTCGACAGGTTTTCCGGCGGAATGCCGAAAACATTGGTCAAGGCATCGGCGACGGACTCGGCGCGACGGTCAGACAGCGCCAGATTGGCGACGTCGGATCCGACGGCATCGGTGTGACCCTCGATGAGGAAGGTCTCGGCCGGGTTCTTCTGGAGCAGCTTTTCCATGGCGTTGGCCACGCCTTCGAGCTTGGCGACCTCGTCTTCGCTGATCGAGGCCGAACCGAACTCGAAATTGAGGGTGTCGAGATCGACGCGCCGCGCAATGTCACGCACGCGGGCCGAACGCTTGACCTCGTCGATCGAGTAGAGGCGCTTGACGCGCTCCACCGGCGGACGCTCCAGGAAGTCGTAGTAGGCGTTGGGGTCTTCGACATATTGCGCGTCGAGAATGTACTCGTTGCGCGGGATGAACAGCTGCATCGGCGGCAGGTCGAGGCCAGGATCGCGCCACTCGTCCATCTGCTCGTAATACTGGTCGTCGACATAGCTCAGCACGTATTCGCGCCCGTCGGGCGTGATGCGCGAACGCCTGACGATGTCGCCATAGCGGTTGCGGATGGTGATGATCTGGTTGCCATTGTCGCGCACGATCACCTCGCGGGTGCGGCCACGCGGCAGATCCTCGTAGTAGACCTCCTGAGCGTCACGCGTCATCCGTGGACGGTCGTTGCTCTCGACGATGATCTGGTTGTTGACCTGGATGATGACGCGGTCACCGATCTCGCGCACCACTTCGGTGCCTTCGGGGCGCGGCCTGCGGCGCAGGTCGACCTCCGGCATGCGCTCGATGCGCGTGCCTTGTTCGGCGGTCACCGGCTGGATGGTGACGGGCTGGGCCTGCACTGTCGCGGCCTTATCGTCGACCGGCGGGGGGCCTGGATCGACCGGTGCGGGCTGCGGCTGGGCGGTCTGCGCACCACCCTGGCCGGGTGCTGGCGTCTGCGTCGGCTGTCCAGCTTCGGCGGGTTGACCTGGCTCGACAGGCTTGCCTGATTCCACAGGGGGAGGGGTTTCCTTCTGGCTGTCGAGGATCGGCGCCTCGTTCGGGTTGACAGGAGCCTCGCCTTGCTGCGCGGGTTTTTCACCCTGCGCCGGTTGCTCGCCGGTCGCTGGCTGCTCGGTCGCTGGGTTTTCTTCGGCGGGCTTTTGTTCCGCCGGCTGTTCGCCCTGGGCAGGTGTTTCGCCTGATGGTGCGGTCGTGTCCGGCGAAGGCGCCGGCGTCGGCACCTGCTCCGGCGTTGGCTGGGCCGGCTTTTCCGCCGGCTGTTCGGTTGGTTGCTCGGCCTGCGGCTTTGGCTCGGGCTGGACTTCCGGTTGCGGTGCGACCTCGGGCGTCGGCGCGGGCTGGGCTTCCTCGGCGGCCGGGGCTTTTTCCCCGTGCTTGCGCTTGGGCGCGGGCTCTTCTGCCTGCGGCTGCTGTTCGGGTTGCGGCGCCGCCTCCGGCTCCGCGGCAGGGGCAGGCTGTTCCTGCGGCTGCTCGGCGACGGGCTCGCGCTTCTTGCGCTTGGGTGCCGGCTCTTCCGCCTGCGGCTGCGGCGCTGGCTCGGACTGGGGGGCAGCCTCTTGCTGGGGTGCTGGTTCTTCTGCTGGCGCCTCGCGCTTTTGCTTGCGGCGTGGCTCTGGCTGCTCCGCCTGCGGCTCTGGAGCAGGTTGTTCTGCCTGCGGCTGAGGTTCTGCCTGCGGCTGCGGTTCGGGTTGAGGGGCTGGCTCCGGCTGCGGCACGGGAGCAGGCTCGGGCTGAGGCTGCGGCTCTGGTTGGGGTGCCGGCTCGGGCTGGGCTTCGGGCGCGGGCGCCTGCTCCTGCTGGCCCCCACCCTGACGCGCGGCGCAGGCTTCCGCCGATTCGCCTTCCTGGCACTCCGCCTGCACGCGTACGAGCGGAAGCGTAAGCCCTGCATCATTGGCCACGCCGTGCGGCAGCGGCAATGCGCTCAACGGCGCGGATGCCATGAACAGGCCGATTGCCGTGCCTGCGAGAATCCGTGGTTGGCGTTTCATCGTTGGAAATTCTCCTTGAAGTATGGTCCCGTCCCCGCCCAAACATATGGAACCCGGGAGTGGTTCCGCTTGGCCCGGCAGTCGCATCGATTCGGGGCATTTGCCCGACGACAACAAGGCGATATCGCGGCTTCACTGAACCGGCGATGAATGCAAGCCTTGCATCCGCTTGACGCGGGCACCGATGCGCGCCACATGCCACAGCATGGACGAACCCTTCTGGAAAACGACGCCGCTCGAGGCGATGAGCCCGACGCAGTGGGAGTCGCTGTGCGACGGTTGCGGCAAGTGCTGCCTGTCCAAGCTCGAGGACGAAGACACCGGCGAAATCTACTGGACCAGCGTCGGCTGCCGCCTGTTCGACGGCGCGACCTGCCGCTGCTCCGATTATGCCAATCGCCTCGCGCGCGTGCCCGATTGCGTTGGGCTGACGCCGCAGAATGTCCCAACCATCTCGTGGCTGCCCAGCACCTGCGCCTACAGGCTCGTGGGCGAGGGGCGCGACCTCTATTGGTGGCACCATCTCGTTTCCGGCAGCACGGAGACCGTGCATGAGGCGGGCATCTCGGTACGCGGCCGGCTGACGGCATCGGAGGACGACCTGGCCGAG
The DNA here is from genome assembly GCF_003148805.1 of Aminobacter sp. AP02. Classification (GTDB taxonomy): domain Bacteria; phylum Pseudomonadota; class Alphaproteobacteria; order Rhizobiales; family Rhizobiaceae; genus Aminobacter. The sequence continues at coordinate 123,048 of NZ_QGGX01000005.1, forward strand.
CCGGAGGACTACTTCGACCATATGCTCGAAGAAGAGCCTTAAGCGCATTTCCCAGCAGATCGCCATATTGCGGGCGCCTTCTGTCGCCTATTTCGCCGCTGCGCGCGACTCACGCAGTGTTGCGCGCTGTAAAAAAAATCCAGCAGAATCAACAATTTGTAGATGAACCGAATATGAATGCGGGGTTCGAAATCGGTTCAGCTTGAGTGGTGCACTCTATGGTCATCGCTCAGGCACAGACGGCTTGACGCCACGGAGTTCAAGGAGAAGACCATGTTCGACAAGATCAAGACTGCCGCCCTTTCGGCCCTCATCGGTTTCAGCACGCTGGCCGCAATTCCCGCTTCGGCGCAGGCAGATGGGCTTTACCTCAACCTCGGCCAGGGCCAGCCGCGTGTCGGCGTCTATGTCCAGGACGGCTACCGTGACGGCAACCGCCATGACGGACGCTGGGATGACCGCAACGATGGCCGCTGGGGCGGACGCCCCGATGACGGCCGCTGGAACCGCAACTGCACGCCCGACCGCGCGCTCGACAAGGCCGACCGCATGGGGCTGCGTCGCGCCCGCATCGTCGACGTCAGCCGCCGTACCATCACGGTGAGCGGCCGCAAGTACGGCGAGCGTATCGCGGTGAGCTTTGCTCGCGCACCGAACTGCCCGGTGGTGCGTTACTAAAGGCTGTTCTAATCAGCCCCTCTTCGCTCAAAGATGGGCATTTCCAAACAAGAACCCCGGAGGCCAGGCCTCCGGGTTTTTTTTGTTCGTTCGCAATGAAGAGCTGCCGCGCGTGAACGCGCGGCAGAATTCCAGTCCGCTCGTCAGTTCTTCAGTTCGAAAGTGACGTTGACCTGGACGCGGTAGGCGTTTTCGCCGGCTTCGACGGGGACCGAGCCTGCGGCGCGGTCGAACGACTTGGCCTGCATCGGCATCGGCGGCGAGGTGAAGGACTGGTCGGCGATCTCAAGCACCTTGCCCAGGTTGACGCCCGCCGCCTCGGCCAGCACCTTGGCCTTGGCGATGGCATCGGCCACCGCCAGCTTGCGCGCCTCGGTGATGACAGGCTGCGGCTTTTCGTTGGCGAAGGTGATGCCGCCGCCCTGGTTGACGCCGAGCGAGACCGCCTTGTCGAGAATCTCGCCTGTCTTGGTGATGTCGCGGATGCGCACCGAAAGCGTGTTGATGACCTGGTAGGCGACGAGTTCGGCTTCCTGCGATCCGTCGGGCCGGTTGGTGAAGTTGTAGCGCGGCTGGATCTGGACTCCGCCGGTCTGCAGGTCGCGGTCGGCAATGCCGGAAGCCTTCATCGCCGCGATCACGGCGGCCATGGCGTCGTTATTGGCGTCGAGCGCCTCACGCGCGGTCTTGGCCTCGCGCATCACCGAAAGCGACAGCAGCGCCAGATCGGGGGCGACCGAAGCCTCGCCTTCGCCGGTTACGATGATGCGCGGCGTCGGCTGGTTGTCGGCGCGGGCGCCAGCGGCGGGAAGCGCCAGTGCCGCTGCAAGTGCGAGCGCCATGTATTTGCGATTCATAATATATTCTCCATTCAGCGAGGCCCTTCGAGAGTGTCGAATAGGGGTGGATTATGGGTGGATTGCGGCAACGCGCAATAGATGCACGAAGATGGCTTGTGCCGGCCCCGAAAACTTACTATCCAGCCCGCGTGGGGCCTGTAGCTCAATGGTTAGAGCCGGCGGCTCATAACCGCTTGGTTGGGGGTTCGAGTCCCTCCGGGCCCACCATATCTTTCATAGAATCAACCGTTTATGAGGCGGCTGGCCAGCAAGGCTAGCTGGCGGTGTGCCAGGCCCTGTTTCCGCGCCATGGCGACTCTGAATATCGTCTGACAGGCAAGCTCGGGCCTCGCTTATTCGCGTTCACCTGGGGCGCGGGCGAAGCGCTGCGATACCGGGCCAGGCTGCCGTTGTTCACGCTGGCGGTACGGCCGAAGGGTTCAGAGCAGGATTTTCGCAAGGATTGCGCCAGCGGAGCCGATCACCGACAAGACCATGAGCATGGCCGCGGCGTTGTCGAAGCGGGGAGTTCTTACCGGCTGCGGAACAAAGCGCTCGAACGGGTCGCCTTGGGAAAAGGCCTGCAGTCGTTCGTACCACTGCAATCCATGCGCGATAGCACTGAGCCACATTTCGTCCCGTCACCCGATGTCACCGGCAACTGGGCGCCGGCTTGCGCGACACCAGTACGTGTCGGCGCATAGCGTTTCGAGATGAACGAAACGGCAGAAAAATCAAAATGTCATATGGCGTTGGTCGTGGGAGCCGGCTGAGCCCGAGGCGGGATCAGGGCGGCAGTGTCCGGCCCTAGCTTGCCTCATTTTCGCTTCGGCTGATCGCTGCATACTCCTTGGCCAGGTGGTCGAGCAGGGAACGCACCGAAGGTAAAAGGCCGCGCCGCGAGGGAAAGACCGCGTGAATGATGCCGGTCCTGGGGGCCCAGTCCGGCAGGACGTCGACCAATGTTTTTGCGGCCAGGTCGGCGCTGATAACCATCGTCGGCAGCCGCACCACGCCGACGCCGCGCAACGCCGCGTGGCGCAAGGTCACCATGTCTTCGGTGACGAAGCGCGGCTTGTGCGGAATGCGCGCGGTCGCCCCGTTCGGGCCATCGAGGCGCCATTCGTGTTCATCCTGGGCGGGGCCCCAGGCAAGGCTCGGCAATGTGGCGAGGTCGGCCGGCACCACGCCACCGGGAAGCTTTGCCAGCAATTTGGGGCTGGCAACCAGGCGCTGGGGGCTGTTGGCCAGAACCTTCATGACGAGGTCGCTTTCCTCCAGCGGCGGAAAGCGCACCCTGATGGCCAGGTCGAATCCCTCGCGGATCACGTCGACGCGCCGGTTGGTGCTTTCGAGATGTACCTCGACCTTCGGGCAATCGGTCATGAAGCGAGCGATCATCTCGCTGACCTGGAAATAGACGATGGAGGAGGGGCAGGCTATCCGCACGATGCCTTGAGGCTCCGAGCGGGTCCGCTCGATGACCTCTTGCGCCGCTTCGGCCTCGACCAGCATGGCGACGCAATGCCGGTAATACTCGGTGCCGATCTCCGTGACGGCAAAGCGCCTCGTCGAGCGCTGGATCAGGCGAACGCCCAGGCGTTCCTCGAGCAGGCCGATACGCCGGCTGAGCCGCGAACGCGGCATGCCGAGCGCGCGCGCGGCTGCGGCAAAGCCGTTCTGGTCGACGACCTGGACGAAGAAATAGAGGTCATTCAGGTCCTGCATGGTCCTCGATTGTCTCGTTTGTAGGACAGTGTGGTTGAATCTTAGCGGCTACTGCGCCGTTTGTCCTGTGCATATTCTCTTGGCAACACAACCGGCCACGGTTCGCAAGGAGAAACATGATGAGAAGGATACTCGGGGTCTACAGCGCGTCTTCGCCGCATTGGGTCGGTGACGGCTTCCCAGTCCGCTCGGTCTTTTCCCAGACCACGCTTGGCCAGCATGTCAGCCCTTTCCTGCATCTCGATTATGCCGGGCCAATGAAATTCGCCCCCACCGACACGCCGCGTGGCGTCGGGGTCCGCCCGCATCGCGGTTTCGAGACGGTTACCATCGTCTATCAGGGCGAGGTCGAGCATCGCGACTCCACCGGCGCAGGCGGCCTGGTCGGCCCCGGCGACGTGCAATGGATGACCGCCGCGTCCGGCATCCTGCATGAGGAGTTTCATTCAAAGGCGTTCACCGAGCAGGGTGGCGTGCTGGAGTTGATCCAACTCTGGGTCAATCTGCCGGCCAAGGACAAGAATGCCACGGCCGGCTACCAGACGCTGCTCGACGCCGATATTCCGGCGGTGAGGCTTCCTGGAAATGCGGGAACGTTGCGCGTCATTGCCGGCGACTACCAGGGCAATCATGGGCCGGCCAGGACGTTCACGCCGATCAACATGTGGGACCTCCAACTCAGGAATGGTGGCCAGACGTCGCTGGAATTGCCCGAGGGCCATGCCGTGGGGCTGGTCGTGTTGCGCGGCAACATCGTCGTCAACGGCACCGAGCCGGTTCGCGACGCCCAGTTCGCGCTGCTCGAGCGCAATGGCGGTGCGTTCACGCTCGACGCCTCCAGCGACGCGTCAGTGCTTTTGCTGAGCGGCGAGCCGATCGACGAACCCGTCGCCTGGCGGGGACCGTTCGTCATGAACACGGAAGAAGAACTCAACCAGGCCTTCGCCGATTTTCGGCGCGGCGGTTTCGGTCGGATCGAAAACTGACCATCCGGAATCAAGGGCCCGGCGTGGCCGGACCCTTGCAAGCAGGGTTCGCAGGACAGCGAGCCGATTTCACCAGCAACCTCCCAGCCATCCAACAGGAGACTAAAATGAACACCAATGTTGCCAATTTCGAAGGCAAGCGTCCGGTCATCGACCCCAATGACGCGGTGCTGCTGCTGATCGACCACCAGAGCGGCCTGTTCCAGACTGTCGCCGACATGCCGATGACGACGCTGCGCAACCACGCCGCGGCGCTGGCCAGGATGGCGACGCTGTCCAACATCCCGGTCATCACCACCGCTTCGGTGCCGCAGGGCCCGAACGGCCCGCTGATCCCGGAAATCCACCAGAACGCACCGCATGCGCAATATGTGGCGCGCAAGGGCGAGATCAACGCCTGGGACAATCCCAACTTCGTCGCCGCCGTAAAGGCAACCGGGCGCAAAACGCTGATCATCGCCGGCACCATCACAAGCGTGTGCATGGCCTTCCCGTCGATCAGCGCGGTATATGATGGCTACAAGGTGTTTGCGGTCATCGATGCCTCCGGCACCTATTCGAAGATGGCGCAGGAAATTACGCTTGCCCGCGTCGTTCAGGCTGGCGTCGTGCCGATGGACACCGCAGCGGTCGCCTCGGAACTGCAGAAGACCTGGCACCGTGAGGACGCCCAGGAGTGGGCAGAGGTCTACACCAAGATCTTCCCTCCCTACCAACTGCTGATCGAGAGCTACCTGAAGGCCCAGCAGGTCGAGAAGGATCACGAGCAGCTCGACTCGCAGAAATAAAGAAACAGTGGAATCGGCGGGGCGAAAGTCCCGCCAATCCTCGACATCGAGAACACAGCGTCTCGAAAAGCGCTCTTATAGGGCGCGACAACAACACGATATGACCGCTGCAAATACGATGAACATGCAGGAGGCGAAAATGACACTGCAACTGACAGGCATCCACCATCTCACCGCGATCACCGCGGACGCTCCGGCAAATCTGCGTTTTTACACCAACACGCTCGGCCTGCGACTGGTCAAGAAGACGGTCAACCAGGACGATACCAGCGCCTATCATCTGTTTTATGCCGACGGCGAGGCCACCCCGGGCACGGACCTGACTTTCTTCGACTGGCCTGTCGGGCGCGAACGCCGCGGCACCCATAGCGTTGCCCGCACTGGTTTGCGCGTTTCGGGCGAAAAGAGCCTGACATGGTGGCGCGAGCATCTTGGCCAGTCCGGCGTTGCATCCGGCGAGATCGCGGAGATCGCGGGCTATCGCGCGCTCGACTTCGAAGACGCAGAGGGCCAGCGGTTCCGGCTGATCGACGATGGCGGCAAGGGCGAGGCGCACCCCTGGAGCAAGAGCCCGGTTCCGGTCGAGCACCAGATCAGGGGGCTTGGGCCGATCACGCTCAGCGTTCCCGATCTTGCGCCGACCGAACTGGTGCTGACCAAGGTGATGAACATGCGCCAGGTGCGCGACCATGCGTCGGCCGACGGCAACGGGCATGTCCATGTCTTCGCCATGGGCGAGGGCGGTCCCGCCGCCGAACTGCATGTTGCCGTGCAGCCCAATTTGCCGACGGCCCAGCAAGGGGCCGGTGCCGTGCACCATGTCGCCTTCCGCACGCCGGATATCGAGTCCATGCATGAATGGACCGAGCGGCTGAAAAGCGTGCGCCTGCCGTCGAGCGGCGAGGTCGAGCGCTACTATTTCCGTTCGCTCTACTTCCGCGAGCCGAACGGCATCCTGTTCGAAATCGCGACCGACGGTCCCGGCTTCACCGCCGACGAGCCCTTGGAAACGCTCGGCGAGCGGTTGGCGCTGCCGCCTTTCCTCGAGCCGAGGCGGGCCTCGATCGAAGCTGGGCTGAAGCCGCTCGTTTGATCGGCTTCTGCCGGGAGGGTTTCCTCTCCCGGCAGCCCAATGGACTTGGAGTTAGGACATGACCAGACTAGTCGGAATATCGGGTAGCCTCAGGCGCGGCTCCTACAACGCCGCCCTGTTGCGCGCGGCGGTCACAATGACGCCCGAAGGCGTCGAGCTGCATGCCGCCACGATCCGCGGCGTTCCTCTCTATGACGCCGATGTCGAGGCGGCGGACGGCATTCCCGAGGCTGTGTCCGCGCTCAAGGACCTGGTTGCCGGCGCCGATGGGCTCATCCTGTTCACGCCCGAATACAACAACTCGATCCCCGGCGTGTTCAAGAACGCCATCGACTGGATGAGCCGCCCGGCGAGCGACATCAAGCGGGTGTTCGGCGGCAAGCCCGTCGCCGTGCTCGGCGCATCGGCCGGCGGCTTCGGCACCGTGCTCAGCCAGAATGCATGGCTTCCCGTGTTGCGCACCTTGGGAACCAACCCCTGGTTCGGCGGCCGCATGCTCGTCTCGCGAGCGCACGGCGTCTTCGACCAGAATGGTGCGATCACCGACGACGGCGTGCGCCAGCAACTGCACCAGTTCGTCCATGGCTTCGCCGGATTCGCGGCGCGGGCGAGGGCCGTGCCGGCCTGACGGCCGGCGGGCTGCGTCAGAAGGTCTTGCCGACCTTGAGGCCAAAGGCGTGGCCGTAGTTCAGGACATCGAAGCCGGCATAACCGAGGCTGACCTGGCTCGGCTATATCGAGGGTGGATTTCAACCGCCGCTGATTGCAGTGAGCACGAAGACCTCGGCGCCCGGCTTCAACCTCGTCTTCAGCGTCGCGCGCTCACCTTCGACGAAGACGTTCATGTGCTTGCGGATGGCGGGGCGGGAATCGCAGATGCGGTCGCGCATGCCGGGCCAGTTCTTGTCAAGTTCGTCGATCATTTCCCTGACCGTCGACACCGACATTTCAATTCGCCTGACGGCACCGGGGAAAAGATCGACCAAGACAGCGGGCAGCCGCACCACGACGGCCGCTGTTTCGGTTCGGGGCATCCTGGTCCGCGATGGGGCGTCGTCGAGCATGTTCGTCACCGTCAGTCATCGACCACAAGCGTTTCCACCGAAAGGATCGCCGGCAGGTGCTGGGCGACGCTCGCCCAGCTTTCACCCTCGTCGGCGCTGGCAAACAGCGCGCCCGAGCTTGTGCCGAAATAGACGCCGGCCGGCTCAAGCCGGTCTGTTGCCATGGCCTGCCTGAGCACGCCGATATAGGCGTTTTCCTGCGGCAGGCCGGTGCGCATCGCCTGCCATTCGCGTCCGGCGTCGCGTGTGCGCCACACGGCTGCCTTCGCATCAGGCACATACCGGCCGGCGCTGTCGCCATTGAGCGGCACGAGATAGAGGGTGTCAGGATCGCGTGGGTGGGTTGCGGCAGGAAAGCCGAAGGTCGATGGCAGTCCCTTTTCGATGCTGACCCAGCGCTTGCCACCGTCGTCGGAGCGGTACATGCCGCAATGGTTCTGCTGGTAGAGCCGGTCGGGCATATCAGGCGCCATGACGAGGTTGTGCACGCACTGGCCGAATTCGGGATAGTTCTCGCCCTCGGGCAGGAAGTCGGCGCGGGTGCCGAGATTGCGCGGCTCCCAGCTCTTGCCGCCGTCTCCGGTGTAGAACACCCCGGCCGCCGAAATGCCGATCCAGATACGGTCGTGATCGTTGGGGTCGATCACCAGCGAGTGCAGGATCAGCCCGGCGCCGCCGGGGTTCCAGTGTGGTCGCGAAGGGTGCTTCTGCAAGGCCTCGACGTGGCTCCAGGACTGGCCGGCATCGTCGGAGCGGAACAGGCCGGCCGGTTGGACACCGGCATAAAGGCTGCCATTGGCCTGGGCCAGGCTCCATACCGCCTTGATCGGCTCTTCGCCTTCGGCATAAGCGAGGCCCTCGCTCGAATGCGTCCAGGTTTCGCCGAGATCGGTCGATTTCCACACGGCGGGGCCGAACCAATCGTTGCCGCCCGCGCCATAGATCGTGCCGGTCGCCTGATCGGCGACGACGTGGTTCATCGGCCATGTTTCGCAGAAGGGGCCGCGCAGCTTCCAGCTGCGCCGCTCCGCATCGCTTTCGGCAATGAAGGCGCCTTTCTTGGTTCCAAGCAGGACAAGGACTTTCTCTGCCATTGGTCTCCTCCACCACGCCGATCTTCAGAGATTGAATCCGGATCGGCGTCTACCGCATTTCAAATGAGCGTTTTCCAGGCTCGGCCGATCTGCATGTCCGGCTCAGCCCGAAAACCTGTCGGCAAAGCACAGCAACAATAATGCCAAAGCCGCGACGGGAACAACTTGGCATCGCCAAGCTCCTGACAAACGGCCCGACCACATGTTCGAGCCGACAATCGAGTTGACAGGGCGCCATAATTGAATACCCGTCGCGTTGGAGCGCCGCGCGTCCTTTGGGTGCGCGAAGGACGCTCCAGCAATTTTAGTCGATGCATCGTCATTTCCGAAATCCATTCGGATTTTCGGGGCGATGCGCTAGATGTAAGTGGTTCGCTTGCGCGGGAGATCAATCAGATGACCATCAACGTCGCTCCAGTGGGCTTGACGCGCGATCTCGTCGAACGCGAAAAGTCGGGCAAGCCGATCCGCATCGGCCTGATCGGTTGCGGCGAGATGGGCACCGATATCGTCACACGCGTGGCGCACATGCCCGGCATCGAGATCGGCGCCATTTCCGAGCTCCACCCCGAAGCGGCGATGAAGGCCGCCAACATCGCCTATCAGGAGCCGGGGCATTCGCGCGAGGTGTCGAACGCGGCAGCACTCTCCGATGCCATCGAGGCAAGGAAGATCGCCGTTACCAGCGACGCCGACCTCATCTTGAACAGCGCCCTGATCGACGTCGTCATCGACGCGACAGGCGTTCCGGCTGTCGGTGCCGAGATCGGACTGCGCGCCATGGAGCACGGCAAGCATCTCGTCATGATGAATGTCGAGGCGGACGTGACCATCGGCGCCTATCTCAAGTCCGAGGCGGACCGGCTGGGCGTCACCTATTCGCTTGGCGCGGGCGACGAGCCGTCGTCATGCATGGAGCTGATCGAGTTCGTCTCGGCGATGGGCCACACGGTCGTTGCCGCCGGCAAGGGCAAGAACAACCCGCTCAATATCGACGCCATCCCCGACAACTATGTCGAGGAGGCGACGCGGCGGAACATGAACGTGCGCATGCTTGTCGAGTTCGTCGACGGCTCCAAGACCATGGTCGAGATGGCGGCGATCGCCAACGCCACCGGCCTCGTACCCGACAAGGCCGGCATGCATGGCCCCTCGGCCACGCTCGACCAACTGTCCAAGGTGCTGGTGCCGGAAAAGGACGGCGGTGTGTTGTCGAAGGTCGGCGTCGTCGACTATTCGATCGGCAAGGGGGTCGCGCCGGGCGTCTTCGTCATCGCCGACATGTCGCATCCCAGGATTTCCGAACGCATGGAAGACCTGAAGATGGGCCATGGCCCGTATTTCACCTTCCACAGGCCCTATCACCTGACCTCGCTGGAAGTGCCCTTGACCTGCGCGCGCGTGGTGTTGCACGGCAAGGCCGACATGGTGCCGCTGGCAAAGCCCGTGGCCGATGTCTGCGCTGTCGCCAAGAAGGACATGTTGCCCGGCGAAAAGCTCGATGCCATCGGCGAATATTGCTACCGCGCCTGGATCATGACCGCGCCGGAAGCACGTGCGGCAAAGGCGATCCCATGCGGCCTGCTGCAGCGCGGCACGGTGACGGCGCCGATCAGGAAGGGCGAGCTGATCACCTATGCGAACGCTGCGGTCGAGCCTGGCTCCAAGATCGCGGAGCTGCGCGCCAGGCAGGACAGGCTGGTCTACGGCTGATAGCCCGGCTCCGCCTGGCGGCGGGATCGGGAGCCAAGGCTGAGCTAACCATCATTACCGGCAGTCGCCAGGACGGGTGGATAGTTCGCCACCGCCGTGCCAATCTCATGGTGTGATCGCTGCCCTGAGAAAATGTGCATTGTCGTAGGGCGATGTTGCAGGTTCAATCTTCGGGGCGTGTTTTCCATCCACGGCGCGCGTTGAGGATTCATGATGACGGGCATACGCACCACCCTGCTAAGCTTGCTGTTTGTTATCCCCACCCTCCTTGCCGGCATGGGCGGTGCCAGCCTCGCTCACGACTACGCCATCGAGGTTCCGGGCGTGGAGACGGAGCCGCCAGCCGCACCGACCGGTGCGGTGCTTTTCGAAAATGTCCGCATCTTCGACGGCCGGGCAAGCAAGCTCTCGCCGGCGTCGAATGTTCTGGTGAAGGGCAATGTCATCGAGCGCATCTCGACGGCCGCAATAGAGCCGGCGGGCGCCAGGGTCATTGCTGGCAGCGGCCGCGTGCTGATGCCGGGCCTCATCGATGCGCATTGGCACGCCTTCATGGCCGCGACCCCGCAACCCATGCTGATGAGCGCCGATCCCTCGTATCTCCACCATCGCGCGGCGCAGGAGGCGGAGGCGACGCTGATGCGCGGCTTTACCACCATCCGCGACCTCGGTGGTCCGGTATTCGGCCTGAAGCGGGCGATCGACGAGGGAATTCTGGTCGGCCCGCGCATCTATCCCTCCGGTGCGTTCATTTCGCAGACGTCTGGCCACGGCGACTTCCGCTTCCTGTTCGAACTGCCGCGCCAGCCTGGCGGGCCGCTCAGCTACAGCGAGCGCGAGGGCATTGCCGCAATCGCCGACAGCCCCGACGAGGTTCGCCTGCGTACCCGCGAGCAGCTGCGCAACGGCGCGAGCCAGATCAAGCTGATGGCCGGGGGCGGTGTGAGTTCGCCGCACAACCCGATCGAATCCTCGCAGTTCACCGAGGCCGAGTTGCGTGCAGCGGTCGAAGCCGCGGCGGATTGGGGGACGTATGTCACCGTCCACGCCTATACGCCTCAGGCCGTCCGCCGGGCGATCGATGCCGGTGTCAAATGCATCGACCACGGCCAACTCATCGACGACGCCACGGCCGAGCTGATGGCCGAAAAGGGCATCTGGTGGAGCCTGCAGCCCCTGACCTATGACGAGACCGTTTTCGCGGCGATGAGCCCGACGTCGCAGCAAAAGGCGCTCAAGGTGTTTGCCGGCACCGAGAATGCCTACAGACTGGCCAAGAAATACAACATCAAGACGGTGTTCGGCGCCGACGTCCTCTTCGATCCCGCCGCAGCCAAGCGCCAAGGCAACTATCTCGCCATGCTGGCCAAGTGGATGACGCCGGCCGAGGCACTGACTTCGGCTACCGCCAATACCGGCGAGTTGCTGCAGCTCTCTAACTTCATCAATCCCTATCCGGGCAAGCTGGGCGTGGTGGAGGAAGGAGCGCTGGCGGATCTGCTCCTGGTCGACGGAAATCCGCTCGAAGACATCCAGCTCGTCGCCGACCCCGACAAGAGTTTCGTCGTTATCATGAAGGATGGCCGCATCTTCAAGGACACCGCGCCGAACTGACGGCCAATCGGCGTCTGACGGTGCGGTTCAGTGCCTGGGGCGTTGTGTCCGCGCAGATGCCCTACTGCAGAACGGGTAGGCTTTCCGTCAGCTCGGCGTATCCGGCGCAGACCGAAAGGGCCGCCATCACGACATGGCTGCGATCCCAGCCGGCCTGTTCTGCTATGTGCAGCATCTTTATCAGGGAAGGCTCGATGGCAAACTGGCATTGCGCCATGTAGTTGCCGTCCTCGGGGTCGACGGTCGGGCTGTTGATGCGCAGTTGCTTGTTGCTTGCCGACAATTCAGTAAATTCCAGTCCAGTGATGGATTTCGGTTTGGATTGCCGGTCACCGGGGAAGGCGGATCAGCTGTGGGATGATGATCTAAAGCATTGACACAGATGTACATAATGAAATCCAGTCAGTTCACTTGAGTGGAATTCATATGTCATGACGAAAAAGCGGTTGATGCCGCAGCTGCGGGCTCTCCAGTCCTTCGAAGCCGTGGCCCGGCATGCTTCGGTATCTGATGCTGCGCAGGAACTGGGCGTGACGCAGAGCGCGATCAGCCACCAGATCCGGCGGTTGAGCGAAGAGCTCGGTGAAAGGCTGGTGGAACGGCAGGGACGGGGGCTCGTGCTGACGTCGACCGGGCGCAGGCTCGCGTCCGAACTCGACCACGCATTCGACCTGATCGAACGGTCCGCCGCCCAGGTCGTCGGGGCCACCGACAGGACGATAAGGTTGGCTGTGTACGGCTCCTTCGCCAGCGGCTGGCTCGTCCCCCGCCTGCCGCAATTCTTCTCACGCCACCCCGACATCGACCTGGAACTTGTCATGGTGAGCGAGGAAGACGAGATCAGCGACAAGATTGCCGACGCATTCGTCACCTCGAGGCCGTCGCAGCGCGGATACCGCAGCGTCCTGCTGATGCGCGAGCAACTGGTCGCGGTGTGCGCTCCCGAATTCGGTTCATGGCCCTGCCCACTGATCACCACCGAAGTCTCGCCGTCCTCGAACGGTACGGACTGGATCGAGTTCTGCCGCCGCAGCGGCCTTGAACTGACAAGGTTGCAGCGACAGGGCTGGAAGCTGTGCACCCACTACGCTTTGGCGCTGGAGATGGCGCGCGCGGGCATCGGTGCGGCCCTCATTCCCGATTTCATGGCCGAGCAGGACGTCGCCGAAGGCAAGCTGGCGAGACTGCCGGGCGAGCCCATGCCGACGGGCCAACACTACTTTCTTTCCGTCAAGTTCAGCCGCCACCAGGAGCCTGCGCTTGCCGGCCTGAGCAAGTGGTTGCGGGCCACCGTGCGGTAGCGGCGCTGGCACTGGCTGAGCGTGGTTCGTTTGGCTAGGCTTCCAGAGCGCCGGAGCGGGCATCGCCGCTCACGGCTGTCCCGACGAGCTTGACCAGATCGTCGCCGGCGCGCGTTGCGCGGTGCGTGCGACGCGTCAGGATATAGCCGTCTTGCGGTGCAAAGACGTCAACCCTGCCGCCGTCTTCGCCGGGGGCGCGTATGATCGTGGCAAGGTGCGCGCCCGCCTTGACCGTGTCGCCGGGCTTGACGTGATAGAGGATCGCGCCGGCGCATGGTGCTGGCACCATCTCGATATGGTCGATGGGGGCGACCACGCCCTCAAACGTCTTTTTGGTTTCGATCGAGGTGTCGGCGATGACGCCGCGCCCTACCAGAAGCCGGTAGAGCCCTTCGGCGTCGGCTTCGGCGATGTCTGAATAGACGTCCGAGACGCCACGATACTCGACTGTTGTGACGACGCGGCTTTCGAGCCTGGCTTCCTTGCGTGGCATCTTGAGATATGGATGCAGCGACGCCTCGTCGAAGGATGAGCCCGACTGGCCGCCCCACAGGATGACCGCGTCGACGCCCATGTTGGCGGCGCAATCGGCCATTGCCGGCCACAACGCCTCGGGCACGTAGAGATACGCCACGCCTTCGTCGTCGCAATGCAGGTCGAGCACGATGTCGTGGCCCAGCGACAGCTTGAGCAGATGTGCCTTGAGCCGCTTGTCGGCGGTCATTGGCACATCGACTGCGGGCAAAAGCGATGGGTCCGGACGTTCGAGCAGGGGAAAGTCACGGTTGTAATTGATGCGCGTGCCGAGATCGAAGCGGCCTTGCGAGGCACCGAACAGCAGCTGGTTGGCGCCGATCGGATTGGCGCGCGGAACGACGGTCACCCTGCCACGGATACGGCCCTCGGCTTCCGCCTTGCGCAGCTTCGGCATCAGCGCATCGATGGCGACAACGCCGGGCAGCTCGTCGCCATGAAGTGCTGCCTGGATGTAGGCGGACGGCGCGTCGGCCGACGTCCCGGCAACATGGTAGACCGGGAGCTCGTAGGCGAGGCCCTCGCTGTCGCCCCGGATCGCCTCAACGGTCTTTTTCATCTTTTGTCCCTCGATGCTGTTGTGGCGGCCTAGCCGCTTGGCTTGCGATAGACCAGAGCGGCTGCGCGGTGTCCTGATCCAGCTCGATCAAGCCGCGGCGCCAGAGGCCGTCAGGCGGCCGAGCCCCACTGCTTCATCAGTGCCACCGAGCGGGCAAGCTGGGGTGCTGCGTGGAATTCGTGTCCCAGCCTTGCCGCTGCGCGCCAGGGCCAGCGTGGATCGGCGAGCAATGCGCGTCCCAGTGCCACCATGTCGGCGCGGCCTTCCCTGATGATCGCGTCCGCCTGCGCTGGCTGGTCGATCATGCCGACCGCGCGCACCGGAATGCCGGTCGCCTGTTTCACCGCTTCGGCGAGATGGACCTGGTAGCCGGGGCCGGTCCGCAAACTCTGATGTGGCGAGTTGCCGCCGCTCGAGCAGCAGATATAGGCGATACCTGCCTCGCGATAGGCTTTGGCGACCTCGATGGCCTCTTCGAGCGTGAAGCCGCCATCGACCCAGTCGGTCAACGACATGCGGGCTCCAACCATCATGTCCGGCACGGCCGCGACCACGCGGCGCGCGACCTCGATGGCAAAGCGCATTCTATTTTCCAGCGATCCGCCCCACTTGTCGGTGCGATGGTTGGATAGCGGCGACAGGAACTGATGCAGCAGATAACCATGCGCCGAATGCAGTTCGATAAAGTCGAAACCGGCGCGCCTGGCCCGTTTCGCCGCGTCGGCGAAATGACCTATGGTTCGTTCGATCTCGTCTTCGCTGAGCGCATGCGGCACCTGCCAACCGTCGGCATAGGCTAGCGCCGAGGCCGAAACCACGGGCCATGCGTCTTCTTCCCGGCTAAGCGGGCCGGAGCCATCCCACGGACGGGGGTTGGAGGCCTTGCGACCGGCATGCGCCAACTGGGTGCCGAACTTCGCGCCCGGGGTGGCGACACGCCTGGCGGCGTCGAGCGCCCATTTCGCGGCCGCCTCGTTGGCGTCGGAATAAAGACCCATGCAGCCGTGGCTGATGCGGCCGCGCCTCTCGACGTCGGTCATCTCGACGGTGACCATGCCGGCGCCCGACATGGCAAGATTCATCCAGTGCTGGAGATGCCAGTCGGTGGCCGAGCCGTCGTCGGCGGAATACTGGCACATCGGAGCAACGGCGATGCGGTTGGGGAAGTCGAGCTTGCCGAGCGTGATCGGCGAAAACAGATGGGCGGTCATGGCGTCTCCGGGGGCTGGGAATGGCGAATGTAAAGTGTTTGAAGCAGTCGGCAACCGTGTTGCATGAGGCCACGCCGTGATAACAGTCGCTGCGATGATTGTTGTCGCTACGGCGAGGGGGAGTGCATGAGGACCAGAGACAGGCTCGAAGCGATCCTGGAGCGGCTCGACGCGCGCGCCGGGGATGAGCGGGTCTTTGCCAAACTCTATGTCGATGCCGCGCGGGGTGGGGCAGATGCCGCCGATGCCAGGACGAGGGCAGGGCTGTCGCTCGGGCCGCTCGACGGCATGATCGTCTCGATCAAGGACCTGTTCGACGTCGCCGGCGAACCGACCTTGGCCGGTTCGGTGCTGCGGCGCGATGCCGAACCAGCGGCGCAGGATGCGATCATCGTTCGTCGCCTGCGCCGGGCAGGGGCTGTGATCATCGGCAAGACCCACATGACCGAGTTCGCCTTCACAGCGCTCGGGCTCAACCCGCATTACGGAACGCCAGGCAATGCTGCCGACGCGTCACTCATCCCCGGCGGCTCGTCGTCGGGGGCCGGTGTTTCGGCCGCCGAAGGCACCTCGGATGCATCGATCGGTTCGGATACCGGCGGGTCGGTGCGCGTGCCCGCCGCGCTCAACGGCATTGTCGGCTTCAAGCCGACGGCGCGGCGCATCCCGCTCGACGGCGCATTTCCGCTGTCGCCGTCGCTCGATTCCATTGGCCCGCTTGCCAAGACGGTCGCGCAGTGCATCGCCGCCGATGCGGTCATGGCGGGCCAGGAGTTTTCCACGCTATCGCCGCTGTCGCTGTCAGGCTTGCGCATTGCCGTGCCGCGCGGCCGCCTGTTCGACGGGTTAGAAGCGGGGGTCGCCACGGCTTTCGACCGCGCCCTGAGACAACTCGCGGCTGCGGGGGCGACCGTTGCCGAATGCTTCGTCGACGACCTGCTGTCCGAGTTTCGCGCGGCAACGCGCTCCGGATCGATCGCCTCGATCGAGGGGGCTGCGATCCATGCCGACTGGCTCGCCAACGGTGCTTCCACGCCCATCGACCCCAATGTCAGCGGCGCGCTGGGGCGGGCGATGCAGGTCCCCGCCGTCAGCTACATCCACACCATGAACCGGCGCAGGCAGCTTGTCGCCGAAATGGATGCGCGTCTCTCGGCCTTTGACTTCATCGTCATGCCGACGACGCCTATCACCGCGCAGCCGATTTCCGAGATGCTGGCCGACGGCGCGCACGCCGACCGTGTAGAAGGCCTGTTGTTGCGCAACACCCAGGTTGCCAACCAGTTCGACCTCACCGCCTTGTCGCTGCCGATGCCCGACATGGCGCGGCCAGCAGGGCTTTCACTGGTCGCGCGTCACGGCCACGACCGCCGCCTGCTCGCTGCAGGGCTTGCGGTGGAGGCGATGCTGCGGGGTTAAACCATGAGCGGGCTCATAAGCGAAGATGGCGTTGTCACGCGCTGGCCATCCAGGGCCGCTGACAAGACGCTTGTGCTCGACTTCCTGGCCACCAAGTTCGAGGCAGGCCGTGACTACGCCGAAAGGGAGGTCAACGACATCCTCAAGCGGCACCACAGTTTCGGCGACTGGGCGCTTTTGCGGCGTGAACTGGTCGAAAGCGGGCGATTGCAGCGCGATGCGCGCGTTGGGCGCTATTGGGCGCCCGCGCCGACTTCTTAGGCTTTCTGGGCACTTGCAGAGCCGGCTCAAATAGTGATCACTTAACAAAGGCCCGTGGCCGAGCGGAATCGTACGAGGAGAAAATCTGATGCCGTCGACAATGAAGGGGCCCGCGATCTTCCTCGCTCAGTTCGCGGGCGACGCGGCGCCATTCAATTCTCTGAAATCGATTACATCGTGGGCGGCAGGTCTCGGCTACAAGGGCGTCCAGATCCCCACGCCCGACAGGCGCCTGTTCGATCTGGAGACGGCGGCAACGTCGAAAACCTATTGCGACGAGATCAAGGGCACCTGCACTGACTCTGGCGTCGAGATCACCGAACTGTCGACCCATCTGCAAGGCCAGCTTGTCGCCGTCCATCCCGCTTATGACGCGCAGTTCGACGCCTTCGCGCCGGCGGCCCTGCATGGCAATCCCAAGGCGCGCCAGCAATGGGCGGTCGAGCAGATGAAGCTGGCTGCCAAGGCGTCGCAAAATCTCGGCCTCAAGGCCTGCGTTTCCTTCACCGGCGCTCTGGCCTTTCCCTATCTCTATCCTTGGCCGCAGCGGCCGGCCGGCCTGATCGAGGAGGCATTCGCCGAACTCGGCAAGCGCTGGATGCCGATCCTCGACGCCTATGACGAGGCCGGCGTCGACCTTTGCTTCGAGCTGCATCCGGGCGAGGACGCCTTCGACGGCGCCACCTTCGAGATGTTCCTTGATGCTGTGGGTGGCCACAAGCGCTGCAACATCAATTACGACCCGTCGCATTTCCTTTTGCAGCAGCTCGACTATCTCGCCTTCATCGACATCTATCACGAGCGTATCAAGGCATTTCACGTCAAGGATGCCGAGTTCAATCCGAGCGGACGCCAGGGCGTCTATTCCGGCTATCAAGGCTGGCTCGGCCGTGCCGGCCGCTTCCGCTCGCTCGGCGACGGCCAGGTCGACTTTTCCGGCATTTTCTCCCGGCTGGCGCAGCATGGCTATGACAGCTGGGCGGTGCTGGAGTGGGAATGCTGCCTCAAGCACCCCGAAGACGGTGCTGCCGAAGGCGCGCCCTTCATCGAAAGCCACATCATCCGGGTGACCGACAAGGCGTTCGACGATTTCGCCGGCGGGACGAGCGACCGGGCGATGCTCAGGGCGATGATGGGGATCGAGTAGGAACTCCCCCTGATCCGACCACTTCGCGGCCACCTTCTCCCCGTTGGGGAGAAGAGGAGCCGCTTCAGACTTCCTCTCCCCTCGGGGAGAGGCCAGCCGAGCGAAGCGGAGGCCGGGTGAGGGGGCAACTTATCAAGGGAGGACTGAGGCATGGTCGGTGCATCGAAATCGGAAAGCGGCAAGGGCCCGATCCGCTACGGCATGGTGGGCGGTGGCCAAGGCGCCTTCATTGGCGGCGTCCACCGCATCGCCGCGCGCATGGACGGGGATTTCCAGCTGGTGGCCGGTGCGCTGTCGTCCAACCCGGAGCGGGCCAGAGCCTCGGCTGCCGAAATCGGCCTCGATCCCGAGCGCAGCTACACCTCGTTTGCCGAGATGGCCAAGGCCGAGGCAAAACGCCCTGACGGCATCGAGGCGGTGGCGATCGTCACGCCCAACAACGTCCATTTCCCTGCTGCGAAGGCATTCCTCGAAGCCGGCATCCACGTCATCTGCGACAAGCCGCTGACGGGGACGCTTGCCGAGGCAAAGAAGCTCGCCGCACTTGTCGACAAGACCGGCAAGGTCTTCGTCCTCACCCACAATTACACCGGCTATCCGATGATCCGGCAGGCCCGCGAGATGGTCTCCAAGGGCCTGTTGGGCGATATCCGCGTGGTGCAGGCTGAATACCCGCAGGACTGGCTGACCGAAGATCTCGCCGCCACCGGCCAGAAGCAGGCGTCATGGCGGGCTGATCCCAAGCAATCGGGTGTTGGCGGTGCGACCGGCGACATCGGCACGCATGCCTACAATCTCGCCCGCTTCGTCACCGGGCTGGAACTCGACAGCCTCTCCGCCGATCTCGATGCATTCGTGCCCGGCCGCCTTCTCGACGACAATGTCAATGTCATGCTGCGCTTCAAGGGCGGCGCCAAGGGCATGATCTGGGCAAGCCAGGTAGCGCCCGGTCATGAGAACGGGCTCAAGCTGCGTGTCTATGGATCCAAGGGCGGCATCGAATGGGTTCAGGCCGATCCGAACTATCTCTGGTACACACCCTTCGGCCAGCCAAAGCAGCTGATCACCCGCGGTGGCGTCGGTGCGGGCGCTGCCGCGGCACGGGTGACACGCGTGCCGTCCGGTCACCCCGAAGGTTATCTCGAAGGTTTCGCCAACATCTACCAGGAGGCGGCGCGGGCGATCCGTGCGGCGCGCAGGAAAGGCGGAAAGCCTGCCAGGGACGTCATCTATCCCACGGTGCAGGACGGGGTCGAGGGCGTAGCATTCGTCGAAGCCTGCGTGCGTTCGTCAAAGAAAAACGCCGCCTGGACCAAACTTTAGTTGGCAGGCGCGTCGTTGTTTGACTTAAGTCAAAACCTTGCAATCGTTGCGTGCTAAACTTTCCCTGACGTAAAGAGAAAGGGAAATTGGATGTACAGCCACGTTCTTATCGCGACCGACGGTTCGATCATTGCCCAAAAGGGGGTCGAGCATGGCCTCCAGCTTGCCAAGAGCGTCGGAAGCAAGGCAACAGTCGTCATCGTAACCAAGCCATACCCGTTGCAGGCCACGACAGTGACGGGGTGGGTGGCAGGAGACAATGACATCCGCCGCTACGATGCCAGCCAGAAGGAATTTGCCGACACGGTTTTGGCGGCAGCCAAGCAAACCGCCGACAAGATTGGCATCGCCCCCGAACTCGTTCAGGTTACCGCCGATTCGGCCGCGGATGCCATTGTCGAACAGGGTCAGGAGCTTGGCTGCGACCTGATCGTCATGGCCTCTCATGGCCGTCGTGGGGTTGGCCGGTTGCTGCTCGGTAGCCAGACCGCCAAAGTTGTCCAGTACGCCAAAACGCCCGTCCTCGTCGTCCGCTGATCGGCATGGCATCTTTGGCCCTCCCTCCAAGGGAAGGGAGGGCGTCGGTAGCGTGTCGCGGCCATCGCGGCAGAGGTAGAGCGCGCGCGCCCCGAGCGGATTCTGCGGCCCGCCCGGCACATGCTGAGGCAGATTGGGGTTGCGTCGCCGCATGTTGGCGGTTGGCGTCCAGGTCGGCCACTTGGCCCTGCGTCCGACGATTGCCTCGCCCGGTCCACCGCGCGCCGTCGCGCCCGACGGCGATGCCGTAGCGTCCGCCCGGCCGGGGGTTTCGACATAGTAGAGAAAACGCTCGCGCTTGTTGATGATCATCGTCCCGACAGGTTCGTCGCCATTGTAGGGCACGTTGTGCCGGTGGAATTGCCTGGGAACGAGCGACTTGTCGACCAGCGGAATGTCAATGCGAGATCACCGAAGAAGATCTCGCTTGAACGAAGTCTTGTACCGCAATCAGGCATGACGGGGCGTTGTTGTCTGTTTTGCGGAACGCCACCGACTTGGAGCTCGATAACCGCATCTCCATGCTTGGCGTATAGCGACGAGCAATGTTCTGGAATGACCTCCCAAAAGCGCTGCGACGCTGGTGCTGAGCTTCGCTCTGCGCGGCGGGTATTTCAAGGCCGCTCTGCCTGAGGTAACCCGCGACACCCTCCAGGTCGTCGTCGCGCTCGATTTGCCGAGCCACCAGATGACGCTGGAAAGGGCCTATCTGGCGCCGTCGGACATCGCTCTGGGCCCAGATGATCTGCGGTCGCTGCTTCTTCTGGCCCTCCTTGCCGGAATGCTGTCCATGCCGCTCATCTTCAACGCGGCCTTCTACCGGATCCTGCGCGAGCCGTTCGTGCTTTGGCATTCCATCCTCACCCTCTCCTTGCTGATGACCATCCTGGTCTCTTCGGGTCTCGCGGTCGTTCTCTTCGATCCACCAGCGATGACGTTGAGCTGGATGACGACGGTGATTTTCGACTTTACGGTCGCTTCCGGGGCGATGTTTACTCACAGCTTCATCAAACCAGGCCGCTTGCATCCGCTCCTGCGGCGGGCGCGCTCTGGTGCGCCGCATGGGCAATGCTTCTGAGCACGTCGCACGCGGCGTTTCCGTTCGTCGGACGCTCTGTCCAGTCGACGCTTTACACCGCTGCCTTTGCCCCGGTGGTCGTCATCTTCATTTTGTCGGTTGTCGACGCACTGCGGCGTGCAAGCCGGGCCGCCAAGTTCCAGGCGGTCGGCTACATGCCTGTGATCCTGGCCGGATTGATACGGCTGGTCACTGGTGTGGTTCCCGGTTGGAGAGCCACGATGCCATGCTGCTGTTTTATGTGGGTTGCGTGTGCGAAGTCTTGTTCACCACGCTCGGCGTGGCGGACCGCTTCATGACGATCAAGCGCCAGCGAGACAGCGCACGCTTCGAAGCTGACGTGCTTGAGCGCCTGTCCGAACGCGACGCACTGACAGGATTGCTCAACCGGCGGGCAATCGAGCAGAACTTCGAGAAGTACCGCGCCGAGGGCTACCGAACGCTTGCCGTTCTCGACCTGGACCACTTCAAGGCAATCAATGATGTTCACGGCCACGCGGTCGGCGATGCCGTGCTGAAAGCCGTGGCCGCAGCGCTCCAGGCGGATCCTCAGGTTCATGCCTTCCGCCTCGGCGGAGAGGAATTCGTGCTGCTTGTGCGCGGCGAAAATGCTCAGGCCCAGGCGGAGCGTCGGCGGCAGGCGACCCCCGCCATTGTCGCCAATGCCATTCCAGGCCTTGGGCGACCCGTGACCGCCAGCATGGGCATGACGGAAGCGTCGTCAAATGCTGATGCGCGGTTCGCAGAGCTGTACGAACGAGCCGACAGACTGCTTTACAACGCCGAACTTGCCGGCCGTAATCGAACCAAGATTGCATTGATGCAAGCATCGAAGCCTGATGCGGATCCGGTCTTTGATACTTTGGCGCTTTGTTCGAGGGGCCGATCTGGCCCTGGCCGCCATCTGTCTTGATCTGCTTTCAGCCTGGTTTAGCTGGTCTGCGATGATGCCTAGTTTGCAGACGACCCGTGCCGTTGTCGGCCATGAGGCCGACTGATCACCCTTCCTTCGGAAACAACTTCCAACGCTTCGGCCTGAACGCCACCCGGCTTTTCTGGGCGGCGGGGTGGCCGACAGGCAGCTCGATTTCGACGCGTTCCCTTGCGCCGCCGATTTCGAGTTCGACGCGTCTGGTTCCTGCGACGCGGCGGCTTGCGGCGAGGGTTCCGGCGATGCAGCCATTGCAGTCGTCGAGGAGTTCGATGTCGTGGGGGCGGAAGTAGAGCGTGGCTTCGCCATCGCCGAGGTCGGGCGTTGAAAGCCCGATCGGCCGGTCCGATATCCAGACCTGGCCGTCCTCGACCTTGACCGGCAGCGAACTGGATTCGCCGATGAAGCCGTAGACGAAGGGCGAGTTGGGCGTGTCGTAGACCTCGTCGGCGGTGCCGATCTGCTCGATGCGGCCCTGGCTCATCACCACCACGCGGTCGGCGAGTTCGAGCGCCTCTTCCTGGTCGTGGGTGACGAAGATGGTGGTGTGGCCGGTGGCGTCGTGGATCTCGCGCAGCCAGCGGCGCAGCTCGCGCCTGACCTGGGCGTCGAGCGCGCCGAAGGGCTCGTCGAGCAGAAGCACCTTGGGCTCGATCGCCATGGCGCGGGCAAGCGCCACACGCTGGCGCTGGCCGCCCGACAATTGCGCCGGGTAGCGCTTTTCCAGCCCCGACAACTGGACAAGGTCGAGCAGTTCGGAGGCGCGGGCGCGGATCTCGGCCCTGGTCGGGCGCTTGGCCGCCGGCCTGACCTTGAGGCCGAAGCCGATATTGTCGGCGACCGTCATGTGGCGGAACAAAGCGTAATGCTGGAACACGAAGCCGACATTGCGCTGCTGGATGGTGCGGTTGGAGGCATCCTCGTCGCCGAAGAAGATGGTGCCGCGGGTTGGCCTTTCGAGGCCTGCGATGAGGCGCAACAGCGTGGTCTTGCCCGAGCCCGAGGGCCCGAGCAGCGCAATCAGCTCGCCCGACCTGATGTCGAGCGAGACATCGCGCAACGCGGGAAAGCGGTCGAATTCCTTGCGCACATTTGAAACGCGAACTTCCATCAGTCGACCTCTGTCAGTGTCCGCGCGTGGCGGCGATCTCGGCACCGTAGCGGAGCTCGAGAAGGGTTTTGAGCACAAGCGTCACAAGCGCGAGGCCGGCGAGCACGGATGCCACGGCAAAGGCTGCGACGGCATTGTATTCGTTGTAGAGGATCTCGACATGCAGCGGCATGGTGTTGGTCAGCCCCCTGATATGGCCCGACACCACCGAGACAGCGCCGAACTCGCCCATGGCGCGGGCATTGCACAGCAAGACGCCGTAGAGCAGGCCCCATTTGATGTTGGGCAAGGTCACATGCCAAAAGGTCTGCCAGCCATTGGCGCCGAGCGAAAGGGCCGCCTCCTCGTCGCCGGTGCCTTGTTCCTGCATCAAGGGGATCAGCTCGCGCGCAACGAAGGGGAAGGTGACGAAGACGGTGGCGAGCACGATGCCGGGCACGGCAAACAAAATGACGATGCCGTGCATCTTGAGCCAGGGCCCAAGCAGGCTCGAGGCGCCGAACAGCAAGACATAGACCAGGCCCGAAATCACCGGCGACACCGAAAACGGCAGGTCGATCAAGGTGGTGAGGAAGGCCTTGCCCTTGAACTCGAACTTGGCGATGGCCCAGGCGGCGGCAACGCCGAAGACCAGGTTGAGCGGCACCGAGATGACCGCGACCAGAAGCGTCAGCCTGATCGCGGCGATGGTGTCGGGGTCGTTGATGGCGCTCAAGAAGGGGGCGATGCCGCGTGAGAACGCCTGCTCGAACACCACCACCAGCGGCAGCAGCAAGAAGATGGCGAGGAAGGCGAAGGCGAGTGCCATCAGTGCTGCGCGCGCCAAAGGCCGCTCGGTGACGGCGAGCGAGGCGTGTTGGTGATAGGCGTCGGCGGGGTAGAGCTCGGGATCAGCCATAACGTTTGCGGGTCCGCGACTGGATGAGGTTGATGACGAGCAGCATCAGGAACGACAGCGCCAGCATGATCGTGGCGATCGCGGTTGCGGCGGCGTAGTCGTATTCCTCGAGCCTGATGACGATCAAAAGCGGCGCGATCTCGGAGACGTAGGGCAGGTTGCCGGCGATGAAGATGACCGAGCCGTATTCGCCGACGCCGCGCGCGAACGCCAGCGCAAAGCCGGTGATGACGGCCGGGGCGAGGCCGGGAAACAGCACCTTGGTGATGGTCTGGAAACGGTTGGCGCCAAGCGTTGCGGCGGCTTCCTCGACCTCCTTGTCGATCTCTTCGATGATCGGCTGGACGGTGCGCACGACAAAGGGCAGGCCGATGAAGATCAGCGCGATGACGATGCCCAAGGGCGTGTAGGCGACCTTGATGCCGAGCGGGGCCAAAAGCGCGCCCATCCAGCCTTTGGGCGAATACAGCGTGGTCAAGGCGATGCCGGCGACCGCCGTCGGCAGGGCGAAGGGCAGGTCGACCATGGCGTCGATGACGCGGCGGCCGGGAAAGCGGTAGCGCACCAGCACCCAGGCAACGACGGTGCCGAACACGACGTTGATGGCGGCTGCGATGAAGGCGGTGCCGAAGCTGATCTCGAGCGCCTTCAAGGTGCGGCGGTCTGTGGCGATGGCCAGGAAATCGGTCCAGCCGAGCGAGGCCGAACGCCACACAAGCCCCGAAAGCGGGATCAGGATGATGAGCGTGAGGTAGGCAAGCGAGAAGCCGAGCGTCAATCCGAAACCCGGAATGACGCTCGGCTGTCTGAACCGCCACCCCGCAAAGGCGGGTGTTGTGGTCATGTCGTCCTGGTCTTTGCCTTACTGGGCCGGCTTGTAGATCTGGTCGAATATACCACCATCTCCGAAGTGGTAGGGCTGCGCCTTTGCCCAGCCGCCGAAAATCGGGTCGTCGATGGACACCAGCTTCAGCTGATGCTGCTGCTGCAGGTCAGCGGCCGGTACAAGTTCAGGCTTGGAAGGACGGTAGTGATGCTTCGCGGCGATGGTCTGGCCTTCCGCCGAATAGAGGTAGTT
Organism: Aminobacter sp. AP02; assembly: GCF_003148805.1. Lineage (GTDB taxonomy): Bacteria > Pseudomonadota > Alphaproteobacteria > Rhizobiales > Rhizobiaceae > Aminobacter. Next base: position 148,033 of record NZ_QGGX01000005.1, read on the forward strand.
CAGGTAGGCTTCGGCCACCTTGCGGCTGCCCTTGGCGTCGACATTGGCGTCAACCACCGCCACCGGCGGTTCGGCCAGGATCGACTGCGGGGGGAAGACGATGTCGAATTTTTCCGCGCCGAACTCGTCGAGCGCCAGATAGGCCTCGTTTTCCCAGGCCAGCAGGACGTCGCCCTGCTCACGTTCGGCGAAGGTCACGGTCGAGCCGCGTGCGCCGGTGTCGAGGATCGGCACATGGGTGAAGAGATTGGCGATGTATTCCTTGATCTTGGTTTCATCGCCGCCAAACTGGCCGTTGGCCCAGGCCCAGGCGGCGAGATAGTTCCAGCGTGCGCCACCCGATGTCTTCGGGTTCGGCGTGATCACCTGGACGCCGTCCTTGACCAGGTCGCCCCAGTCGTTGATGCCCTTGGGGTTGCCCTTGCGCACCAGGAAGATGATGGTCGAAGTGTAGGGGGAAGCGTTGTTTGGCAGCCGGGAGCGCCAGTCTGGATTGATCTTCTTCGACTTTTCGACGATCGCGGTGATGTCGCTTTCGAGCGCCAGCGTGACGACGTCGGCGTCGAGACCGTCGATCACCGCACGCGCCTGCTTGCCCGAGCCGCCATGCGACTGCTGGATCGTCACCGTCTCGCCGCTCTCGGCCTTCCAGTGCTTGGCGAAGGCTTCGTTGTAGTCCTTGTATAGTTCGCGGGTCGGGTCGTAGGACACGTTGAGGAGCGTCGTATCGGCAAAGGCAAAGCCCAGGCCACCGAGTTGGACCGCGCCGGCCAGGAGCGCCGAAAACAGTATCGATCTGCGTGAAGTGGTCATTTCCGCCTCCGTTCGAATATGGTTCTACTCTATCGAACTGGTAGAAATTAGATGCACTGAACGTTTCGTATTTAGCCGCTCATGGGCAAAATACGGCCAAGCTGCGCGCGCGCCGGAAATTTTTTTGCTCGCTCAAAAAGTCCGGCAGTCACTTCTGCGTCGTTTCGCACCGAAGACACCGGCAATCAGAAGTAGGGGAGCGAGGAGGTTGCGGCAAGAGGGGGCATGGGAAGCCTACTCGACGAAAACCTTCACACTCGCCGCGCGTCCCGCGGCGTCGATGACGGTCAGCGTCGAGAAGCCGGTGCCGTCGGGCTGCCAGGTCGCTTCGCGACGGCGGGCGATCGACGTAAGCGGCTTGCCGTTGGCAAGCCAGCGGAACGGCGCGCGACCGCCCTGCAGCTTGAGCACCAGCGGCGAGGCGCCAGCGGACGCGGCGCCCAGTTCGACGCGCGCGCCGTCGGGCGGGAAGACGATCCGCGGCGCGGGTTCAGTGACGGCGGCCGTGACCGCGGGCAGCCCGGTTGAGGTGGAGAAGCGCTCGAGCGTCACGGGCAGGTCGGCGCGGGCAGTGCGCAGCGTTCCGGCAGGCGGGCGCGGCAGGGCGATGGCCGGCACACCGGAACGCGAAAAGGCCTCGAACAGGATCGGGGCCGCGGAGACATAGCCCGACAGGCCAGGCACGGCACCGGCATCCGGCCGCCCGGCCCAGACGCCCAGCACGTAGCGGCCATCGTAACCGATCGACCAGGCGTCGCGGTAACCATAGGAGGTGCCCGTCTTGTAGGCGATGGCGCGTTTGGCGGCACCCTCCGGCGGCCGGACGCCGGATAGAATGTCGCCGATCTGCCAGGCTGCCTGTTCCTCGAGGATCATGCCGTTGGCGAGCGGGGCAGGCGTGCTTGCCTCCGTCCCATCGCGGAGAATCTTGGCGCGGCCGCCATTGGCGAGCCCGGTGTAGAGCTGGACGAGATCGCGCAGGGTGACGCCGACGCCACCCAGTCCTATGGCGAGTCCCGGCACTTCGTTCGCAGGCAATTGCGGCGTCACGCCGGCCTGGCGAAAGCGCGCGGTCAGCCGCTGCGGCCCGACAGCGTCGAGAAGCCGGATCGTGGGCACGTTGAGCGACAGCTGCAGTGCCTGGCGTACCGACACGTCGCCCTGGTAGCTCATGTCGAAATTCTTGGGCCGATAGCCGGCGAAATCGGCCGGTCGGTCCTCGATCAGCGTTTCCTGCGCCACCAGGCCCTGCTCGAAAGCGAGCCCATAGATGAAGGGTTTCAGCGTCGAGCCGGGCGAACGCACCGTCCTGGTCATGTCGATCCAGCCCGAACGCGAGGCGTCGAAGAAGTTGGCCGAACCGACTTCGCCCAAGATTTCGCCGGTCATCGCGTCGGCCAGAACCATGGCGACCGAAATCTTGGGGCCGAGCCGGATGGCCGCCTCGCGCGCCACCACTTCCAGCCCTTCCTGCACGCTCTTGCGCAAGGTCAGCTGGTGGCTGACGACGCCAGGCTGGCTGCGCAGCGCTGCATCCGAGGCATGCGGCGCAAGTGTCGGCAGCGCCAGGCGCATGGCGGAAACGTCTTCGAGTGCGGCGCGCGCGGCCTCGTTTTCACCGAGCAAGCCCGCAGTCACCATGCGCTCGAGCACACGGTCGCGCGCGGCCCGGGCATTTGCGGAGTTGCGATCCGGCCGGCGCCGTTCCGGCAATTGCGGCAGCGCGACCAGAAGGGCTGCCTCCGACACGGTCAGGCGCTTCGGCTCCTTGCCGAAATAGGCAAGCGAAGCGGCGCGCACGCCTTCGAGATTGCCGCCATAGGGCGCCAGCGTCAGGTAACGCTCGAGGATTTCGCGCTTTGTCAGCCGCCGCTCGATCTGAAGCGCGCGGGCGAGTTGTCTGAGCTTGGAGCCAAGACTGCGCTCGCTCCGCGGCTCGATCAGCCGCGCCAGCTGCATCGATAGCGTCGAGCCGCCCGAGACGATGCGGCCATTGGCGACAAATTGCTGGGCCGCGCGTCCCAACGCCAGCACATCGACACCCTCATGTTCCCAGAAGCGCTTGTCCTCGTAGGCAACCAGCATTTTCACCAATTGCGGATCGACCTGGTCGAGGCTGACACCGAGCCGCCAATGGCCCGACGGCGCCGCATAGGCACGCAGCAGCTGACCGTCGCGGTCGAGCACCTCGGCGGAGACGGTGAGTTTTTCGGGCAACGGTGGTGGGTAGGCGCGGTCGAGCGCGAACAGCCCGCCGAAGGCGAGGGCGGCAAGGCCGGTCGTTACGGCGCCGGCCAGCAGCAGTCTACGCAGTGTCTTTCCGGTTGGGCGCATCGCTGCCCCTCATCCCCTGCCGGACCTTCTCCCCGTTAGGACGGGGAGAAGGAGGCTGGCCGCAACGCCGACGCTTGTTCCTTCTCCCCGTTCACGGGGAGAAGGTGCCGGCAGGCGGATGAGGGGCAGCGCCGAGCCTGCCAGGAAAGTCGCTGCTGGGTAGAAAGCAGACATGCTACTGCGCCTCCTTCACCTCCATCATGCCGGTGGCCGTCCGCGCCGAGTATTGCGGGCGATACATGTCTTCGACATTGGCTGCCGGGTGCGCGTAGGTACCCGGCGTCACGGCGCGCACGACATAGGCGAGCGTGAACTCCTGGTCGGAGCCTTCGCCGCTGTCCATGGCGGCGACGAAGCGGTCGTTGCGGAATTCGAGATGCGCGGCTTCCGTCTGCTCCAGCCACGAGAAGTTCGACAGGTTGGCGCTGTTGACCAGCCCGGGATTGTCGATCTCGAAGCCGGCCGGCAGCATGTCGGAAACCAGCACCCGCGAGGCCCAGTCGTTGAGCTCGTTGATCTTGAGCACGACGACAAAGCGCTCGTTCTGCTGCACCTCCGTGACGTTCGCCTCGCTACCGTCGAGATGATAGTAGGTGCGGTTGATTTCGAAGCCATCGCCGCCGGCAGGCAAGGGCTGTGCCGGGGCCGCGACCGTCGTCACGACAGCCTGAAGCGCATCCTTGCCCTTATTGGCGATGACGATCGGGTTGATCAGCAGATCGGCGCCATCGACGCGTTCGGAATACGCGCCGTTGTGCGCGGCCCCATTGACGTCAAGCGAAATCGCCTCGTTGCCGGCCTTCAGCGCACGTGCGGCAAGCAGCATCCAGGCGTCATCCTGGGTGCTCATCCACTTTGCCGAAGCGCGGTCGGCCGCCACCATCTTGACCAGAGCCGGCACGACCGAAGGCAATGGCTTGCTTTCGGCGGCCAAAGCCAACATGGCGGCTCCATCGCGCAGGCGCGAGCCGTAGTCCGAACGGTACCAGTTGTGCTCGGGATTTGCCTTGGCAAGCTGGAAGGCGGCACCGAAGAGGTTTTCGGAGCGCTGCCCGTCGCCGTAAAGGGCCAGGCTGGCACCCAGCTGTGCCACTGCCATGGGGCTGGAGAACGCTTCGAGTTTGGTGTCGGCGAAGTAGCGCAAATCGCCGACCGAGGCCTTCTTGTTGCGCGCCAGCACGTACAGCGCATATGCGATTTCCGAGCCACGATCCTCAACGTCGACATCGTAGCCGATCGCGTTCTGCAGGTTGTTGAGAGCCTGCATCATCGCCTGGGTCGGCACGTCGAAGTTCTTTTCGCGCGCCCTGGTCAGGAAGTCCGTGACATAGGCGTCGAGCCACAGGTCGCCGGAACCGGGCGACCATAGCCCGAAGCTGCCCGAAGACGACTGGTAGTTGAGCACGCGGTAGATCGCGCCCTGGATGCGCTCGCGCAAGTCGGGATCGTCGGCCATGCCGTTCTCGGCGCTGAGTTCGCTGACATAAAGCAGCGGCAGCGCCCGGCTGGTTGTCTGCTCGGCGCAGCCATAGGGGTAGCGGTAGAGCGTCATCAACATTGAAGGCACGTCGAAGGCGGAGGCCAGCGACACGCCGACACTGACATGGGCATCGTCGAGCAGGCTTGCGGCCAGCAGCTCCTTGTCGACGCGCAGCGAGGCGGCAGGCTTGAGGTCGACGACCATGCGGGTCGTCACCGGCAACTGGCCCGGGCGCACCGGCAGCGACAGTTCCTGCTCGACTTCAAGCCCTTCGGCGTTGGCAAGTCGTATGGTCAGCCCGGCGGTTCCGGCCGTCAGCGGCATGAGCGGGATCGAAAGCGTCTGCCGCTTGCCCGGCTCCAGCGTCACCTTTTCGGGCAGGGGGGCATCGCCCGTCGACAGGTCGCCAGTCGTTTCCAGGACGAAAGTGTAGTCGCCAGCCGGGGCGTCGGTACTGGTGATGTCGAGCGTCATCTCGGCGAAGTCACCCGGTGCCATGAAGCGCGGCATGCCAGCCGTCAGCACGATCGGATCGCGCACGATCACGTCGCCGGTGGCATGGCCGACCGCAGCCTTGGTCCAGGCCACGCTCATCACGCGGACGGTGCCGTTGAACTGAGGGATGTCGAATTCGACGGTCGTCTTGCCGTCAGCGTCGAGTTCGACGATGCCCGAGAAGAAGGCGACAAGCTTTTCCTTGGGCGGGCTTCCCTGAGAGGTCATGGCCGCGCCGTCACCGCCGGTGCGCAGCTTGCCCATGGCGCCCAGCGAGCCGTCGATCAGGCGGCCGTAGAGGTCGCGCAGTTCGAGCCCGAGCATGCGCTGGCCGAAATACCAGCCTTCGGGGTCCGGTGCCTTGTAGTTGGTCAGGTTGAGGATGCCGACATCGACCGCGGCAACCGTCACATAGGCCTTTTCGCCTGCCGCGGCGCCCGTTACCGCGACCGGGATCGACAGTGCCTTGCGCGGTTCGGTCTTCTCCGGAAGCGTCAGAGCGACATCGAGCTTCTTGTCGGCCGGGTCAACGGCCAGCCATTTCAGGCCGATGGCACGGGCCGGCATGCGCGATTCCTGCGCTTCGCCCGGGCGATAGAGCGTGGCGGTGACATAAGCGCCCGCACCCCAGTCCTCGCCGACGGGGATGTCGACGGTGGCACCGCCCTCGGGAATGCTTGATGTAACGGTCTTAAGCAGCTTTTCAGCGCCGACGGTGACGAGAAGCTCGCCGGCAAAGCGTGGCGAAACCTGGAGTTTTGCCACTTCGCCGGCCTTGTAGCTTTCCTTGTCGAGCGCGACTTCCAGCCCATCGGGCGTTTCGGTCGAAGTCGCCGAGACATACCAGCCGGCGTCGAACTCGTAGCTGGTTGCGGGGCCGGCAGGATCGGCTGTCTCGACCTCAAGCCGGTAGCGGCCCCAGTCGACGGGCAGCGAAACGGTGGCTTCGCTTTCGGCGGTGAGGTCGACCTGACCCGTTGCCACCGACTTGGTGAAGGTCACCGGCTCGTAGTTCCAGCTATTGCCCGAGCGGTACCATTGATAGTTGCGCTCGACCTTGACCAGCGACCATTGGGCGCCGGCGAGGGCCGTACGCTTGCCGCCGGGCTCGGCTGCGATCAGGCTGAACTTGGCGGTGCCGCCCTGTGGCACTTCCTCGCCCGAGAAGTCGGGGCGGATGCCGATCATGGTTGCTTGCGGGCGGATGCCGATGTCTACCCTTTCTTCGACCGCGCGTCCGCCGGTTTCGCGCATGCGTACGGTGAGTGCCGCATTGACCAGGCGGGTCGTCGACGGCAATTGGTCGACCGAAACGGCGAAGGTCGCCTTGCCGTCATCACCGACCACGGGCAGGTCGGTCAGCGGAATGCGGGTGGCTTCGCCTTCCTGCTCGTCGGCGAGGCCGAAATAGTACCCCTTGAAGGCGTCCCATTCGCGCTTGGTCGACAGCGTCACTTCGCCTTCGAGCGCCAAGCCGGCAGCGGGCGCACCATAGAGGAAGCGACCGTCGACGGTGGCCTCGGCGGTTTCACCGGCCGCGATCTCGTTGCGGTTGGCGGTCAGGGTGAACTCGATGCGGTCGGGGATAAAATCCTCGACCAGGAACATCTGGTTGGCGACGGCCGGCTGCTTGGGGTCGGTGTGGATGGCAAGCGTCCAGGTGCCGCGCATGGCGGAGGTCGACAGCGCAAGGTCGACGGCGTGGCCGCCTGAATTGCCGCCCTGGCTGACGATGCGTCGGTCCTCGACGCCGTCGGGCCTGGTGAAGATGAAGGTCAATGGCAGATTGTCGACGCCCTTGGCGGCGTCGTCGCGGGCAAGGGCTGCCGCATGCACCGTTTCGCCGACGCGGTAGATGCCGCGTTCGGTCCAGGCGTAGACGTCGAGCGCGCCAGGTGCCGCGCGGCCGGTGACGCCGCGGTCGGACAGGTCGAAGCCGGCACGGGTCATGTCGAGGAAGACGAAATCGGCGTCGCCCTGCTTTGCCATCAGCACGGCCGGCGCCAGGCCACCTTCGCCTCGGGTCAGGCCTGGAGTGAAGGTGGCGCGGCCATCGGCGTCGGTCTTGCCGGTGCCCAGGATCTCGTTGTTGCGGGCAAGCAACGTCAGTTCGGCATCAGTGATCGGCTTGGCCGAGCCGAGCGAGCGGGCGAAAACGTTAAGCCCGTCCTGGCCGGTATAGGTCGACAGTCCGATGTCGGAGACCACGAACCATTGTGTCGCCTTGGTCGTCCAGGTGTCACTCTTGTCATCGACCGGCTGGGCAGTCAGCACATAGACGCCGGGCTTGCGGTTAGGCAGCGCTTCATCGACCGGGAAGGAGGTCGTCACTTCCTTGTTGAGCTCGTTTACGATCGCAAGCTGGCCTGTCCACACCGGCTCGCCCATCTGGTCGGCGATGTTGGAGACGTCATAGCCGTCGAGCTGGCGCAGGAACTGGTAGCCCGACAAAAGCTGCGCCAGCGAACGGTCGCCGACGCGGTAGAGCTTCATGTCGGCCGCTTCCATGTTGACGGTGACGACAGGAATGCCGCGGCGGGCGGAGGAAGGCAGAACGAAGCTGTCGCCGGTGAAGCGAGCCGATTGCGCACGATCCTGGACATAGACGCTGAGCACGACGGGCGCGGTCAGCACCTCGCCAATGGCCGCAGGCAGGCCGGAGCGGAAGTTCACACGGTAATGCTGGCCGTGCTCGAGCCCCTCGACGCAGATCTGCTTGTCCTTGGCCTCGACACTCTTGGGTGCTGCGTCGTCGATGGTGACGAAAGGCGCATAATCCACGCCCGATTTGACCAGCTGTTCGGAGAACTGGGCGCAAACGCGTGGCGAAGTGGTGTCGGCGTCGATGGTGTGCTCGACGACGCGGAAGCCTTTCCGGGCCTTCAGGTCTTCGTATGTGGCACGCACGGAGGCCGAATTGTCGAGCGCGAGGCTCGCCTCATAGGCCTGGAGCGAGGGCCGGAACATGTCGCGGCCGTCAAGGCCCGCGGCAAGCAGCGACAGAAGCTCGGCGCGGTTCTTTGCGTTGCGCGACAAAAGGTAGGCGTTGTAGGCGGTCGAGGTCGCGTCGCGCTGCAAGGATGCGGTTTCCTCGCCATTGATCGGCTGGACGCCAAGCGTGGCACGCGCCAGGCGCGTCCAGATCGCCGCATCGTCGGGCAAGATGGCGACCGCGGCGCGGAATTTCTGCATCGCAGTGCGCGGATCGCCCTGGAGCATCGCATTGTCGCCGCCGTCGGTCAGCGCGGCGAGGCCCTGGCCGCCGACGACCACCGAGCCGTTGGTCAGCGCCCGGCGGTACTGGCGCGCTTCGTCGGCCATCGAGGCTGGGAAGAACGACAGTTCGGCCGGCGCGCCGATGTCGGGCTCGCCATTGACCGGCACGACCTTGCCACCGACAGCGCCAGCGAATGGCTTGATGAGGGCGAAATCGGACTTGAGGAAGCACCATTTCGCCTTGGTGTTGTAGGTGAAGGCGCGGCAGGACGTGTCACCCAGGCAAGATGTCTGGCACTGGTCGAGCGTCACATTCTGCTCCGAACGCAGGTCGAAACCGAAGTAATCGCTGTTTTCGGCGGTCACCACGCGGCGTGCTTCGACTGCCGCAGCGCCTGATACCAAGGCCAAAAAGAGAAGAACGAATACCGGAAAAACCCGAGCCGCACGCATATTCATGTCCCTCCAACAGCCGTGTCGTCGCTTGAAGCGACATCTTGAAAATTGCCGCCGCACAATCAACACGGCAAGCTTACAGGCTAAACCTGCACCTTAATACTTGTCTTGGACGCTGTGCATGGTATTGCCCAACCATGCGGACCGCCCTGATGAAAGCACCCGAATCCCTGCCACGGATGTCATTCATTCGCCCAAGGAATTCTGACATATCGAATGTGGCTGCTTTACGAAAAGCCAGAAACTTCATTCCAATTTTAGGATTGGGAGTTACCTTGGCTTGATGTTTGTGCGGCGTATGCGTGGATTCGACAGATCAACGACCGCCCGCGCGCTTTCGCGCGCGGCGTTTGCTGTGCTGTTGTCGACCACCGTCCTGGCCGTTGAAACGCACAAGGCATCTGCCTTCGAAATCTTCGGAATCAGGCTTTGGGGCTCGGCCGACGAGGAAGACGCCGACATCGTCGATCCGCTCGATTATGCCGTCACCTTCGAGGTCGTCGGCGCCGACGACGATTTGCGCGAGGCACTCGAAAAGGCCTCGTTGCTGAAGGGCGAGGAAGACCGTCCGGTCTCCGGGTCCCTCGGCCTGCTTGCCAAGGCACGCAATGACCGCGAGCGACTGGTTGCGGCACTGTTTTCCAAGGCGCGGTATGACGGCGTGGTCAAGATCGCCATTGCCGGCAAGTCGCTCGACGACCTCGCACCCGATGCGGTCTTCAACGGCCCGCAGCCGATTCCTGTGACTGTGACCATCGAGCCCGGTTCGATGTTCACCCTTGGCGATGTCGTGCTCAAGGGCGATGCCGCCGACATCAGGGGCGCCGATTTCGGTCTGATAGCAGGGGGCAACGCCAGCTCCGACGCGATCTTGAAGGCGGAAGCCCAGATCGTGCGCGCGCTTAAGGAAGAGGGCAGGCCGCTTGCCAAGGTGACGAGCCGTACCATCGTCGCCGACCACTCCACCACCACGCTCGACGTTACCCTCGACGTTGCCGCCGGCCCGATTGCCGGATATGGCGCAACGACAGTCGAGGGCACCCAGGCCGTCGATCGCGACTTCACCGTCTACATGACCGGGCTTGAGCGCGGCCGCCGGTATTCGCCCAAGGAGATCGACGACGCCCGTAGCCGTCTGCTGGCCCTCGATGTGTTCAGCTCGGTGTCGATCAACGAGGCCCTTGCGCTCGACCCATCCGGCGAGATCCCGATCGATGTCCGCGTCAGCGAGCGCAAGATGCGCTATTTCGGCGCCGGCGCCAGCTATTCAACCACCGAAGGCATGGGCGTTGAGGGCTATTGGGGCCATCGCAACCTGTTTGGACGCGCAGAAAAGCTGCGCATAGGCGGATCGATCGGCCGCATCGGCGACACGATGCAACTGGACAAGCTCAACTACAATGCCGGCATCATGTTCGAAAAACCCGGCGTCATCGGGCCAGCGTCGAAATTCTTCTCCGGCGCCAAGGTGTCATACGAACATCCCGATGCCTATGACATCTTTTCGGTCAAGGGCAACGCAGGTGTCTCTTATGAGCTCACCAAGGAGCAGTCCTTGTCGGCCGAGTTGGTGGTTGAATATGCCGACATCGAGGATGCGCTCAATCCCGACGGCCAGCGCTATCTGCTGGTCTCGACGCCACTGCAATATGCCTTTGACAACCGCGACGACAAGCTGAACCCGACGCGTGGCTTTCGCGCGCTCGCTTATGCCGAGCCGACCTACGATGCCCTGAACAGCAACGCCTTCGTCAAGCTCAGGGGCGAGGGGTCGACCTATTACGGGCTCGGTGCCAACAACCGCTTCATACTCGCGGGCCGCGCGGCGATCGGGTCGATCCTCGGTGCTAGCCTGGAAGAAGTTCCCGCCGACCGGCGCTTCTACGCAGGCGGCGGCGGATCGGTGCGCGGCTATGCCTATCAGGGCATCGGTCCGCACCTGGACGGCCAGCCGACGGGCGGTCTGTCCTATGCCGAGACCTCGGTCGAGATCCGCTATGCCCTCAACGACAAGATCGGTATCGTGCCCTTCGTCGATGCCGGTACCGTCTCGGCCAAGCAGTTCCCCGATTTCTCCACCGTGCGCGTGGGTGCCGGCATCGGCGTCCGCTACCTCACGCCGTTCGGCCCGTTGCGCGTCGATGTGGCGGTGCCGCTCAATCCCGGGCCCGACGACCCCAACTACGGCATCTATGCCGGCGTCGGCCAGGCGTTCTGACTCGATGGCTATGTTGAAGAAAATCCTGCGCATTCTCCGCATCGCGATCCTCGTCGTGCTGGCCTTTGTCGTTGGTGCCGCGGCGGTTTTCACGCTGACCGCCAAGGGTCGTGAAAATCTCGCTGGACTAATTTCCAGCGTTGCCTCGACCGACGACCAGAAGATCAGATTGAGCGGGTTGAACGGCATCTGGTCGGGCAACCTCAGGCTCGACAATGTGGTGATCGAAGACCGTCAGGGTGCCTGGCTCGCCTTGCGCGGCGTTTCGGTCGACTGGTCGCCCTTGGCGCTTCTTTCGCGCACGTTCCGAGCCGACAAGATTGCGGTCGAGCGCATCGAGGTCGCGCGCCTGCCTGCCGGGGGCACCAAGAAGCAGGCCAGCAGCGGTGGGTTGTCGTTGCCCGTCTCGGTCGACATCAAACAAATAGACCTGCCTGAAATCGCGCTTGGCGAGGCGCTAGCCGGCACGGGCATTGCCGAACTGGCCGCCAAGGGCATGGTGCGCGCCGACCGTTTGCCGCTCGGGATCGAAACCAAGCTCAACATCTCGCGCAGCGACGGCAAGGAAGGCGTTGTCGACGCCGACATCGCCTTTGCGCCGGCGGACAATCGCATCGCGCTCAACATCCGCGCAGCCGAGCCTGCGGGCGGCATCATCGCCAATATCCTGAAGCTGCCCAACCAGCCGGCTGTCGAACTGGTGGTGTCGGGCGAAGGGCCCGCCGCCAACTGGAGCGGCACGGGTACCTTCGCGGTTGACGGCAAGGTCGTCACCCGTATCTCCGGCACGCACCAGTTGACCGACCAGGGCAACGTCATTTCCGCCAAGGGCGACGGCGCGTTCGAAGATTTTGTTCCAGCGATGCTCAAGCCTCTGCTCGCCGGCAGCACCACCTTCGACATCGCCGGCACCCGCACGACCACGGGTGGGGTCGACATCGAGCGCGCTACTGTTGCAAGCAGCGCCTTGACTGCGGCCGCAGCCGGTTCGCTCGACCCCGCAGGTGCCGCCGACCTGTCGCTCGAGGTCAAGGCCAACGGCGCGCCCATCGTGCTCAGCCTCGGCAGCGACGCCCAGCCGGTGACGGTGGCCATCAATGCGGCCAGCCTGCGCGCACTTGGCGACGGCAAGGCCCCGGCCATCGATTTCAGCGCATCGCTGGTCTCCATCATCGCCGGCAACTCGGAACTGCGCGACATCGTGGCATCCGCCCATTCGGATGCCTTCGACATCGCCGGGCGCAGCGGCCCGGTCGCGATCAAGCTGGGGGTGGCCGAACTCAAGACCGATGTCGCCACTCTGGCACCGCTGGTTGCCGGGCGCGTCTCCGTCGACATGGCCGGGTCGATCAGCAAGACCCAAATCGTCGTCGACGAAGGTACTATCCGCAGCGATGCCCTCAACGGCCAGATGAACGCCAAGCTAAATCTTGCGGATCTTGCGCTGGAACTCGGGCTCAAGGCTGACGTCGTATCCAGCGCGCTGCCGGCTGGGGTTCGCATTGCACTGGCTGAGCGGACGCAGTTTTCGGCGACCGCAAGTCGTGACGCCGAAGGCGCGTTCGCCGCCAATGCCATCGAACTCACCTCGGGCGCGCTGAAGGCGCAAGGCACCGCGCGTGTGAAGGGCACCGAGATCGACGCCGATCTCAAGGGCTCCTTCGCCGACGTCTCGCTGCTGTCCAAGCAGGCCAAGGGCGCCATCGATTTCGCGCTCACCGCGAAGGGCGCGCGCACGGCACCCGACGTGTCGCTTACAGTCACCAGCGACCGTATCGAAGCGGCTGCGCGCGAGATTACCGGGCTCAACTTGACGGCAACGGGCAAGGTCGATCCGGCCAATCCGGCAGCCAATATCGCGCTCACCGGCAACGTCGCGGGCCAGCCGCTGCAGGGCAATGCCGTGCTGCGCACCGCAGATGGAAAGCGCGAGATCAAGGGTCTGTCGCTGTCGCTCGGCCAAAACAAGCTTTCGGGCGACCTTGTCCTCGACCAGGGTTTCGTGCCGCTCGGCACGATCACCATCGACATGCCCGACATCGGCCCCATCGCGGCATTGGCACTTGAGACCGCCGAAGGCGATGTGCGCGGCAAGATCAACTTCACCCGCAGCGGCGACATCCCTCAGGTAACCGTGAACGCGAATACGGCGTCGCTCAAGCGCGGCGACCTCGCCGCCAATGACGTTGCGATCAACGCCGACATCCTGAACTACCTCAAGGCGCCGGCAATTTCGGGCACGATCAAGGCCAAGTCGGTGACCTCGGGCAAGACTGTCATCTCGGGCATCGCTGTCGACCTCAAGCGCGACGGTGAGTGGACCGGTTTCTCCGGCGGCGCAACCGTCGCCGACATTCCGGCGAAGGCTGCCGGCCGCGTCAAGCTGGCGGGCGGTGTGACGACCATAGAGCTTGCCTCTGGCGAGGCGACGATGCGCGGCATTCGTGCTGCCCTTGCCCGGCCAACCACGGTTTCGATCGCTGGCGGCACAACGACGCTTGACCGTCTGGCGCTGAACCTCGGCGGCGGCACCGCAACCATTTCCGGCACCGCCGGTTCGGCCCTCAACCTCAATGCGACGCTTGCTAATGTTCCGGCATCGCTCGCCAATTCGTTCTCGCCCGGTCTTGGTGCTGCCGGCTCGATCTCCGGCACGGTCAAGGTCTCGGGTGCTGCTGCGAACCCGACTGTTGGCTACGATCTTAATGTTTCCGGTGCTGCGACCACGCAGACCACGGGCGCCGGTTTCGGCCCCATGAAAATTGGTTCCACCGGTACCTTTGACGGCGGCAGGCTCACCTTCCAGTCGACGATCGGTGACGGATCGGGCCTGGCGCTCAGGGGCGGTGGCACTGTCGTTACCAATGCACCTGTAACACTCGATCTCAACTTCGCCGGACCGGTGCCGTTTTCCTTCCTCACCCGCACGCTCGCGGCCCAGGGCATGGCGCTGACCGGCTCCGCCGACGTCAATGTCCAGGTGCGAGGCCCCGCCACGTCGCCGGTCATCGGCGGCAGCGTGCGTGCATCCGGCGCGCGGCTTTTGATGGCGCAGTCGGGCATTGCCATCAACGACATCAATCTCGACGTCGGTATCGCCGCAGGCGTTGCTCGCATCAACCGGCTCACCGGGTCGCTGTCAACCGGCGGCCAGCTTACGGCCAGCGGTACGGTCGGCACCGATGCCGCCACGGGCTTCCCGGCGGATATCACCGTCAAGCTCACCGATGGCCGCTACACCGACGGCCGCGTTGTCACGGCCAATCTCGGAGGCGACATCGCCATCAAGGGCCCGTTGACGAAGGCACCGGTGCTTTCAGGCACCATCAATCTCGCTCGTACGGTCATCAGCATTCCCGAAAAATTCCCGGGTTCGCTGACCGCCGTCGACGTCAAGCACAAGAACGCTCCCAAGGCCGTCGTGGCGCAGCAAGAGGCGATGCGGCCGCCGACCCAGGCCAGCGGCGGTACAGGAGCGCTGACGCTCGACGTCACGATCAACGCGCCCAGCCAGATATTCGTCCAGGGCCGTGGCCTTGACGCCGAACTCGGCGGCACGCTGCGCCTGTCAGGTTCGTCCGCCGCTCCACAGGCCGTTGGCGAGTTCACGCTCAAGCGTGGCCGGCTTTCCATCCTGGGCAAGCGGCTTAACTTCACCAGGGGTTCGGTCGGATTCTCCGGTTCGCTGGTGCCGACGATCAATTTCGCCGCCGAGACCACCGCCGGCGACGCGACCGTCACCATCACCGTCACCGGTGAGGCCAACAACCCGAAATTTTCCTTCTCTTCGGTGCCCGCCCTGCCTGAAGACGAAGTGCTGGCGCGGCTGATCTTTGGCCGTTCGATGTCGAACCTATCGCCTTTGCAGATCGCCCAGTTGGCCGAAGCGGCTGCCCAGATGGCCGGCATCGGCGGCTCGACTTCGCTGTTGTCGAGCCTGCGCTCCACGCTCGGCGTCGATGATCTCGACATCAGGACGAACGACCAGGGCGACACTTCGATTGCTGTCGGCAAGTATCTGAACGACCGCACCTATTTGTCGCTCGAAGCGGGCGACAAGCCGGGGTCGGGCAAGGCTACGATCGACCTCAATGTCGGACGCGGCATCAAGCTGCGCGGTCAGGCCACCGACGCGGGCGAAGCCAAGGGCGGCATCTTCTACGAGCGTGAATACTGATACCGGCTGACGGCCGGTCCTGACATCATCGGCGAAGTGTCGTGGCACTGTCGCCGATTGTGGGAACAAGAGTAAATTAGCAACGACGAAGATTCCGATGAATCCGGCGCGCATTACCATTTTTGCGCCAACTTTGTCGCTATCGCGCGAACTGCTCCCCCCTCAAAATTGCAGACTTGGTTCCGGGAACACGACGTCCAACCGTTTTGACAACGGGAAATGGATGCGGAATGGTAACGTTACAGGCCACTTCAATGGGAGACGGAAATGACATTCTACAAGAGCAACTCAGATCTTGTTCCCGGCCACATCCGTGAGCTGGCGAGTGCTGTCGTCGACGG
This sequence comes from Aminobacter sp. AP02, assembly GCF_003148805.1. Classification (GTDB taxonomy): domain Bacteria; phylum Pseudomonadota; class Alphaproteobacteria; order Rhizobiales; family Rhizobiaceae; genus Aminobacter. The sequence goes on from NZ_QGGX01000005.1 coordinate 163,563, forward strand.
CAAGATGGACCGTCGCGAATTTCTCGCGATGGCGACGACCTTCGGCGCTTCCGCTGCCATGGCCTACGGCATGATTGGCCTTGCCATGCCGACCGAGGCACTGGCGCAGGAAACGCCTACCAAGGGCGGCGTGCTGAAAGTCGCGCAATGGATCAAGGATCCCAAGGATCCGCGCAAGGCGGACTGGTCCGAAATCGCAAATGCACAGCGCCAGGCCATCGAGCCGCTGGTCAAATACACCGACAAATACACCTTCGAACCGTATCTGCTTGCCAGCTGGGAAGTGAATGACGACGCGACAGAGTATGTCCTGCACGTCCGTCCCGGCGTGACCTGGAGCAACGGCGACCCGTTCAATGCCGACGACGTGATCTTCAACTTCACCCGTTGGGGCGACAAGAGCGCCGAGGGCAATTCGATGCCTGGCCGCCTTGGCTCGCTGATGGACGAAAAGACCGGCAAGCTGCGCGAAGGCTCGGTCGAAAAAGTCGATGACATGACGATCAAGCTCAAGCTGACATCGTCCGATATCGCCATCATCCCGAACCTGACCGACTATCCCGGCCTGATCGTGCACAAGTCCTTCGACGAGAAGGGCGGCGACTTCAAGGCCTGCCCGATCGGCACCGGCCCGTTCGAACTCGTTTCCTACGACGTCGGGCAGAAGGTGGTCTACAAGCGCCGCGAAGACAACAAGTGGTGGAACGGCGAGGTCTATCTCGACGGCGTCGAACTCATCGACTACGGCACCGATCCGGCCGCGATGGTCAGCGCCTTCGAGGCCAACGAGGTCCACACCAATTTCGAGACCTCCGCCGACTACGTCTCGATCCTCGACGGCCTCGGCCTGGTGAAGTCGGAAGTCGTCACCGCCGCGACCATCGTTGCGCGCACCAACGTCGCCAACAAGCCTTATGACGACCAGAAGGTCCGTCAGGCCTTGCACAAGGCCGTCGACAATGCGGTCGTGCTCCAGCTCGGTTACGGCAATGCCGGCACGCCGGCCGAAAACCACCACGTCGCGCCGATCCATCCGGAATATTTCGAACTGCCCAAGCAGGTTCGCGATATCGCCGCCGCCAAGGCGATGATGGCCGAGGCTGGCCAGGCCGATTTCGAACATGAGCTGATCACTGTCGACGAGGACTGGCACAAGAACACCGGCGACGCCATCGCGGCCCAGCTGCGCGAGGCCGGCATCAAGGTCAAGCGCACCGTGCTGCCGGGCTCGACCTTCTGGAACGACTGGACCAAGTACCCGTTCTCGATGACCAACTGGAACATGCGTCCGCTTGGCGTGCAGGTTCTGGCGCTGGCCTATCGTACCGGCGAGGCATGGAACGAAAGCGCCTGGTCCAACCCGGAATGGGACAAGAAGCTCAACGCGGCGCTTGCGGTTGCGGACGTCGAAAAGCGCAAGGAAATGATGAAGGACATCGAGCAGATCCTGCAGGATTCCGGCATCATCATCCAGCCTTACTGGCGCAAGCTCTACAACCACTCGGTCGAGGCCGTGCAAGGCGGCGGCATGCACCCGACCTTCGAACACGACTACGGCAAGGTTTGGCTCAAGGAGGCGTGAGCCTGAGCCTCCAAACGGGGAGGGGCGAGGTTCGCCCCTTCCGCCTTCCGCAATAGGGTTGATCGCCACCACGGACCCCAAACCCACAAAGGCAGGGGACGCCAATGCTATCTTTCATATCGCGCCGCCTCGGCACCATGGCACTCACCATGCTGTGCCTGACGCTTGTGGTGTTCTTCCTCATCAATCTCGAGCCCAACCTCAGGAAGCTGGCGATCAGCCAGACCGAGATGCGCACGACATCGGACCAGCTCGAAAGCTGGCTCCAGCGCAACGGCTACCGCCAGAATTTCTTCATCCGGTATGGCCAGTGGCTCGGCGTTGTCCAAAAGCAGCCGAACATTGACCCTGCCACGGGCCAGGCCGTACCGCGCTTCCGCTTCTGCAACGAACCTGCCGTGCCGACCTATTCGGGGATACTGCAGGGTGATTTCGGCTGTTCGACCAAGTTCAAGACGCCCGTCGCGACAAAGCTGTTTCCTGCACTCGGCGCCACCGGCATCCTGATGTTCTGGGTGCTGGCCACGATGGTGCCCATAGCGTTGCTGATCGGCATTCTTGCCGGCATGCGCGAGGGTTCGCGCACCGACCGAACCTTGTCCATCGCCTCGATCGCAACGACCGCCACGCCCGAATATGTCTCGGGTGTCATCTTCACCGTCATCTTTGCCTCGTGGCTCGGCTGGCTGAACGGCTCGGCGGCATCAGCCAGCCAGGGCATCACCTTCTACAATTTCACGCTGCCCGTGATGACGCTTGCCATCTACGGCATCGGCTATATCGCCCGCATGACCCGCGCCTCGATGGTCGAGGTGATGACCCAGCAGTATATCCGCACCGCCAGGCTCAAGGGCCTGTCGTTCGGCAACGTGGTGGTCAAGCATGCGTTGCGCAATGCGCTGATCGCACCGTTCACCGTCATCATGCTGCAGTTCCCGTGGCTTTTGACCGGCGTCGTCATCGTCGAGGTGATGTTCCGCTACCAGGGCTTCGGCTACACGCTGGTCGAGGCCGCCGGCAACAACGACATCGACCTTCTGCTCGGCTGCTCGCTTGTCTCGGTCTTCATCGTGCTGATCACCCAGCTGATCTCCGATGTCGGCTACGCCTACCTCAATCCACGCATCCGCGTTCAGTAGGGAGAGGGCCGCATGCAGATCGAATATATCGGCGCCTTCCAGACCTTCCTTGGCGTGCTCGCCCGCTTCTGGCCGGTGTGGCTGGCCATGGCCATCGTGCTGGTCGCGAGCTTCAATTTCCGCAAGCACCTCGGACTTTACGGCCAGCTCTTCGATTCAGGCGTCGGCATCGCCGGGGTATCCATCTGCTTCTTCTGGCTGTTCACGGCGATCTTCGCTGCCAAGGTCGCGCCCTTCGATCCGCTCAGCCAGATCCCCATCATGAAGGACGCGCTGCCAGGTGCCATCGAGCCGGCGTCGAAGCAGGTCTACCTGTTCGGCGGCGACAAGCTTGCCCGAGACGTCTTCTCGCGCATGGTCTACGGCAGCCAGATCGTGCTGATCATCGCGCCCGCCGCTACGGCTTTCGCGTTGATGGTCGGCATCACGCTTGGCCTGCCTGCCGGCTACTATGGCGGACGTATCGACTCGTTCCTGTCGTTCCTCGCCAACCTCGTGCTCGCCTTCCCGGTGATCCTGCTGTTCTACCTGCTGGTCACGCCCGGCATCATGGACACGCCAATCCCCTACGCCATGGCGGGCGTGTTCTTTCTGTTTCCGATCATCTTCTTTTCGACGCTGTTTTACACCCGCTTCAAGGGCCGGCCCGAACGCATCTATCTGCTGCTTGGCCTGACGCTTCTGATCGGCGGCTGGGTCTATGCCGGGCTGGTCTTCAACGCCGATCCGTTCGGCATCATCCACATCGACCCCAACCAGCTCAACATCTTCGTCGCCGTCGTCTTCGCCTCCAGCCCGGGCGTGTTCCGCATCGTCCGCGGCCTCACCATGGACATCAAGACGCGCGACTATGTCGCCGCCGCCCAGACACGCGGTGAGACGCCCTGGTACATCATGCTGTGGGAGATCCTGCCCAATGCGCGCGGGCCGCTGATCGTCGATGCCTGCCTGCGCATTGGCTACACCACCATCCTGCTCGGCACGCTCGGCTATTTCGGCCTCGGCCTCGCGCCCGAAAGTCCCGACTGGGGCACCGCGATCAAGGATGCGAGCCGCCTGCTGCGCTCCTTCATCCACCCGGCGCTGCCGCCAACAATCGCGCTGATGTCCTTCGTGCTCGGCCTCAACCTTCTTGCCGATGCGCTGCGCGAACAATCGATGAAGGACTGAGGGAGATCGTCATGAACGAAGCCGTCAGAACTCCTGCCGAACCCATCCTCGAGATCGAGAACCTCTCCATCTCGTTCTTCACCCGTCGTGGCGAAATCCCGGCCGTTATGGACTTCTCCTGCACGGTGATGCCCGGCGAGGCAATGGGCATCGTCGGCGAAAGCGGCTGCGGCAAGTCGACGGTGTCGCTCGGCATCATGCGCGACCTCTCCAACATCGGAAAGATTGTCGGCGGCCGCATCAAGTTCCAGGGCAAGGACATGGGCGACATGTCCGAAGAGGAGCTGCGCTCCATCCGCGGCAACAAGATCGCCATGATCTACCAGGAGCCGATGGCGAGCCTCAATCCGGCGATGAAGGTCGGCCAGCAGCTGATGGAAGTGCCCATGATCCACGACAAGGTGTCGAAGGACGAGGCCTACAAACGCGCGCTCGAAATGGTCCGCTCCGTCAAGCTGCCCGACCCCGAGCGCATGATGCGCTCCTTCCCGCACCAGCTCTCCGGCGGCCAGCAGCAGCGCATCGTCATTGCCATGGCGCTGCTGTCCAATCCGGCGCTGCTTTTGCTCGATGAGCCGACGACCGCGCTCGACGTCACCGTCGAGGCCGGCATTGTCCAATTGGTCAAGGGGCTCGGCAAGCAGTTCGGCACCTCGATGATCTTTGTGTCGCACAATCTCGGCCTGATCCTCGAGACCTGCGACCGCATCACGGTGATGTATTCTGGCGAGGCGGTCGAAACCGGCTCGATCAAGGATGTCTTCGACCGCATGCGCCATCCCTACACCCAGGGGCTGTTCCGCTCGATCCCGCTGCCCGGAGCGGACAAGAATTCGCGTCCGCTGGTCGCCATCCCCGGCCAGCTGCCGCTGCCGCACCAGCGCCCCAAGGGCTGCAATTTCGGCCCGCGCTGCCACCACTTCGTCGAAGGCCTGTGCAATGCCGACGAAATCCCGATGATCCCGGTCACCGGCCATGCAGGCCATTTCAGCCGCTGCGTGCGCTTCAACGAGATCGACTGGGCGGCCATGCCGCCAGGTGCGGGCAAAAAGCACGAGAAGGTCGAGCCGGGCGCGCCGGTACTCAAGATCGACGATTTGAAAAAATACTACCGCGTCGGCGGCAGCGAGGTTTTCGGCTCCAGCGAGGGCAGGGTCGTCAAGGCCAACGAGACGATCAGCTTCGTGGCGCGCGAGTCCGAGACCGTCGCCATCGTCGGCGAATCCGGCTGCGGAAAGTCGACGCTGGCCAAGGTGCTGCTCGGGCTCGAAACGGCAAGCTCGGGCAAGGTTCTGCTCGGCAACAAGGAAATCCAGTCGACCGGCATCGAGGACCGCGACGTGGCAACCGTGTCGGCGATCCAGATGGTGTTCCAGAACCCGTTCGACACGCTCAACCCGAGCCATTCGGTCGGCTCGCAGATCATCCGCACGCTGGAAAAGTTCAATGTCGGCAAGACGGCCGCCGACCGCACACAGCGCATGATGGAACTGCTTGACCTGGTCAAGCTGCCGCGCGCTTTTGCCGAACGCATGCCGCGCCAGCTCTCGGGCGGGCAGAAGCAGCGCATCGGCGTCGCCCGCGCCTTCGCCGGTCAGGCCAGGGTGGTGGTGGCCGACGAGCCGGTGTCGGCGCTCGACGTGTCGGTGCAGGCGGCGGTCACCGAGCTTCTGATGGATATCCAGCGCAAATCAAAGACGACGATGCTGTTCATCAGCCACGACTTGTCGGTGGTGCGCTACATCGCCGACCGCGTGGTGGTGATGTATCTCGGCCATGTCGTGGAGCAGGGCACTACCGACCAGATCTTCTCGCCGCCCTACCACCCCTATACCGAAGCACTTTTGTCGGCGATCCCGATCGCCGACACCTCGGTGGTCAAGAAGCACATCGTGCTCGACGGCGACATTCCCTCGGCGATGAACCCGCCGTCTGGCTGCCCGTTCCAGACGCGGTGCCGCTACAAGTCCCAGGTGCCGGGCAATCTGTGCGAGACCCAGGTGCCGCCGGTGCGCGACATGGGCGGCGGCCACCAGATCAAGTGCCACCTGCCGCCCAGCGTTTTTGCTGCGATGGAGCCGGTCATCAGCGTCGGCAAGGGCGGCGCGCACGACGTGACGCCGACAGGGTGATCAGCGGGTAGCGGGCTGGCGGCGCGAAAGCGTCCGACAAGGAGCGAAGGCGAGATCGCGTCACCAGCAAGCCAATACGCGAATGTGCATCGTCACCTTTGCCTACCTCACCGGCGCCAACAAGGCGAAATGGGCGCCCTGTGGGTCCTGGCACTGCACGATCCACTGGCCGCCGGGAACCTCCATCGGCCCCATCAGCACCTTGCCGCCGCGATCGGTCACGCGCTGGGCAGCAGCGTCGATCGCTGCCACGTTGAAGTAGAACTGCCAGACCGACATCGGGATTTGCTCGGGCCTGTTCATCATGCCGCCGATCATGCCTTTGCCGGCGTTGAACATCTGGTAGATGCCCATCGCTCCCATGTCGAACTGGTCGTCCTTGCCCCAGCCGAACTGGCTCGAATAGAACTCGAGGGCCGCGCGCCAGTCGGTCGTATACAACTCGTGCCAGCCGACATGCCCCAGCGTATCCAGTGGCACTGACGGCTGCTCCGGGCCATTCGGCTGCAGAAACATGAAAACCGCACCTTGCGGATCGGCGACGACGGCGAACCGCCCGACGCCCGGGATGTCGTCAGCTGGCCTGATGACGGAGCCGCCGGCCTTGGTCAGCGACGCCACCGAAACGTCGATATCCTTGGTGTCGATGTAGCCGATCCAGGCGGGCGGCATTCCCATCTTCTTGGCCTCTTCGGGCAGGTCCATCAGGCCGCCGACACCGCGGTCGCCGGCGTTGACCACGACGTAGCGCGGCATGTCGGCCGCCTTGTCGAAAGGCTCGGCCCGCCAGCCCACCACAGCAGTGTAGAAGGCCTCGGCGGCGTCGAGGTCGGTCGTCATCAGTTCGTACCAGAAGAAGGATTGCGGGGTATGGGGCATGTCTGGCTCCCTTGCGTTTCCTGCCGTCAATCGTTGGCGCACGGATCTCCGTGGCGCGGCAGCACCATCATATGACGTGGACCCGGGCGGATTTCCGACAGGAAGCCGAAATTTACGCAGGGGCCGTAAGTATTCGAGATAAAAACCTGACAATCAAATTCATATTATTTTTGAGAGTTTTCAAATACTTAGCTCGAAAATTGACCAATTGATAAAAAAACAGAAAGTGCTACGCTTCCTCAAAACCAATAAAAACTGGGGAACTGGAATGGCAGAAGGTCTTTTCAAGGAAGGCATAGTCGGCGGCCGCCTTGAGTCCGCTCAATATGCCGAAAATTTTTCCGACCTGCACCCGCCTCTCGACAATCACGAGGCGCTGGTCGAGTCGGATCGTTGCTACTTTTGCTACGATGCGCCGTGCATGACGGCGTGCCCGACATCGATCGACATCCCGATGTTCATCCGCCAGATTTCGACCGGAAATCCGCTCGGTTCGGCCAAGACTATCTTTGACCAGAACATCCTCGGCGGCATGTGCGCCCGCGTCTGCCCGACCGAGACCTTGTGCGAAGAGGTCTGCGTCCGTGAGGTCGCCGAAGGCAAGCCGGTGCAGATCGGCCGCCTGCAGCGCTACGCCACCGATGTGGCGATGGAGCAGGGCAAGCAGTTCTATAGCCGCGCAGCTCCGACCGGCAAGAAGATTGCCGTCGTCGGCGCTGGACCGGCTGGCCTTGCGGCTGCCCACAGGCTCGCCCGCTACGGCCATGAAGTGACCATTCTGGAGGCGCGGGAAAAGGCCGGCGGCCTCAACGAATACGGTATCGCCGCCTACAAGAGCACCGACGACTTCGCCCAGGCCGAAGTCGACTACGTCACATCGATCGGCGGCATCACGATCGAAAACGGCAAGGCGCTCGGCCGCGACTATCATCTCGCCGAACTTTCTGCGAGCTACGACGCGGTGTTCCTCGGTCTCGGCCTTGCGGGCGTCAACGCATTGCGCGCCGACGGCGAGGACGCCAATGGCGTTTCCAACGCTGTCGATTTCATCTCCGTGCTGCGCCAGTCGAGCGATCTCGCCGGCCTGCCAGTCGGACGCCGTGTCGTCGTCATCGGCGGCGGCATGACCGCGGTCGATGCTGCCGTGCAGTCCAAGCTGCTTGGTGCCGAGGAAGTGACGATCTGCTACCGCCGTGGCCAGGAGCACATGAACGCCTCTGCATTCGAGCAGGATCTCGCGGCCGCCAACGGTGTTGTCATCCGGCACTGGCTGCAGCCGAAGCAGGTCGTATCGGACGGCGGCAAGGTGGTTGGTATTGAACTCGAATACACCGCCATGAAGGGTGACAAGCTCTCCGGCACTGGCGAGATCGTCCGGCTCGCCGCCGACCAGGTGTTCAAGGCGATCGGCCAAAGCTTCGAACCTTCCGCACTCAACGGCAGCGGTGCTTCGATTGCCATGGAGGGTGGCCGCATCAAGGTCGACGCCGAAGGGCGAACATCGCTCAAAAAGGTCTGGGCCGGTGGCGACTGCATCGCCGGTGGCGACGACCTGACCGTTTCGGCCGTGGCGCAAGGGCGCGACGCGGCTGAATCCATCAACCGCGCCTTGATGAGCTAAGGGAGGCTGAGATGGCAGATATCAGAAACAATTTCGTCGGCATCAAGTCGCCCAACCCGTTCTGGCTGGCATCGGCGCCGCCCACCGACAAGGCCTACAACGTCATCCGTGCCTTCAAGGCCGGCTGGGGCGGCGTCGTGTGGAAGACACTCGGCGAGGAGGGGCCGCCCGTGGTCAACGTCAACGGCCCGCGCTACGGCGCGATCTGGGGCGCTGACCGGCGCCTGCTCGGCCTCAACAATATCGAGCTGATCACCGATCGCGACCTGCAGACAAACCTGCGCGAGATCAAGCAGGTCAAGATGGACTGGCCCGACCGGGCGATCGTCGTGTCGCTGATGGTGCCGTGCATCGAGGAGGCCTGGAAGGCGATCCTGCCGGTGGTCGAGGAAACCGGCGCCGACGGCATCGAGCTCAATTTCGGCTGCCCCCACGGCATGTCGGAGCGCGGCATGGGTGCCGCCGTCGGCCAGGTGCCGGAGTATATCGAGATGGTGGTGCGCTGGTGCAAGGCCAACACCCGCATGCCGGTCATCACCAAGCTGACACCCAACATCACCGACGTGCGCAAGCCGGCGCGCGCCGCACTCGCCGGCGGCACCGACGCGGTGTCTTTGATCAACACCATCAACTCGATCACCGGCGTCGATCTCGACAGCTTCGCACCGCAGCCGACAATCGACGGCAAGGGTTCGCATGGCGGCTATTGCGGCCCGGCAGTGAAGCCGATCGCCATGAACATGGTGGCCGAGATCGCGCGCGATCCGGAGACGGCGGGCCTGCCGATCTCGGGCATCGGCGGCATCACCACCTGGCGCGATGCGGCCGAATTCATGGCGCTCGGCGCCGGCAACGTGCAGGTCTGCACGGCGGCCATGACCTACGGCTTCAAGATCGTGCAGGAGATGATCGCCGGCCTCGAGAACTGGATGGACGAGAAGGGACATCGCTCGCTCGACGATATCGTCGGGCGCGCCACGCCCAACGTCACCGACTGGCAGTATCTCAACCTCAACTATGTCGCCAAGGCGCATATCGACCAGGACGCCTGCATCAAGTGCGGCCGCTGCCACATCGCCTGCGAGGACACCTCGCATCAGGCGATCACCAGCATGCTCGACGGCGTCAGGCACTTCGAGGTGATCGAGGAGGAATGCGTCGGGTGCAACCTGTGTGTCAATGTCTGCCCGGTCGAAGGCTGCATCACCATGGAGCCGCTGGCTGTCGGTGCCATGGACAAGCGCACCGGCAAGCCGGTTTCGCCCAACTATGCCAACTGGACGACGCATCCCAACAACCCGATGGCCAAGGTGGCGGCGGAGTAGGGCGGCAAGCCATGGACGACAAGAGCGAGGTTGTAGAACTCGCTCGAGCCTGGGCGGCGGCGATCGTTTCCAACGACGCCACCGCTATTGGCGACTTCATGACTGATGATTGGGTGATCGTCGGCCCCGATGGCGCGACTGGAAAGGCGGATTTTCTCGCCACGGTGCAGTCGGGCGATCTGACCCACGACATGATGGATCCCGTTGGCGACCCACGCGTCGAGCTCTACGGCGCGACGGCGGTCTACTCAGCGCGCGTGGTCAACAGCGGCCATTTTCGCGGCCAGCCGTTCTCGGCGGACGAATGGACGAGTGATGTGTTTGTCCGGCACGGAAGCGGTTGGAAATGCGTGCTTAGTCATGTGACGCCCGCGACCAAGCAAGATGCACCTGAACCGAGTGACCCCTCGGCTTGATCTCGGCCTGTTGCGGGCGGATGATGGCTGGATGTAAAAGGTACTGGCATCGGCGGTTTTTTCTTTCGCGCCCGCGATCCGCAAGGACTTGCCCGATGGTATGCCTGTTATCTCGGCGTCGACCTCGTTCCCGACAGCTACGACAAGAGTCTTCGGCAACAGCTGGCCGCGGCGACTGTGTTTGCGCCGTTTCCCGATGATACAGACTATTTCGGCAAGCCCGAGCAGCAATGGACGATCAATTTCCGCGTCGGCGATCTCGACGCGCTGGTGGCGCAGCTTCGCGCCGGCGGCATCGAGGTGAGGTCGATCCCGAGGCCTATCCCAACGGTCGTTCGCCCGGATCCATGATCCCGAAGGCAACCCCGTCGAGCTGTGGCAGCCGGCGGGCTGAGCGCTCGACAGATCGGCATCGCTACCAGCGAATTTATTGCTACGCTTATTGTGGATAGAGAATATCCATGATACACGGAGTCCATGATTGTGAGGTGGCAACCATGAAGCTTGGTGACGGCGTAGAAGCGGCGATCCATTGTGCAGCGATGCTGGCCGGCGTCGAGGGCGACGCCACGATGCCGGGCACCGTGATGGCTGAGGCATTCGGGCTTTCGCCGAGCTATCTGCTCAAGCATCTCAAGGCGTTGACTGCCGCCAGGGTGCTGGAATCGGTTCCGGGGCCGAATGGCGGTTACCGCCTGGCGAAGCTGCCCGAGCAAATCACGCTGCTCGACATCGTGGTGGCGATCGAGGGCAGGGAGCCGGCGTTCCGCTGCGGCGAGATCAGGCAGAAGGGCAGCTACGCGCTCGACGCCTCGGCCTATGTGAAGCCCTGCGGCATCAACGTTGCCATGCTCAAGGCGGAGCGCGCCTATCGCACGGCACTTGCCGGCACGCGGCTCTCCGACATCGTTACCGATTTTACCGAGAATACCGATCAACGCATCGTCGCCGCCAGCTGCGCTTTCGTTGCGCTTAATCAGCGGCCGCAGAACTCCAAGGCAAAGACCATCAACGAAAGGAAGATGCCATGAAACCCAGGCTGAATTTCTATACCGCGGCCCCCGAACTGACGAAACATCTGGTCTCGCTCACCAGCGCAATCAACGAATGCGGGCTTGAGCACAGCCTGCTGCACCTGATCAAGTTGCGCGCGTCGCAGATCAACGGCTGCTCCTATTGCGTAGACATGCATAGCCGCGAGGCCAAGCAGGACGGCGAGACCGAACAGCGCCTGTGGCTCGTCGCAGCGTGGAAGGAATCGCCGCTTTTCACCGAGCGCGAGCGAATGGCCTTTGCCTGGACGGAAGCGGTCACGAACATTGCCGATGCCGGCGTTCCGGCCGAACTTTATGCCGAAGCGCAAAAGCACTTCTCCGGGGGAGAACTGGTCAAGCTCACCATGGCGCTCGGCATGATCAACACCTGGAACCGCCTTTGCGTGACATTCCACGCCGTTCATCCGGTCGCTGAAGCCAAGGCCGCCTGATCCAATAACCGAGAAAGCCATTCTGCAGCGATCGCCAGAAGGCGATCGCCAAGGGGGATTTTATGTTCGACATTTCGACACTGGCATTTGTAGGCCGCCTGCTTCTTGGCGGCGCCTTTGTTTTCGCGGGCCTGCGCAATATCGCCAACGCGACGTTCCTCGCCGGCATGATGACCACGCGCGGCGTGCCGCAGGCGAGGCTGGTGCGGTGGGGCGGGATCGTGCTGCAGATCGTCGCCGGGGTGATGCTGGTCGTCGGTCCCTGGACGGCATTTGCCGCAGCCGCCCTGATCGCATTCTTGCTGGTTGCGACCGTCATGTTCAACAATTTCTGGGATCATCAGGGACCGGATCGCGCTTCGCGCATCAACGGCGTGGTCAGCAATGTGGCGCTTGCCGGCAGCTTCTTGCTGGTGATCGCAGCGGGGCAGTAGGCCGGCAAAGAAACCGATTCAGGTTTTCGGCCTAAGCCCTTCAACAAACAGCTGTTCGAGGAAGCGTGCGGCGTCCTCGAAACGGCCTTCGCCGCCACGGTCGGGGCCGAGCACGGCGCGGACCTGGACGTCGAAATCGGCATAGTGCTGGGTCGTTGCCCAGATGGCGAAGATGAGGTGCCAGGGGTCGGCCTTGGCGACCTTGCCCGCGCGCATCCAGCCCTTGATGACCTCGACCTTTTCGTCGACCAGCGTTTTCAACTCGCCTTCGAGCATCGACATGATGCGCGGGGCGCCTTGCAGGATCTCGTTGGCGAAAAGCCGGCTTTCCCTGGGAAAATCGCGCGCCATCTCAAGCTTGCGCCTGATGTAGCTCCTGAGCTCCGTCATCGGGTCGCCGATGTCGTCGAGCTCCTTCAGCGGAGCAAGCCAGGTGTCGAGCAGCCGGTGCATCAGTGTTTCGTGGATGTCTTCCTTGCGGCGGAAATAATAGAGCAAATTCGGCTTCGACATGCCCGCCGCTTCGGCGATCTGGTCGATGGTCGAACCACGGAAGCCATTGGTCGAAAACACTTCAAGTGCTGCTTCGAGGATGACTTCGCGCTTTTCCTGCTGGATGCGCGTACGGGTGCGCGGTGTCGAGCCTTCCATGGTCATGACGTCCCGCATTCGAGGGAGGGCGACAGCACTCTCTGGACCAATCCGCTGGACCAGTTCTTGCCGACCTGTGGAGCGCGTCTGTGAAGCCGCATTTCCGGTAGTAATCCCTTGACCGCCGAAGCGGCGGTGCTAACGTTTGTCCAATCGGTCAAAAAATTGCGTAACACAAAAACGCACCGATGACCAAGCGTTGGCCGTACTGAAACAGGGGAAGAAAGGAAAGCTTGGTCATGTCGGACAGGCTCAAAGTTACGCCCAACGATCTCAGCGCATTCTGGATGCCGTTTACCTCAAACAGGCAGTTCAAGCAGGCGCCGCGTATGATGGTTGCGGCCAAGGATATGCACTACACGTCCAGCGACGGTCGCAAGATTCTGGATGGCACCGCAGGCCTGTGGTGCGTCAATGCCGGCCACTGCCGGCCCAAGATCACCGAGGCGATCCAGCGCCAGGCCGCCGAGCTCGACTACGCCCCGGCGTTCCAGATGGGCCACCCGATCGTCTTCGAACTGGCGAACCGCCTCGTCGACATCGCGCCCGAGGGCATGGACCACGTCTTCTTCACCAATTCGGGTTCGGAATCGGTGGAGACCGCACTGAAGATGGCGATCGCCTATCAGCGCGTGAAGGGCGAGGGCGCACGTACCCGCCTGATCGGCCGCGAGCGTGGCTATCACGGCGTCAATTTCGGCGGCATCTCGGTCGGCGGCATCGTCACCAACCGCAAGATGTTCGGCACGCTTTTGGGCGGCGTCGACCACATGCCGCATACGCATCTTCCGGCCAAGAACTCGTTCACGCGCGGCGAACCGGAATACGGTGCCGAGCTGGCGGACGAGCTGGAACGCATCGTCACGCTGCATGACGCCTCGACCATCGCGGCCGTCATCGTCGAGCCGGTTGCTGGTTCCACCGGCGTGCTCATCCCGCCGAAGGGGTATCTGCAGAAGCTGCGCGAGATCTGCACCAAGCACGGCATCCTGTTGATCTTCGACGAGGTGATCACCGGTTTCGGGCGTCTCGGCACGCCCTTCGCCGCTGACTATTTCGGCGTCGTTCCCGACATCATCACTACGGCCAAGGGTGTGTCCAACGGCGTCATCCCGATGGGCGCGGTGTTCGTAAAGAAGGAAATCCACGACGCCTTCATGACCGGGCCGGAGCACCTGATCGAGTTCTTCCACGGCTACACCTATTCGGGCAATCCGATCGCCTCGGCGGCGGCACTCGCAACCCTCGACACCTACAAGGAAGAGGGCCTGCTGACCCGTGGCGCCGAGCTTGCGTCCTACTGGGAGGATGCGCTGCATTCGCTCAAGGGCGAGCCGCACGTCATCGACATCCGCAACATCGGCCTGATCGGCGCGATCGAGTTGCAGCCCATTGCCGGCAGCCCGAGCAAGCGTGCCTTCTCGGCCTTCGTGAAGGCGTTCGAGCGCGGCGCGCTGATCCGGACCACCGGCGACATCATCGCGCTGTCGCCGCCGCTGATCATCACCAAGGGCCAGATCAACGAGTTGATTGATCACGTCCGCGAAGTGCTGAGGATGATCGACTGAAACTGCTCGCGCGTTCAAGTGGATGCGCGACACTCTAGAGCTTGATCCCGGAGAGCGTTCCATGCTCTCCGGGATTTGCTCCAACGAACCAGGGAGTCCCGCACCATGTTGCGCGGGGCCCTTCGGCGAAAGCCAAACGAAGGAGATGCGGCGTCGGGAACCGCTGGCGTTTCCGGGCATAACAAGGAATGAGAGGACTACCGATATGGCCGCCCCAGGCGAGAATCTGCGAATCAATTCAGAGCGTTTGTGGGATTCGCTGATGGAGATGGCGAAGATTGGCCCCGGCATCGCCGGCGGCAACAATCGCCAGACCCTTACCGATGAAGACGGCGAGGGCCGCAAGCTCTTCAAGAGCTGGTGCGACGCTGCCGGGCTCGTCATGGGCATCGACGAGATGGGCACGATGTTTGCCCGCCGCGAAGGCACCGACCCCGAAGCGCTGCCTGTCTATGTCGGCAGCCATCTCGACACCCAGCCCACCGGCGGCAAGTTCGACGGCGTGCTTGGCGTGCTCGGCGGCCTCGAAGTCATTCGTACGCTCAATGATCTCGGCATCAAGACCAGGCACCCGATCGTCGTCACCAACTGGACCAACGAGGAAGGCACGCGCTTTGCGCCGGCCATGCTGGCATCGGGCGTGTTCGCCGGCGTGCTCGAGCAGGATTTCGCCTATGCCCGCACGGACGCGCACGGCAAGCGCTTCGGCGACGAGCTGGAGCGCATCGGCTGGAAGGGCACCGAAAAGGTCGGCGCTCGCAAGATGAAGGCCTTCTTCGAGCTGCATATCGAGCAGGGGCCGATCCTCGAAGACGAAGAGATTGAAATCGGCGTCGTCACCCATGGCCAGGGCTTGAAGTGGCTGCAGGTGACGTTGACCGGCATGGAAGCGCATACCGGCTCGACGCCAATGTACAAGCGCCGCAATGCCGGCCTCGGCATGGCGCGGGTGACCGAGCTGGTGCACGAGATCGCCATGGACTACCAGCCCGACGCGGTCGGTGCCGTCGGGCACATGGAGGTCTATCCGAACTCACGCAACATCATTGCCGGGCGCACGGTCTTCACCATCGACATCCGCTCGCCCGAGAAGGAAGTGCTCGATGCCATGGACGGGCGCATCCGCGAGGGTGTCGCGACCATCTGCGAGGCGCTGGATATCTCATATGAAATCGAGCAGGTCGGCCATTTCGACCCTGTCGCTTTCGACAAGGATTGCATCAAGGCCGTGCGTGATGCGGCTGACCGGCTTGGCTACAGTCATCGCGACATCGTCTCGGGTGCCGGCCACGACGCCTGCTGGATCAACCGCGTGGCGCCAACGGCAATGGTTTTCTGCCCGTGCGTCGACGGGCTCAGCCACAATGAAGACGAGGAAATCTATCCCGAATGGGCCGCCGCCGGCTGCGACGTGCTGTTCCATGCGGTCCTGGAAACAGCAGGGATCGTGGAGTGAGTTTTTGGGTTCATACCCTTGCGCATCTCGCCTCTCCCCATCTTGGGGAGGGGTGTTTTGCGCTGTTCGACCTAGGGGCGGTCCTTACATGATCTGAAACACGGCCAAAGCGCTCAAAAAAGAAGCGCGGCTAGAATTGGGGAACTGAGCATATGAGCAAAGTCATCAAGAACGGCACCATCGTCACGGCCGACCGGACGTGGAAGGCCGACGTGCTGATCCAGCATGGCAAGATCGTCGGCATCGGCGACAATCTGCATGCCGATCACGAGTTCGACGCCACCGGCTGCTACATCATGCCGGGCGGCATCGATCCGCACACCCATCTCGAAATGCCCTTCATGGGCACCTACTCAGCCGACGACTTCGAGACCGGCACGCGCGCGGCCCTTTCGGGTGGCACCACGATGGTCGTCGATTTCTGCCTGCCGGCGCCCGGCCAGTCGCTGCTCGAAGCGCTGCAGATGTGGGACAACAAGACCTCCAAGGCCTGCTCCGACTACTCGTTCCACATGGCGATCACCTGGTGGGGCGAGCAGGTGTTCAACGAGATGGCCCAGGTCGTCGACAAGGGCATCACCTCGTTCAAGCACTTCATGGCCTATAAGGGCGCGCTGATGGTCGACGACGACGAGATGTATTCGTCGTTCCAGCGCTGTGCCGAGCTTGGCGCACTGCCTTTGGTGCACGCCGAAAACGGCGACGTCGTAGCCCAGCTGTCGGCTAAGCTTTTGGCCGCCGGCAACAATGGCCCGGAGGCACATGCCTATTCGCGCCCGCCGGAAGTCGAAGGCGAGGCGACCAACCGCGCCATCATGATCGCCGACATGGTCGGCAGCCCGCTTTATGTCGTGCATACCTCTTGCGAGCAGGCGCATGAGGCGATCCGCCGTGCCAGGCAGAAGGGTATGCGCGTTTATGGCGAGCCGCTGATCCAGCACCTGGTGCTCGACGAGACCGAATATTTCAACAAGGACTGGGACCATGCCGCGCGCCGGGTGATGAGCCCGCCCTTCCGCAACAAGCTGCATCAGGATTCGCTGTGGGCGGGCCTGCAGGCAGGTTCGCTGCAGGTGGTGGCGACCGACCATTGTTCGTTCACCACCGAGCAGAAGCGCAACGGCGTCGGCAATTTCACCAAGATCCCCAACGGCACCGGCGGTCTCGAAGACCGCATGCCGGTGCTGTGGACCAAGGGCGTCAACACCGGCCGCCTGACGATGAACGAGTTCGTCGCTGTGACTTCAACCAACATCGCCAAGATCCTCAACATGTACCCCAAGAAGGGGGCGATCGTTGAGGGTGCGGACGCCGACATCGTGGTTTGGGATCCCAAGCGCAAGAAGACGATCGCGGCGAAGACCCAGCAGTCGATCATCGACTACAACGTCTTCGAGGGCATCGAGGTAACCGGACTGCCGCGTTTCGTGTTCACGCGTGGCGAACTCGCCATCCAGGAGGCCGAGGTCAAGGCGCATCCCGGCCACGGCGAGTTCGTCGCTCGCGAGCCACACGCCGCGGTCAACCGGGCGCTGTCGCAGTGGAAGGAGATCACTGCGCCACGCAAGGTGGAGCGAGCCGGCATCCCGGCGACCGGGGTGTAACTATCTGCTGAAATCGCAGGTAATTTCCGTGTACCGAGCAGGGATGGCGACCGCGTCTGGCGGTCGCAAGGATGGCACCGGACGACAACCGGTTCTGCTGGCCAGCAAAAACATCCCGATCAAGTGGACGCCTGCCTCATCTTCGGAGAGGATGGCATGATGTGGGGTAAAGTCGGGCAATGCTCATGACAGTCAATCAAGCCACGGCGACAAGCGTCAATCAGAACGCCGTCGTCGAAGCCAGAAAGCTGGGGCTGACCTTCCAGACCAATGACGGCCCGGTCAGGGCGCTTTCAGACGTCAACCTGACCATCAACAAGGGCGAATTCGTCTCGTTCATCGGGCCTTCCGGCTGCGGCAAGACGACGTTCCTGCGGGTGATCGCCGACCTCGAACAGCCGACGGAAGGCAAGATCTCGATCAACGGCATGACGCCGGAACAGGCGCGACAGGCGCGCGCCTATGGCTATGTCTTCCAGGCGGCGGCGCTGTTTCCGTGGCGCACCATCGAGAGCAATGTCGGGCTGCCGCTCGAGATCATCGGCCTGCCGAAAGCCGAGCAGCAAGAGCGCATCAAGCGCACGATGGACCTGGTCAATCTCACCGGCTTCGAGAAGAAATATCCCTGGCAGCTTTCGGGCGGCATGCAGCAGCGGGCATCCATTGCCCGCGCGCTCGCCTTCGATGCCGACCTTTTGCTGATGGACGAGCCGTTCGGCGCGCTCGACGAGATCGTGCGCGACCATCTCAACGAGCAATTGCTGAGGCTGTGGCGGCAGACCAACAAGACGATCTGCTTCGTCACCCACTCGATCCCCGAGGCTGTCTATCTGTCGACGCGCATCGTCGTCATGTCGCCGCGCCCGGGGCGGGTGACCGACGTGATCGAGTCGACGCTGCCAGCGGAAAGGCCACTCGACATCCGCGAGAGCCCCGAATTCCTGGCGATCGCAGCCCGCGTCCGCGACGGGCTGCGTGCCGGCCATTCCTACGAGGACTGAGCCGCCATGGATCGCCTCAGAGACCGGGTCGTGCCCGTCATCACCATTCTCGCGGTCATCGTGGCTGCGTGGTACGCGTTTGCCGTCTACATGAACGCGCCGTTCCAGCGGGATCTCGACCGGCGGGCGGGCGAGACGCCGACGACGATGGAGTTCATCGGCAAGACGCTGTCGCAGCCCAAGCCGACGATGCCGGCGCCACACCAGGTGGCGCAGAACTTCTTCGAAAACACTTTTCTCCGGAAGGTCACCAGCGCGCGCAGCCTCGTCTACCATTCGTGGGTGACGCTGTCGTCGACGCTGCTCGGCTTTACCTTCGGCACAGCGCTCGGCATCCTGATCGCCGTCGGCATCGTCCATGTCATCGCGCTCGACCGCTCGCTGATGCCGTGGATCATCGCCTCGCAGACGATCCCGATCCTTGCGGTGGCGCCGATGATCATCGTCGTTTTGGCGGCCATCGGCATCACCGGGCTGATCCCCAAGGCGCTGATCTCGACCTATCTGTCGTTCTTCCCGGTCGCCGTCGGCATGGTGAAGGGCCTGCGCTCGCCCGATCTCATGCATCTCGACCTGATGCACACCTATAATGCCAGTGCGTCGCAGACCTTCTGGAAGCTGCGCGTGCCGGCATCGGTGCCGTTCCTGTTTGCATCGATGAAGGTGGCGGTGGCGGCGAGCCTCGTCGGTGCGATCGTCGGCGAGTTGCCGACGGGTGCGGTGGCAGGCATCGGCGCCAAGCTGCTCGCCGGCTCCTACTACAGCCAGACCATCGACATGTGGGCGGCACTCGTCGCCGGCTCGGTGGTGGCGGCGATGCTTGTGGTGCTTGTCGGGCTAGTCGGCAGGCTGGTCGAACGTTCCATGGGCGGGAGGCCGGCATGAGTTTTTCCAGACTGTCCTGGCAGGTCGCGCTGGCCCTGGTGCTGTGCGCCGTGGCCATGACCACGATGCCGATGCTTGCGGCCGAGGCGGCGGCACCGATGTCGAACGGCACGTCGACGCTCGTCATCGGGCTCGTCGCCCTGAGCGCTGTCGCTTCTTTCGCCATGTTTTCGGGCGCTGCCAGTGCGGCCGTGCTTTTCATTGGCGCGCATGGGGCTGCCTGGCTGCTGATTGCGGGCATATCAGGCAATGAAGGCATGGCGCGCATGCCATACTTCCTGCTGCTGGCCGCCGCGTGGCTGCTTGCGTGGCGTTGCGTCGCCATCTTGTCGGCGCTCAAACCGCAGTCGCCGCAGGCAAAAACCTTCCTAAGGCTTTTGATCCCGGCAATCTTCGGCGCCTGGATCCTGATCCTGTGGGAAGCGGTGACGCGCGGGGCGGGCGTTCCGTTCATCCTGTTGCCACCGCCGAGTGCCATTGCCGCGCGCATCGGCAATTCGCTGCCTATCCTTGCCGCTGACGTGCGCCAGACGATCTTCAAGGCCGTGCTGTTCGGCTACATCGTCGGTTGCGCCTCGGGCTTCGTCGTGGCGATCCTCGCCGACCGCGTGCCGTTCCTGCGCCGAGGCCTGCTTCCGATCGGCAACATGGTGTCGGCGCTGCCGATCATCGGCGTCGCCCCGATCATGGTGATCTGGTTCGGCTTCGAGTGGCAGTCCAAGGCCGCCGTGGTCATCATCATGACGTTCTTCCCGATGCTGGTGAACACGGTGGCCGGTCTAGCCGCCTCGGGCCATATGGAGCGCGACCTGATGCGCACCTATGCGTCCAGCTACTGGCAGACGCTGTTCAAGCTCAGGCTGCCGGCTGCCGCTCCCTTCATCTTCAACGCGTTGAAGATCAACTCCACGCTGGCGCTGATCGGTGCCATCGTCGCCGAATTCTTCGGCACGCCGATCGTCGGCATGGGCTTCCGCATCTCGACCGAGATCGGGCGCATGAATGTCGACATGGTCTGGGCGGAGATCGCTGTTGCGGCTCTGGCCGGTTCCGTCTTCTATGGCGTGGTCGCCTTCATCGAGAGGGCCACCACTTTCTGGCATCCGTCCGTCCGTGGTGGGCGGGCGTGACCTGAGCTCCTTGGGCGGGGCCGCGGTCCAACTTCAGAGGGAAAAAAGAAGATGAAAAGACTGATGGTATCGTTGATGGCGGGGGCGATGTCGCTGGCCGCAGCACAGGCAGCGCTCGCCGCCGACAAGGTGACGCTGCAGCTCAAGTGGGTGACGCAGTCACAGTTCGCCGGCTACTACGTGGCCAAGGAAAAGGGCTTCTATACAGATGAAGGCCTCGACGTCGACATCAAGGCCGGCGGCCCCGACATCGCGCCGGAGCAGGTGATCGCCGGCGGTGGCGCCGACGTGATCGTCGACTGGATGGGCGGAGCGCTTGCGGCCCGCGAAAAAGGCGTAGGCCTGGTCAACATCGCACAGCCCTACAAGAAGGCCGGCATGGAACTGGTCTGCCCCAAGGACGGGCCGGTAAAGAGCGAAGCCGACTTCAAGGGCAAGACGCTGGGCGTCTGGTTCTTCGGCAACGAATATCCATTCTTCGCCTGGATGAACAAGCTCGGCCTGTCGACCGAAGGCGGGGCGGACGGCGTTACTGTGCTGAAGCAGAGCTTCGACGTGCAGCCGCTGATCCAGAAGCAGGCCGACTGCATCTCCGTCATGACCTACAATGAGTACTGGCAGCTGATCGACGCCGGCTTCAAGCCGGAAGAGCTGACGGTGTTCAACTACACCGCCATGGGCAACGACCTGCTCGAGGACGGTCTCTACGCGCTTGAAGACAAGCTCAAGGACCCGGCTTTCGAAGACAAGATGGTTCGCTTCGTGCGCGCCTCGATGAAGGGCTGGAAATATGCCGTCGACAATCCCGATGAGGCAGCCGGCATCGTCGTCGACAACGGCGGCCAGGACGAAAACCACCAGAAGCGCATGATGGGCGAAGTGGCCAAGCTGATCGACAATGCCGACGGCAAGCTGATCCCCGCCGCTTACGAGCGGACCGCCAAGGCGTTGCTCGACCAAAAGATCATCACCAAGGAGCCTTCCGGCGCCTGGACGTCGGCAATCACCGACAAGGCGATCAAGTAAGCTCTGGACGATCGGAAACTGGAAAGGGGCGGGTAACCGCCCCTTTTGCTTGTGCGGGACTACTTCACCAGCGTGTAGAAGGTCAGCGTGCGTGGCTCGCCCTTGGAGTAGTTCATGCCCTCGATAAGGCCGCGCTGCCTGAGCGCGTCCACACCGCCGGGAATGGCGGCGAGGAAGGCCTTGCTCTCGGCTTCGGCAACGACGGCGATGCCGCAGGCCGGATCGGCGACGAGCGCTTCGGCAGCGCCCTTGCCGTCGGTGAACTGGGTCTGCGTGCCGGCGAGGAAGACCAGGCTCGGCTCGCCATAGCCGGCGGAGACCAGTTGCGAGGTCGGGCACGGCTTCAATTTCTCGAACCGTTCGGCGATCTCGGGGCTGAGCCACAAGGGCGTGAGCGGTGGCAGGATCTTCCACGTCAGCACGCCGAAAACGGCGGCGGCCGCCGCCGCTGCGAAAGCGACGCGCTTGACCGGGTCCATTCCGTCTGGCGCGCCGACGCCATATCTGGCTGATATCAGGACCAGCACGGCCGCGAGCAGCCCCCACCAGGAGAAATAACCCAGCAGGTAGGGCGTGATGCCAAGCGCGATGGCCGCAAGGCCGATGCTGATGCCGAACATGCCGAAAGCGCAAGCGCGGCGCAGCCAGAGCTGCCAGCGCGACAGTTCGATGCTGGCGGCAGACTTTGAGGTCAGCACCCACGCCATCAGCAGGATCATCGCGGGGTAGGACGGCAGGGCGTAGTGCGGCAGCTTGGTGGGGATCAGTTCGATCGCCACCCAGTAGGGCAGGTACCAGGCGAGGCAGAACAAGAGGCGCGGGTCCTGGCGGAAGCGCTTGAGCGCCTTGAGCCCGCCTTCGAGCGCGACAAGCGCGAATGGCCACATGAACAGCGTATAGGTGAGGAAGTAGTAGCCGGGCGGGAAGCCATGCGATTCCTGGCCGGAGCCCACCTTGCTCAACAGGTCGTTGCCGACCGATTCCTGCCAGAAGGCGCTGCCGGTCTTGAGCGTGATCAGTACCAGCCAAGGCGCGGCAACCAGCAGCGCCAAAAGGAGGCCGCCGAGAGGCTTCAGCTTGCGCAGCCAGGAGCGGTCACGGTCGAAGATGGCAATGGCGGCGATCGTCAGCACGCTCATGAACGGGATGACCGGGCCCTTGATCAGGATCGACAGACCCTGGGCCGCCCAGAACCACCAATGGGCCTTGCCCTGTGGCCTGCCTGCCTTGTGGCCCAGATAGATTGTCGCCAGAGCGCCCTGGGCGAGCAAAGCGGTGGCGAGCAGCGTGGCGTCTGTCTTGGCGATGCGCGCCTCGACGCCCAGCATCAAGATGCCCATCAGGCCGAGGCCTGCAATCACACCGGCAGTTCGCCCGAACATGCGGTCGCCGATGAACGCTAGCGCCAGAACCGAGAAGGTGCCCGCGAAGACAGAGACCAGGCGGTAGACCCAGATCGGGGCGTCGCTGCCCTGGCCGCTGACAAGAACGGCGGCGGACTGCAGCCAGTAGATGCCGGCAGGCTTCTTGTAGCGCGGCACGTCCTGGAAGCGGATGTCGACATAGTCGCCACTCTCGACCATCTGCTTGGTTGCCTGGACGAAACGCGATTCGTCCCGGTCTGTCGGCGGCAGGGTGGAGATGCCCGGCGCGAAGGCGAACAAAGCGAGCAGTGCCAGCAGCAGATAGGTTAGCGGCGTCAACGCCTTGCGGGACGTTGCGGAGGTCTTGAGTCCGGAAGTCGACATGCTGGTGGTCAGTCCGTCTTGGACATGGCCAAGCGCCGCTCATTGGCGATCAACCAGAGATTGCGGATGTAGATGAACAGGCCGAGTCCCTGGCCGGCGATGAAGACCGGGTCTTGCCGCTTGATGGCGTAGATGAGCAGCAACGCACCGCCGCCGAGCGAGAAGAACCAGAAGGCGATCGGCACCACCGAGCGCTTGGCGCGTTCGGAAGCGAGCCATTGGACGACGAAGCGCATGGTGAAAAGGCCTTGCGCGATAAAGCCGAGCAGGATCCATCCGTCGAACTGGGCGACGAAAACGTCGTGCAGCCAGGTGCCGAGTTCCGCGATGAGGTTCATTGGCCGAGCTCCGTGACCGTTGGCACCACCTTTCGGCGGCGGCGCAACCACCACACGCCAAACAGGTCGAGGATGCCGCGCATGCCGCGATCGAGGATGCCGTAGTTGGATTTGCCATGACGGCGCGAGCGGTCGACGACATCGACATGGACGACGCCGCGGCCTTCGCGCAGCGAAAGGGCGGGCAGATAGCGATGCCAGCCGTCGAAGAACGGCAGCTGGCGGAACAGGTCAGTGTGCAGCGCCTTGAGCCCGCAGCCCGAGTCGCGGGTGCCGTCGCGCAGGATCATCTCGCGCAGGCCGTTGGCAAAGCGCGAGGACAATTGCTTGAGCTTGGTGTCGGTGCGCTTGAGGCGCTGGCCGGCGGCGATGCCGACCGAAGGGCCCGCAGCAACCAGAGCGTCGGCGAGCTTGGGCAGATAGGCCGGATCGTTCTGGCCGTCGCCGTCCATGGTCACAACGATTTCGCCCCTGGCGGCAATGACGCCGGAACGAACAGCAGCACTTTGGCCCGCCGAGCGGTCGTGACGGATGTGGCGGAGGCGCCCTGCCGTACGGGCAAGCTCGGCAAGAACGTGCGGCGTGCTGTCGGTCGAGCCGTCGTCGACGACGATCACCTCGTAGTCGCGGCCGGCCATCGCGGCATGAACCTCGCCGACCAGGATCGGCAGGTTTTCGGCTTCGTTCTTGCACGGAATGACGATTGAAATCATCAGCTTGCCCGGGAAAATATGACGTCTGGATGGCGGATTGCGCGGCCTCAATAGCATCAAAGACGCGCATTTGCCACGACGGTTGCACTTTCCCTGGGGGCAAGCGTCAGCGCTTGTCCCTGATGTCGCTCAGCGTACGCGTCGGCGTGATCGCCTCGGGGTCGAGCTTGATCTCGATGATCGTCGGCTTGCCGCTTGAGCGCGCGCGTTCGAACGCAGGTGCGAACTCGTCGGTCTCGCGCACGGTCTCGCCATGGCCGCCATAGGCACGGGCAAGGGCCGCGAAATCCGGGTTCTTGAGGTCGGTTGCCTCGACGCGACCGGGATACTCGCGCTCCTGGTGCATGCGGATGGTGCCATAGATGCCGTTGTTGACGACGATCACGATGATCGGCAGGCCGTATTGCACGGCGGTGGCGAACTCCTGGCCGTTCATCATGAAGCAGCCGTCGCCGGCAAAGGCAATGACCTCGCGATCGGGGAACAGGCCCTTGGCTGCGACAGCGGCCGGCGTGCCGTAGCCCATCGAGCCGGAGGTCGGTGCGCCTTGCGTGGCGAAGCGGCGGAAGCGGTGGAAGCGGTGCACCCAGGTGGCGTAATTGCCAGCGCCGTTGGTCAGGATCGCGTCCTCGGGCAGGACCTTTTCCAGCCAGTTCATGATCGGGCCCATCTGGACGGCGCCGGGGCCAGTCAGCGGCGGTGTCGACCATTCGAGATAGGCGGCGTGCAGCGCCTTGGTGGCTTCGGCCCAGACGGGCTTCGCGGCAGGCTTGCGCTTGGCGAATGCCTCGACGAAAGCGGCCGGCGAGGCGTTGATGGCCAATGTAGGGCGATAGACGCGACCGAGTTCGCTGGTGTCGGCGTGGACGTGGACGAGTGTCTGGTCGGGGTAGGGGCTCTTGATCAGCGTGTAGTCGGACGAGGGCATTTCGCCGAAGCGGCCACCGACGAGCAGCACGAGGTCGGCTTCCTTGACCGCCTTGGCGAGCTTTGGGTTGACACCAATGCCGATGTCGCCGGCATAGTTTTCATGCAGGTGGTCGAACAGCATCTGGCGGCGGAACGAGACGCCGACAGGAAGCGCCCAGGCTTCCGAGATCTTCTTGATCCGCTCGACGGCTTCGGCGTTCCAGCGCGTGCCGCCCAGAATGACGAACGGGTTCTTCGCACTGTTGAGCAGGGCTTCGAGCTTCGAAAGCTCTTCTTCGCCGGGTCGGGTTTCGACCGGGGTCGCTGGCAGTGCCGCCGGAGCCTCGACGACGCTGGTCAGCATGTCTTCTGGCAGCGACACGATCACCGGGCCGGGACGTCCGGACATGGCGACGGCGAAGGCGCGGGTGACCAACTCGGGAATGCGCGCGGCGTCGTCGATTTCGACGACCCATTTGGCGATGTCGCCGAAGAAGCGCCTGTAGTCGACTTCCTGGAAGGCCTCGCGCTCCTTGGCGTGGCTCGCCACCTGGCCGATGAACAGGATCATCGGGATCGAATCCTGCATGGCGATATGCACGCCGGCGGAGGCGTTGGTGGCGCCGGGGCCGCGGGTGACGAAGCAGATGCCCGGCCTGCCGGTGAGGCGGCCATGGCAATCGGCCATCATCGCGGCACCGCCTTCCTGGCGGCAGACGATGCTGCGTATCCTTGAATCATGCAGCGCATCGAGCACCGCGAGATAGGATTCGCCCGGCACGCAATACATGCGGTCGACGCCATTGGCCTCAAGCGCATCGACGATCAGTTTTCCGCCGGTCTTCATTTCGCATTCTTCTCCAGTTCGGCAAGGATTTCTGCGGTGTGTTCGCCAAGTCGCGGCGAGGGGCGGTCATAGGCGAGCGGGGTCTCCGACATGACCATCGGCGCGCGCACCGAAGGCAGCTTGTTGCCGTGGCCGTCGTCGAGGTCCATGCGCATGCCGCGCGCGATCGCCTGCGGGTCGGCGAATGCCTGGCCGATGGTGTTGATCGGGCTTGCCGGCACGCCCGCCGCTTCAAGCCTGGCAAGCAGCGTTTCGCGGTCGAAGGCGGCGAGTGCCGCGACGATCTTTTCGCGCAGCGCAACACGGTTGGCGACGCGCGCCGAATTGGTGGCGAAGAGCGGGTCGGTGGCGATGGCTTCGAGGCCGACGATGGCGCAGAATTTCTGGAACTGGCCGTCATTGCCGACCGCCAGGATGAAATGCCCGTCGCTGACCGGCAGCACCTCGTAGGGCGAGATGTTGGGATGGGCATTGCCCATCTGCACAGGCGAATTGCCCGAGACCAGATAATTCAGGTTCTGGTTGGCGAGCACCGACATCTGGGCGTCGAACAAGGCCATGTCGACATGCTGGCCCTGGCCAGTGGCTTCGGCGTGGCGAAGCGCTGCCTGGATGGCGATGACGGAATAGAGCCCGGTGAAGATGTCGGTGACGGCAACGCCGACCTTCTGCGGCTCGCCGCCGGCTGGCCCGGTGATCGACATCAGGCCGGACATGCCCTGGACAATGAAGTCGTAGCCGGCGCGGGCGGCATAGGGGCCGCCCTGGCCGAAGCCGGTGATCGAGCAATAGACAAGCTTCGGATTGATCTTCTTCAGGCTCTCATAGTCGAGGCCGTATTTCTTGAGGCCGCCGAGCTTGAAGTTCTCGATCAGCACGTCGGCGTCGGCGACGAGCTTGCGCACGATCTCGGCACCTTCAGGCGTCGAAAAGTCGAGCGCGATGGAGCGTTTGCCGCGATTGCAGGAATGGTAATAGGCGGCCGAGAGGTTTTCGCCGTCATGGCCGGTGACGAAGGGAGGGCCCCATTTGCGCGTGTCGTCGCCGCCGTCGGGGTTCTCCACCTTGATGACGTCGGCGCCGAGATCGGCCAGCAATTGTCCGGCCCAGGGGCCGGCGAGGATGCGGGCGAGTTCGATGACGCGGACGCCGTGAAGGGGCGGATTGCTCATGAGGCACCAAAATTCATTTCAAGTGGGCCCGATCTATCAGGAGTCCCGATATCCCGCCACCACGTTGCGATGGGCCAGCTGTCAGCGGGGAAATGT
This sequence comes from Aminobacter sp. AP02, assembly GCF_003148805.1. Classification (GTDB taxonomy): domain Bacteria; phylum Pseudomonadota; class Alphaproteobacteria; order Rhizobiales; family Rhizobiaceae; genus Aminobacter. The sequence continues at coordinate 190,891 of NZ_QGGX01000005.1, forward strand.
GCGGTCCAGCCAGTCGGCGAAATCGGCCATGATCGGCTCGCGGTTGATCTCGTTCAGGCTTTCGTGGCGAATCTCGGCATAAACCTTTGAAACGAGATTTGAAAAACCCATGCGGCGCATGCGTGAAGCAAGCGCTTCGACGGCCCTGCCGCCATCGGTGGCGGGATCGCGCTCGCCGCCCACCAGATTGAACGGCATGTCCTTGCGCACGGCAGCAAAATTTCGGTCGTCCGCACCCGCAAAGACGAGGTCAAAAATGTCGATCCACATCGACACCGATGCGTTCCAGCCGCAACGAGGGTCGGCGACATAGGCGTCGACCTCCGCCGGATCGCGCGACAGCCAGTCGAATTCGGTGCGGGGATTGGGAACCTTCCTGGCCCAGTCGCCGAAGGTCAGTTTCGGCAGCATGCGGGACGGCACGTCCGAGCCCAGCCGAAAGCGCTCGAAGGCAAGGATCACCTGGGCGAGGCGGCCGAGCAGGCCGGCCGAGAAATTGGCGTTCCAGATGGCTGCGGCGGCAATGCGCCGGGGGTGGCGCAATACGAAGTTGAGCGCGATCAGCCCGCCCATCGAATGGCCGAAAATGACCACGGGCAGGCCGGGGTGCCGTTCGGCGATCAGGTCGTGCACCGCCCCGACATCGGCGAGAACATGCTCGACGCCGCCGCTATGGGCGAAACGCCCGATAGGGGCGCCGGGCGCCGATGTCGCGCCATGGCCGCGATGGTCCTGGGCATAGACGTGATAACCTAGCGCGGCGAGGAAATCGGCGAAGCGGTCGTAACGTGCTGCATGCTCGGCGAGGCCGTGGTTGATCTGCACCACGGCACGGGGAGGGTTCTCGGCATGTCTGATGTAGAGATTGAGTTTCGCGCCGGTCGGAGACTCGAGCGTTGTGATGGTATCAAATGGCATAGTGCCCCCTCGACGACGACTGTTGAGTGAGGATCAAACGCGCGTCAAGGGTGGCGGAGCACGGCCGACAAGTGCAAGATGTCAGGAGCCGGCAGGGGCGCACTTGTTCGTTGAATGGCAGCCCATATATTCCGCTAACTCCTGAGCCGGAATTTCAGTTCCGGCGTCGATTTCATCGAAGTTTACCCTTTTCCCGCACCGCAAGTGGTCGTCATGCAGCCGATTATTTCCGTTTCAAATCTTTCCAAGACCTATGCGTCGGGCTTTTCGGCGCTGAAGAACATCAATCTCGAGATCCGCCGCGGCGAGATATTCGCGCTGCTCGGGCCCAACGGGGCAGGCAAGACGACGCTGATCAGCATCATCTGCGGCATCGTCAACCCGTCGGAAGGCAAGGTGCTGGCCGACGGGCACGACATCATCACCGACTTTCGCGCGGCCCGCACGCGTATCGGCCTGGTGCCGCAGGAACTGACGACCGACGCCTTCGAAACGGTGTGGGCGACAGTCAGCTTCAGCCGCGGCCTGTTCGGCAAGCCGGCCAATCCGGCCCATATCGAAAAGATCCTCAGGGACCTGTCGCTGTGGGACAAGAAGGACAGCAAGATCATTACCTTGTCAGGCGGCATGAAGCGCCGCGTGATGATTGCCAAGGCGCTGTCGCACGAACCGCAGATACTGTTCCTTGACGAGCCGACGGCGGGCGTCGACGTCGAGCTCAGGCGCGACATGTGGGAGGTGGTGCGCCTGCTGCGCGAGACTGGCGTCACCATCATCCTGACGACGCACTACATCGAAGAGGCCGAGCAGATGGCCGACCGGGTCGGCGTCATTAGCAACGGCGAGATCATCCTGGTCGAGGAAAAGGCCGAGCTTATGCACAAGCTTGGCCGCAAGCAGCTGACGCTACAGCTGCAAAACCCGCTGGAACACGTGCCGCCCGGCCTGGCTGTCCATGGGCTGGACCTGTCCGAGGACGGGCACGAGCTTGTCTATACCTACGACACTCAAGGCGAGCGCACTGGAATCACGACCCTGCTCAAAGACCTAAACAAGGCCGGAATCCGTTTCAGGGACCTGCAGACCAAGCAGAGTTCGCTGGAAGAGATTTTCGTCCATCTGGTGAGTGAACGGCGATGAACTTTTACGCGATCCGCGCAATCTACCTTTTTGAAATGGCGCGCACCTGGCGTACGCTGCTGCAAAGCATCGTTTCGCCCGTCGTCTCGACCTCGCTCTATTTCGTCGTCTTTGGCGCTGCCATCGGCTCACGCATCAGCGAAATCAACGGCATCAGCTATGGCGCGTTCATCGTGCCAGGGTTGATCATGCTGTCGCTGCTCACCCAAAGCATCTCCAATGCGTCTTTCGGCATCTATTTCCCGAAATTCGTCGGCACGATCTATGAGCTTCTGTCGGCGCCGGTATCCTATCTGGAGATCGTCATCTCCTATGTCGGGGCGGCGGCATCGAAGTCGATCCTCCTTGGCCTGATCATCCTGGCCACCGCCGCGCTGTTCGTGCCGCTGCAGATACAGCACCCGGTGTGGATGCTGGTGTTTCTGGTGCTGACGGCTGTCACATTCAGCCTGTTTGGCTTCATCATCGGCATCTGGGCCGGCAGCTTCGAGCAGCTGCAGCTGGTGCCGCTCCTGATCGTAACCCCGCTGACGTTTCTGGGAGGCAGCTTCTATTCCATCGACATGCTGCCGCCATTCTGGCGCACCGTGTCGCTGTTCAACCCAGTGGTGTACCTGGTCAGTGGCTTTCGCTGGAGCTTCTTCGGCATCTCCGACGTCAATGTCGGCATCAGCCTTGCAATGACGCTGGTGTTCCTTGCAGCCTGCCTGATCGCAGTCTGGTGGATATTCAGGACCGGCTGGCGCATCAAGGCGTAGAGGCGCGTATTACTCAGCCCATTCCTTGTCGGCGGTGAAGGCGATCGTCAGCCAGCGATCGGGACCTTCATCGCCGAGGGCGTCGCCGATCTCGTCGCGCAGGCCGTCCCATTCCTCGATGGATTTGGCCGGCAGGCCGGGTGGTACGATGAAGTACAGCTCGATCTGCGTCAGGCGGCCGACCTTGGCGACATAGGCGCGATAAGAAACAAAGCCATGTTTCGCAACGGTTGCCCGCGCGATCTCGTCTACATGCGCCTTCAGCGTTTCCGGTGTGATCAGCAAGATATCCGAAAACGCCTGGCGTACAGTGGCGACGGGCATGGGGATGATGATCAGGCACACCAGTGCCAGCACGGCAGGGTCGACATAGGGCGCGATCCAGGCAAGCTTGGTGCCTTCAAGCAGGCTGCCACCGACGAAGGCAACCAGCAGTGCCGCGGTGATACCGCCGGACATCATCCAGGCCGTAACGTCGAGCGTGACGAAGTCCGACTGGATCGTCCGGTTCGCGCGGCTGCCGATGAGTGCCATGGTCAGGCAGGCAGCGAGCGTCACCGCCGCGTAAATGATGGCATAGTCGAATTCGAGCTGATGGCCGCCGGCAAGCAGGTTGGCGATGGCATTGATCAGGGCGTAGATGGACACGCTCATCAGGACGATGCCGTTCATGCCCAGTACGATCGGCTCCAGGTGCCAGAAGCCGAGGGAAAAGCGCTTGTGAAGCCGGCGGTTGTGGGTGGCATTGCTTGTGATGAGGCGCGCAACGACCAGCGCCAGTATCGTCATGGTCGCATCTGCTAGTGAATACGCCCCGTCGAAGGCGATCGAGAAAGAACCGCTCAGTACGCCGAAGACAATGCCGAAAACCGCCACAACGAAGGTCACGGCGATAGAGATTCGAAGGACGCTGGTTTCAGTGAACATGCCCAAGCTATGAAATAGCCCCGGGCGGATGTCCACCGCGGGGCGCAAAAGGTGCTCGCAATGCATGGCATCGGCGCCGGCATGAGGATCGTCAATTGGCCATTTGCCGGTTGCCTTGGCCAGCGTTTGACGTGCGGCTAAAAGGGAACTGCGGGGTAGCTCTTTTGGCTAGTCGGAGCGTTCTAGTGCGGTGGCGCGTGGTGTGTTACTGCTTTCGGACCAACCAGGGGATGCAATCGATAGGCCTCCGGCCAACGTCGGGGGGAGAGGGTCCCTTCAGGAGGCTACATGGACGTCACACGCCGCGCCGTGTCAATCGGCGGTCTTAGTATACTTGCTACCAGTTCATTTTCGCCTGCCAACGCTCTTGACAGTCCAATCGTCGATCCGTTTGACGGATCGAGCGACTTCTGGCTCGCGGTCGAAGCCTACATCTACGGCTACCCGCTTGTGACCATGGAGATGACGCGCCGGGTGGTCACCAACGTGTCCAAGGCGGAGGGCACCAAGGCCCCGATGGGCCACATCATCAAGCTGCGCGAATATCCAGACGCCTCATTCACCGACGTCACGGCACCCAACGCTGATACACTCTACACGACGGCTTTTGTCGATGTCGGCGAGGAGCCTTGGGTCTTTTCTTTCCCCGACATGAAAGACCGCTACTTCCTGTTTCCGATGCTCGATGGGTGGACAACGGTCTTCCAGGTGCCCGGCAAGCGAACGACCGGCGGCGGAGCCCAATCCTATGCCATTACCGGCCCCGGCTGGGAGGGGAAGCTGCCGGAAGGCGTCAAGGAATACAAGTCGCCCACGAGCATGGTATGGATACTCGGACGCATCTATTGCACCGGTACCCCGGAAGACTACAAGGCGGTTCATGAGTTGCAGGATCAATGCAAGCTCGTGCCGCTGAGCAGCTACGGCAAAGATTGGACGCCGCCGCCCGGTAAGGTCGACCCCAGCATAGACATGAAGACTGCTGTCCGCGATCAGGTCAACCGAATGGACGCGGTCGAGTACTTCACGCTGCTAAGCGAGTTGCTGAAGACAAATCCGCCAACGGATGCCGACGCGGCGATGGTCGAGAAGATGGCGCAGATCGGCATTGTCCCCGGCAAGGGTTTTGACAAGAGCAGGCTTGACGCTCACTTCATCAAGCGGATTCCCGAGATTGGGTTCGGACGCATCATGCTGCACTTCAAGTTCAGCGATGGCGATATTCGGGATATCAACGGCTGGGGTTATACGACCAAGACCGGCATCTACGGCACGGAGTATGTGCAGCGTGCGCTCATCACGGCGATAGGGCTTGGAGCCAATCGCCCTCAAGATGCGATCTATCCGACTTCGTTGAAATCGCGCGACGGGCTGTTCTCGCGCTCCTATGACGGGTCGAACAACTACGTCTTGACCTTCGCCAAAGGTCAAATCCCGCCAGTCCGCGGCTTCTGGTCGATTACGATGTACAACGAAAAATACTTCTTCGTTGACAATCCAATCAATCGATACTCGATCAGCGCAAGGCAAGATCTCAAGACTAACGCGGATGGCTCGACAGATATCTATATCCAGCACAAGTCGCCTGGCGCCGACAAGGAATCAAACTGGCTTCCGGCGCCCGAGGGCAAGTTCATCCTGATGATGCGGCTGTACTGGCCGGATGACAGTCCTCCATCGATACTGGACGGATCGTGGGTCATTCCGCCGGTGAAGAAGGTCTAGGGGAAGCGGCGTATTTGAGTATCGGGAGGGGGCGAAGCGCCATCTCCCGATCACTCACACGGCATGGCGCGGAGCAAAAGCAGGATGTCCATCCTGCTGATACAGTCTAGCCAGGATTAGGCATGCTCCCGGAAGAGGGGCGTGCCCGTCAGGCGCTCTTGCCGTTTGAGGCAAGACGCGTGTTTGCGCGACCGCCGCTCGGCACAACGACGATTTGCCTGACCTTGCCTTGCTTGAAGGCGGTGAGGAAACGCTGGTAGTCCTTGAAGGCGACACAGCCATGCGACTCCGCCTGCCTGCCGCGCAGCAGGTAGCTGTGGGTAAGGAAGCCGTCGCGGCCATATTTGTTCTTGCCGTCAACGGGCAGCATGCGGATCGCCTCGACGCCGTGGAAGCGGCTTTCGCGCATCTTGAGGTTATAGGTGTGCGGCGGTGTCGGCCCGTTCATCTTGACGTTCACGTAGCGCGGATCGTCAGCCATGCTGCCAACGCCCGAATGGGCCTCGAGCACGCTGCCGTCGGGCATGTAGACCTTGGCGGCGCTGATGTCGTAGACGGCCACGCCGTCTCCCGCCCTTGATCCACCGCCGAACAGGTTGCGCAGCGATTGGCCAAGGCTGCCGCTGGCTTTCGGTTCCGGGACGTTCGGCCGCGCGTAGGCGAGTGTCTGCTTGGGCTCTTCGCGCTGGTAGGCCTTCCTGGGCTCTTCGACTGCCGCCGGCCCTGGCGCCTGACCTAGGGCCTGGTCGCGAAGCGGACGCAACTGCGGCATCGGGCCATCGGAGGGGGTGTCCTGGTAATCCGGCGTGGCGGCGGCGTCCGTATCGGTATCGGGAGCCTGCTCCTGCAAGGCGAGGTCTTCCTCTGGCGGCGTCGCCAGCAAGACTGACAAGGCGCTGTCGGCTGCTCCGCCCGGCGAGGGATCGGCATAGGCCAGCACAGTCGGATGCGGATCGGCCGAACCATCGGGCTGCGATGCAAAGCGCTCCGAGGCGGGGACTGCCGCAAGCTGCGATCTGGCGGAGCCGGGGTGATCGAACAGGCTGGCGAGCTTTTGCGAGGTCAGGCTGGCTTTTTTCACGACCGCGTCGAAGCGCGCCGAATTGCCGCTCGCGGCGGCATTCGCGTTGATAACATGACGGGCGGATTTCGCCGGCATAGCTAACAGGCTCGCGGTCACAACGGGCCGCGCGGTGGCCGTGATCAGCCTCGGTGCCTTGCTGGTGCTGACATAGGCAACAAGTGCCCGTGCCTGTGTCTTGCTGGCGGGTGCGACCTGCGGGCTGGGCAAGAAGCTAGTTTGGCCAAGAGCACGCGAACTCGTTGTCGCGGCCATGCCGGCCATCGACCATATGGTCACGCCGGCAAGGGCGGTGCCAAAAGAGGCGATCAACAGTGGGCGCAACAAACGGCGCAACGGCCGTGCACGGACGATTTTACTCACAAACGCGTCAAACCAGTTATCGCGCGACAGCCCTCAGATCGGCGAGCGACCGCAACTGCGTGACTTCCGGAATGTCCCCATCTCGATCAATGACCGACAAAGGATGGACAAATATGGTTAAATTTTGCTTGTCGGCGACTTGGTTCGCGCAAATCTTCAGACGTGATGACGCCCGCGGTCGATATCTTGCATCAGCCGGCGCGCCGCGGCCCATGCCCAAAAGCATTTGCCGTTTGGGGCGGGATCGCCTACATAGCGCCCAACTCCTATCACTTGAGAAGCAGGATACGCGCGCGTGGCACGCCAGTTCATCTATCACATGTCGGGACTGACCAAGTCCTACGGCACCAAGAAGGTGCTGGATAACCTCAACCTTTCATTCTACCCGGACGCCAAGATCGGCATCTTGGGCCCGAACGGCGCCGGTAAGTCGACCGTGCTCAAGATCATGGCCGGCCTCGACAAGGAATGGTCGGGCGAAGCCTGGCTGGCCGAGGGCGCTACCGTCGGCTACCTCGCGCAGGAGCCGCAGCTCGACCCGAACAAGACCGTGTTCGAGAACGTGATGGACGGCGTTTCCAAGAAGACCGCCATCATCGAGCGCTACAACGAGCTGATGATGAACTACTCGGACGAGACCGCCGAAGAGGGCGCCAAGCTGCAGGACGAGATGGATCGTCTCAACCTGTGGGACCTGGAACAGCAGGTCGAGATGGCGATGGACGCGCTGCAGTGCCCGCCCGGCGACGCCGAAGTGACCAACCTGTCGGGTGGTGAGCGCCGCCGTATCGCGCTGTGCCGCCTGCTGCTCGAACAGCCCGACCTTCTGCTGCTCGACGAACCGACCAACCATCTCGATGCCGAGACCACGGCGTGGCTGGAAAAGCACCTGCGCGACTATCCGGGCTCGGTGCTGATCATCACCCACGATCGCTACTTCCTCGACAACGTGACCGGCTGGATCCTCGAACTCGATCGCGGCCGTGGCATCCCTTACGAGGGCAACTACACCAAGTATCTCGACGCCAAGGCCAAGCGCCTGATCCAGGAAGGCCGCGAAGACGATTCGCGCCAGAAGGCGATCTGGCGCGAACGCGAGTGGATCGCGTCCTCGCCCAAGGCACGCCAGACCAAGTCGAAGGCCCGTATCAAGGCCTATGAGGAATTGGTCGAGCAGTCGCAGAACCGCAAGCCGACCGACACCCAGATCGTCATCCCGGCCGGCGAACGCCTTGGCAATGTGGTGATCGAGGTCGATAGCGTAAACAAGGCCTTCGGCGACGAACTGCTGATCGAGAACCTGACCTTCAAGCTGCCGCCCGGCGGCATCGTCGGCGTCATCGGCCCCAACGGCGCCGGCAAGACCACGCTGTTCAAGATGATCACCGGCCAGGAAAAGCCCGATAGCGGCACGATCCGTATCGGCGAGACGGTCAAGCTCGGTTATGTCGACCAGAGCCGCGACGCGCTCGACCCGACCAAGACCGTGTGGGAAGAGATCTCCGGCGGCGCCGAAGTCATCAAGCTCGGCAAGCACGAAGTGAACAGCCGCGCCTATTGCTCGTCGTTCAATTTCCGTGGCGGCGACCAGCAGCAGAAGGTCGGCAATTTGTCGGGTGGTCAGCGTAACCGCGTCCACCTCGCCAAGATGCTGAAGAACGGCGGCAACGTGCTGCTCCTCGACGAACCGACCAACGATCTCGATACCGAAACGCTGGGCGCGCTCGAAGACGCACTCGAAGCCTATGCCGGCTGCGCCGTCATCATTTCCCACGATCGTATGTTCCTCGATCGCATGGCCACCCACATGCTGGCCTATGAGGGCGACGCGCATGTCGAGTGGTTCGAAGGCAACTTCGAAGAGTACGAGAAGGACAAGATCCGTCGCCTCGGCGCCGATGCGGCTAACCCGCACCGGATGAGCCACAAGCGCCTGACGCGCTAAGCGATTGAAATTCATAAGACGCCCCGCCCAAAGCGGGGCGTTTTTGTATCATCTGCACTGCAGGAGTTTGCGGAATGAAAGACTGGTCAGCTTCGCAATATCTGAAGTTCGAAGACGAGCGCACGCGTCCGGCGAGGGACCTGCTGGCACAGATCCCGATCGAGAACCCCACGCATGTGGCCGATATCGGCTGCGGTCCCGGCAATTCGACCGAGCTGCTGGTCGAACGTTGGCCGGAAGCAAAGGTCTCGGGCTTTGACACGTCTCCAGCCATGATCGAAGATGCGCGCAAACGCTTGCCCGAGATCGACTTCCAGCTTGCCGATGCGGAAAGCTGGACACCGGATGGCCCAGTCGACGTCATCTTTGCCAATGCTGTCTTCCAGTGGCTGCCCAACCATCAGGCGGTGCTGCAGCGATTGCTGGGCCTGCTCGCGCCCGGCGGCTTCCTGGCAGTGCAGATGCCCGACAATATCGGTGAGCCGTCCCATGTACTGATGCGCGAAACCGCTGCCGCCATGAGTTTTGGCGCCAAGATCGCAGGCGTCGCGCGTGCGCCGCTGCCGCCAGTTTCTTCGTATTACGACCTGCTCGTGCCGCTGTCGGCGCGGGTCGACATCTGGCACACGGTCTACAACCACCCGATGGCGGACGCGGCGGCAATCGTCGAGTGGGTGAAAGGGACGGGGCTTCGGCCGTTCATCGACCCGCTCGATCCGGACGAACGGGCGGCCTATATTGCCGCCTATACCGCAAACATCGCTTCGGCCTATCCGCCGTCGGCGAACGGCAAGGTTCTGTTGCGGTTTCCCAGGCTGTTCATGGTGGCGCAGCGAAAATAGGCGCCAGCACGGGCCAAACAGCCGGAAGGCCCATATTCGAACGCGCCAGTGTGGCGTAAAGTGCACACGGCGAATCTGGGGGCGTCTCTGGGCAGGCGGGGTTCGCGCATTATTCGCATAATTGCAGGCATCGGACGGTTTCATGCATCGCGTCGTCATCAGCGGTATTGGCGTAGAAATTCCGCAAGCGTCGATCAGCAACGATGAACTGGTCGAAAGCTTCAACGCCTGGGCCGACATCGAAAACGCCAAACGTGAAGCGGCGGGCCGCGAACTGGTGAAGAAATCGGACAGCGATTTCATCGTCTACGCCTCCGGCGTCAAAAATCGCCATGTCCACACGCTCGACGGTATCCTCGATCCCCAAAGGATGAGCCCGCGCATCCCCCCGCGCGCCGACGACGATCTGTCGGTGGAAGCGGAGTTCGGCGTGGCGTCGGCGCGAAAGGCGCTGGACCATGCCGGTTTGACCGCGGCCGACATCGACATGGTCATCTGCGCTGCCTCGCACCAACAGCGGCCCTATCCGGCGATTGCGATCGAAATCCAGAAGGAGCTCGGCATCGAAGGTGCTGCCTTCGACATGAGCCTTGGCTGTTCGTCGGCAGCGGCAGCACTGCATGTGGCGTTCAACCTGGTGCGCTCGGGCGGGCAGAAGCGCGTGCTGATCGTCACCCCTGAGATCATCACCGGGCATCTCAATTTCCGCGACCGCCAGACACATTTCATCTTCGGCGATGCGTCGGTGGCGCTGGTGGTCGAGGCATTGGGACCGAAACAGACGCGGCCTGGGCGCTTCGAGATCATCGACACGCGGAACTGGACGCAGTTTTCCAACAATATCCGCACCAATTTCGGCTTCCTGCTGCGTACCGGTCAGGAAAACACCTCCGTCGTCGAGATGGAGGGCAACATGATCAAGCAGGTCGGCAACAAGGTGTTCAAGGAGGTGACGCATGCGGCGCACCGCTTCATCACCGCCTTTCTCGCCGACCACGGCATGACGCCGTCCGACGTCAAGCGCTACTGGCTGCACCAGGCCAATGCACGCATGAACGCGATGATCCTCAAGCTGGCGCTCGGCCACGAGGCCGACCAGAACACCGCACCGATGGTGCTGGAGCGGCTCGGCAATACGGCGGCGGCGGGCGCCATCATCGCGCTCAAGGAAAACCATGAGGACATGAAACCGGGCGACCACGGGCTGATCTGCGCTTTTGGCGCGGGTTATTCGATCGGCGGCGCGCTTGTGCGGATGATGTGAGCAATCAGCGCCGATGATGGGAAAGATCAGGCTTTTTGTCTGGATTTCCCAGCAGATGCGGGCCACATCTGCGGCCCGAAACCGAGAGGCCAGACATGCTCGATCCGACGATGCACAGGGAAGGCGAACCTGAAATCCTGCCGGGCCGCAAGCTCGCCGCGCGCGTCGCCGGCGTCTACACGGCGCCATCCGACCATTTCGTCACGCAGGCAGTGGAGACGCTGCCGCTGACCTTCGAGGGCATCGTCGGCGACCTCCATGCCGGTCATGTCAGGCGATCGGGCGGGCGTGAGCCATGGTACCCGCGTGGCACCGAAATGCGCAACGAGCGGCAATTGTCGATTGTCGCGCCCGACGAACTCGCCATCGTCGCAGAGCGCATGGGGCTGGCCGAAATCAGGCCCCAGTGGATTGGTGCCAATCTCCTGCTCGAAGGCGTGCCGATGCTGTCGATGCTGCCGGCTGGCACGATGCTGTTTTTCAAGGGCGGCGTGACGATCAAGATCGACGGGCAGAACGCCCCGTGCCGGATCGCCGGGCGCTCGATTGCCGAACATGCCGCCATGGCCGACCACGACGCCGGCTCGCTGCTGTTTCCGAAGGTGTCGCGGCGCCTGCGCGGGCTTGTCGCCTGGGTGGAGAAGCCGGGCGTGATTGCGGCAGGCGAGGAGGTTTCGGTGCGCGTGCCCGAGCAGTGGATCTACCGGGCTTAGCCTTCGCGCAAGCCCGCACGCCTAGACGTCCTCGTCGTCGGGATCGAGCAGGCGCGTGGCGCGCCAGCGCGTCAGCGTTTCGTTGATCTGGCCGATGACGAAGAAGCGGGCTGAATCGCGGTCATAGCCTTCCGACAGAAGCTTCTCGTAGTCGGTGTGGGCGTGGCGGACATGGGCGACAGTCGCAAGCCATACGGCGATCGACGGCGGCAGCGTCTTCATATGAATGGCGAGCGCATCGGCGCGGATCGCTTCGATATCAGAATAGGGCGCCAGCGGCAGCAACGCTGTCAGCGACTTGGCGACTGAGCGCCGCCGCCCGGTGGGCGGGTTCACTCGCTGCCGCCCTTGTGCGGACGGGTGGCATCAGGGAACGCATCGACGGACGGGAAATAAGGTTTGATGTCGATGACCGGCGTGCCGTCGAGCGCGTCCATGGCATCCAGTTCGATGCGCCCGGCCTCTATGTCGATCGAAACGATAGCGGCGATGTGCAGGCCGACAGGGTTAGGGCGGGCAGGGGAGCGCAGCGCGAAAACGCCTTTGGCGTCAGATGCATGGCGCGGTTTCTGGACAATCAGATTCCGCGGCGCCTGTTCGAACCAGCTGAGGATCACGACATGGCTGAAGCCCGCAAGGCCGGCAAGTCCCGGTCGATAGGGCGCGTCGATCAATAGCGTTGCGCCCCGGCTCTTTTCCCGCGCCGCATTCATGTTCTTGGGGCAATCCTCGCGCAGCTTCCATGGCGAGACGATGCTGCCGATGAAGACGAGCTTGGCGTCGGCCAACCTGGCTGCCGGATCGTCATTGAGCGCCACTTCGCCCTCGCGCTGCTCGAACATCTGCATGGCATCCTCCCGCCGTCGCGCCATTTTCTTGCCCGCATGCGACATTGGGCGTTGCAATCATTCGTTTCGTCACATAAAGATATGTTTATGTCTTTTGGCGAGAAACGAAGCCGATGCACGTCGCACTCGATACGATGGTAGATACCTTGAAGGCGGCCGCCGAATCCAGCCGCCTTCGCATCCTGACGCTGCTTTCGCGCGGCGACCTGACCGTTTCCGACCTGACCGAGATTCTCGGACAGTCCCAGCCACGCGTGTCGCGCCATCTCAAGCTGCTGCTCGAAGCTGGCCTCATTGATCGTTACCAGGAAGGTTCCTGGGCGTTCTTCCGCCTGTCCGACGCCGATCAGGCGCGCGGATTCGTGCAGGGGCTGGTGTCGGGTGTCGACAAGGCCGACAGCCAGGTTACGCGCGATTTCGAGCGCCTCGAAGACGTCAAGCACAAGCGCCAGGAGCGCGCCGCGCGCTATTTCAGCGCCAATGCGGCGAGCTGGGACGAGTTGCGTTCGCTGCATGTCGCCGACCGCGCTGTCGAGGCCGCACTGGTCAAGCTGGTCGGCAAGCGGCCGTTCCAGTCGATGCTCGACCTGGGCACCGGTACCGGCCGCCTGCTCGAGATCTTTTCGCCGCTCTATCGTCGTGGCGTTGGCATCGACATGTCGCGCGAAATGCTGGCGGTTGCCCGCGCCAATCTCGACAAGGCCGGCGTTGCCAACGCCCAGGTGCGCCAGGGCGACATCTTCTCGCCGCCCGTCGAGCGCGATGCGTTCGATCTGGTCACCATTCATCAGGTGCTGCACTATCTCGACGACCCGGCCCGAGCCATTCAGGAGGCGGCGCGCCTGCTGCGGCCGGCCGGACGTCTGGTGATCGTCGATTTCGCCCCGCATGGGCTCGATTTCCTGCGTTCCGATCATGCGCATGCTCGGCTTGGCTTCTCCGACAGGCAGATCGCCGACTGGCTGGCGGAGGCCGGCCTGGAGCTTGAAGAGACGCAGGAATTCGAACCGCGCGGCGCGTCGAACAAGGCGAGCCTTACCGTCAAGCTGTGGCTGGCACGCGACCGCCGCCTTTTGATCGCCGATCCCAATCCAGAAATCCAAGCCGCAAGGGAAACCGCCTGATGAACCAATACCAGCTGTCCAGGCGATCCAACATCGGCGAGCGGGTCAAGGTGTCGTTCGAGTTCTTCCCGCCGAAGAACGACGACATGGAAGCGCGGCTGTGGGACACGATCAAGCGTCTCGAGCCGCTCAATCCGCAGTTCGTGTCGGTGACCTATGGCGCGGGCGGCACGACCCGCGAGCGCACGGCGCGCACGGTCAGGCGCATCCTCGAGGAGTCGACGCTGACGCCGGCGGCGCACATGACCTGTGTCGATGCGTCCCGCGACGAGGTCGACCAGGTGATTTCCGAATTCGCAGCCATGGGCGTCAAGCGCTTCGTGGCCCTTCGCGGCGACCCCAAGGAGGGCGTGGGCGCGGCCTACCAGCCGCATCCTGGCGGCTATGCCAATGGTGCCGAACTGGTCGGTGCGCTGAAGGGGCAGGGCGATTTCGACATCTCCGTGTCGGCCTACCCGGAAAAGCATCCCGAGAGCCCCGACTTCGCCACCGATTTCGACATGCTCAAGCGCAAGGTCGACAATGGCGCTACGCGTGCGATCACCCAATTCTTTTTCGACAACGATCTCTATGAGCGCTACGTCGAACGCGCCCGCAAGGCCGGTATCTATATCCCGATCGTGCCGGGCATCCTGCCCATCCACAGCTTCACGCAGGTGGCCAATTTCGCTTCCCGCTGCGGCGCGCATGTGCCGGCTTGGCTCGCCGAGCGCTTCGACGGGCTCGACAAGGATCCGCAGACGCACGCGCTGATTGCCTCGGCGGTCGCGGTCGAGCAGGTGCATGACCTCGTCGAGCGTGGTGTCGGCGACTTCCATTTCTACACGATGAACAGGGCAGACCTGGTGTTCGCCGTTTGCCACATGATCGGCATCCGCTCGCCAGTTACTCCAAGCTCGGCAGCGGCTTGAGAACCAAAAAGGCCGGGACTTAGATCCCGGCCTTTTCGAAGCTTCCACCTTAGAGGTGCTATCGTCTTCCGCCGTCTGAGCGGCCTATGGAAGAACTCCAACAATGAGCGCGCCGATAAAAGCGAACGCGGCGCAAATCATGAGTGCATTGATAGACCTAGTCAGTCCCATGCATAGCCTCCTCTGCGCAAGTCACAGGCCGGAATTTAGGGTCATTTCAGCCACACACAAGAAAAAAATGTGCTGCATTGCGACAAGATTGCGAGAATTGCGACGCATTTTCTCGTCTTAGCCTTTGGAATTATTTGCCAAATGCGGTCGTAACGGTTGTGGAGAAATTGTGGCAAACTTTCAGCCGGCGGCAGCCGCGCGGCGCCTGAAAATGCGCCCGTCTATGGTCACGAGGCCAAGAGCGATGAGGGCCATGCCGGCAAGTTCGAACGTTTCGAGATGCTCGCCTAGGAATGTCACACCAAGCAGGATGGCGCTGGCGGGTACTATCAGCGTGACCAGCGAGGTGTTGGTGGCACCTGCCGAAGCAACCAGGCCGAAATACAGCAGATAGGCGAATGCGGTTGAAATCAGCGCCAGCGCGACGACTGCAGCCCACGAACCCGCGCTCGCCGCAAACAGGCCGCCTGTGCCGTGAACGAGCAGCACAATCGGTATCATCATCATGGTCGAGGCGGTGAGCTGCCCGGTCGCGACGATCGCCGGCGGGACGCCCCTGAGCCTGCGCGCCACCATCAGCGCCAGCGCATAAGAAAGCGACGCGCCGATCAGGGCCAGCTTGGCCCACACCGGCCCGCCGAGGCCAGCGATCAGTCCCGGGCCGATCATGACGGCAGTGCCGCAAATGCCGAGCGCAATGCCGGCGAGCTTGTTCCAGTTCAGCTTCTCGTCGCTGGTCATCATGTTGGCGACGACCAGGGTCCAAAATGGCGTTGTCGCATTCAGCACCGACGCAAGTCCCGCGCCGATCTCGGTCTGGCCGAGGAAGATCAGCGAGAACGGGATGACGTTGTTGAGCAGCGCCAGCCCAAACAGGGTTGGGGCGAGCGGCAAGGCGAGGCGGAAGGACGGGCCGCGTGCAAGGAGATAGATGTGCAGCGCCAAGGCGGCGATCATCACCCGAAACAGCACCAGCTTGAGCGGCGCGATTTCGGCGACCGCGATATGGACGAAGAAGAACGAACCGCCCCAGATGACGCCGAGCAGCAGAAGCTTGGCCCAGTCTCTTGCCGACATCGTGATTCCCTTCGTCGCTTCGTCACATTCAAGCGGTAGTCGCGCTTTCTGGATAGGGCCACCCGATTCCCATGACGTGACGCAAGGCTGCTGGACGGCGCGTGGGTTGCATCATCGGTGGCTTGCTTTAGATTTCGGCCCGCAACAAGGAGCTTCCATGCAGCGATTCGAGAATGCGCGCGAGGCAGCACTGGCGCTTCGACCGGATGCTCCGGTCTATTGTTTCCGGCCCGAAGTGCTGAAAACCGATGCCAGGAACTTCATGGATATGTTTCCCGGCAAGACCGCCTATGCGGTCAAGACCAATGGCGAGCCGATCGTGCTCAAGGCGCTTGTCGAAGCCGGGGTGACGATGTTCGACGTGGCGTCGCCAGGGGAGTTCGCGGCGGTGAGGGAGGTCTCGTCGGACGCGGAAATGATCTACATGCACCCGGTCAAGGCGCAGTCCGACATCCGGCTGGCGCTCGAGACCTACGGCATCAGGGTGATCGCCGTCGATCATGAAGACGAAATCACCAAGCTCAGCCGCGTTGTGCGCGCACTCGACATCGATCCGGGCGCGATCACGGTGTTCGTGCGCGTGCAGACCAAGGGTTCGGCGGCCTACGAACTGTCGAAGAAGTTCGGCGCGGGGCCTGCTTATGCGGTTGAACTGGCTGAACGGCTGAACCGCCATGGCTACAAGGTTGGGCTGTGCTTCCATGTCGGCTCCCAGATCGAGGACCCCGATACCTATGAGCGGGCGCTTGCCTCGGTCGACTGGGTGCGCAACCGCGTCAGCTTCGACCTTGCCGGATTGGACGTCGGCGGCGGGTTTCCCGCCGAGTACGGCCATGATCCCAATAGCAAGAAGCCGGCGATGCCCTCGATCGGGCAGATCATGTCGCGCTTTCGCGGCGACCTGAAGGAATACAACTTCGACGAGATGCCGCTGGTGGCCGAGCCCGGCCGGGTGATCGTGGCGCGCTGCCTGTCACTGATCGTGCGCGTTCTGCTGCGCAAGGGCAGGCGCATCTACATCAATGACGGCATCTGGGCGTCGCTGTCGGATTCCTGGACAGGCAAGATCACGCTGCCGGCGCGCTTCATCCCCGATCCGGCAATCCGCACGCGCAACGGCGACGTCGGCAAGATCGTGCCGTTCAAGGTGTGCGGGGCTACCTGCGATTCCGTCGACATCCTGTCGAGGCCGTTCTGGTTGCCCGAAACGGTCGACACCGGCGACTGGATCGAGATCGGCCATATTGGCGCCTATTCGCTGTCGCTCAGGACCCGTTTCAACGGCTTTTATCCCGACACTTTCGTCGAAGTGACGACGCCATTCGACGAGGGCGAGGCGCCGGTTGGATTGGCCAGCCTGGAGACCATGGCGGATTGACCGTGCCTTCCTCGAACATGCGTGTTTTCCTGCTCGGCGGGACCGGCTTTATCGGCAGCCACGTCCTCCAACGCCTGATAGCCGCAGGACATCAAGTCATCGGCCTCGCTCGTTCCGAAACTTCGGCGGCGCGATTGCATGCGGCGGGCGCGACGGCACTGCTCGGCGATCTGCGCAAGCCTTTGGAATGGGTAGCCAAGATCCCGCCGGTGGACGCGGTCATTCAAGCTGCTTCAGACTTTGGCGACGACATGGGGCAGGTCGAGGCAGCACTGCTCGACGCGCTCTTGCCTGTGCTTGGCGCGATGCCGCAACGGCCGCGGTTCATCTACACCGGCGGTTGCTGGCTTTTCGGGGCGACAGGCGAGCGGGTGGCGACGGAAGAAAGCGCGTTCGATCCGCTTCCGGCATTCAGCGATGCGATCGACAATATGAGTCGGGTGCTAGACGCCCCTGAAGTCGACAGCTTCGTCGTGCACCCGGCGATGGTCTATTCGGGCGAAGGCGGCGTGTTTTCGTCTTTCATGGACGCAATGCGCGCGGGCAAGCCGGTCGAGGTGATCGGCTCCAAAGAGGTGGTCTGGCCGCTGATCCATGCGGAAGACCTGGCGGACCTTTACGTCAGGGTTCTGGAAAAGGCGCAGCCTGGTGCGGTCTACAACGGCGCAGCAATCGACGGCCTGAGCGTCGGAGAAATAGTCCTTGAGATTTCGCGGTTGCTTGGGACCGAGTGCCCCGAGCTACGCATTTTCAGCGCCGACCTTGCGGCGGAGAACCTGGGCGAGTGGGCGCGGGGCTATGCGATCAGCCAGCGCCTGAGCGGAGACAAGGCGCGCACCGAGCTCGGCTGGAAGCCGGTCCACCACGGTGCGGCGTCGTTGTTTTGAGTGAGCAGGAGTCTCTACTCGCTGCTCGCCTGAAGGTCAGCCAAAAGCTCGTCGGTCGGCCAGCCGTCGACAGGCAGCTTGAGTCGGATCTGTTCCTGGCGGATGGCTTCGCGGGTGTTGGTGCCGAGGATGCCGTCGATGCCGCCGACGTCGTAGCCCTTGTCGTGAAGTTTCTGCTGCAGGGCCTTCATCGCGTCGCCAGTCAGGCCGGCGTCGGGATTGCCGCGATCGAAGGCCGGCTGGCCGGCGAGACGGGCGGCAAGGTGGGCGGCGGTCAGCGTGTAGGTCGCCGACTGGTTCCATTCGAGATAGACGTCGTAATTGTCATAGGTCAGGAAGGCAGGGCCCTTGCGGCCCATTGGCAATACGACCGCCGCCTTGAGCCCATTGTCCTTGAGCGGGCTGCCGTCGCGCATGGTGACGCCCATGTCGGCCCATGTGGTCAATGGCAGCTTGTTGGTGCGGCCGGTCTGTTCCCAGGCCATCTCGGCGGGGACGCGAATTTCCTCGATCCATGGCTCGCCGCGCTTCCAGCCACGTGACTGGATCTTCTTGCCGGTGGTCAGGATGACGTCGGCCGGGCTGTTGCGCAGGTCGACGATGCCGTCGCCGTCGCCGTCGACGCCGCGCGCCAGATAGTCGGTGGGCAGGATCTGGGTCTGGCCGATTTCGCCGGCCCAGGCGCCTTTGACGTCGGCGGGCAGGACGTTGCGGTCGATCAATGTGATCAGCGGGATTATCTGCGGCCGAAACAGATCGGGCCGGCGGCAGTCATGCGCCAGCGTCACCAGCGCGTTGAGCGAATTGAAATTGCCCTGCACCGCGCCAAAGTCGGTCTCCAACCCCCAGAACGCGGCAATGACGGGACCCGGCACGCCGAACTCCTGTTCGGCGATGGTGAAGTACTGGCCGTACTTCTGCAGGTTTGCGGTGCCATGCTTGAGCCGGTAGTCGCTGATCATGCGTTCGGAAAACTGGGTGAAGGTCTGGGCAAAGACGCCTTGAGCGCGGTCGCGTTCCAGCACCTTCGGGTCGAGGGCCGCGTTGGCCAGGGCCGAAAGCCCCTTTTCGCCGACGCCGGCGGCGCGAGCCTCATTGCCGAGGTTTTGCTTCCAGGTGGCGAAGTCGTCGCCGCATTCCGCGGCGACCGCAGGGGCGCCCTGAGTCACTGAGGCAGTGTCCTGGGCGATCGCCGGCAAGGCGACGGTGGCGAAAAGGACGGCGACCAGCGCCTTGCTCAGCAGTTTCATGGGCAATTCTCCTGCTTGGTCCGTCACGTCGAGGCTTTCACCCAATGGCAAAAGCAGGCAGACGGCCAGCTCAATGTCTTGCCGCGCCTTCTACAGAAACGGGGCGAGGGCCGCACCCCCTCTTCTTGTCGCATCTGCCATGCGAAATGCGCAGCCCGGAGGTGCAGTCCGGTTACTCGGAAAATGCTATCTGGTGTTGGCGGCGAGCCATGTCTTCCAGTGTTTCTCGGAGCCGTTGAATACGTTGATGTCGGCGTCGCCCTTGATGCCCGGCACGACACCGGTGCCGGTGTACTGCCAGAAGGTGAAGGGGTGGCTGCCATATCTCTTGGTCGGGTGGCCTGCCACCGATCGCAGCCAGTAGTGATAGCCGGGGAAGGTCGACAGGTTGTTGTCCTCGAAGAAGTCTACCGAGGTGTAGATGATCGGCTTCTTGCCGTAGTGCTTCTCGACGATGTCGAGGAAAATCTTCATTTCGCTGCGCACGGTGGCGGGGGGCGGACGCAGCTTGCAGGTTGGCGACTGCGGGTTCCACTCCATGTCGAGGATCGGCGGCATCGAAGAGCCTTCCCTCGGTACGTTGTTGATGTACCAGCGCGCCTGCTCGGCCGCCGGGCGGCAGAAATAGTAGAAATGATAGGCGCCGCGGGGCACGCCGGCGACCTTGGTCTCGCGCCAGTGCTCGCCGAAGTAGTCGTCGACGCGGTCGCCGCCCTCGGTCGCCTTGATGAAGGCGAAGGAGATGCCGCTGCCCTTGGCCTTGGCCCAGTCGACCGAGGTCTGGTACTTCGATACGTCGGTGCCGTGGATCGGGTACGTCCAGGGCGCACCGCTTTCCCACTCGTGCGGATCGCTGTCGCTGAAGCGCGGGTTCTTGACCGACACGCTCGCCATGGTGGTCGACTTGCCGGCAGGGGCGATGGACAAGGTGTCCGTGGTCGAACAGGCGCCGAGGAAGGCGAGCAGCACAAGAGCCGAAACGCGGCGCATCACTTCTCCTTGGACCGGCGCGGCCGGTCAGAGCTTGTCGTTAAGGCGTGGCCCTGCGGCCAGATTCTATTTCGCTGGATCAGCGGTTTCCCCTGGACACCGCATATCCCCTCCTGTGATCGCCGATCACGGTTGATAAACCGTTGATCGCGCTCGACAGCCTAAAAGATTTGCGTGAGGAATGACGGCAATTCCATGGCGGAAGCATGATGCCGGGACGAGGGAGCGATGCGCGTAGCGGGCAAAATCCTGAGAGGGGTGACCGGCCTGGTGATCCTTGCGGTTGCAGGTCTTTCCGCCTGGCTCTATTTCGCGCCGCCAGCATTGATCCGCGTCGGCTCCGGCTATGCCGCCAAGATCGTCTGTTCCAATGTCTTCATTGCCGGTCGTGACGCCGGGCAGGTGCTGGCGGATGACGTCCAGGCGCCCGGTCACCCGCTATTGCGACTGATGTCGGTTCATGTCGACGAAAGTGCCGGCACGGTGCGTGCCGGCCTGTTCGGCGTGTTCGGCAAGGGGCTGGCGGGTGTTCATGAGGGAGCCGGCTGCAGCACGGTGCCGGATGGCGACCTGAGAGCGGCAGCGCTAGGGCCCATACCGCCAGCACCTGCTGCCAATGGGGATGCTCTGTGGCCGGAGGGCGAGCGGGTCGAGGCGTCGCAAGAGCCTGCGATCAACGCGATCCTGGACGATGCAGCACTGGCCGGGCCAAACATGCGCGCCATTGTCGTCGTCCAGAACGGCAGGATCGTGGGCGAACGCTATGGCGAAGGTTTCAGCGCCGCAACTCCGCTGCTCGGCTGGTCTATGACCAAGACGGTGACGGCTGCGATCATCGGCACGCTGGTCGGCGAGGGCAAGATGTCGACCGACAGGACCGGGCTGTTCGAACCCTGGAAGGCGGACGGGCGCATGGCCATCAGCCTTGCTGACCTGATGGCGATGTCGAGCGGGCTTGAATTCAACGAGGATTATGGCGATGTCACCGACGTGACCCGCATGCTCTATCTCGAGCCTGACATGGCGCGTTTCGCCGAGGCGAAGCCTTTGGCGCATGAGGTCGGCAAGGTGTTCTCCTATTCGAGCGGCACGACGCTTCTGTTGTCGCGCTTGTGGCAGGATGCGGTAGGCGACCCGGCCAGGGCGCTGGCCTGGCCGGGTGAAAGGCTGTTTGGCCCGCTCGGCATGACCAGTGCCGTGCTGGAGGTCGACGCGCGGGGCACTTTCGCCGGTTCATCCTATCTCTACGCCACTGCGCATGATTGGGCGCGCTTCGGCCAGTTTCTGTTGCAGGATGGGGTGTGGAATGGCGCACGCGTCCTGCCGGAGGGATATGTCGGTTGGATGCGCGAAGAGGCACCCGCGTCGAACGGCGAATATGGTCGCGGCCAGCTTTGGCTGCGCGGGCCGGAAGGTGGCACGCCTGCAGGTCAAGATCCGGATGCCGGGTTCGATTTGCCCGAGGATGCATTCTGGATGCAGGGCCATGACGGCCAGAGCGTGGCGGTCGTGCCTTCCGCCCACCTTGTGGTCGTGAGGCTGGGGCTGACGCCGTCGAAACTGCACTACAAGCCGCAGGCCATGTTGGCGGCCCTTGTTGCGGCCCTCAAATAGACTTCTGGCTGCCAACAACGATAAGCCAGGCGTAACCGCGATAAAGCGATACGAAGCCAAAGCTTCGCCCGGCCGCGTCGGCTTGGCCGGCGATCTCTTTGGCGAGCGTCTGGCGTGGGGCGACGTGGAAACGCGCCAGCCAACCCCGGAGCAAGGTGCGGAACCAGCCGGGCAAACCTTCCTGCTGGCCGAAATCGACGATGTGCACGGAGCCGTTGGTCACTGCAAGGGCTGCGGAAACCGAGCGCTCCCAACCTGGGATCATCGACAGTGCATAGGAGATGAAGACGCGGTCGAAGTCTGATCTGCCGAACAGGGCTTCAGCATCGAATGCGGTCGCATCGGCCTGGGCGACGGTGATGCGGTGCGACAGGCCGGCCCTGGCGATCGACGCACGGGCGGTCGCCAACATCTCGGCGGAGATATCGATGCCGTGGAAGTGCGCCTGGGGAAAGCGGCGGGCGGCGAGGATCAGGTTGCGGCCGGTGCCGCAACCAAGCTCGAGTACCGTGCCACCGCCGGGAGGATCGAGTTCCGAGATCATGCGGTCGCGACCGAGCAGGTAATACTTGCGGGTCAGGTCGTAGATGTGGCGCTGATGCCGATAGACGCGGTCCATCAGCCCGGAATGGCCAGCCGAAAGCCCGGGAGTGCTCATTGCGGCTTCTTCACATAGAGGTGGAAGCCGCCATAGATCGCGGAACGGTCGCGGGCCGTGAAATCGCGCGACTGCGCTTCTTCGTAGGTCCATTGATCGAGCAGGGCGGGCGAAAGCCTGCCGGGCAAAAGGCTCGGTTCGGCGGCGGTGCGGAAGATGACACGAGCGCCTGGTGCGGCAGTCCGGGTGATTTCGGCCCACAGAGCGTTGAGCTGGGTGTCGCTCATCCAGTCCTGCGCGTCGAGCAGAACGTAGCGGTCGGTCGAGGCAGCATTCTTGCCGGCGAGGAACTCGGTGAAGTTCGCGTGGTGGATGCCGACGCGATCGACATTGCCGCGTATCGTCGCGTAATTGGCCTGTTCAAGGTAGGCGGGAAGGGCGCCTTCGCCTGGAACCGGGTAACGCCGGGCAAAAGCCTGCCAGGCGAAATAGTTGTTTTCGAGCGGGAAATCGCAAGCGAGCTTTTCGAGCCGCGCCTTGAGCACGCCGGCCATGGAGCCATCGCCCGAGGTCAGCAAGGAATCATATTGGGCCGGCGGAATGCCAAGGCCGAACAGCGAGGATTTACGCGAGGTGACAAAGCGCAGCATCGGTCGTTCGAAGACCGGTGCGATCTTCTCGTCGAAGAAACGGCGCTGCTCGTCCTGATTTCTGGTTGCCATGATGGTGGCGGGATCGACGCCGTAGAGTTTGGCCACGCGGTGACCGGCTGCAATGAACAGGCCGAGCAGCCCGGTTTTGTAGAAATTGCCGTCGAAGGTGGCGATGCGGCGCTTGCCGCGCCAATTGCGGCTTTCCCAGTAGCGGCGGCTCGACGGGTCAAGATGCGGTGCGATGAAGCGGTCATAGGCATGCGAGTTGTGCTCGATGCCGGCAGAGCCGAAGAAGCGGAACAGATCGGCCTGTGACGGCAGGTGGCGTACGGCAACGAGCTTCATCTTGTTGAGCGCGATGTGGGCGGCGTTCAGGTCGACCGCGTCGACCCGGGCCGGCGAGCGCGTGAGATAGGCGAGGATATTGCAGCCGCCTGAAGCTATGGTGACGACCTTGTGGCCCTCGGCGAGCTGCATCGCTTCCATGTCGACATCGGGGTCTTCCCAGATCTGGGGGTAGACTAGGCCGGAAAACAAAAGGGCGAAGAGCCGTTCGGACAAGCCCTCCCTGGATAAGGCGCGGTTCTGATAGACCGCCTTTCCAACTTGCTTGCCGCGACGAAAGACATGTTCTCCGGAAACGTCGGTCATGGAAATGCGATTCCCCGCTTCGTTGTTGGCGCAGCGGGTAGCGCACCGGCGTGACAGCGCGGTGACGATGCGATGACGGCGGCGCGACACGGGGGTGAAAGCGGCAATGTGACAGCCGGACTCGGAACGTTATGAAACCGGTAGGCTGCCCGCGCATTTTCTCTCCGACAGCCCGCTTGCGGGTGGTTTTGGAAAGGAAGTTGTTATGAAAAAGTTCATTCTCGCCTCAGTTTCCGCCATTGCGCTGTTTGGCATTGCCGCCTGCAGCGACAGCAATACGGACAGCACGACCACAGAGAGCGTGAAGCCGCCTGTCACCGAGCAGCCTGCGCCCGCCACTCCGGCACCCGCGACGCCTCAGGCCACGCCGCCGGCAACCGACAATTCGACGACGCAGAGCATCACGCCGACGCCTGAAACAGGCACGGGCGGCGACATGCAGAACCACGACACGATGCAGCCGAAGCCAGTAGAGCCGGCAGCGCCAGCGCAATAAGCGAGCGGGAGGAGGAGAGGCCGGAGCTTAGGCTCCGGCCTTTTCTTGAGTCTCAGCGCGCGACGCGGGCGCGCCGGCCCAATGCGACGATGGCGATGACGGCAAGCGCGAAAAGCACGGTTTCGCCGCTGACATGTTCCTTCAGCAGGAAGGCCGAGATGGCGAGCGTGACGAAGGACTGCAGCAACTGAACCTGGCTGACGCGCGCGATACCGCCCATGCCAAGCCCGACATTCCAGGCGAAGAAGCCGAGGAACATCGATCCGAAGCTCAGATACAGGAACGAGAATGTCGCGGCCCCCGATGCACTGGCGAACTCCGGATGCCAGCTCAAGATCGCTCCAGGGATCGAGATGGGCGCGGTCAGGATCAGCGACCAGCAGATGACCTCCCACCCAGGCATGTGGCGCGACAGCTTGCCCGACACGACATAGCCCAGGCTTGCGGACAGCGCGGCGAGAAACAGGAAAAGGTCGCCGGTGGACAGGCTCATTCCATTGTCTCGCATGGCGAAGGTCACAACAAGGACAGCGCCGGCGATGCCGCAGACCCAGAAGAACACCGAGGGCCGCTCGCCACCAATGAGGGCAGCAAAGATGCTGGTGACCAGCGGCAGTACACCGAGCACGACGCCGCCATGCGAGGCAGGCACCGTTTGCATGGCAATCGAAGAAAAGATCGGGAAGCCAAAAACCAGAAGCAGGCCGGCGAGGAAAAGGGCAGGCGCGTCGCCTTTCGGAAGGCGCTTGCGCAGGATCAAGAGCAGCAGTGCAGCGGCCAGCGAGGCGACGGCAGCGCGGCCATTGGTCACGAACCATGGCGAAAACGTCGTCAGTGCAACGCGTGTGGCCGGCAAGGTGCCGCCGAAGATGATGACGCCAAGCGTGCCAAGGGCAAGGCCGATGGTTTCGCGGGAAAGCGTATGTTCCTGCTGAGTGGTGTTGCGCGCGTCCATGGCGCAATTCGATAGCGGGACTTGGCTTTTTCGTCGTGCACTTTCGGTTGGTCCAGATTTTTGGTCCAGATCCACTTGATGCCGACAAAGTTACCCTGATGCGCAAAGGCATCTCGCATTTGCGAATGTTTCATCCTAAGAAGCGGCCATGTCGATTTGGGACCGTCTCGGCGACTTCATCGCGCGTATCTCGGCGTCGGCTGCAAACAGCGTCGCCGACGTCGTGGAAGCTGTTCGCACCGTCTTTTCCGGAGATGCGGAAACCCGCCGCCGCGTCGCGTTCTCGGTGGCGATGATCGCGTTGTCAGCGAAGATGGCCAAGGCCGATGGCGTGGTTTCACAGGCCGAGGTCAGGGCCTTCTACGAGATATTCTCGGTGCCCCAGGAGCATGCACGGGACGTGGCGCGGCTCTATGACATCGCCCAGCAGGACGTTGCCGGTTTCGAATACTACGCCGAGCGCATGGCAAAGCTGTGCGGTTCGGGTCATGCCAATTGCGGGATGCTCGAAGATATTCTCGACGGCTTGTTCCATATCGCCAAGGCGGACGGGATGATGCACCAGTGCGAGGGCAGCTTCCTGCATCGGGTCTCCGAGATCTTCCGCATCGAGGAAGTGCACTACCAGACCATAGTGGCTCGGCATCTCGATGTCGGTGAAGCCGATCCCTATCGGGTGCTCGGCATCGACCGCGGCCGGTCATTCGAAGACGTGCGCAAGCACTATCGCAAGCTTGTCGCCAACAACCATCCCGATAAGCTGATCGCGCGCGGCCTGCCCGAAGAGTTCATCAGGATCGCCACCACGCGCATCGCTGCGATCAACGCGGCCTACGAAATCATCGAAAGGGGATTGCGGCACGCATGAGCGGTTTTCAGCCCGACCACCCGCATGCCGAAGTACGGCTTTCGCCCAATTTCGGGCAGCGGAAAGACGGGATGACGCCTGACATGATCGTGCTGCACTACACTGGCATGGCGACCGGCGAGGGCGCCGAGGCCTGGCTTTGCAATCCGGTGAGCGAAGTGTCGTCGCACTATCTGGTGCATGAGGATGGCCGCATCGTACAAATGGTGCGCGAAAGTGACCGGGCCTGGCATGCGGGGAAAAGCTCCTGGAGCGGCCAGACTGACATCAACTCCTGTTCGGTCGGCATCGAGATCGTCAATCCCGGCCATGCGCTTGGCTATCGTTCATTTCCCAAGCGGCAGATGGAGGCGGTGATTGCGCTCTGTCGCGGCATCATCGCGCGCCATGATGTGTCGCCTGAACGTGTTCTGGCGCATTCGGATGTCGCATTGGGGCGCAAAGTCGACCCGGGCGAGCGGTTTTCCTGGCGAATGTTGGCCGATGCCGGCGTAGGTCATTGGGTCGCACCGACCCCACGTAATGGGCGCACGATATTGCAACCGGGCGACGTTGGCTCCGCAGTGGAAGAGCTGCAGTCGATGCTGGCGCTTTACGGCTATGGCGTCGAGATCACCGGCCATTTCGACGCCCAGACAGCGGTAACTATCCAAGCTTTTCAACGACATTTCCGCACGAGTTGCGTAAACGGCGCTGCCGATGCCTCGACAGTTTCGACCCTGCGCCGGCTGCTTTCATCGCTTCAGGGAAGTCTTGACCAGCACAGGTAGCTGATTCGCAAGATTACAACCTGTCACGCTTTGTGACTTGGCTGGTCATTTTTCGCGCCAGTTCTCCCCGCAAATGCATCTCCGTGCAAGGCGCCGGATAAATCCTGCCAAATGCCCCGAAGAGGGCCCCGGCGTCAGGAAGGGATGCTGCGCGTTGTTTTCGCGCGGCCTATTCGAGAACAAGGATAATATGAAGAATCTGACCGTTGTTGCGGTGGCATTAGCCGCCGGCCTGACTTCTTTTGCCGCTCATGCCCAAGAGGGTGCTGTCAGGGCATCCAAGGCGATCATCGAAGCCACCACAAAAGCCAAAACGAACAAGGCTGCCGATGATTGTCCCTATCTCTTCTGCAGTTCCAAGAAGCAGGCTGCCGTAGACGACGACTTCAAGACCGCATCGATCGGCGCCAAGGGTGCCAAGACCATGAAGGACCACGCGGACAAAGCCGCGAAATCCACCAAGGCGAGCGCGCCTTACGGTGAAATCGTCGCGCGCTATGCCTCGTCCTATGGCGTTCCGGTTTCGCTTGCCCATGCTGTGATCAGCGTCGAAAGCAACTATCGTCCGAACACGACCGGCCGCGCTGGCGAAATCGGTCTCATGCAGATCAAGCCGGCGACGGCACGCATGATGGGTTATTCAGGTTCGGCAAAAGGTCTCTTCAATCCCGAGACCAACATCAAGTTCGGCATGAAGTACCTCGCCAAGGCCCATGAGCTTAGCGGCGGCACGACTTGCGGAACTATCTTGAAGTACAATGCCGGCCACGCCGCAAAGCGCATGAACCCGACCTCCGCCGCTTATTGCAAGAAAGTGCAGGCCCGTATCGGTCGTTAACGGCGGATAGATGGGATGGTTCCTCGGCAGGGCGAATGTTTTCATTTGCCTTTTGGCGAGCGAACCATTCTATACGCCTTGCCAGCTGGCCGGGCGGCCGCACCCGCAACTGCCGAAAGGCAGCGGGTGAGGAAAGTCCGGGCTCCATGGATACACGGTGCCGGTTAATGGCCGGCGGGGGCGACCCCAGGGAAAGTGCCACAGAAAGCAAACCGCCGCGGTTTCCGCGGTAAGGGTGAAAGGGTGGGGTAAGAGCCCACCGCGCGACTGGCAACAGGAGCGGCACGGTAAACCCCACCGGGAGCAAAACCGAATAGGGGTGGTACGAGGGGCGACCCTCAGGGCTGTTTCCGGCTCACCGCCCGGGTAGGTTGCGTGAGGCGCATGGCAACATGCGTCCAAGAAGAATGGTCGCCACGTTCCCGCGCCGCAAGGCGCGGGGGCCATACAGAACCCGGCTTACAGGCCAGCTGGCGCTGCCTTTTGCCTTGCACCTTCAGTGCCTTGCGGCGATTTCCGCGCGTCCTGATTCAAGGTGCGGGGCAATTTATGCGATTATCCTGTCCAGCGAGGCCTTGATCGACTGCCAGAGCTCCTCGACCGGTTCGCAGCCGACCGAAAGCCTGACAAACCCCGGCGGAACGGCATCGCCACGGCGCGTGCGCCGCTCGGCAACCGTGTGAACGCCGCCGAATGACGTAGCGGCATGCATCAGTTCGCAGCCGTTGATGAAGTCTTCCGCCTTGTCCTCCGACGCCACCACGAAGCTGATGAGAAAACCAAACCGCTCCATCTGGGCGCGCGCCAGATTGTGGGAGGGGTCGCCTTCGAGGCCCGGGAAGCGGATCGAATGGATCGCGGGGTGGGCCTTCAAGCGCGGGGCGATGATCTCGGCCGAAGAGCACATGCGGTCAAAGCGCAGTTCGAGCGTTTCAAGGCCGCGATGCACCAGCCAAGCCTCGAAGGGGCCGGGTATGCCGCCTGCGGTCTGCCGCCAGTCGGCGACCGCGGTGATGACCTCGGCGTTGCGGCTGGCGACGTGGCCGAAAAGAACATCGGAATGACCGTTGGGCGCCTTTGTGTCGGCGGCAACAACGATGTCGGCGCCGAGATCGAGGGGGCGCTGGCCGAAGGGTGTCATGGTGGTGTTGTCGACGACCAGGATTCCGCCGGACTTGTGAACGCCCCCGGCCACAGCGGCGATGTCGCAGATGTCGAGTGTCGGATTGGATGGGCTTTCGACAAAGACAAGCCGATAGCCGTCGAAGCCGCCGTCGAGGAATGACGATGTCGGCCTGACGTCGCAGGTCACCCCAAAGGCGCCGAGGAAGCGATCCGCCAGGATCCTTGTGGTGTGGTAGCCGTCGGAAGGCAGAAGGATGCGGTCGCCCGATTTGAGCAGCGCGAAGAATACTGCCGAGATCGCGCCCATGCCGGACGGAAATGCCACGCATGGGGCGTCCTCCAGATGCCCGAGCATCTCCTCGACCGCCTGCCAGTTCGGATTGGAGAAGCGCCCATACTGGTTGAAGCCGGTGGCATCACCCGGCGCATGAAAAATCGCCGCCATCGTCAAGGGTAGCGGGATCGGATCGCCGACGGAAAGTCTGGCGCTGCGCAGGTGGGCGAGCGAGGCAGCACGGGCGTTCGAGGCGTTCGTCATGGTTGGTGACTTTCCGAGCGGGGACTTCGTTTCGACGCTAAGGCGGCTGACACAACCGGGCAAGTGCGTTGGCTGCGCTGGGCCAGTCGATAACCCTTCGTTAGCCTTAATGGATCATAAAAAAGCGGACGCCGTGAAAGGGCCCGAAAGGCTGGTCTTGGTGTCCAAGTGTAGCCAGTTCCCGTTGACGCCCATATCACCCCATGTTATCCCAAATCGGTAACCATGATTTCGTTCCAGTAGAGGGTGAGGCGTTGGCCGATCCGGCAGCCGCGGCGGCTGCGGGTGGCGACGCATTGTCAGTCGGCGGGGGTTGTCTGGAATTTTGGTTGTTCCGTGCCACTGGGGTGCGGACGACATGACGATGAGGGGCGCGGCCGCACAAACGGCCGGATCATGCAATGGATCGGTTTCTGTCAAATGCGGTGAACAGGATCGATGCGAAGGGACGGGTCTCCGTTCCGGCGCATTTCCGTGCCGTATTGCAGAAGCGCGGTTACACGGAACTCTATGCGCTGCGGGCGCTCGATGTTCCGGCGCTCGATGTCGGCGGCCTGGACCTGCTCGACCGCTACGAACGGCGCATCGCGCAAGAAGACCCGTTTCTGCAGACGGCGGACGACATGTCCTTCTTTATCCATGGCGACAGCACCTTCCTGAAGCTCGACCAGGACGGGCGCATTTCGGTCTCGGATTTCCTTCGCGAGCATACCGGGATCACGTCGGACGTGGCCTTTGTCGGGCGTGGACAGTTTTTTCAGATGTGGGAGCCCGAGCGGCTGCGTGCCCATGGCGCGGAAGTTCGCTCGCGGCTCTTGAAGCTTCGGCAGGGGACGAAGCCAGAGGAGCGACCGGAATGATGGCGGGTCATGGCGATGACCATCAAGCTGTCGGCGGACCGGCCCGCCACATTCCGGTTCTCCTTGCTGAAGTACTGGCAGCGCTCAAGTCGCAGCCGGGTGACGTGATTGTCGATGGCACTTTCGGCGCGGGCGGCTACACCAAGGCCATCATGGCGACCGGTGCTTCGGTGGTGGCGATCGACCGTGACCCCGATGCGATCGCTGCCGGCCGCGATCTCGAAGCCAAGTCCGGCGGCAAGCTGCGGCTGGTGCAGGCGCCATTCTCCAGCCTCGACGAGCATGTCGAGCTGGTTGATGGTGTGGTGCTCGACATTGGCGTTTCCTCCATGCAGCTCGACCAGGCCCAGCGCGGCTTCTCGTTTCGTGCCGACGGCCCGCTCGACATGCGCATGGCCCAGGCTGGCGCCAGTGCCGCCGATGTCGTCAATCGCTTCAAGGCGGGCGACCTCGCGCGGATCTTCGGCTTCCTCGGCGAGGAGCGGCATGCCGGGCGCATTGCCCGCATGATCGAAAGCCGTCGTGAACGGCGCCCGTTTGAACGTACCTTGGATCTTGCCGACGCAATCGAGACGCATATCGGCCGCGCTCCGAAGGACAAGATCCATCCGGCGACACGCGTGTTCCAGGCGCTGCGCATCTACGTCAATGACGAGCTTGGCGAATTGGCGCGGGCGCTTTTCGCTGCCGAGCGCGCGCTGAAGCCCGGCGGACGGCTTGTGGTCGTCACCTTCCATTCGCTCGAAGATCGCATCGTCAAGCGCTTCATCACCGATCGCTCGTCCAGCCCGTCGCGCTCGCGCTACATGCCCGAACTCGAAACCATCGCCACGACCTTCGACAAGGCGGGCGGTGCAGTCGGGCCAAGCGACGCCGAGACGGCCATCAATCCGCGTTCACGTTCGGCCAAGCTGCGGGCCGCCGTCCGCACGGCCGCTGCGCCGCGCGGCGAAGATTTTTCCATCTTCGGACTTCCGAAGCTACCCGACGTCAGTCAGTCGGGAGAAAGGTGAGCCATGTTCCGCACCAGTGACATCGTGCTGATCGCCGTCATGGTCGGCGCCGCGGCCTTCACCTACAAGACCAAGGACGAGGCCGAAAACCAGCTCAAGGCCGTCAACAAGATCGAGGCGCAGATCCGCTTCGAGGAAGACACGATCGACCTGTTGAAGGCCGACTGGAGCCTGCTCACCCAGCCCTCGCGCCTGCAGAAGCTGTCGCAGGTCTATGAGTCCGAACTCAAGCTTCAGCCGGTGGATGCCCGCCAGATCGTCGGTCTCGGTGATCTGCCCGTGCGACCGCTTACCATCGAAGACATCACCAACGAGCGCTTCGGCGGGATCGCCGAAGCCGCGCCGGACAGGACGACGGTGACCGGAGGGATTGCCCGATGATCGGCTTGCTCGGCAAGAAGCGCCGCAACGGCGAAGGCAAGGACGCTTCGATTGTTGTCGACAGCGCGCGCAAGGCGACCGGCGGACGCACGCGCAACCGCGTGGTCATGACAATGGCCGTGTTCTTTGGCATCTATGCGACGATTGCCGGGCGTCTCGTCTATCTCGGCATGCTGGACCCTGAAATGTCGGGCGGCCCTGAATCGCGCGTCACCGCCTCGCGTCCGGATATCGTCGACCGCAATGGCGAGGTTCTTGCGACCGACATCAAGACGGCGTCGCTGTTCGCCGAGCCGCGCCGCATCGTCGATGCCGACGAGGCGATCGAGAAACTGTCGACCGTGCTGCCCGATATCGAGGTCGAGCAGACCTATCTCAAGCTCAAGAGCGGCACCGGCTTTGTCTGGCTCAAGCGCCAGCTGACGCCCAAGCAGCAGGCCGAGATCATGCAGCTGGGTATTCCCGGCATCGGTTTCCGGACCGAAAAGCGACGCTTCTACCCCAGCGGCGAGACGACTTCGTATATCGTCGGCCTGACCAACATCGACAACAAGGGCATTTCCGGCCTCGAAAAATACATCGACGACCAGGGCCTTGCCGACCTGCAGGCCTCGGGATTGGCGATTGCCAAGGACCTCAAGCCGGTCAGGCTTTCCATCGACCTGCGCGTCCAGCACATCGTGCGCGACGAGATCCAGTCGGCGATGGAAAAGCATCGCGCGCTGGCGGCCGGTGCGGTGGTGATCAACGTCAAGACCGGGGAAATCCTGGCCATGGGCTCGGTGCCCGATTTCGATCCCAATAATCCGTTCAACGCTCAGGACAAGGACCGGATGAACCGCATGTCGGCGGGCCTGTTCGAGATGGGCTCGACCATCAAGAGCTTCACCACCGCGATGGCACTGGATTCGGGCAAGATGTCGCTCAACAGTACCGTCGATGCCAGCCGCCCGCTAACCATCGGTCGCCAGACCATCCGCGACTTTCACGGCAAGGGTCGAGTGCTGACGGTGCCGGAAGTGTTCATCTATTCGTCCAACATCGGTTCGGCCAAAGAGGCCGACGTTGTCGGGATTGAGGGACACCGCGAATTCCTCAAACGCCTTGGCCTGCTCGACCGCTTGCAGACCGAACTTCCCGAATCCGCACGTCCAACCGAACCGAAGGTCTGGAAGAAGGTGCATTCGATCACCGCCGCGTTTGGACACGGCTTCTCGACAACGCCACTGCAGACGGCGGCCGGGGCGGTCGCGCTGATGAATGGCGGCCGCTACATGACGCCGACCTTCCTGCCGCGAACCTTGGAGGAGGCAATCGCTGTCTCAAGGCAGGTGGTAAGCGAGAAGACCAGCGAAGACATGCGCTATCTGTACAACCTGAACGCGACGGCGCCAGGCGGTTCGGGCAAGCGCGCGACGGTTCCCGGCTATCGCGTCGGCGGCAAGACCGGTACGGCTGAAAAAGTTGTCAACGGGCGCTACTCGAAGGAGAAGAACTTCAACGCCTTCATCGCCGCCTTCCCGATGGACGATCCGCAGTATCTGGTGTTGACCATCATCGACGAGCCGAAGATGGAGGGATCGACCCGTTCGGCCACAGCCGGCTTCACCGCAGCGCCGATAGTCGCCAATATTATCCGGCGCTCGGCTCCGCTGCTTGGCGTGAAGCCAGAATTCGGCCAAGAAGGTAGTGCAACTCTGGCCTCCTATCCCTGATTCTGCGGGCGCGCCAGCGGCGCGCCGCTTTGTATGTAGCGAACGGAACTCGATGAAACTATTTGACCTTGCCGGTATCCTGCCCGTCGATGGGGTTCTGCCCAAAGATGTCGAGGTGAGCGGGGTTTCTTCGGATTCGCGGCAGGTGAGTGCCGGAACCGTGTTCTTCGCCGTTTCCGGCAGCAAGGCCGATGGCGCGGCTTATGTCGGCGACGCGGCCAAGCGCGGTGCCGTGGCTGTCGTCGCGGCCAGGGGGGTGGACCTTTCTTCGATCGGGGTGCCTGTCATTTCGGTTGACGATCCGCGTCAGGCTTTGGCACTCTCGGCGGCCAAGCTCTACGGCCGCCAGCCCGAGACCATGGTTGCGGTCACCGGCACCAGCGGCAAGACCTCGGTCGCAGCCTTCACGCGCCAGATCTGGAAGCACGCCGGCTATGCAGCTGCCAGCATCGGCACGACGGGCGTCGTCGCCCCCGGGCGCAATGAATACGGTCAGCTGACGACGCCGGACCCGGTGGCGCTGCACAAGCTTCTCGCCGAGCTCGCCGACAGCGGCGTGACCCATGCTTCGATGGAGGCGTCGAGCCATGGCCTCGACCAGCGGCGCCTCGATGGCGTGCGCCTGGCGGCCGGCGGCTTCACCAATCTCGGCCGCGACCACATGGACTACCATCCAACTGTCGAAGAGTATCATCGGGCCAAACTTCGACTGTTCGACACACTTTTGCCCAAGGGCGCGCCGGCTGTCATCTTTGCCGACGATCCTTGGTCCGAACCAACCATCAAGGCGGCACGTGCAGCTGGCCTAGACGTGCTGACGGTTGGTCGCAATGGACAATTCCTCGCGCTCAAGCGCGTGGAACACGAGCGCCACCGCCAGCGCGCCGAAATCGAATGCGGTGGAGTGATCTACGAAATCGACTTGCCGCTGGCCGGTGATTTCCAGGTTTCCAACTCGCTTGTCGCAGCCGGTCTTGCGATTTCCACCGGAACGGATGTCGCCAAGGCCCTTGCGGCGCTCGAACATCTCGAAGGTGCACCCGGTCGTCTCGATCTGGTCGGCACCACGGCGGATGGCGCGCCTGTCTATGTCGACTATGCCCACAAGCCCGATGCGCTGGAAAACGTTCTGGCCGCCGTGCGGCCATTCACGACGGGCCGTGTCATCGTCGTTTTCGGCTGCGGCGGCGACCGCGACCGGGGCAAGCGGCCGATCATGGGCGAAATTGCCACGCGCCTCGCTGATGTCATCATCGTCACGGATGACAATCCGCGCTCGGAGGTGCCTGAAAGCATCCGCGCTGCGATCATTGCGGCGGCGCCCGGAGCTATCGAGATCGGCGACCGCCGTCAGGCCATCCAGCAAGCCGTCGGGATGCTGCATGCGGGCGACACGCTGATTGTCGCCGGCAAGGGCCACGAAGTGGGCCAGACCATCGGCAGCGAAACCCTGCATTTCTCCGACCATGAGGAAGTTCGCAAGGCGCTTGCCGGAGCTGCGGCATGAGCCTTCTGTGGACCTCCGACGCTCTCGTTGAGGCAACAGGCGGCCGCCCACTCGGGCAGATGCCCGAAGGCATATCTGGAATTTCCATCGACAGCCGCAGTCTCAAGCCCGGCGAGGCGTTCTTTGCCATCAAGGGCGATGCGATGGACGGCCACGACTTCGCCACCGCCGCCATCAAGGCGGGTGCTGGCCTTCTCATCGTTGCCGAAGGCAAGCTCCCGGCGCTCGGTCGTCTGAGCGCGCCGATGATCGTCGTGCCGGACGTGCTGGCAGCGCTTGAAAAGGTCGGCATCGCAGCGCGGGCCCGATCGCGGGCGCGTATCATCGCCGTCACCGGATCGGTCGGAAAGACCTCGACCAAAGAAGCGCTGCGTCACGCATTGTCGTCCGTCGGCAAGGTGCATGCGTCGGCCGCCTCGTTCAACAACCACTGGGGCGTGCCGCTGACGCTGGCGCGCATGCCTGAGGATTGCGACTACGCCGTCTTCGAGATCGGCATGAACCATCCCGGTGAGATCAGCCCGCTGGTTCGCATGGTTCGCCCGCATATAGCGGTGGTGACGCTGATCGCCGCCGCTCATCTCGGCTTCTTCCGCAGCCTCGACGAGATCGCCAGGGCCAAGGCAGAGATATTCGAAGGCGTCGAGCCGGGCGGGGCAGTGCTGCTCAACCGCGACGACGGCCGCTTCAAGCTGCTCGAAAAGTTCGCCCGGGCCGCCGGCATCGACAACGTCATGAGCTATGGCGAAAACGCGCGCGCCAATTTCCGGCTGCTGCGATGCACGCTGGAGGCCGATCATTCGATGATCATCGCCCGCATCGGTGGTCGTGATGTTCCGGCCCGCATCGGTGCGCCGGGGCGCCATATCGTACAGAACGCGCTTGCCGTGCTGGGTGCCGCCCATCTTTGCGGCGCCGATGTTCCCACCGTTGCCACAGCCCTCGCTTCGATGACGGCGGAGAGCGGGCGCGGGCAGCGCCATATCCTGCAGCTTCCGGACGGACCGGTCACGCTGATCGACGAAAGCTATAATGCCAATCCGGCCTCGATGAAGGCAGCGATCGAATTGCTCGACGCCACGCCGATCTATGGCGCTGGCCGGCGTATCGCCGTTCTCGGCGACATGCTGGAGCTTGGCAGTCATTCGGCGAAGCTTCATGCGGCGCTCGCCGATCTGATCGGCTCGACCCGAACCGACATGGTTCTGATGGCCGGGCCGGAAATGAAGGCACTTGCCGATACACTGCCCGAGGGGTTCAGGGCCGAGTATCGCGCCGGCGTCGAGGAACTGAAGACCGTGTTGTTGAAGACAATTCGGCCCGGCGACGCCGTCATGATCAAGTCCTCGAAAGGCATCGGTTTTTCCAGGCTTGTCGAGGCGATGATCAAGACATTCCCGGCACATGCCGGCAACACCACACCGACCTGACGGGGTCTCGGGGGACCGATACTTATGCTAACTTTGCTTGTCGATTTCGCGGACAAGGTGTCGTTCTTCAACGTCTTCCGCTACATCACCTTCCGCACCGGTGGCGCGCTGATCACCTCGGCGCTGATCGTGTTCATCTTTGGGCCGGCCATCATCAATGCCCTGCGCCTGAGGCAAGGCAAGGGCCAGCCGATCCGCGCCGACGGCCCGCAGACTCACTTCAAGAAGGCCGGCACGCCGACCATGGGTGGGCTGATGATCCTCTGTGGCATCATCGGCTCGACGCTTCTGTGGGCCAACATCGCGTCGGTCTATGTCTGGGTGGTACTGTTCGTTACGCTTGGCTTCGGTGCCATCGGTTTTTATGACGACTACCTCAAGGTCACCAAGCAATCGCATCTCGGCCTGTCCGGCAAGGCGCGTCTCGGCATCGAGTTCGTGATCGCCGGTATCGCTGCCTGGATCATCATGCACAACGGCCAGGCGCCGTTCTCGTCGTCACTGACCTTCCCCTTCTTCAAGGATTTCCTGCTCAATCTCGGCTGGTTCTTCATTCCTTTTGCCTGCTTTGTGATCGTAGGCGCCGGAAACGCGGTGAACCTGACGGACGGTCTCGACGGTCTCGCCATCGTTCCGATCATGATCGCCGCTGCGTCCTTCGGCGTTATCGCCTACCTTTCGGGCAACGCGGTCTTCGCCGAATACCTGCAGATCCATTTCGTACCCGGCACCGGCGAACTCGCAGTCATCCTGGGGGCTGTCATCGGCGCGGGCCTCGGCTTCCTCTGGTTCAATGCGCCGCCGGCCGCCATCTTCATGGGCGACACCGGCTCGCTGGCGCTCGGCGGCCTGATCGGCACCGTTGCGGTCACCACCAAGCACGAGATCGTCATGGCTATCGTCGGCGGCCTGTTCGTGATGGAAGCACTTTCGGTCATCATCCAGGTCGGTTTCTTCAAGCTGACCGGAAGGCGGGTGTTCCTGATGGCGCCGATCCACCACCATTTCGAAAAACTTGGCTGGACCGAGAGCCAGGTGGTCATCCGTTTCTGGATCATTGCTGTTATTCTGGCGCTGATCGGCCTTTCCACCCTCAAGCTGCGCTGAGGCCTCACATGATCCCGGCGACGTCCTTTCAGGGAAAGCGAGTAGCGCTCTTCGGCCTCGGCGGCTCGGGGATTGCGACCGCGCGTGCGTTGACCGAGGGCGGGGCAGAGGTTCTGGCCTGGGACGACAATCCAGAAAGCGTGGCGAGGGCCACTGCCGAAGATATTGCAACGGGCGATCTGCGCGGCGCGGACTGGGCGGGTATCGCCTCCTTCGTTCTGTCGCCTGGCGTGCCGCTGACGCATCCTAAACCGCACTGGACGGTGGAACTGGCACGCGGTGCCGGCGTCGAGATCATCGGCGACATCGAACTGTTTGCGCGAGAACGGATCGCGACTGCCCCGACAGCGCCGTTCATTGCCATCACCGGCACTAACGGCAAGTCGACGACTACGGCCTTGACCGCGCATATCCTGCAGTCTGCTGGACGCGACACCCAGATGGGCGGCAATATCGGCCGCGCCGTGATGACGCTCGATCCCCCGCAAGCCGATCGCCACTACGTCGTCGAGTGCTCGTCCTACCAGATCGATCTTGCGCCTTCGATCAACCCGACCGCCGGCATCCTGCTCAACCTGACGCCCGATCATCTCGACCGTCATGGCACCATGCAGCACTACGCTTCGATCAAGGAGCGGCTGGTCGCCGGCAGCGAAACGGCGATCATCGGTGTCGATGACGTCTACTGCGCCCAGATCGCCGACCGGCTCGAACGCGCCGGCAAGCAAGTGGTGCGCATTTCCAAACGCCTGCCCTTGACCGAGGGTTACTTCGCCGACGGCAGCGATTTGATGGAAGCGATCGACGGCCGCTACAGCCGCATCGCCTTTCTTGAAGGCATCGGGTCGCTACGCGGCCAGCACAATGCGCAGAACGCGCTTGCCGCCGTTGTCGCCTGCCTGAAGGTCGGGCTCGACCTCGGCGAGATCCAGGCAGGGCTCGAGAGCTTTCCGGGCCTCGCGCACCGCATGGAACAGGTCGGCCGCAAGGGCCATGTGCTGTTCGTCAACGATTCCAAGGCAACCAATGCCGATGCGGCGGCACCAGCCCTGTCGAGCTTCCCGCGTATCTACTGGATTGCCGGGGGACTGCCCAAGGAAGGTGGCATCGAGCCGCTGCGCAGCCTGTTTCCGCGCATTGCCCGCGCGTATCTGATCGGCGAGGCGGCGCCCGCCTTTTCCGCAACGCTCGGCGAAGCTGTACCTTACGAGATTTCAGGCACGCTGGCAGCGGCCGTCGAACACGCGGCCGAAGATGCGGCAAAAGACGACAGCAGCGAGGCAGTGATCCTGTTGTCGCCGGCCTGCGCCAGCTTTGACCAGTTCAAGAACTTCGAAATTCGTGGCGAAGCCTTCAGGCAAGCTGTGAATGCTATTGATGGCGTCAGCGCTATCGGAGGGGCAAGATAATGGCCAGCCGTCTCGACAGAAGTCCCGTTGCCTTGTGGTGGTGGACAGTCGATCGCTGGTTCCTCGCGGCATTCCTGTCGCTGATGGGACTGGGCATCGTGCTCTCATTCGCCGCAAGCCCCGCCGTTGCCGAGCGCATCGGCCTGGGCAGCTTTCACTTCGCCACGCGCCAGATCATCTTCACGATCCCGGCCCTGGTCGTGATGATCGCGGTGTCGTTCCTCGAAGTCCGCCAGATCAGGCGCTTGGCGCTGGTGATGATGTGCATCATGCTGGTCATGATGGTGGCGGTTCTGTTCATCGGCGTCGAGGTCAAGGGCGCGCGGCGCTGGGTCTCGCTTGCTGGCCTGTCGATACAGCCCTCGGAGTTCCTCAAGCCGGCCTTTGTCGTCATTTCCGCCTGGCTGCTCGCCGAGCACGAGCGCCATCCGGACATCCCCGGCAATCTGTTTGCGATGATCCTGCTCGGCGTGGTTCTGGCGCTTTTGATGGCGCAGCCTGACTTCGGCCAGACCATCCTCGTGCTCGGCACCTGGGGGGTGATGTTCTTCATGGCTGGCATGTCGTGGTTCTGGATCGTCACGCTCGGTGCCGTCGGCATGGGTGGCGGCCTGGCTGCCTACACAGTGTTTCCGCACGTCGCTGGCCGTATCGACCGTTTTCTCACCGGCGAGGGCGACACCTTCCAGGTCGACATGGGGCGTGACGCGATCATCAACGGTGGCTGGTTTGGCGTCGGGCCGGGCGAGGGAACCGTCAAGCGCGTCATCCCCGACAGCCATGCCGACTTCGTCTTCTCGGTCGCCGGCGAGGAGTTCGGCATCGTGCTGCTCTTGGTCATCATGTCGATCTTCGCCTTCATCGTGCTTCGCGGCCTGCGCATCGCGCTCAAGGAGCACGACGACTTCACGCGCTACGCGGTCGCCGGCCTGGTTGTGGTGTTCGGCTTCCAGTCGATCATCAACATGAGCGTGAACCTGCAGCTGATGCCTGCCAAGGGCATGACCTTGCCGTTCATCTCCTATGGCGGTTCGTCGCTGATCGCGATCGCGATCTCCATGGGCATGGTTCTGGCGCTGACGCGCAAGAAACCCGAAAAGCTCAGGCCCAACAGTTTTGCCGCCATGCAACGGCACGCAGTAGCGGCCGAATAACATGGCCAAGGGAATCGTCATGCTTGCCGCCGGCGGGACCGGCGGCCATCTCTTTCCGGCTGAAGCGCTGGCCCATGAACTGACGGCGCGCGGCTGGCAGGTGCATCTCGCCACCGACGACCGCGCCGAGCGTTTCGCCGGCAAGTTTCCTGCGGCGGCCATCCACCCGATTTCGTCTTCGACCATCGGCTCAAAGAACCCAGTCTCGCTTTTGCGCGCCTTCTGGAGCATCTGGCGCGGCGTGCGCCAGACTTCGCAGGTCATCGCCAAGATCAAGCCATCGGTCGTCATCGGCTTCGGCGGCTATCCGACTTTGCCGCCGCTTTATGCCGCCACGCGGCGCGGCGTGCCTTCCATGGTGCATGAGCAGAACGCCGTGATGGGACGCGCCAACAAGGCGTTGGCGGGCAGGGTCAATGCGATTGCCGGGGGCTTCCTGCCGGAGAATGCGGGCGCTAACAGCGCCAAGACCGTGGTTACCGGCAATCCAGTGCGCCCGCCAGTCATCGAAGCCGCCAAGACGGCTTATGTCGCCTCTGCTGGTTCGGATGCGTTCAATCTTCTGGTCTTCGGTGGCAGCCAAGGGGCGCAGTTCTTTTCCGACGCCGTGCCCGCGGCGATTGCCTTGCTGCCCCAAGAACAGCGCAGGCGCCTTCATGTTACGCAGCAGGCGCGCGTGGAGGATGCCGAAAAGGTCAAGGCCGCCTATTCGAAACTCGGCATCGCGGCGGATGTTTCGCCGTTCTTCACCGACATGGCCCAGCGCATGGCATCCGCTCATCTCGTGATCTCGCGCTCGGGCGCCTCGACGGTTTCGGAGATCGCGGTCGTGGGCCGTCCGGCATTGCTGGTGCCGTATCCGTACGCGCTTGACCACGACCAGGCGGCGAACGCGGCCCGTCTGGCGGCGGCGGGCGGGGGCGAAGTGCATCCGCAAGCAACGCTTTCACCGGAACGTGTCGCCGGGCTCTTGGGTGGTGCGATGGATGATCCGGCGCGGCTCGCAAAGATGGCGGCTGCCGCCAAGTCAGTCGGCAAAGCAGACGCCACACGGTTGCTCGCCGACCTCGCAGAGGCTATTGCGTCCAAAATACCCGTTTCGGATTTCAAGAAAGGAATGCGCTCATGAAGATGCCGCAGACCATTGGCCTCGTGCATTTCATCGGCATCGGTGGCATCGGCATGAGCGGCATCGCCGAGGTGCTGCACAATCTCGGCTACAAGGTGCAGGGCTCCGACCAGGCCGATAGCGCCAATGTCCAGCGCCTGCGCGACAAGGGCATCGAATGCTACGTCGGCCATCGCGCCGAGAACCTTGGCGACGCCGAGGTCATCGTTGTTTCGACCGCGATCAAGAAAACCAATCCCGAGCTCATGGCTGCGCGCGAGAAACTGCTGCCGGTCGTGCGCCGCGCCGAGATGCTGGCCGAGCTGATGCGCTTCCGCAATGCGGTCGCCATCGGCGGCACGCATGGCAAGACCACGACGACCTCGATGGTGGCGGCGTTGCTCGATGCCGGTGATCTCGACCCGACGGTGATCAATGGCGGCATCATCAACGCCTACGGCACCAATGCCCGCATGGGCGAGGGCGAGTGGATGGTGGTCGAGGCCGACGAGAGCGACGGCACCTTCCTTAAGCTGCCTGCCGACATCGCGGTCGTCACCAACATCGACCCCGAGCATCTCGACCACTACGGCACCTTCGACAACGTGCGCGAGGCGTTCCGCCAGTTCGTCGAAAACGTGCCGTTCTACGGCTTTGGCGTGATGTGCACCGATCATCCGGAAGTGCAGGCGCTGGTCAGCCACATAGAGGACCGCCGCGTCATCACCTATGGCGAAAACACCCAGGCGGACGTGCGCTTCACCAATCACCATATGGATGGTGCGGTTTCGGTTTTCGACGTGGTCATCCGCAACCGCAAGTCGGCGTCCTCGACTGTTATCGAGGGGCTGCGCCTGCCGATGCCGGGCCGCCACAACGTGTCCAATGCGACCGCCGCTATTGCGGTTGCCATCGAACTCGGCATTTCCGCCGAGGCTGTCAAGCGCGGCCTGTCGTCCTTCGGTGGCGTCAAGCGTCGCTTCACCCACACCGGCAGCTGGAACGGGGTCGAGGTGTTCGACGACTACGGTCACCATCCCGTCGAGATCAAGGCTGTGCTGCGTGCGGCGCGCGAGGCCACCAAGGGCCGCGTCATCGCGATCGCCCAGCCGCATCGCTTCACCCGCCTGCGCGATCTGTTCGACGATTTTTCGGCCTGTTTCAACGATGCCGACACCGTCATGGTGGCACCGGTCTACACAGCCGGCGAAGATCCGATCGACGGCGTCAATTCCGAGGCGCTAGCCGCGCATGTTCGCGCCGGCGGCCATCGCGACGCCCGCTACATCGAAGGCGCCGCTGCTGTCGCGCCGATCGTGCGTGAACTCGCCAAGCCGGGCGACTTCGTCGTCTACCTCGGCGCCGGCAACATCACGCAATGGGCCTATGCGCTGCCTGGAGAACTCGCCGGAGGCGGGTCGTGACGGGTGGCGAGGCGCTGATCACAAAACTGGGCGATCGGCTTTCGGGCCTGCGCGGGCGCCTGACGCCCAATGCGGAGATGGAAAAGATCACGTGGTTCCGCGCAGGCGGCATCGCCGATGCGCTGTTCCAGCCGGCCGACGAGGAAGACCTGGCTGCCTTTCTGAAGGCGGTGCCTGAAGAGATTCCCGTTCTGGTAGTCGGTATCGGCTCCAATCTTCTGGTGCGGGAGGGCGGCATTCCAGGCTTCGTCGTGCGTCTCTCGGCCAAGGGGTTCGGCGAGGCCGAGACGATTTCGGAAACCGCGATCAGGGCAGGTGCAGCGACGCCGGACAAGCGCGTGGCAGCGCTCGCTCATGACAGCGGCATCGGGGGCTTTCATTTCTACCACGGCATCCCTGGTGCCATCGGTGGTGCGCTGCGCATGAACGCGGGCGCGAACGGGGTGGAAACGCGCGAGCGCGTCGTAGAGGTCCGCGCACTCGACCGCGCCGGCAACCTGCATGTGCTGTCGAATGCCGACATGGGCTACAGCTACCGCCATTCCTCGGCAGCCGCCGACCTAATCTTCACCTCGGCCACCTTCGAGGGCTATGCCGAGGATAAGGACGCGATCAAGGCGGCCATGGACGCGGTTCAGCATCATCGCGAGACGGTGCAGCCGATCCGCGAGAAAACAGGCGGTTCGACATTCAAGAATCCCGAAGGAACTTCGGCCTGGAAGGAAATCGACAAGGCTGGCTGCCGTGGGCTGATGATCGGCGGTGCGCAGATGTCACCGATGCATTGCAACTTCATGATCAACACCGGCAACGCCACCGGCTACGATCTGGAGTATCTCGGCGAGACGGTGCGAAGCCGCGTGCTCGAAAATTCAGGGATCCGCTTGCAATGGGAAATCAAGCGGCTCGGCCGCTTCAAGCCGGGCCACGAAGTGCAGGAGTTTCTTGGGCAATTGCTCTAGACTTGATGCTTACCCGGCGTCGATTTCGGCTGGAGAACGCACTGCGAAGCCCTCCAGGGGACAATGTTTCGCAAGCCCTCGTGCTCATTGCGCGGGGGCTTTTTGTTGTCCGAAATCTGCTTTTTGCGCTGCCTAGGCGAGCCAGTTCCGCTCACGAAATCGCAATGAATTCCAATCGGCTCTTGCCACGGAATCAAGTCTCTGATTCTCTGACCTAAAGCGTTTCCTGATTTGAGTCGCGTCACGCGTAGCCCGCGTTTCCGTTCGGAGGTCCAACTTCCGAATGCTCTTATTTAGTCTTTGGAAACAAGGTGTTGTGTCCGAGTCTAGAGGGGATCACAGGGGATGAAGTCGAAGCACGTCGCTGTCTTGTTGGGCGGGTTTTCGTCCGAGCGGCCTGTGTCCCTGTCGTCTGGCAATGCATGTGCCGATGCGCTTGAGCGGGTGGGTTATCAGGTCACCCGTGTCGATGTCGGTCGCGATGTCGGCGCTGTGCTTTCGGCGCTCAAGCCGGATGTTGCATTCAACGCCCTCCATGGTCCCTTCGGCGAGGACGGCACCATCCAGGGCATCCTCGAATATCTCGGCATTCCCTACACCCATTCCGGCGTGCTGGCTTCGGCGCTTGCGATGAACAAGGAGCAGTCGAAGAAGGTGGCCAAGGCTGCCGGCATTCCGATTGCCGAATCCCGCGTTCTCGACCGTTTCGCCATCGGCAACCAGCATCCGATGAAGCCGCCATACGTGGTCAAGCCGGTGTCTGAGGGGTCGAGCTTCGGTGTGGTCATCGTCAAGGAGGATCAGTCGCATCCGCCGCAGGTAATTTCGTCGTCGGAGTGGCGCTATGGCGATACCGTGATGGTCGAGCGCTATGTCCACGGGCGCGAATTGACGTGCGCCGTCATGGGCG
Source organism: Aminobacter sp. AP02 (assembly GCF_003148805.1). Lineage (GTDB taxonomy): Bacteria > Pseudomonadota > Alphaproteobacteria > Rhizobiales > Rhizobiaceae > Aminobacter. Next base: position 235,289 of record NZ_QGGX01000005.1, read on the forward strand.
ACGTGGCGCTCGGCGTCTGCGAGATCATTCCGACGGGTCACGCCTTCTACGATTATGATTCAAAATATGTCGCTGGGGGATCAAAGCACGAATGCCCCGCGAAAGTTTCACCGAATATTTACCAAAAAATACAAACACTGGCGCTCAAGGCTCACCAAGCGATCGGGTGCCGGGGCGTCTCCCGGTCTGACTTCCGGTACGACGACCGCCATTCCGAAAATGGAGAGGTCGTCTGGCTGGAGGTGAACACGCAACCCGGCATGACGCCGACGTCGCTGGTGCCCGAGATTGCTGCCCAGGCCGGGCATTCGTTTGGTGAGTTGTTGAGTTGGATGGTGGAGGACGCTTCGTGTTTGCGTTGAGATCGGGACAGAGCAGGAGGGTGAACGGCGCAACGCCGCGCGTCTTCGGGCTGTCCTTGTCCGCGGAGCATTTCGTGTTGCCGCGGCTGCTGCGCAAGCCGGTTCGCATGCTGTCGCGCTTCGGGCGTGGGGAGTTCACTCCTCCGCCTTATGCTGCGTCGATGCTGACGGCTGCGTTTCTCGCCGCAAGCTCGCTCTATGGCGCCTATCTCGGCGGTCACTTCCCTGCGATGGTTCAGGGCGTGACTGCCCGCAGCGGTTTTGCCGTCGACCAGATCAAGGTCTCGGGAAATCGCGAGACCTCCGAAATCGACATTCTCGACAAGCTCGAGCTCGACGGTTGGACCTCCCTCGTCGGTTTCAACCCTGAAGAAGCGCGCGAGCGTATCGTCAGCTTGCCCTGGGTTCGCGATGCGGCCGTGCGCAAGGTGTATCCCGATACCATCGAAGTTCGCGTCGACGAGCGCGACGCGTTCGCCATCTGGCAGCAGGGCAGCCAGCTCAGCGTCGTTGAGAAGGATGGCAAGGTGATCGCTCCGTTCACCGGCGGTCGCCAGGTCGCCCTGCCGCTGGTCATAGGTTTTGGCGCCGCCGAGCGCGCTGCCGACTTCGTTGCCAGGGTTCAGGCCTTTCCGGAGCTGGCGTCGCGCGTGAAAGGCTATATCCGCATCGGCGAGCGGCGCTGGGATCTGCGCCTCGATAACGGAATCACCGTCAAGCTGCCGGAGAATCAGGTTGATGCGGCACTCGCCGACCTCGTGGCCCTCGATCGCGAGAACGCGCTTTTCACACGCGATATCTCGACCGTGGACATGCGCTTCGGCGACCGGCTTGTGGTGCAGCTTACGCCTGAAGCGGCCGAGCGTCGCGCGGCCGCGCTGAGCACCAAGCCAAAGGCCGTCAAGGCGAAGGTGGAGAAAAGAACATGAGCTGGCTTGGCGGTCAAAAAGATCCGGTCTCGCGCCGCTCGGGTATCCTCACGGTGCTCGACGTCGGCTCGAACAAGGTCTGCTGCGTGGTCGCCAAGCTCAAGCCGACCGAGGGCAGCCAGCTGCTCAAGGGGCGCACCCATCAGGCCCAGGTCATCGGCATCGGCCATCAGAAGTCGCAGGGCGTGAAGTCGGGCGTGGTCGTAGAGCTCGATCGCGCCGAACATGCTATCCGGCTCGCTGTCGATGCGGCCGAGCGCATGGCAGGGCTGACGGCGGATTCCCTGATCGTCAACCTGTCGGCTGGGCGCATCAAGAGCGAGGCGTTCTCGGCGACGATCAACCTCGGCGGCCATGAGGTCGAAGAGGCCGACGTCCAGCGCGTGCTGGCAGCCGGTGCCAAGCAGGCGCTGAAGGCTGAGCGCGACGTCATCCACTCGCTGCCGGTTGCATTTTCCCTCGACGCGGAGCGTGGCATGCGTGATCCGCGTGGCATGGTCGGTGACACGCTTGGCGTCGATATGCACGTGCTGACCGGTGATTCGGCGCCGATGCGCAATCTCGAGCTCTGCATCAACCGCTCGCACCTGTCGGTCGAGCACATGGTCGCTACGCCATATGCAAGCGGTCTTGCGGCGCTGGTCGACGACGAACTCGAAATGGGCGCTGCCTGCATCGACATGGGCGGCGGCACAACGACGCTGTCCGTCTTCTCGGAAGGCCGCTTCGTTCACGCCGACGCCATTCCGATCGGCGGCAATCATGTCACCATGGACATGGCCAAGGGTCTGTCGACGCGTCTCGACGATGCCGAGCGGCTCAAGGTCATGCACGGCTCGGCCTTGCCCGGCAGTGCCGACGACCGCGACCTGATCAGCATCCAGCCGATCGGTGTCGACGACAATGAAATTCCCCTGCAGATTCCACGCTCGATGATGACGCGCATCATTCGCGCCCGCATCGACGAGACGCTGGAACTGCTTCGCGACCGGCTCAACAAGTCGGGCTACGGCAATGCCGTCGGCAAGCGCGTCGTCCTGACGGGCGGCGCCAGCCAGCTGGTCGGACTGCCCGAAGCCGCGCGTCGCATTCTCGGCCGCAATGTGCGCATCGGCCGCCCGCTCGGCGTGGCAGGCCTGCCGGAGGCGGCCAAGGGGCCAGCTTTCGCGACCGCCGTCGGGCTTCTGATCTACCCGCAGATGGCCGGTATCGAGAGCCATTCGGCGAAAGGGATTTCCCGTTACAGGGCAACGGGAACTGGCGGAAAACTGCATCGCATGAGTCAGTGGTTGAGAGACAGTTTTTAGGAATTGACGGGGACAGCCCCAGAGGCGGCCGCACGGCGAAGCGGCTTGAAAGGCAAAAAGGACGAGGACTATGACGATCAATCTGCAGAAGCCGGACATCACCGAGCTCAAGCCACGCATCACCGTGTTCGGTGTCGGCGGCGGCGGCGGCAATGCTGTCAACAACATGATCACCGCCGGCCTGCGCGGCGTCGAGTTCGTGGTGGCAAACACCGACGCTCAGGCGCTCACCATGTCGAAGGCGGAGCGCCTCATCCAGCTTGGCGCGCACGTCACCGAGGGCCTGGGTGCTGGTTCGCAGCCTGAAGTCGGCCGTGCTGCCGCCGAGGAGTGCATCGACGAGATCATCGATCACCTGTCCAACACACACATGTGCTTCGTCACCGCAGGCATGGGCGGCGGCACCGGTACCGGCGCTGCTCCTGTCGTTGCCCGCGCGGCACGCGAAAAGGGCATTCTGACCGTCGGCGTTGTCACCAAGCCGTTCCACTTCGAAGGCCAGCGCCGCATGAAGACGGCCGACTACGGCATCGAAGAGCTGCAGAAGTGCGTCGATACGCTGATCGTCATCCCGAACCAGAACCTGTTCCGTCTCGCCAATGACAAGACGACCTTCGCGGACGCCTTCGCCATGGCTGACCAGGTGCTTTATTCGGGCGTCGCCTGCATCACCGACCTGATGGTCAAGGAAGGCCTGATCAACCTCGACTTCGCCGACGTCCGTTCGGTGATGCGCGAGATGGGCAAGGCCATGATGGGCACTGGCGAAGCATCGGGCGAGGGCCGCGCGATGGCTGCGGCGGAAGCTGCGATCGCCAACCCCCTGCTCGACGAAACCTCGATGAAGGGTGCGAAGGGCCTGCTGATCTCGATCACCGGCGGCCGCGACCTGACCCTGTTCGAAGTCGATGAAGCGGCGACCCGTATTCGCGAAGAAGTCGACCAGGACGCCAACATCATCCTCGGCGCCACCTTCGACGAAGATCTGGAAGGCGTCATTCGCGTGTCGGTTGTTGCCACTGGCATCGACAAGGCGGCCGCTGACATGGCTACGGCACCACTGACGATCCGTCAGGCACCGAAGCCGGCGCCGCGTCCGGTCGAGGCCCGTCCGGTACAGCAGGCCGCCCCGGTCGAGCAGCCGCGCATGGAAGTGCGCGCCAACGATCCGGTCGCCGAAGCCATTCGCCTGGCCGAAACCAACGCAGCAGCCATGGCGCAGCCGCGCGCCGCAGCTCCGCAGGCTGAAGAGTTCCGCCCGCAGAGCAAGCTGTTCCAGGCTCCGCCTGCCCAGCCGCAGGCTCAGCAGTACCAGCCCCAGCCGCAGCAGTTCCATCAGCCTGCGCCGCAGCCGGTGGTACAGCCACAGGTGGCACCCCAGCGCGAAATGATCCAGCCGGCACCGGTCCAGCAGCGGATGCCGCGCGTCGAGGATTTCCCCCCGATGGTAAAGGCTGAGGTGGAAGCCAAGGCCCAGCCGGCCGACCACCATGAGGACCGCGGTCCGATGGGCCTGCTCAAGCGTCTGACGAGCGGCCTGACCCGCCGCGAGGAAGAGCCGGCACGTCTTCAGCCCGCGCAGCCGCGCGAGCCCAAGCTGCGCCAGCCGGCTCCCGAACAGCGCCGCATGACGAGCCAGGAATCGCAGCTCTACGCGCCGCGTCGCGGACAGCTCGACGATCAGGGCCGCCTGGCACCGCAGACACGGACTCAGGAAGACGATCAGCTGGAGATTCCGGCGTTCCTTCGCCGGCAAGCCAACTGATCTGTAAACAACCGGTAACACTGTTTGAAAGGCGGGCGTCTCGACGTCCGCCTTTCGATCTGAAAAGATCATTTAAATCATTGACTTGACGGGGTGAGTCCAGACGTCCCCGCAGTTACACAGAGTAAGAAACCGTGATTTGGAGTCTGTCACCCGGAAGACTATCTTCGCCTTCGATTAAGGTCGCTTGGGCGGGTGTCGTGGGGATGAGGACCCGTCTGGCGAGGATAAGAGCCGTGCGCCGTGGTGTGGCGAAGCGGACGTGAAGTGGACGGGCATATGGGGATCGACTTGCAAGATTATCAGACAACACTCAAATCACGCGTCTCGCTATCGGGCATAGGTGTCCATAGCGGGAAGCCCGTGACTATCCATTTCGCGCCGGCGGATGCCGACACGGGTGTAGTGTTCCAGGTTGTTAACCAAGAATTCCGCGCAATTGTGTCGGAAGTGGGTGCAACCGACCTTTGTACACTGCTGGGTGATCCCGCCGGCCTCCACGTCGCTACGATCGAGCACCTGATGGCCGCGCTGTTCGGCCTCGGTATCGACAATCTCCTGATCGAGGTCGATGGCGCCGAAGTGCCGATCCTCGACGGCAGCGCAGCCCAGTTCGTCGAGGCCATCGACCAGGTCGGCATCGAAGTGCAGGACGTCAAGCGCCGCTATATTCGCGTGCTCAAGCCTGTGCGAATCGAAAGCGGCGCGTCTTGGGCGGAATTCCGTCCTTATGGCGGCACCCGATTCGAGGTCGAGATCGATTTCGAGAGCCCGGCGATCGGGCGCCAGTCCTTCGCATCCGACATCAACGACGACATCTTCCGCCGTGAAATCTCGCGCGCCCGCACCTTCGGCTTCATGAAGGACGTCGAGCGGCTGTGGGCTGCCGGCTATGCGCTGGGCTCGTCGCTGGAGAATTCGGTGGTCATCGGCGACGACAATCACATCATCAATATCGAAGGCCTGCGCTTTTCGAACGAATTCGTGCGTCACAAGACGCTCGACGCCATGGGCGATCTGGCCCTTGCAGGAGCACGCTTTATCGGCTGCTTCCGTTCCTATCGCGGCGGCCACAGGCTGAATGCGGCTGCCTTGCGCCGCCTGCTTTCGGACCGTTCCGCCTTCGAGATCGTTGAAACGTCGCGCCGCGAGCGTGGCCGCTCGGCTGAGCTGATCGCTGTCAGCGCCGCTGTCCACGCACCCTGGACACTCTGACGGCAGGCTATTTTCCGGAAGGGTGGTGTGACCTTGTTGCACCACTCGACCGATGAAATGGCACGTGTGTTGACCTGCCACAAAATTGCGCGAATGGCGGCTGATAGCGTTGCCCGGCAAAGCCAGTTGTGATCTATGGCCATTGCCTAAAAGCGAAACAGCGCCAAAGGGGCGATACTCTGTGATGTCATTGATACGAGCCGGCCGATCGAATTTGCGCGCGACACCTCTGGTTGTGGCGCTTTCGCTCCTCGCTCCGACGCTTGCTCTTTCCGGTTGCATGTCGGGCGAAGCCGATGTCGATCTGGCGACCTATGTCGAGCAAACCGAACCGGCCGACGTGCTTTACAATCAGGGCCTCGCCAACCTCAATGCCGGCCGCCTCAAGGAGGCCAGCCGCAAGTTCGAGGCAGTCGATCGCCAGCATCCTTATTCTGAGTATGCGCGCAAATCGATGGTCATGGGCGCTTTCGCCAGCTATCGCCAGGGCGCTTATGAAGAGGCCATCAACTCGGCCAAGCGCTATCTCGCGCTCTATCCTTCGACCGATGACGCGGCTTATGCGCAGTACATCATCGGCCTGAGCTATTTCCGCCAGATTCGCGACGTCACGCAGGATCAGAAGGATGCTCGCCGCACCATCGAGGCGATGACCGAAGTGGTGCAGCGCTGGCCGGCGTCGGAATATGTCGATGACGCGAATGCCAAGATTCGCTTTGCCCGCGACCAACTCGCCGGCAAGGAAATGCAGATCGGCCGCTATTATCTCGAGCGTCGCGAATTCATCGCGTCGGCGAAGCGCTTCCGCAACGTGGTCGAGAACTATTCGAACACGCGCCACATCGAAGAAGCGCTCGCCCGCCTGGTTGAGACCTATTACGCGATGGGTCTGACGTCGGAAGCGCAGACGGCGGCGGCGGTGCTTGGCCAGAACTATCCTGACAGCCAGTGGTACAAGGATTCGTACAAGCTGCTGCAATCCGGCGGACTTGAGCCTCGCGAAAATGCCGGCTCATGGATATCCAAGGCCGGAAAGATGTTCTCCGGCGCCTGACGACAATAGATGCTCTCGCGCCTTTCGATCCGCGATATCGTCCTGATCGAACGGCTTGATATTGATTTCACGCCGGGCCTTTCGGTGCTGACCGGTGAGACCGGCGCGGGCAAATCCATCCTTCTCGACGCATTGTCGCTCGCGCTCGGCGCGCGCGGCGATGCATCGCTCGTTCGCCACGGTGCGGCCCAGGGGCAGGTGAGTGCGGTCTTCGACGTGCCGCACAATCATCCGGCACGCGCGTTGCTCGCCGACAACGCCATCGACGACGATGGCGACATTATCCTGAAGCGCGTGCAGACCGCCGACGGACGCACGCGTGTCTTCGTCAATGACCAGCCATCCAGCGTCACGCTGATGCGTGATATCGGCCGCGCACTGGTGGAAATCCATGGCCAGCATGACGACCGCGCCCTAGTGGACGCGGGCGCACATCGCGACGTGCTCGATTCGTTCGGCGGCCATGTCGGCGAGGCCGGAGCGACGGCCGACGCGTGGAAGTTGTGGCGCAACGCCGAGCAGGAGCTGTCGCGCCATCGCGCCCGCGTTGAGGCAGCGGCACGCGAGGCCGAGTATCTGCGCGCTTCGGTAACCGAACTCGCCAAGCTCGATCCGCAGCCGGGCGAAGAGAGCGAGCTTGCCGAATTGCGCGCTGCGATGATGCGCGTGGAAAAGATCGCTTCCGAGATCCAGGACGCGCAGGATGTGCTGTCCGGCTCATCGTCGCCGTTGCCGCAGCTTGCGAGCCTTTTGCGCCGCTTGCAGCGCAAGGCGGCCGAAGTGCCCGGGCTGCTCGACGAAGTGGTGAAGTCGCTCGATGAGGCGATGATCTCGCTCGATGCGGCGCAATCGGGTGTCGATGCGGCACTTCGGGCCACTGAATACGACCCGCAGCGCCTCGAAAAGGCCGAAGAGCGGCTATTTGCGCTGCGCGCCGCGGCCCGCAAGCACAATGTCGTCGTCGACAATCTGGCGCAGTTGCGCGACACTATGGTTGCCGACCTGGCCGATCTCGACGCTGGCGAAGAGCGGCTGCAATCGCTGGAGCAGCAGGCGCGCACGACGCGCGATGCCTATGACCGCATAGCTTCCAGCCTGTCCGATCTGCGCAAGACGGCGGCTGAGGGCCTGCGCAAGACAGTCATGGCGGAGCTTCCGGCACTCAAGCTCGAGCGTGCCGAGTTCATCGTCGAGATTTCAAGCGACGCAGACAATCGCATGCTGGAAGGCATCGACCAGGTCGAGTTCTGGGTGCGTACCAATCCGGGCACGCGTCCGGGCCCGATGATGAAGGTGGCGTCGGGCGGCGAACTTTCACGCTTCTTGTTGGCGCTGAAGGTAGCGCTCGCCGACCGCGGCTCGGCCCCGACCCTGGTTTTCGACGAAATCGACTCCGGCGTCGGTGGTGCCGTGGCCGACGCCATCGGCCAGCGCCTGGCCCGTCTCGCCAGCCGCGTGCAGGTGCTTTCGGTGACCCATGCGCCGCAGGTGGCGGCACGCGCGGCCACGCATTTCTTGATTTCCAAGCAGGGCAATACCGACCGCGTCGCCACCGGCATCCATGAGATGGACCGTCCGGCGCGGCAGGAAGAGATAGCCCGCATGCTCTCGGGTGCATCCATCACCGAAGAGGCTCGCGCCGCCGCCGAACGCCTGTTGCGCGAGAACACGGCTGCCGCTTCCTGAGGCGCGGTTGCCATCGCAACATGTCAGGAGTGTTTGCGATCCCGCTGATTTGCGTGGGCTTTTGGTAAAACGCGCTCCCTTGCGCATGTTTCCTGATTTATGGTGGCGCCGCAATTTGGCCGGAGCCGCACCATGTCCGAAAAATCAGTCGATTCGCTAAGCGAGGCAGAAGCCTCGGCCGAGCTTGCGCGGCTGGCCGAAGAAATCGCCGGTCATGACCAGCGCTATCATGCCGAAGATGCACCGACGATCTCGGACGCCGACTATGATGCCTTGCGCCGGCGCAACCTTGCCATCGAACAGCGCTTTCCGCAGCTCGTGCGCGAGGATTCGCCGTCGAAGTCGGTCGGTGCCGCGGTCTCGGAGAAGTTCGGCAAGGTCACCCATGTCGTGCCGATGCTGTCGCTCGACAATGCCTTCGCCGACGACGATGTCAGCGAGTTCGTTGGCCGCATAAGGCGGTTCCTGAGGCTTTCCGCCGACGAGCCGGTGGCGATTTCGGCCGAGCCCAAAATCGACGGGCTGTCGCTGTCGATTCGCTACGAGGCTGGCCGCCTGGTGACGGCGGCGACGCGCGGCGATGGTCAGGTCGGCGAAAACGTCACTGCCAATGCCCGCACCATCGCCGATATACCCAATGTGCTGTCGGGTGATTTCCCCGAGATGCTGGAAGTGCGCGGCGAGGTCTATATGGGCCACGCCGATTTCGCCGAACTCAACCGCCGCAACGAGGAGGCGGGCAAGCCAGTCTTCGCCAATCCGCGCAATGCGGCGGCGGGCTCGCTGCGCCAGCTCGACACTTCAATCACCGCCAGCAGGCCGCTTCGATTCTTCGCCTATGCCTGGGGCGAAGTCAGCGACATGCCCGCCGACACCCAGATGGGCATGGTTGCCGCCTTCGGGCGCTACGGCTTCAAGACCAATCCACTGATGAAGGTGTTCGACAGCGTCGAAGGACTGTTGTCGCAATACCGGATGATCGAGGCCAATCGCGCGACACTTGGCTATGACATTGACGGTGTCGTCTACAAGGTAGACCGGCTCGATCTGCAGCAGCGCCTCGGTTTTGTCTCGCGTTCGCCGCGCTGGGCGATAGCGCACAAATTCCCCGCCGAGAAGGCGACGACAACGCTGCTCGGCATCGACATCCAGGTCGGTCGTACCGGTTCGCTGACGCCGGTGGCACGTCTGCAGCCTGTAACGGTCGGCGGCGTGGTGGTGACCAACGCCACACTGCACAACGAGGACTACATCAAGGGCATCGGCAACAGCGGCCTGCCGATCCGCGAGGGCCGGGATATCCGCGTCGGCGACACCGTCATCGTGCAGCGGGCAGGGGATGTGATTCCGCAGATCCTCGACGTCGTCTTGGACAAGCGCCCTGCCGGTTCGCAGCCTTACCAGTTTCCGACGCGCTGCCCGGCCTGCGACAGCCACGCGGTGCGTGAGGAGGGCGAAGTGGTTCGCCGCTGCACCGGTGGCCTGATCTGCCCGGCTCAGGCGGTGGAACGGCTTCGCCATTTCGTCTCGCGCAACGCTTTCGACATCGAGGGCCTGGGCGAAAAGCAGATCGAGTTTTTCTTCCAGTCGCAGGACAAGGCGCTGCATGTGGGCTCGCCCGCCGACATCTTCACCCTGAAGCGGCGGCAAGAGGGCTCGCTGACCAAGCTCGAGAACATTGACGGCTTTGGCGCGACCTCGGCCCGCAAGCTGTTCGCCGCCATCGACGACAGGCGGCAGGTCGAGTTCTCGCGCTTTCTGTTCGCGCTCGGCATCCGTCACATCGGCGAGACCAACGCAAAGCGGCTCGCCCGCCATTACATCAGCTTCGAGGCATTCCGTGCCGCCGGCACCGCTGCCGTAATGCCCGAGGGAAAGGGCGACAAGGGCAACGCCGCCTGGCAGGAGCTGACTGGGGTCAACGGCATCGGCGCGATCGTTGCCGAAGCCGTTGTCGAGTTCTTTGCCGAAGAGCACAACAGGCAGGTGCTCGACGCGCTGCTGGCGGAGGTTACGCCGCTCGACGAGGAGCGCATCGGCGATGTTTCTTCGCCGGTCTCCGGCAAGACCGTTGTCTTCACCGGCTCGCTCGAGAAGATGTCGCGCGATGAGGCCAAGGCGATGGCCGAAAAGCTGGGCGCCAAGGTGGCAGGTTCGGTCTCCAAGAAGACCGACCTGGTGGTGGCGGGACCGGGAGCCGGTTCGAAGCTGAAGGCCGCGTCCGATCTCGGCATCGAGGTCATATCAGAGGACCAGTGGTTCGAACGGGTTGGTCGGGCGGGCTGACAGCATACATGCGTGCAATTGCCGTCGATTTCGAAACTGCCAATGAGCAGCGCAGCAGCCCGTGCTCCATAGGCCTCGCCTGGATCGAGGACGGCGCGGTCATCCGGGTCGAGGAGCGGCTGATCCGCCCTCGGGACATGCGCTTTTCGCGCTTCAACATAGCCGTTCACGGCATCCGGCCCGAGCATGTCGAGGATGCGGCCGAGTTTCCCGAGGTGATGGAGGAGTTCGAAGAGGATCTCGGCGATACGCTTGTCATCGCCCACAACGCTTCGTTCGACATGAGCGTGCTGCGGGCGAGCTATGCGCTGTATGGCACTGCCTGTCCTGACATCGACTACTTCTGCACGCTCAAGATGGCGAAAATGGTATGGCAGAACCTCGCTTCGCACCGACTCAACGAGGTATCGCGCCATATCGACTTTTCGTTCAAGCACCACAATGCCGCCGAAGACGCGCATGCCTGTGGCGAGGTGGCGTTGGCGGCTGCGCGCAAGCTGAACGTTTCGGCGTTTCGCGATTTGCCGATCAAGCTCGACATGACGATGGGCCGGCTGCATGCCGGCGGCAATTCGCCGTGCTCGGTGAAGCGGCCGCCGAAAGCCAGGAAGAGCTGATCGTTGGCTCAACCGAATTGATGTGACACGCGGAACTCCCTGACTTAGAGACGGCTTTTCCCAAGGAAACGCCATGTCGTCGGTAACAATGTCGGACAACACGAGAATGGGCGAATTCTGGCGAGGTGTGCGGTTGAGCATCCCTGTCGTGGTGGCGTCTGCGCCTTTCGCGATCCTGTTCGGGGCGCTCGCGATCGACAATGGCTTCTCCGTCGCCGAGGCGACGCTGATGAGCGCCACCATCTATGGCGGCGCCAGCCAGCTTGTCGGCATCGAGCTGTTTGGCCAGCATGTCGCGCCGTGGCTGGTGGTACTGTCGATCTTCGCCGTGAACTTCCGCCATGTGCTCTATTCGGCTGCCGTGGGCAAGCGCATCGACCACTGGCCATTCCTGAAACAGGCCATCGGTTACTTCTTCCTCGTCGATCCGCAATATGCCGAGGCCGAACGCAAGGGCGAGAACGGCGAGGAGGTGACCTTTGCCTGGTACATGGGCATGGCGCTGCCAATCTATGTGTTCTGGGTGGCCGAGAGCGCGCTGGGTGCGCTGTTCGGCCGGCTGATCCCCAATCCGCATGCTATCGGGCTCGATTTCCTGCTGCCGATCTATTTCCTCGGGCTTGTGATGAGCTTCCGCAAGCGCCCGCGCTGGCTGCCGATCGTCGTAGCCAGTGCCGTCGCTTCGATGATCGCCTACAAGACAGTCGGTTCGCCCTGGCACGTTTCCATTGGCGCGCTGGCCGGCGTGCTGTTCGCGGCGGCGATGCCGGTTCGCCCGGACGAAACGGTCTCGGCGGATGACACGGCGGAGGTGGTGTCGTGAGCACGACCCTTTGGATCATCATCGCTGGCGCGGTCGCGACCTATCTGACGCGCATCGGCGGGCATCTCGTGATCTCGCGTTTCGAGCGCATCCATCCGCGCGTCGAAGCTGGGCTCAACGCCGTGCCGGCAGCTGTTCTGACCACGCTGGTGGCACCCGCGGCGCTGTCGGCTGGCCCGGCTGAACTGGCCGCCCTTGCCGTCGCAGTGCTGGTTTCGCTGCGCGGGGGCCTGATGACAATGTTCCTCGCCGGTGCTGCGGTGCTGATCGCCATGCGACATTTCATAGGCTGAGTTCAACCACCGGGGTGCAGTTGAGGCGGCGTGCGTCCTTCGACAGGCTCAGGATGAGGGCCGTTGACGCCATCACGCTCTTGTCGAGGCTCTCGACGTAAGCCGACCAGCATAGATGCTCCTCATCCTGAGCTGCCAGCATAGATGCTCCTCATCCTGAGCTGCCAGCATCGACGCTCCTCATCCTGAGCCTGTCGAAGGACGCACTACCGAGCCGCTCCGCATGAACTTGGCCGAAAATGCTTCAGCGGATAGGAGCCGTTGCCTTTTCCAGCCAGGCCAGTGTTTCGCCGTCGACCATCGGGCCGATCTCGGCGAGTACGCGCGCATGGTAGGCATTGAGCCAGTCCAGTTCCTCGCGGGTCAGCAGGTCGGTGCGCAACAGGCGCTGGTCAAATGGTGCCAGCGTCAGCGTTTCGAAGCCGTGCATGGCGATGTCGCCGCCGGGTAGCCCTGCTGGTGGGGTAACGAGGATCAGGTTTTCCAGCCGGATGCCGTAATGGCCTTCCTTGTAATAGCCGGGCTCGTTGGACAGGATCATCCCAGCGAGCAGCTTCTCCATGCCGGTCTTGGCGATGCGCTGCGGGCCTTCGTGCACGGCAAGGTAGGAGCCGACGCCGTGGCCGGTGCCGTGGGCGTAGTCCAGGCCATGCTTCCACAAGGCAATACGTGCGAGCGCGTCGATGTCTGCGCCGCGCGTGCCGGCCGGGAAGCGGGCGGTCGAAATTCCGATCATGCCCTTGAGCACCAGCGTGAAGCGCTCGCGCATCTCCTCTGTCGGGGTGCCTACAGGCACCGTGCGGGTAATGTCGGTGGTGCCATCCTGATATTGCGCGCCCGAATCGAGCAGGAACAACTCGCCGTCACCGAGCACGCGGCTGGTCGCCTTCGAGACGCGATAATGCATGATCGCGCCGTTGGGGCCGGTACCCGAAATGGTGTCGAACGACACGTCGCGCAGCGGCATCTGGGTTTCTTCGCCCGTTGTCCGCCGGCATTCCTCCAGCTTCGTGACGACCGCGATCTCGTCGATCTTGCCGGCTTTCTGCCGGTCGAGCCAGCACAGCAGCTTGGCGACCGCAGCGCCGTCGCGGCGGTGGGCGGCGCGCGAGCCTGCAATTTCGGCGTTGTTCTTCGTCGCGCGCGGCAGGCGCGCCGGATCGGGCGCGGAAACAACGGTGCCGCCATTGTCCTCGATCAGCGCGCGCAACCTGTCGGCGGCGAGCACCGGGTCGAGCGCGATGTTTACACCCGATTTAGCGAGGTCCGCGACGGCTGCCTCCAGCTCCGTCGGCGCCTTTATGTCGGCGAGCTGGGTGAGGTAGGCCTCTTCGGTGCGCCCGAGCTTGCGCTTGTCCATGAAGACCGCGTGCGAGCCGTCGGCCGCCAGAATGGCAAAGCCGAGTGCCAGCGGCGTGTGCGGCACGTCGCCGCCACGGATGTTGAAGCTCCAGGCCAGCGATGACGGGTCGGTCAGGATGGCGTGGGTGGCGCCATCGGCGGAAATCGCCGCCGCGAGCCGCTTCAACTTGTCCTTGGCGAGCTCGCCGGCGAAAGCTTCAGGTTGGATTTCGACCGGAGCCAGTGGCGCGTCTGGTTGATCTGCGCAGATCGCGTCGATGGGATTTTGGGAAAGCGGCACGAGCACGGCGCCGACTTTTTCGGCCGAGGCGGTGAGCGCCTTGACTTCACCGATGGTGTGGAGCCACGGGTCGAAGCCAAGTCGCGCGCCCTTGGGCAGGGTTTCCTTGATCCAGCTTGCCGGCGGGTTGTCGATCAGGCTTTCGATGGTGAAGATGCCGAGGTCGACCTCGTCGCGCACCTGCAGCGTGTAGCGGCCGTCAACGAAGACGAAGGCGCTCTTGGCGAGCACGATGGCCACGCCCGCCGAGCCGCTGAAGCCGGTCAGCCAGCGCAGGCGATTCGAGCGCGGCGCGACATATTCGCCTTGATGCTCGTCGGCACGCGGCACGATGAAGCCGTCGAGTCCGTTGTCCAAAAGCCACTGCCTGAGAAGAGCTACGCGCGGCTTGCCGACGGAGGGGTCGCCGGCGGAATCGAAGGACTGGAACATGGTGATTTCCCGAAAAATGCTTTCGGGAACCGTATCCGGGCGGGCCGACGCTGGCAACGGCTGCCGCCCAGCGCCGCGCCCTTTCGGGCGACAGCGCTGCTCTTCAGCGACAAGCTCAGCGCTTGAGGTGAATCGTCACCCAGCCTTCCCGATGGAAGGTCGCGACATGGCTAAATTGCTCGGCCGTATAAGCGGCGAGCACCGCGTCATGCTGGCGGTCGAGGATGCCAGACAAGATCAGTGAGTTGCCGGGCACGACATGCTTGGCCATGTCTGGCGCCATCTGCATCAGCGGCTGCGCCAGGATGTTGGCGACGATCAGGTCGAAAGGCCCGCGCGCGGCAAAAATCGGGTTGTCGAATCCTCCGGCGGTCACGGTCTCGACATAGGCGCTGACCTCGTTGAGCCGGACATTGGCGGTGGCAACGTCCGTGGCGACCGGATCGATGTCGGTGGCAAGCACGGGGATCTGCGCCAGCTTGGCGATTGCGATGGCGAGCACGGCACTGCCGGTGCCGACGTCGAGCGCGTTGGCCGGCTTTTCGCTCGTCACGACCTTTTCGATCATCTCCAGGCAGCCGGCGGTCGTGCCGTGGTGGCCGGTACCGAAGGCAAGGCCGGCTTCGATCTCGATGGTGATCTGGCCGGGGCGGCGTTCGTCGCGGTCATGGCCGCCATGCACCAGGAAACGCCCGGCCCGCACGGGTTTCAGCCCCTCCAGCGACTTGGCGACCCAGTCGATGTCGGGCAGGACCTCACGCTCGATCGGACCTGTGTGGCCGGCGGCTGCGACGGCGTCGGCCATGCGGCGTTCGATGTCTTCGACCTCGCCATCGGCATAGAGCGACACTTCGTGAATGTCGCAATCCTCGTCGATTTCGATCACCGAGATCGGCCAGCCATCTTCCTCGAAGATAGCTTCAAGACTGGCGAAGATGCGGTTTGCAGCTTCGCGGCCGGTGGTGAAGTAGAGCCGTGTCTGGGTCATGTCGAATCCGGGCGAGAGTGTCAGCCTTCGTTCGCGAGCCGCTTGAGCTTGGCGAGCGCTGCCGTTGGGTTCTCCTCATAGGCGATGGTTCCGAAGAAATCACCCTTGCTGTTGAGCAGCAGCACCGAGGCAGTGTGATCCATCGTGTAGTCGCCGCCTTCGGTCTCGACTTTCTTCGAATAGATCCCGAACGACTTCGCCATTGCCGCGATTTTTTCCGGGGAGCCGGTAATGCCGGTGATGCGGTCGGAGACGTTGGTGACGTAGGAATTCATCACCTCGGGCGTGTCGCGCTCGGGATCGACGGAGACGAAATAGGCGCGGATGTTCTTGCCTTCGTCGCCAAGCTGCTTGAGCCAGCCGTCGAGCTCGAACAAGGTCGTGGGGCAAACCTCCGGGCAGTGGGTGAAGCCGAAGAATACGGCGCTCGGCTGCCCGCGGAAAGCGGTCTCGGTGATCTCAGCGCCCTTATTGTCGATGAGTACGAACGGCGCGCCGAACGCCTGGCCGGAATTCTGGTTGCGATACCAATCGAAGGTCAGCCAGCCAATACCGGCAGCCATGAGGATCAAAATGCCGGCAAGTATCGTGCGCATCATCGCGAAAAGTTTCCGTGGATCGAGTTCTCAAGCAGCAGTCAAAAGCACCAGGACATGCCGGCTTCGACCAGCGACATGAAGATTCCGGCATCCTTTTCCAGCCAGGAGGCGAAGGCGAGGCCCGATGCGGCCGCAAACGCCGCAAGGCCGAGCGCGATCCACGCGGTCGTTGCGAGCGATATGGGCTGGGCCTGTTTCATGGCTCCTACATAGCGCGCCCGGTGCCTTGCCAAAAGAGACATGTTGACGCCGTCATTCGTCCACAAGACACCATTTCGCGAGCATGGCCTGAGCTGGCGCCTTGCAACAGGAGCCTGGCTGTCCCAAGTGTTGGCGACGTCAGGATTTCAGGAGGTTCTCATGCGGCTTGCCCTTTCCATCCTTGCAACCGCTGTCGCGCTGGGTGCTGCGGCACCTGCCTTTGCCCAGCAGGTGGGTGAGGTCGGTGTCGACTGGCTCGGCAACGACATCATCGTTGAGGCGATCAAGGACCCCAAGGTCGAGGGCATCACCTGCCACGTCTCTTATTTCGATCGCGGCGTGATCGATCGGTTGCAGAAGGGCAACTGGTTCGAGAACCCGTCCGATACCGCCATTTCTTGCCGCCAGACCGGACCGATCACCATCGGCGCAATTGACCTGAGCAAGGCTGGCGAGGAGGTTTTCAAGCAGGGAATCAGCCTGATCTGGAAGGAGCAGGTGGTAAACCGCATCTACGACAAGCAGAACCAGACTCTGATCTACCTCGCCCATTCGCGCCAGGTGCAGGACGGCTCGGCCAAGATGTCGATGACGACCATCCCGCTCTATGGCCAGGAGGTTGTCTGGTCGAAGGGGCAGCCGCAGTAAAGGTTGCTTGCGAGGGGGGCAAGGCCGGCGTAAATCGGCCTCATGGACACACAAGCCGACCTTCGTTTCAAGGATGACAAGCCGCGCATCCACCCGACAGCAGAGCTGAAAGGCTGCCGGCTAGGGCGCTATGTCGCCGTTGGCGAGCGCGTCGTGCTCCGCGAGGTACAAGTCGGCGACTATTCCTATTTCGAGCGCCATGCCGAGGCTATCTACACGACCATCGGCAAGTTCTGTTCGATCGCGGCCAACACCCGCATCAATGCGCTGGAGCACCCGATGGAGCGGCTGACCACGCACAAGGTGACCTATCGGCCCAATGAGTATTTCCGCTATCTCGGCGTCGACAGCGAGTTTCGCGAACGCCGGAAAACCAAGCCGGTGAACATCGGTCATGATGTGTGGATCGGCCATGGCGCGGTAATCATGCCTGGTGTGACTGTCGGCAATGGCGCGGTGGTGGGCGCGAATGCGGTGGTGACTCGGGACGTCGCGCCCTTCGAGGTTTTTGCCGGTGTGCCGGCCAAACGGCTGAAGCTGCGCTTTTCCCCGGAGATCGCCGCGCGTGTCGAAGCACTTGCCTGGTGGGATTGGCCGGCGGAGCGGCTTTTCGAAGCAATCCCAGATATGCAGAGCTTGCCGATCGAGGCGTTTCTGGATCGCTGGGAAGCTCGCGCGATCTAGAATTTCCGATACCCGAAGCCGATCGTTGCTGCGGAAGGTTCGATGGGCCCGATCAGGATCAAACGCATTTACGAGACGGCGACGGATGACGATGGATTTCGCGTGCTTGTCGACCGGGTCTGGCCTCGCGGGATAACCAGGGAAAAGGCGGCAGTCGACATCTGGCTCAAGGAGATCGGGCCATCGACGGAGCTCAGGAAATGGTTCGGCCATGATCCCGCGCGCTGGGACGAGTTCCGTTTACGTTATCGTTTGGAGCTCGCTGCGCAGCCGGCGCTGCTTGAAGACTTTCGCGAGCAGGCAGGTAAGGGAGCACTGACACTTGTCTACTCGGCTCATGACGAGATGCACAATCAGGCCGTGGTTCTGAAAGAATTCCTGGAGGGCTGAGCCTTACTCGCCCCCGAGCATGGAACCCGGAGCAGGCATCGATTGTTTCCCTTCGCTGCGAGAAGGAGTTCTCGATGTACGAGAAGGTTTTTACCAAGATCGCCAACAAGGTGGCCTACGCCGCCGGTCTGCCGTTGACCTTTGCCGCCTGTTGCCTTGTCGTCGTGGTTTGGGCTGTGTCCGGCCCGTTGTTCGGCTTTTCCGACACCTGGCAGCTCGTCATCAATACGGGCACGACCATCGTCACCTTTCTGATGGTGTTCCTCATTCAGAACACGCAGAACCGCGATGGAGCAGCAATTCAGGCCAAGCTCGACGAACTGATCCGGGTCAGCAGCGGCCACAACCATTTCATCGGCATCGAACACCTGACCGAATCCGAGGTCGAGGAGATCCGCCGCAAATGCGAGGAGGCGGCAAAACGGCACGACGCCAAGGCGAAGGTGAGAGCCAAGGGGTAGTGGCTACTGCCAAAGTTGACGATAACGCGTATCGGGGGTTGGGTTTGGCGTGACTGATTGGTTGGACATACTCAAGGAACAGGCTGAGACTGGCGCGGCGATGGCGCGCGAGGTGCCTGTGACGCTTGCCAATCCCGACATCAGCCGAGAACAGGTCAAAAAGCTGTTTACCGCACTCGAACAGCAGGCCGAATTCGTCGAAAAATTGCGCAAGGTGCTGGAGGCAAATGACTTCGAGCCGGAAGTGCTGGTCGCTGCCGAGAAGCTGGAAGACCGCTACGCCGATCTGGCGGCATCTGCAGCCGAACGTCTGAAGGCCATGCGAAGCGGCAGCACCGCGCGCCAGTAAAAACTGTTCTGCCTCACGCGATCGTCGCCGTAGTCACGACTTTCCAAGGCTGTCGATGCATGGTGTGACGATGGCGGGCATCGGTCGCAATTTGGTCAGGCCGGCGGCGTGCCGGAGTGGATGACCTTCTTGATCTCCGCGCGGAAAGACGGCGTGTCCTTTTCGCCGTGCACTGACACAGCGTGCTGGACGGCCGCATCGATGAGTTCTTTCTCGGTGTCGGCGGCGATAGCTACCGTGCACTTCATTTCGCTCGGGAACTCACGGCAATCGATATATTGGCGCATCGTTTTCGCCTCCCAGCGATAAAAATTAGTAATAGCTAATTTACTACCGTGCCAGTGAAGCCGCAATCGGCAAGTGGGGAGGCATTCGCGCGGCGCAGGTCTGCTTGTTAAGTGTGTGTGCCGACCGTCGTTGGAACAGGCGCGGGGCAGTTGCTAACCACGTCTGCGGAACGGCCAGGCCAACTGTCGCGTGAATTCTTCGGGCACCGGATCCCCCCGAATTCCGAGCGCATCCGGCCATTTTCCATCCGGCAGGTGGAATGTTCCGAAAATGCGGTCGATCCATGGGAAGTGGACGGCAAAATTCTTGTCGATCGGCCTTACCGCATGGTGCCAATGGTGAAATCTCGGTGTGACGATCAATTGCTCCAGCCAGCCCAGGTTGATGCGCATGTTGACGTGATTGAACGTTGCCTGGGCGGCGACGATGACAAGCCAGATGTAGAGAGCCCGTTCGGCGAACCCGAAAACGAACAACGGCAACAAGATGAGCGCACGAGTGACTATGATGTCGACGACGTGCAGTCGCGAGCCGGCGAGCCAGTCCATGGCTCGCGTGGAGTGATGGATCGCATGAAAGGGCCAAGCAAAACGTAGGCGGTGGAAACCGCGATGCACCCAATATTGCGTGACATCGGCGATAAGCATGATCAGCAGCACCTGTGCGAGCAAAGGCAGGGCCTTGACCTGGATCCCAATCGCTTCGGCTTGCCAAGCCTGTGAAACGAGCGTCGCGGGCAGGAGGGTGAAGAAGGTCAGCAGTTCCACAAGCACATGGCTGACGATGAAGTACAGGCCGTCGGTCGTCCAACCTGCCCGGAACGTTCCTTGATCCGGCCGAAGCGGAAACAGCCTCTCAAGGGGCACGAAAACCAGCGACAGCAGCACGACGTTGAGCACCAGCCAATCCAGGCCGACATGGATCGGAGCGTCGCCTTGATAGTCGACCTCAATGCCGGCGCCCCCCAGGATTATGGCGAGGGAAGCAAAGGTTATTCCGGTGATGCCGAGTTTCTTCGACGGACGGAGCAATATGTTGAGGGTTGAAAAGAAAAAGCTGCAGACGAGGGCAAGCGCCAAGAGCCCACGCATGAAATCGATGGAATAGGCGCCGCGCAGATCGGTGGTGGTCAGCCATTCCGGAAACTGGAAAACCAGAACGGCGCAGAAGCTGCCCAGACCAAGGATGAGGCCCAGCAAACCAGAGAACCAGCCGGAACCGAAAGTCTGGGGTCCATGGTCACCAAGCATGCGCTCGAACCAGCGATCCAGCGTCGTATGGCGGGAAGCTGGTTCGGGCTGGTCATCCAAGCGTTGTCATGCTCCCGTCACGAACCCGTCCAGCACCTTCTTCTGGCCGGCCTTGTCGAAGTCGATGGTGAGCTTGTTGCCGTCGACAACCGCGACGTTGCCATTGCCGAATTTCTGGTGGAACACCCGGTCGCCAACCTTGAAGCGCGAGGGTTCGGTGGCGACCGACTTTGCGACCAGCTCGCCATCGATGGTGCGGCCCTTGACCGAGCCGCGACCGGCGCCAAAGCCTGAATCTGTCTCGCCATAGCCGATGCGCTCCACCGAATGGCCAGAACGCGAGCCCCAGTTGCGGTCGGTCGCCTCGGTGCGGTTCTGCTGGGCGCGCTGCCAGCCCGGCGTTGCATAGGTGTTGGAGAAGGATTTCTGGCCGACATCGTCGAAACGCGAGGCGCCATAGGGGTTCTGGCGGCCGCCGCCATAGCCGCCATAGGAGTTGCCGGCGTCGGCAACCTCGACATGCGCCTCGGGCAATTCGTCGAGGAAGCGCGAGGGGATCGTCGACTGCCACAGGCCATGGATGCGGCGGTTGGAGACGAACCAGATATGCAGGTTCTTCTTGGCGCGGGTGAGGCCGACATAGGCAAGGCGGCGCTCTTCCTCGAGGCCCGAGCGCCCACCCTCGTCGAGCGCGCGCTGGTGCGGGAACAGGCCTTCTTCCCAGCCGGGGAGGAACACGGTTTCGAATTCGAGGCCCTTGGCCGAATGCAGCGTCATGATGGTGACGGCGTCGAGCTGTTCGTCCTGCTCGGCGTCCATGACGAGCGCGACATGTTCGAGGAACGAGCGCAGCGACTCGTAATCCTCCATGGAGCGGATGAGCTCCTTCAGGTTTTCGAGCCGGCCCGGCGCCTCGGCCGAGCGGTCGTTCTTCCACATGTCGGTGTAGCCGCTCTCTTCGAGGATGGTCTCGGCGAGTTCGGTGTGTGGCGTATTGTCGAGCGCTTTTTGCCAGCGCTCGAAATTGGCCGCGACTTCGCGGAGCGCGGCGCGAGGCTTGGGCTTGAGCTCGTCGCTTTCGGCGAGGTTGCGCGCGGCCTCGAGCATTGGCACGCCGAGGGCGCGCGCCGTGTCGTGGACCTGGCGGATCGCGGCCTCGCCAAGACCGCGCTTGGGCACGTTGATGATACGTTCAAAGGCGAGATCGTCGGCACCTTGGGCGACGACCCGGAAATAGGCCATGGCGTCGCGGATTTCCTGGCGCTCGTAGAAACGCGGGCCGCCGATGACGCGGTAGTTGAGGCCAAGGGTTACGAAGCGGTCTTCGAACTCGCGCATCTGGAACGACGCGCGGACCAGGATCGCCATGTCGTTGAGATTGTGCTTCTGGCGCTGCAGCTGCTCGATCGTCTCCCCGACGGCGCGGGCCTCTTCCTCGGAATCCCAGGCGGCATGGACATTGACCTTGGCGTCCTCGGGATCGTTGCGATCGGTGAACAGCGTCTTGCCGAAGCGGCCTTCATTGTGGGCGATGAGGTGGGCGGCAGCACCGAGGATATGGGCGGTCGAACGGTAGTTGCGTTCGAGCCGAATGACGGTGGCGCCGGGAAAATCCTTGTCGAAGCGCAGGATATTGTCGACCTCGGCACCGCGCCAGCCATAGATCGACTGGTCGTCGTCGCCGACGCAGCAGACGTTTTTCTGGCCCGGCGCGCCGGTTTCCTGGGCGAGCAGGCGCAGCCACATATATTGCGCGGTGTTTGTGTCCTGGTACTCGTCGACGAGGATGTATTTGAAGCGCTTGTGATACTCTTTCAGCACATCCGGATAGGCGCGGAAGATGCGGATCGGGTGGCACAATAAGTCGCCGAAGTCGCAGGCGTTCAGCGTCTTGAGCCGGTCCTGGTAGGCCTTGTAGAGCTCGCGGCCCTTGCCATTGGCGAAGGAACGCGCGTCGCCTTCGGGGATTTCGGCCGGGCCGAGGCCCTTGTTCTTCCAGCCGTCGATCATCATGGCGAACTGGCGTGCCGGCCAGCGCTTGTCGTCGAGGCCTTCGGCCTGGATCAGCTGTTTGATCAGGCGGATGACGTCGTCGGTGTCGAGGATGGTGAAATCGGAGCGCAGGCCGGCCAGTTCGGCATGGCGGCGCAGCATCTTGACGCCGATGGAGTGGAAAGTGCCGAGCCACGGCATGCCTTCGACCGCTTCGCCGACCAGCAGGCCGATGCGCTGCTTCATTTCGCGCGCGGCCTTGTTGGTGAAGGTGACGGCAAGGATCTGGCTGGGGTAGGCGCGGCCCTGGCTCAGGATGTGGGCGATGCGGGTGGTGAGCACGCGCGTCTTGCCGGTGCCGGCGCCGGCAAGCACCAGAACCGGACCTTCGGTTGTTTCGACGGCGAGGCGCTGCTCGGGGTTCAGGCCCTTGAGATAGTCGGGTGCTGCCGGTGCCTTGCGCGCGGCCATTGCACGCGCTGCGATACCGCTGGGCGCAGGTGCGCTAGCGGGCCGGGACGGCATTGCGCCGGGCTCGTCAAAAAAGGGCATGTCGTCCGGAAAGTCTGACATTTGCCCCGAATGTAGTGATTCGGGGCGGAAAGGCCAGCCGTGTGTCTGTTTTGTTCTGGTTTAGGCGGGGAAAGTGATGTCCCTTGACGTTTTGATCCGGCCGGCAGCCCGCGCCCCATACTCAATCGCACAGGCTTTGGCCGGCAAGCGGAGCTGGTTTCCATGCGAAAGGACGCGCCCACGCCCCAAGCCTGCGTGGGCGCGTCCACCGGCTGCGATGGCCCGGGCCTCAGAGCCCGAAATGGCCCCTCAGCGCCGGAACGGAGTCGACCAGCCCTTGACGGCCTGGGGGCCGGCAGCACCTTTGGCTTGCTGCAGCAGCGTTTCGCCTGCCATCTCGATCTGGGTCATGTGGAGACCGAGCGCGCAGTTGCGTGAGGCCGTTGATCATGGCACCCGCCTTTTCGCCAACGGTGCTGCCCAGCAGCGAACTTAGCGAGCCGACAAGCCCACTGTTGCCGTTGGCTTGAGCCATCACGTCATGACTGTGAGCCAGGTCGTCGGCGCCCGCGATCTTGGTGAAGATCCCGGCGCTGGCAACGCCAGGGGGACTCATGCTCGAGCACGGAAAAGATGGTGGCCACGGCTTTTTCCGCGACCGCCGGATCGAGCTTCAACCTGGTCGAAACGGTGTTGACGATATCTTGTGCATTCATCATCCGGCTCCTCAACCCTGGGCCTTCAGCTTACTGTTGCACTGGCTCCAGAACTGCGGCCACTTGGCGCCGGAGGGCAGCGTGCCTGTCGCCTTTTCGCCCTGCCACTCGGTCGAGCATTCATGGATACGCTGGCGGAAGGCGATCTCGCCGGGCGAAAGCGCCTTGCCGTTGGCAGAAGTCACGGGCGGTACCATCTTGGCCGAGGCCAAGCTCGGATCGGGCGGAATGACCGTCGCATCCGATTTGTCGTTCTTGATGCTGGCACTGCAGCTGGAGAGGAAGGTCGGCCATTTCTGGCCGTTGAGGGTGCCAGCCGACTTGGCTGCCTGATATTGCTGGCTGCAGATCTGCTGGGTCGTCTGATGTCCGGGAACTGCGGCAGGAGCTGCCATGGCCGTGGTGGTTTTTTTGGCCGGCTTGGCGGGCGTAGCTGGCGCCAGCGCGCTGGTTTTCTTGGCCGGGGCCGTTGCCGGTGCGGCGGTATTGTTCATTGTTGCGCTGCAATTCGACAGGAATTGCGGCCATTTCTCGCCATTGAGCGTCTTGGCCTTCTTGGCTGCCTGGTATTGCTGGCTGCAGGCCTTCGTGGTCGATTGCGCTGCTGTGGCAGTGGCGGCGAAGGCAGGTGTGGCAAGTGCCATGAAGGCCACGCCGGTCAAGCCAAGTGCACATCCGGATACAGGTCTGGAGAAGCTCATTTCAACCTCCTCGCGGGACATAGCTACGCCCCCCGGCACGAACCATTCGTTCCGACCAGAAACGCGCTTGTTGAGGCATCGGAATGCGCCAGTGGATCGTCGAACAGCTCGGCGAAGACGCTGCAAGCATGGCGAAGCCAGCGAAGGTCAGGCTTCGCCTTGATTGTGGCGGCACTATCGGGGTCGCCTTACATGACGAAAATTTAATATTCAGGACAGATTGGCGCTCCGACACGGAAAGGTTGCGGCATTGACACTCGGCCCTTGCCGGTCAGCGCGGATGGCATGCGGCAAGCAACATCAAGATATTCATAAGTTTTCAGGCGAGGGGCGTTTGCGAGATGGCACAGAATGGCAGTCGACCGTCCGCCGGCTCAGGTGACCCGGAAGCTTGCTTGCACATCCACGCGCAAAACCATCTCGGATGACCGACCATCTGATCACCGATCGTTGACTGGACGATCTACAGACGTCGCTTAGCGTGCAATTTGTGGCGCCTGAACTTGTCCGGGCGGAAAACTGCCTGGCAGGCG
The DNA here is from genome assembly GCF_003148805.1 of Aminobacter sp. AP02. Lineage (GTDB taxonomy): Bacteria > Pseudomonadota > Alphaproteobacteria > Rhizobiales > Rhizobiaceae > Aminobacter. The sequence continues at coordinate 260,013 of NZ_QGGX01000005.1, forward strand.
GCAAGGTCGGTAGCTCGTCAGGCACAACAACAACAATGGGAGCATGACATGACCGGACCTGCCATCACCCAGGCGATGATCGACGCCTATGACGAATACACTCACCTGACGCTCGACCGGCGTGGCTTCATGGAGAAGCTGACCAAGTTGGCCGGTTCGGCCGCAGCCGCAACCGCGATTGCGCCGCTGCTCTCGGCTAACCAGGCACGGGCGGCAATCGTCGCCGACGACGACAAGCGGCTCCAGGGACAAGACATCACCTATCCCGGCGCATCCGGTGAAATGAAGGGCTATCTGGTCCACCCTGCCGATCAGTCAGGCAAGCTGCCCGCCGTCATCGTCATCCACGAAAACCGCGGGCTCAATCCGCATATCCGCGACGTCGCACGGCGCATCGCGCTTGAGGGTTTCGTGGCGCTCGCACCTGACTATCTGTCGCCGCTCGGCGGAACGCCCGCCGATGAAGAAAAGGCGCGTGCGATGTTCGCCGAAATGGATGCTGCCCAAACCGCGGCGAACGGGGTGGCGACCGTGGCGTTTCTCAAGGGGCACGAATTGTCCACCGGCAAGGTTGGGGCCGTGGGTTTCTGCTGGGGCGGCGGGACGGTGAATACACTCGCAATCAATGCGCCTGATCTGGGAGCCGGTGTTGCCTACTACGGCAGTCAACCCAAGGACGAGACCCAGATCGCACAGATCAAGGCTGCTTTGCTTTTGCACTATGCCGGCAAGGACGACCGCGTGAACGCCGGAATCGACGCCTACAAGACGGCGCTGCAAAAGGCCGGCAAGGACTTTCAGATATATATCTATGAAGGGGCACAGCACGCCTTCAACAACGATACCTCGGAAGCTCGCTACGACAAGCAAGCGGCGGATCTGGCCTGGGGCCGGACCGTCGCTTTCTTCAAGGAAAAACTGGCCTGATCAGTGAATGGGCCAAATGGCGAGGGGCAGATGCTGTCCCTTGCCGGGGTCAGGCCACGCCGCGCTTGGAGCGGGCCTCGCGCAGGATGACTCGCCAGCGCAGCATCTCGATCGGGATCGGGCCGTTGTTGTTGGCGATCTCGAACAGTTCGTTGTTGATGTTGCGGAGCGAGCGCCAGAAATCATAGTCGCTGATGCGTGGGTCGCAGGCGAGCTTGTTGGCCGTCGCTTCGATGTCAGTATGCATGCCTTGCCTCAAGCCGTCCGGTGCCCGCCGCCGCGACTCAACTTCGCTGCGTGGGATTGTCGGAGGGCGGCGCGGGGCGATCAACGAACCTCAGGCTGTGGCGCAGGTTATAAACAGGTAAGGTTAATCGCCTGTGGCAGCGCCGCCACTATGCCGGCTTGCGCCTGATGCCGATGCCACGGCCCGCCCGCTCGGGCATGGGCAAAGAAGCGTGCGCGGCCCGCATCGCCTCGACCTTGGCCAGGATGTCCCCGGGGAAGGGCGCTACCTTGGGGCCGCTCATGTCGACATGCAGCGCCAGAAACTCGGATGTCGCGGCCAGCCAGCCGTCGACGTGACGCAATTCCTGGTAAACGCGCAGGCGCTTGTCGTCGTGGTCGAGCAGCTGAAAACTGGCGGTGACGCGATGGTCGAGATGCAATTCCCTGACGTAGCAGACGTGCACCTCGGCGGTGTAGATGGTGAGCTTGCGGTCGCGGACGTAAGCCGCTCCCATGCCCAGCAGGTCGAGTGCTTCATCGCTGCAGCGGTCGAACAGCACGTTGTAGTAGGCCATGTTGAGGTGGCCGTTGTAGTCGATCCAGCCCTTCTCGATCTCCATGACGTTGGAAATGAACGGCACTGACATGGCGTGATCCTTGTTGGTCGATTGTAGCGCTGGACAAAACTGCTCGGCTGGCAGATTACCCGAGCATAAGGTGCCAGCAAGGCGCCAGGCTGTTCCAATCGCGGAGGAAAACATGGCTCTGAGCGACTTGAAGGCGATGGCGCGCAACGAAGAAGGGATCGCTGCGGCGCTGGGCATCCTCAAGCAGAAGTTCGGCGAGCGTTTCCAGACCGGCCAGTCGATCCGCGAGCAGCACGGCCACACCACCACCTACCTGCCCAACCAGATGCCTGACGGCGTTGTGTTCGCGGAAAGCACAGCCGACGTGCAGGACGTGGTGCGGGTCTGCGCGGAGCATCGCGTGCCGGTCATCGCATTCGGCACCGGGACTTCGCTGGAAGGTCATGTAAATGCGCCTGCCGGCGGCATTTCGGTCGATACCTCGCGCATGGACAAGGTGATTGCGGTCAATGCCGATGATCTCGATTGCACGGTCGAGGCGGGCGTGACGCGCGAGGCGCTTAACACCTACCTGCGCGACACGGGACTGTTTTTCCCCATCGATCCGGGCGCCAATGCGAGCCTTGGCGGCATGGCAGCGACACGCGCCTCTGGCACCAATGCGGTGCGTTACGGTACGATGCGCGAGAATGTGCTTTCGCTGCGCGCTATCATGGCCGACGGAAGCGAAGTGGTGACCTCGCATCGTGCCAGGAAAAGCTCGGCCGGTTACGACCTGACACGGCTGCTGGTGGGGTCGGAGGGTACGCTCGGCATCATCACCGAAGTGACGCTCAAGTTGCAGGGCATTCCGCAGGCGATCTCGGGCGGGGTCTGCCCGTTCCCGAGCGTCGAGGCGGCTTGCCAGGCGGTGATCACGACCATCCAGATGGGGATTCCTGTAGCGCGGATCGAACTGGTCAATGCGCTGCAAATGCGGGCGATGAAGAACTACTCCAAGCTCGACTATCCCGAAAGCCCGTGCCTGTTCCTCGAATTCCATGGTTCCGACGCTGGCGTCGCCGAGCAGGCCGAAAGCTTTGGCGAGATTGCTGCCGAACATGGTGGCGGGCCGTTCCTGTGGACCAAGGTTGCCGAGGAGCGGGCGAAACTGTGGAAGGCAAGGCATGACGCCTACTGGGCGTCGCAGACCCTGCGCCCCGGTGCGCGGGCGCTGTCGACCGACGCCTGCGTGCCGATCTCCAGGCTTGCCGAATGCATCGCCGAAACGGAGGCCGATATCGAGCGGCTGGGGCTGATAGCACCGATCGTCGGCCATGTCGGCGACGGCAATTTCCACACCCTGGTGCTGATGGATCCTAATGATCCCGCCGACATCGGCCGCGCCGAAGAGTTCGTCAAAAGGCTTGCCGAGAGGGCGATTGCCATGGACGGCACCTCGACCGGCGAGCACGGCATCGGCCAGGGCAAGATGGGGCTGATGGAGCGCGAGCACGGCCATGGGGTTGCCGTGATGCGGGCGATCAAGCGGGCGCTCGACCCGCAGAATATCCTGAATCCGGGCAAGATCCTGCCTGTCGCGGAGTAAGCGTTGACGAGTGGGTGCGGTGCTGCTAGTTCCGCGCTGTCCAACAAGGGATTTTATGCGCAGAGACTTCAATCGCTGAAGCGTCGGCCAAAGAGCTGATGGGGCCGAGAGGCCAAAGCGGGCGCTTGCGCGCCTTTCTCTGATACGCATATTCCAGGATAACTCCATGAAACACGCTCACAGCGCGAAGATTCGCGCTTATTTCGACACGACCGACCGCAATCCCCTGGCCGATATCTGGCTCAAGGCTTCGCGCGTCGGTCATCCGTTCCTGACCGAAGCCGACCTTGTCGACCAGCAGGCCAAGGTGAGGGAAATCTATCTGCCACAGGCAGAAAACTGGGTGGTTGAGCTCGACGGCCAGCCAGTTGGCTTCATCGGCCTGATCGACAGCTTCATCGGGGGGCTGTTCGTCGATCCGGCAGCCCATGGGCATGGCCTCGGCAAGGCACTGGTGGCGCACGCAGCACAGCTGAAAGGCTCCCTCGACGTTGAGGTTTATGCTGAAAACGAGGCCGCCGTAGCCTTCTACGATCGCATCGGTTTCGCGGAGGTTTTGCGCAAACCACACGATGACGAAGGCCTCCTGCACGAAGTCATCCGGATGCGCCGCACGGCTTGACCCTACGGCACTTTGGTTGGACAGTTCGGTCGCCCCACCTGATGGGGCGGCCGGATCGTGCAGCGAGGACCAGGACATGGCCGTTTCCAGAAAGCAGGAAGAACGCGCGTTGAGCGAGGACGAGTGGAAGCTGGTGCAGAACTCGCATCACCCTGTGGTGCAGCAGCTTTCCGATGCCGAGTTGCGCGATTTGCTGAAGGCAGTGAGGGAACGGCGTGACCGTGCACAGGGCGAAGCCAATCGCAAGCGCCGCGAAATGCGCGGCAAGGCTGCCCCCAAGCGAGCGCAAGCCGCGACCAAGGATCACGGTACCAAGGCGAAGCTTGGCGTGCTGGCGATGAGCATGCGGCGCCTGAACGGCGAGCATCAGCGGAGAAGGCAACTGGCAGCGCGGATCGAACTCGTCGAGAACGCACGCCATGCCTTGGCTCTGACCAAGGAAAAAAAGCCTGCCCGTGCGGCCGATTTCAACACGCGTCAGGCACATCTGGGCATGCGGGCCGTGGAAAACGCCAAAGCCAAGAGCCTTGTGCGGCCGATGGAAAGGGGACGTCTGCGCAAGGCGGCAGCCGTTGCACAGGCCAAACGCGACGCAAAGTAACCCTGCGAAGTAGCTTGTCCCGCGCGCTTTTCGCGGGAGAGGGTGCCGCTTGACGTTGACGTGCCGCGGCGCACAGCCCAACATGCCACCAAATGACCACGCTCCTGCGGTTAGACGCCTGGGACGCATGAAAGATTTGCCCCGAGGCAATGCTCGCTCGCCTGTTTGTGATATTTGGTGGACTGTTCGTGCTGGCGCTGTGTGCGGCGCTGGTGGGGCCGTATTTTGTCGACTGGTCGGGCTACAAGGCCGACTTTGAGCGCGAGGCGAGTGCAATCCTCGGGCGCAAGGTGACTGTGCAGGGCGACGTAACCGCGCGCATCCTGCCGTTTCCCTCGGTGACATTCTCGGACGTGACCGTTGGTGGCGGCGCCAGTGGCGACAACGCCATGACCGTCGAGACATTCTCGATGGATGCCGAGCTTGCGCCTGTCCTGCGTGGCGAATTCCTGATCTTCGACATGCGGCTGGTGCGGCCCAAGGCCGTGATCGACGTGGCGGCCGACGGCACGGTCGACTGGGCGATACGGCCATCCGCACCGTTCGATGCAAGGCAAATCTCAATCGAGAAGCTGACCATCACCGACGGAGAGATCACGCTGCGCCACGCCGCGAGCGGGCGCGAGCATTTGCTGTCGCAGATCAACACGTCAGTGTCTGCCAAGTCGCTGGCCGGGCCGTGGCGGGTTGACGGCGCCCTTCGCCTCGACGGCATGAAGACGCAATTGTCGGCATCGACCGGCACTCTTGATCCAGCCGGCCAGATGCGGCTCAGGATGCGCGCCACCCCGGAACGCTATGGTTTCGTGCTCGAAAGCGACGGCAATGTCAGCGTGGACAACGGGCGGGGCCTTTATGCCGGCGGCTTCAGCCTCGCAGAAGCGCAGCCAGAGGTGCCGCCGGGGGCTGATGGCGAAAGGGCCAAGGCACCAGCCAGGCCGACCGAGGCGGCCCCGCGGCTGAAAGGTAAGTTCAGCCTCAATCATGCCAGGCTCGGCGTCGAGGAATTCCGCTTCGAAAGCGGGCCGCTGGACGATCCCTATACCGCAGATGGCACTGCCGAGATCGATCTTGGCACCGAACCGCGTTTCATGATCTCGGCCAAAGGCGCGCAGGTGCGTTTCGACGACGCGGTCGGCGGCGAAAAAGCCAGCGAAGGGCTTTCGATCTCGCAGCGTCTCACGGCGTTGCAGAACGCGCTGGCGAACCTGCCGCGCCCGGCCATTCCAGGCACCATCGATGTCGACCTCCCGGCAATCGTTGCGGGGGATACGACCGTACGCGACGTCAAACTCTCGGCCGAGCCGGGAGAGGGGGGATGGAAGCTGAAGTCGTTGGGGGCGACCTTGCCAGGCCGTACACGACTTGAAGCCGACGGCTTCCTTCGCACGAGCGACAATCTCGGTTTCGATGGGCAACTGCTTTTGGCCGTAGGTCAGCCGTCGGGTTTTGCCGCCTGGGTGGCCAAGGATGTCGACGAGGCGGTGCGTCGTCTGCCGGCTGCCGGCTTCAAGGCCAAGGTGGCGCTGACCCGCGAGCAGCAAAAATTCGACGACGTCGAGCTCATCCTCGGCAAGGCCAAGTTCACCGGCGAACTGGACAGCATGTTGCTGGACGATGCGCGGGCGTCGGTGACGATGAAGCTCGACGGCGGCGATCTCGATCTCGAGGGTCTGCGCGCCTTCGCGTCGCTGTTCGTTACCGATCAGGGCACCAATCGGTTCGCCGATAGCGACCTCGATCTCGCGGTGAAGGCGGGGCCGGTGAATTTCGCAGGCATCAGCGCCGACACAGTCGATACATCGCTACGACTGCGCGAAGGGGTGCTCGAAATCGACCGGCTGTCGCTCGGCGGGTTGGCGGGTGCATCGCTCAGCGCGACGGGGCGGATCACGGATTTTCCGGCTGCGCCGACTGGCAATCTCGATGCCTCGATTGTGGCGGTGGATCTCGCGCCGCTGGTCGCGCTGGCCGCGAAGCAATCGCCTGACAATCTTCTGCTCGCAGGACTTGCGGCACGAGTGGCGGCGTATCCCGGATTGCTCGAGGATGCCCGGATCGATTTCGTCGCCAGTGCGGTGCCAAACGGCGACGGCTCGACAGGTGTCGCGCTCACGGGACAGGGCGATGGGGGTGGATCCAAGCTTTTGGCAACATTGTCGGCGCAGGCGATACCGGGCGCGCTGGCAAGCTCGCAGATGAAGCTCGACTTTTCCGCCCGCAATGAAGATGCCACCAGCCTGATGGCGCTGGCTGGGCTGCCCGTGCTGCCGCTTGGCGTAACCGGGCCGGGCGAACTGCACCTGACTGCGAACGGTGCTGCACAAAATGGCCTCGAAGTCAGCGCCAGCCTGAAGGGCGACGACGCCTCTGCCGGTTTTGCCGGCATCGTTTCATTACGCGAAAACGCGCTGAGCCTTCAGGGCCGGACAACCCTGCAAGCCGCTGACATCGAGCCGTGGCTGATGACTGCGGGCGTATCCCTGCCAAGCATGGGCACGGGTACGCAGTTGGAGTTCTCTGCCGACACCAGCTTTGCCGGTGGTCCACTGATACTCGACGGAGTGGTTGCTACCGTCAATCAAGGCGCTGTGACAGGCGACCTGAAGGCTGAACTGCGTGAAGGCATGCCGCATCTCAGCGGTTCGCTTAGGCTCGACGCGCTCGACATCAGGCCCTTCGCCGAGATGATGTTCGGCGTCGGTTCGCTTGAGGGCGGCAGTGGGATGTGGCCAGAAGCGCCTTTTGCGCAGAAATCGGCCGCGCCTTTCAGTGCCGACCTCGAGATTGTCGCTAAGACGCTTCTGGCCGAGCCGATTGCAACGGCAACCGACGCCGTGCTTGGGTTGCAGATGGATAGCCAGGCACTCAGGCTTTCCAACATCAAGGCCAAGCTTTTGGGCGGCGACCTCGAAGGCCTGATCGAGCTCAAGAACAATGACGGTTCGGCCCTGTTTTCTGGCCAGCTGAAGCTCGACGGTTCCAATGTGGCGGCGATCCCGGGGGCGGCCGGTCTCGGCGGCAATGGCGATTTTTCCGCTACCCTGTCAGGCAGCGGCAAGTCGGTTGAAGGTTTGGTCGCGGCACTGTCCGGTTCGGGCACGGCCGTGGTCGACGGGCTGACGATCCCTGACCTGAACCCCGATGCGTTCGGATCCTTGATCGACAAGGCGGACGCCTTGGGCCGTGACATCAATGCGGCGCATGTCGCGGAATTTGCGCCCAAGATCGCAGGCGAAGGCAGCTTTGCCGCCGACAAGGCGGACGTTGCCTTTACGATCGCTGGCGGCATCTTGCGTGCGCCACCGTTGACCCTCAAGAACCCTGCTGCGACGCTTACGGCTGATCTGCGGGCTGATCTTAATACCGGCGTCGTGGCGGCCAATGGCAGCATCGCCTATGCACCCGGCGAGGAGGCTTTGGTCGGGTCCGAGCCGTCACTGGGCTTCCAGGTCGAAGGTGAGCCGGGTGCAACGGTAAGGCTGTTCGACAGCGCGCCGATAGCGCAGTTCTTGACGCAGCGCGCGCTGGAAAAAGAACAGGCGCGGGTGGAAGCGATGCAGGCGGTATTGCTTGAAAAGCAGCGCTTGCGGCGTGAGACGCGCCACTTCGTTGCGCTTCAGGCCGAACGCGAGCGCATCGCCGAAGAGGCGAGACTGGCGGAGGAAGCACGGATACGGGCCGAAGAGGAAGCAAAGGCGAAAGCCGACGCTGCGCGGCTGCAGGCCGAAGAAGAGGCGCGCGCAGCAGAAGCCGCTGCCAGGGCCCAGGCTGAAGCCGACGCGCAAGCAGCCCAAGAAAAGGCGCTCCACGATGCTGAACAGGTAAAGCACGCTGCCGAGGAAAAGGCGCGGCTAGAGGCAGAGGAGAAGGCGAAGCTAGAGGCGGAAGCGGCAAAGCCTGCGCCGGAGGTCCAAAGGGCGCCGTTGCCGGAAGCGCGGCCAATGGTGGTTCCGAGCGAGCCCGCACCTTTCGAAGCAGCGCCGCCGACGAATGCAGTACCGGCGAAGAAAACGCTCGATCCGGTGAGCCTGGACGATTTTTTCAAGTCACTGCAGAGTCAGTAGGCGGTCGTTTGATGGCCCCGCCGGTAAGTCAGCCGATTTTCAACTGGTGCGGCGCACGGCACCAAGCTTCGCCTGTTCCAGCACGAACAGCCTGAGCGCGGAGGAAAGGTTGGCTTCGCGCGGGCGCTGGGCGTCGACTTCGGCCACGAGGGTAGCAAGGGTCATGTTGCGCGTGACTGATATGGCGACAAGGTCGTCGTAGAACGGCTTTTCAAGCGAATAGCTGGTGCGGTGGCCACGGATCGTCACCGAACGTTTTTCGACCAGGCTCACCGGTCGGCCTTTTCGGGATCCCGGCGATGGCCGTCGACGAACTTTTCCGCGCGCTCTGCGGTCACCTGGTCACGCTGTTTTTCTGCCTTGGTGCGACCGTGCAGGGCCCGATTCTGATCGGCACGCGTCTCGCGTTCGGCGCGCGCCTTCTGCTTCTTGAACTGGCGGAGATTGACGATGTCGGCCATGCGACCTCGCCGGTGCTACTTCTTGCGGAAGGCGTCGAGTGAAACGACCTCGGCGCCTTTGCCGTGGGCAGGCTCCTCAGCCACTTCCTTCTCGGCGGCTCCGGCCTTTTTCTTGGGCGCTGCCTTGCGCTCCGCCGGCTTGACCACGGCGATGGGCTCCGGATCCGACGGGGCTTCCTCGAGCGCAGCAGCCGGTTCGGCCTTGACCTCGAACTCCAATTCGAAATTGACCGAGGGGTCATAGAAGCCGCGCACGGCGGAGAAGGGGATCTCGAGCTTTTCCGGCACGTCGGAGAAGGACAGGCCAACCTCGAAGCCGGTGTCGGTGACCTTGAGGTCCCAATATTGGAACTGGATGACGATGGTCATCTGTTCGGGGTAACGCTCATGCAGGCGCGAAGAGATGCGTACGCCGGGCGCCCCGGTCATGAAGGTGATGAAGAAGTGGTGGTTGCCCGGCAAGCCTGTGCGCGCGACTTCCGCCAGGACCTTGCGCATGACGCCACGCAGTGCCTCCTGGGCGAGAATGTCGTAGCGGATCTGGTCTTCGGCCATATGTAAAAGCGGGTCCGATTGAATCGTTCCCTTACCTGTAATCAAGCTTGAGCCCGCCGTAAACCGGATATAGCGCTGTATCGGATCTTGCTTAAGTTCCGTGAGGACGAGCCTTGCCGTAGGCGCGTAGGAAGCAGCGGACGGCGTTGGCGGCGGCGGCGCGCAATTGCTCTTCCGAGACGGAGTCGCCGAAGATCATCGCCATCTGCAGGTCCGCATTGACCAGGGCCAAAAACTGGCGAGCGGCGACGTCGGGATCGTCCAGATCGAGCCAGCCGGCATGGGCAAGGCGGGCAAAACGGGCTGCAAGGGCGGCCCAAGTCTTGGCGGGGCCGTGCTCGCGCCAACCGGAGAAAAGTTCGGGGTAGCGCTCGCCTTCGGTCTGCAGCAGCTTGCGCAGGAACTTGCCATCGCGGTTGCACAGGCAGTTCTGGTTGAGCCGCACGGCGAAGTCGACCAGTTCGGCCTCAAGGTTGACCGGCTTGTCGGGGAAGGTGGCGAGGGTTTCGAAAACACCGGCGTTTATGCGTTCGGTGATTTCTCGGACTACTGCGACCAGCAGATTCTCCTTATCGCCGTGATGGTTGTAGACGGTCTGGCGCGATACGCCGGCTTCCGCAGCGATGAGGTCGATGTTGGCGCCGGCAAAGCCTTCCCGACAAAAGACGCCGGCCGCGGCATCAAGAATCGAGTGGCGCTTGGCGCTGTGGCTGCGGACGACCGCGATGTCAGGAGCGATGGCAGGTGTCATGGAATTTTTATATACAGGTGATTGACGATTTGGACAAGCCTGTCTAAAAATATGGACGTGAAATGCCGGTTCGGGAGGAGTCGGGATTTCAGATTGCCAGACGTCCTTGGATTACACGTCGCCGTGTTTCGCGGCGGAAACCAGATCCGAAAGATTCACGCCATGACACCCCAATTTCTCCGCGTAGCGGTCGTGCTCGGCCTGTTGTCGGCAATCGGCCCGTTTGCGATCGACATGTATCTTCCCGCCCTTCCGACAATCGGAGCTGACCTCAGTGCCAGCACCGCTGCCGTGCAGATGAGCCTGCTTGTCTTCTTCCTGGCCATGGGCCTTGCGCAGATCGTCGTTGGGCCGATCTCCGACATGATCGGCCGCAAGGCGCCGCTCTATATCGGTCTCGTGCTGTTTGCCATTGGCGGCGTCGGTGCCGCGCTCGCGCCAAACATCGACTGGCTCATCTTCTTTCGCGTCATCCAGGGCTTGGGTGCATCCGCAGGCATGGTGGTGCCGCGCGCCATCGTGCGAGACCTGCATACCGGCACCGAGGCCGCACGCCTGATGTCCTTGTTGATGCTGGTATTTTCCGTTTCGCCCATTCTTGCGCCGCTGACCGGTTCGCTGGTGATCGAGGGCTTTGGCTGGCGCGCCGTGTTCTGGGTCGTCACTGCGGCCGCGGTGCTGGCGCTTGTGCTGTTGTCGACGTCGCTGAAGGAGACTCGCCCGGTTGAGCATCGCGGCGAAAGCTCGGTGCGCAGCGCGCTCAGTGGCTATCGCTTTCTGCTCGGCGATCGCAACTTCCTTGGCCTGACCTTCATCGGCGGCTTCGGTATTGCCAGCTTCTTCGTCTACCTTGCCAATTCGTCCTTCATCCTGATCGACCACTACGGCCTGACGCCGTCGGTCTACAGCGTCTTCTTCTCGATCAATGCGGTGGCCTTCATCGGCATGTCGCAACTGACGGGCATGCTGACCGAGCGCTTCGGGCTCCGACGCGTGGTGCGGGTCGCGGTCGTGGGCTATGCGACGATGATGGTCGTGCTGTTGGCGGTATTTGCCTCAGGCGTCGATCGTCTCGACGTTTTGGCAACGCTGCTGTTCATCGGCTATGGCTTCCTTGGTCTCGTCATCCCCACGACCTCGGTGCTGGCGATGGAGGAGCATGGCGAAATCGCGGGTACCGCGTCGGCCCTGATGGGCACGCTGCACTTTGCCACCGGCGCTGTCGCCATGGCGGTGGCTGGCCTGTTCTTCGATGGCACGCCTTTGCCGATGGTTTTCGGCATTACGATCTCCGCCGTCATCGCCTTCGTGCTGGCCCAGCTGACGCTCGGCCGCAGCCGGGTCGTCGTTGAAGCACCGGCCGAATGACTTTGAGTGGGCCGGCCCGGTTCGGCCCACTTCTCGTCTCGCGCAATTGTGAAGCGCTCAGACCCCAATTCGCCAGACCTTGATATCGTCTTGTTTACCTATCGCCGGGTAAGTCTCCACCAAGATCACCGGAAGTAGAGCTGAGACGCTCGAGGCCAGCCAAGAAATTGCAATTCATCCCTTCCGCCTTGCTCCTGCTGTTTGCAGTGACGTTCTTCTGCGTATGGCTGCTAGAGCGGCGCCGACGTCACTTGCTGTTTTTCTCGCTTGCATTCCTGTCGGTTGGAGGCGGCACCATTGTGCAGTTCGCCCTTTGGCCGCCAGACATCGGATACAACACGATCGTCTCTGCCATGCTTTATAGCGCGGGGCCGCTACTGCTGGTCGAAGGGGTACTCGCGCGCTCCGGACGTTCGATGCCGCTGGCCCTCCATGCAGCCTGGTTCGCTGCCATCGTTGGTCTGCTCTGCTACTTCTACTACGTCGAGAACAACCTCCAGATCCGCGTGTATGCGCTGAACGTAGGCATGGGCTGTATCATCCTGAGCGGCGCGTGGAAGCTGCGCGACCTGGTGCGCGGCAACGTCATCGACCGGGCCATGGTCTGGCTGTTGTTCGGGCTGGGGCTGACTTTTTTCGCCCGCGTGCTGCTCGACAACAGTTCCGTCCCCGAGGACAATATCGAAGCGTTCTTCGAATCCGAGTTCTGGATCTGGGCGCAGTTCACCATGTCGGTACTTGGCGTCGCCATCGGGCTGGGGCTTCTGGTCGTGGCTTGCGCCGACGTCATCCTGGCGCTGAAGGTCGAGCGCGACAGCGATCCGCTGACCGGCCTGCTCAATCGACGTGGATTGCAAGGCAGGGCGGCACGATTGCTGGCCATCGGCAAGTGCAAGCCGCTGTGCATCGTTGCCTGCGACATCGACCGGTTCAAGGCGATCAACGACCGTTTTGGTCATGCTGCCGGCGATGTCGTGCTGTCGACTTTTGCCGGTGTCATCAAGGCAAAACTGCGCGCAAGCGACGTTGCAGCGCGCACCGGTGGCGAAGAGTTCATCGTGGTGCTGAACAGTTCGGTCGATGATGCCTTCAGCTTGACCGAAAGGCTGCGCCGCGAGATCGCCGGCCGGCGGTTTGCCAGCCTGCCGGCGGACTTTACGGTGACCTGCAGCTTCGGCATCGCCGAGTTCCATGCTGGCGAAGGCCTGTGGGATGCGATCGGCCGCGCCGACAAGATACTCTACGCGGCCAAGCGCGCCGGCCGCAACCGCACTTTTGCCGAGGGGCTGCAACTGCCGAGTGCTGCCTGACCCGTCAGGCCTGCTCCATATTTTCAAGAATGAAGGCCAGCCGTTCCTCGACGGAGGTCTTGGGGACTTCAGTCAGCTCATAGTTGCAGGCGATGTAGGTCGCGACCATGCTGGCATGGGTGCGCTGGGCTTCGTCTTCATCTTGCTTGCGCTCGCTATCCTGAGCAAAGATCTCTGGCCAATGCGGCAGGACGAACACCTTGCGGTAGCGAAACTCCTGCGCCGCCTTGGCGGCGTGCGGCGGCACCGGCAGGCCGACGAGCTTGAGATAGCCGATCACGTCGGGCACGCCACGGTCGAAAAAGACCGGCCCTGACGCAACTGAGGCGATAGCGTGCGAGCGCATCTCCCATGACAGCATGAGTTCGGCGAAGAGTGCGCGATCGGCCCAGGGCAGGGCTGTTCCCGAAATCGCCGCCTGGTCCCTGATGATGCCGCGTCCGGCCTCGACCGAGGTGGCATAGCCCGCGGCCGCCAGGCGTTGGATCAATGTTGTCTTGCCTGAGCCGGGGCCGCCGGTCAGCACGAAGAATCTGTTGGAAGTCTGGGGCATGCAAGGTCTCCGAGGAAGCGGGACCGGCCATGGGCAAGCCTACGGTGACTGGCTGCGACCAGGCAACGGCAAAGCCAGCGTTAGCCGGCCGTGTGGAATAGTGGGAAGGGGGAGAAGTGGAGGTTTCTGTTGCCAGGTACCTCCGAACCCCGCCTAGAAGTGCGAACCTCTAGGGCTTAATTTGAAGCTATCGCACTGCATTAAGCAGCGAGACGTGCTTCCGCATAGTTGTCGTTTGCAACTACAAGTTTAGCCCGATAACGGTGGTACTATGCCGGGCAAAAGTCCGATCTTTACACCCTCGTCGATCCTATTTCGCCCCCATCAAAAACCGTCGCTCAATCGCACGGCAGCTTTTGGTGGAGGCGCCGGGTACCGCCCCCGGGTCCGAATGGCTTATTTCATCGGCAGTTTATCGCCATAGTCAGACAAGCTGACAGCACTGATATAAGGAGGCCGGACGGAAAAGGAAAGATGCGAACCGCATCTCGCGCCAGCCATCCGCAACAGATTTATGAGACCACGCGAAGACGCAGGGTTGACTCGCGTCGTGCGCGAACCGAAGCTTCGGCCGCTGGGGTGCCTGCATTGCGCGTGAACCGGTCAAGGCCGGCAGTCCCCAAGGGAGATGACATCAATTCGTCGACGAGGGGAATTCGCATGACCGACTATCTTGCAGACGTGAAGAAGTACGATGCCGGCGCCAAGGAAGAGGTGGTGACAAAGATTGTCAAACACCTGGGCATCGCACTCAGGAACCGCGATTCCTCCCTGGTCTCTTGCACCGACCCCAAGGAACTCGACCGGGTCAAGGCTGGCTGGATCGCCAAGAAGCTTGGCGTCGAGGACGCAAAGAAGGCGGATGGCGCTCTGGAAAAGGTCTGCAACGCGATGTCGGCCGACAACACCAAGAACCGCGTCACCTTCTACTATCTGGTCGCCAAGGAACTCGGAAAGCTCGGCGCGCTGTAAGCTGCGCCACTGCTGTCAATTCTGCCGGCGCCGGGCTTCATGCCCGGCGTTTGACGTTTGGCAGGTGGGGATAATGGCGCTTTCGTTGCCTTGGGCCGCGCTGGTCCGCTATGATCGGGCGCCCTCCGAATCGAGCCCGACCGATGCGCCAATATCTCGACCTTCTCAGCCATGTCCTCGAAAACGGCACCGACCGTGGCGACCGCACCGGCACGGGCACGCGCTCGGTGTTCGGCCATCAGATGCGTTTCGATCTGGCGCAAGGCTTTCCTGTCGTCACCACCAAGAAGCTGCATCTCAAGTCGATCATCCACGAGCTCCTGTGGTTTCTCGCCGGCGACACCAACATCAAGTATCTGAACGACAACGGGGTGACGATCTGGGACGAATGGGCCGACGAGAACGGCGACCTCGGTCCAGTATACGGCAAGCAGTGGCGGTCGTGGCCGACGCGCGACGGCGGCGAGATCGACCAGATCGCGATGCTCCTAAATCAGATCCGCAAGAACCCAAATTCGCGGCGGCTGATCGTTTCGGCGTGGAACCCCGAGGAAGTGGATGCGATGGCGCTGCCGCCGTGCCACTGCCTGTTCCAGTTCTACGTTTCGGACGGCAAGCTGTCGTGCCAGCTCTACCAGCGCTCGGCCGACATTTTCCTGGGCGTGCCGTTCAATATCGCGTCCTATGCGCTTTTGACGATGATGGTGGCGCAGGTGACGGGGCTCAAGCCCGGCGATTTTGTCCATACGCTGGGCGACGCCCATATCTACCACAATCA
Source organism: Aminobacter sp. AP02 (assembly GCF_003148805.1). GTDB lineage: Bacteria > Pseudomonadota > Alphaproteobacteria > Rhizobiales > Rhizobiaceae > Aminobacter. Next base: position 275,381 of record NZ_QGGX01000005.1, read on the forward strand.
TTTCGACCAGGCGCGTGAGCAACTGACGCGCAGCCCAAAGGCACTGCCGACGATGTGGATCAATCCCGACGTGAAAGACCTGTTTGCCTTTCGCTTCGAGGATTTCCGGCTGGAAAACTACGTTGCCGACGCGACGATCCGCGCACCGATAGCCGTGTAGGTGTCAGAAGTCGCGTAGCAGTTCCGCCGCGTTGCCCTGGCCGAATTTGCGGCTCATCAAAACAGCCGCGACGATCGACGCCAGCAGTAGCACCAGCACCCAAAGCGAGATAGCTTGCCGGGATGGCCAGGGCGTCCGGCGGCGGGTCAAGACGCCGGTCAGCAGCTTAACCAACATCCAGGCCATGGTGAGCCCCGAAAGCAGGCCAAACACAAGCCCACCTACGGTCACGAGCAAGCCTTCGCCCCACAGGAATGCAGCGAGCTGGTGTGGTTTTGCGCCGATTGCCGTCAGGATGGCAAAACTGCGCCGACGGTCGAGGAAACCCAGCCCCAGCATCAAGCCTGCGGCTGCAACAGCCATGCCCAGCGCGAAAGCAAGCTCGATCGAAGTGAGGCCGGAAAGGTCGACCGCCGTCAAGCTGGAGCCGATGATATGGGTCGCCGAACCGACATCCTTGACCTGTAGCGCCGGGTCGTCGGCCAGCGTGGCCGAGACGGACTGGGCAAGGGCGGCTGGTTCGCCCTTCGCCCGCGTCACATCAGCTTCCATTGGTCGACATTGTCGGCGACGAGTGGCGCATAAAGCTCGAGTGCGAGCAGTTTGCCGTTCCTGAAATAGAAAAAGCGCAGGTTTTCCAGGCGAATCTGCTTGGATGTCACCTGGTTGGGTTCGGAGTTCGAGCTGTAGGCGATGCGAATGACCTTGCCCGCAGGCAATGTGACCGCCTTGACGGCATCGATCTTGACGGCGCGCTCCTTCTTTTCCAGTTGCGGCAGGTAGTCGGAACGCGCGCTGGCGACGGTGGGGGGCACGCCGGCGTCGGTCAGCGTTACGATGACACCGTCGAGCTTGTCGGCGAAACGCGCTCCCGCCGGCATGTCGGTGCGCGCCCAGCCCTCGGGGACCTTGAGGGCGTAGCCGTCCTTGGACTTGGAGGCGATGAAGACCTGGGTGTCGGGAATGTCGCCGGGCGGGTTCTTTTCGGCCTGCACAGGTTGTTCCGCCGCGACAGCATCGGGCACAGTGGCAAGGGCGCAGGCCGCCGTCGCGAATGAGCCAATAAGGTTCGACAGGCTCACGGTCCGAAACATGTCGAGCTTTCCCTGCATTCCGACGGCGGCCACCGCCCAGTTCACCATCGCATTGTGACATTACCGGCGCCTCGCCGGTGCAATACGCTTTCGTAAGGTTGGCGAGGCAGGGTGGGACAATTGACATGACGTCTAGCAGCCGATGCCCTATTGTCCGGAAACGTTCGTCTTACGCCTCCTGAATGCATGCAAGGGGACTGGAATGGGACAAGTCGCGCCGGGCCGTGGACAAGACACTATCGAAACCAGGGAATTGGAACTGATCCACCGCTACTGGCAGGCGGCGAACTATCTCTCGGTCGGCCAGATCTATCTTCTCGACAATCCGTTGCTGCGCGAGCCACTGAAGCCCGAGCACATCAAGCCCAGACTGCTTGGACATTGGGGCACGACACCAGGCCTCAACTTCATCTATGCCCATCTAAACCGGGTCATCAACGCGCGCGACCTCGACATGATCTACATCTGCGGCCCCGGCCACGGCGGGCCTGGCATGGTCGCAAACACCTATCTCGAGGGCAGCTACAGCGAAATCTATCCGGAGATCGGCCGCGACATCGACGGGATACGCAAGCTGTTTCGCCAGTTCTCCTTTCCCGGCGGAATCCCCAGCCATGCGGCGCCCGAAACGCCCGGGTCGATCCATGAGGGTGGCGAGCTCGGATATGCGCTAGTGCACGCCTATGGCGCTGCCTTTGACAATCCCGATCTCGTCGTTGCCTGCGTGATTGGCGATGGCGAAGCCGAAACCGGCACACTGGCGGCTTCCTGGCATTCCAACAAGTTCCTGAACCCGGTGCATGATGGCGCGGTGCTGCCGATCCTGCACCTCAACGGGTACAAGATCGCCAACCCGACGATCCTGGCGCGGATGGAGAGGTCGGAACTGGAAAGCCTGATGAGGGGCTATGGCCATGAGCCGCTGTTCGTCGAAGGCGACGATCCCGCCGACATGCACAGGCAGATGGCGACAACGCTCGATTTTGCCCTCAAGCGCATAGCTGAGATTCAAGCAAAGGCGCGCAGTGCCGGCAATTCCGATCGGCCGCAATGGCCGATGATCGTGCTGCGCAGCCCCAAAGGTTGGACCGGACCTAAGGAGGTCGACGGCAAGAAGGTCGAAGGCTTCTGGCGCGCGCATCAGGTGCCCGTCGCCAACACGAAAAAGGATGCCGGTCACCTGAAACTGCTTGAAGAGTGGATGCTCAGCTACAGGCCCGACAAGCTTTTCGATGAAGGGGGACGGCTGAACGAAGAGCTGCAGGCATTGTCGCCAAAAGGCAAACGCCGGATGGGCGCCAATCCCCACGCCAACGGCGGATTGCTCAAGCTCGACCTCGTGCTGCCGGATTTTCGCACACTCGGCGTCGAGGTCACCGCGCCCGGTGCCGTCACATCCGAAACCACGCGCGCCATGGGGCGCCTGTTCAAGCAACTGATGGCGCTGAACGCCGGCAACCGCAACTTCAGGCTGATGGGCCCTGATGAAACCGCTTCCAATCGCCTGGATGACGTCTTTGCCGTGACTGACCGCGTCTGGATGGAAGGCATCGAGCCCTATGACGAACATCTGGCTCGTGACGGCCGGGTGATGGAGGTGCTGAGCGAAAACCTTTGCCAGGGTTGGCTGGAGGGCTATCTGCTGACCGGCCGGCACGGCTTCTTTTCATGCTACGAGGCCTTCATCCACATCGTCGATTCGATGTTCAACCAGCATGCCAAATGGCTCAAGGTTTCGCGCGAGCTGCCCTGGCGGCGGCCCGTAGCGTCGCTGAACTACCTGTTGACCTCGCACGTCTGGCGCCAGGATCACAACGGCTTCAGCCATCAGGATCCGGGCTTTGTCGATCTCGTCGCCAACAAGAAGGCGGACATCGTCCGCATCTACTTGCCGCCAGATGCGAACACGCTGCTTTGGGTCACCGATCACTGCTTGCGTACCTATGACCGGATCAACGTCATCGTTGCCGGCAAGCAACCGCAGCCGCAATGGCTGAACATGCCTGATGCGATCGCCCATTGCGAAGCCGGTGCCGGCATTTGGCATTGGGCGGGGACGGAGCGCCGAGAAGGCGAGCCCGACGTGATCATGGCTTGCGCGGGCGACGTTCCGACACTTGAAACGTTGGCCGCCGTGGACCTGCTTCGGGGTACGCTACCTGACTTGCGGATTCGTGTCGTCAATGTCGTCGACCTGATGACGCTTCAGCCGGACAGCCAGCATCCCCACGGCCTGACAGATGATGTTTTCGACGCCTTGTTCACGCGCAACAAGCCGGTGATCTTTGCCTATCACGGCTATCCATACCTCATTCACCGGCTGACTTACCGGCGCAACAACCACGATAATTTCCACGTCCGTGGCTTCGAGGAGGAGGGTACGACGACCACGCCCTTCGACATGGCGGTGCTCAACGAAATGGACCGCTATCATCTTGCCATCGAGGCGATCGACAGGATCGGCGATCTGGGGTCTGCCGGGGCGAAAGCCAAGCGCGGCTTCGAGGACAAGCTGGCAGAGCACTGGCGGTTCGTTCGCGAGCATGGCGAAGACATGCCCGAAGTGCGCGACTGGGCCTGGCGAAACTAGGCGATGGTTGTCCTTGCGCTCAACGCCGGCTCGTCGAGCCTCAAGTTCGGTGTGTTCAAGGCTTTGTCGAAAGGCGACGTCGAGCCGCTCATACGTGGCGTTTTCGATGGTCTTGCCGATTCTCCGCGCTTGTCAGTGAAGGACGCAACCGGGCACGTTCTTGCCGACAGGCCTCTCAGCGTGCCCGACAGGTCGACGGGCGTGTTGTTGCGGGAGCTTTTCTCTCTTCTTGATCCGCTGCTCGGCGGCGAGCAGATCGAAGCGGTTGGGCATCGAATCGTCCATGGCGGCAGCCGCTTCGTAGCTCCCGTTCACCTGACGAATGAGGTCATCGCGGCGCTGGACGCGTTGACGCCAATTGCTCCCCTGCATCAGCCCGCGAGCCTGGGGGCGGTCAGGGCGTTGGCCGAGCTGCGGCCGGACCTGTTGCAGATCGGCTGTTTCGACACGGCATTCCACAGCACGCTCGCACCGCCTGCCAGCCGCTATGCCATTCCGCGCGAATATGAAGAGATGGGATTGCGACGCTACGGCTTTCACGGCCTGTCCTACGAGTTCATTGCCCGCCAACTGTGCGAAATCGCACCGGCGCCGTCGGCCAGGAAAACCGTTGTTGCGCATCTGGGCAGCGGTTGCAGCCTGTGCGCGATGGTCGACGGCAAAAGTCGCGACACGACCATGGGCTTCACCGCTCTGGATGGCCTGGTGATGGCGACACGATCCGGGGCGATCGACCCGGGTATTATCCTCTACCTTCAGCAAGCCTTGGGAATGTCGGTCAAGGAGGTCGAGCAACTGCTCTACCGCCGTTCGGGATTGATCGGCGTGTCCGGCATTTCGGGAGACACGCGCGTACTGCTTGCCAGTGACGATCCGCGTGCCGCCGAAGCGCTCGACCTGTTTGTGTTCAGTATCGCACGCAACATCGCGGCGATGGCCAGCACGCTCCAGGGACTTGAACTGCTGGTCTTTACCGGGGGCGTGGGCGAGCATGCCGGTGAAATCAGAAAAGGGATCTGCGATCGTCTCGGCTGGCTAGGGGTAAGGCTTGATCCGTCAGCCAGTGCCGAAATCATCAGCCTGTCTGACAGTAAGGTGGAGGTTCGGGTGATCGCCACCAATGAGGAGATGACGATCGCCCGTCAGACTTGCGAGCTGCTCGGCGAGATGGCGGGCGGGTAATCGCCTAGGCCAGCGACTTTTGATGCCGCAGCAGCATGCCGAACAGGTCGCGCGGCTCGTCCGGGTCGGCGAGCAGGTCAAGCTCCTCATAGCGCTTGGTGCTGCGAAGCTGGTCGCGGACATAGCGAAGCGCTGAGAAGTCCTCGATCGCGAACCCGACCGAATCGAACAGCGTGATCTGCCGCTCGTCCGTGCGGCCAACCGTCTGCCCGGTGATCACCTGCCAGAGTTCGGTGACGGGATAGTTGGCGTCGAGCTGCTGGATCTCGCCTTCGATGCGGGTCTGCGGCGGATATTCGACAATGATTTTGGAACGCAAAAGAATGTCGCGGTGCAGTTCAGTCTTGCCGGGGCAGTCGCCGCCGACGGCGTTGATATGGACACCTGTGCCGACCATGTTGTCGGTGAGGATCGTCGCATACTGCTTGTCGGCGGTGACGGTGGTGATGATCTGCGATCCTTCCACTGCTTCCTGGCCGGTTGTGCAGATGGTGATCTCGAAGCCGAGCCCGTCGAGGTTGCGCGCGCATTTGCGGCTTGCCTCGACGTCGATGTCGTAAAGGCGCAGCTTGTTGACGCCGAGCAGCGCCTTGAAGGCCAATGCCTGAAATTCGGACTGGGCGCCGTTGCCGATGATCGCCATGGTGTCCGAGGCTTTTGGCGCCAGGTACTTCGCTGCTACCGCTGAAGTGGCGGCGGTGCGCAAGGCGGTCAGGATGGTCATCTCGGTCAGCAACTTCGGATAGCCCGAACCGACATCGGCGAGTACGCCGAATGCCGTTACGGTCTGACGGCCGTCACGCGTATTCTTGGGGTGGCCGTTGACATATTTGAAGCCGTACAACTGGCCGTCGCTGGTCGGCATCAGCTCGATGACGCCGTCGTGGCTATGCGAGGCAAGCCGGGGCGTCTTGTCGAAGAGCTCCCAGCGCTTGAAATCCTCTTCGATGTAGCCGGCGAGGTCGGTGAGGAAACGGTCGACGCCGATATCCAGAACCAGCTTCATCATGTTGTCGACGCTGACGAAGGGCACGATGTTGAGGTTGGCGATAGGCATCAGAAGCTCCTTGTCGGGCGGTCCATGATACGCCGGCCCATCAGCGAGGCCGTCAGGTCGACCATCAGGCTGGCCGTGCGTCCGCGTTCGTCGAGGAACGGGTTGAGTTCGACGAGGTCGAGGCTGGAGACAAGGCCGCTGTCGTGCAGCATCTCCATCGCCAGATGGGCCTCGCGGAACGTGGCGCCGCCCGGCACAGTCGTGCCGACGGCTGGCGCAATGGAGGGATCGAGGAAATCGACGTCGAGGCTGACGTGCAGGAGCCCGTTTTCGGCCGCGACGCGCTCGAGAAACGCCCGCAGCAGCGGTGCGATGCCATATTCGTCGATCGTGCGCATGTCGTGGACGGTGACGCCTGCCTGCATCAGTGCCAGGCGCTCGGCCGGGTCGACGCTGCGGATGCCGAGCGTGCAGATACGCTTCGGATCGACCTTGGCAGAAAGGGTCGGGAAATAGCCGTCGAACCCAGGAAGGCCGCTCGCATAGGCAAGCGGCACGCCATGCAGGTTGCCGCTGGCCGTTGTGTCGAGCGTGTGGAAATCCGGATGGGCGTCGAGCCAAAGCACGAACAATGGCCGGCCGCGTTCGGTGGCACGCCGCGCGACACCAGAGAGCGTGCCGGCGGTGATGCTATGGTCGCCACCCAGGAAGATGGGCATGCCGTCGGCGCTCGCGGCATAGGCGGCGTCGGCGATGGCAGCCGTCCAGGCTGCGATCTCGGGCAGCGACTTGAGCGCGCCGTTTTTGTGTTCAGCGACCTCGAAAGGCTGCGGAACGACCGTACCCAGATCGGTGAGGCTATGGCCCAATTCGGTCAGTGCGGCGGCGAGGCCTGCCGTGCGCAGCGCGCTCGGCCCCATCTCGCAGCCCATGCGGCCGGCTCCATCCTGAACCGGTGCTCCCAAAATCTTGCAGTGCATTCGTTGCCGTCCATGTGAAAGGAACGTGCATTGAACAGGCACCGCCTGGCAAAATGAAGCGCTTGAAGTGACAAGTTTGATATGAGATTTGTGCATTATGTAGGCCAGATTGCACAAAATGGAACCAAGATGGACGATTTGGACAAACGGCTGGTAACGCTGCTTCGCCATCAGGGACGACGCAGCATTTCAGATCTGGCTGTCGATCTCGGCGTATCGCGCGCCACGGTGCGCACGCGCATGGAGCGCCTGGAGAAGTCTGGCGACATAATCGGCTACACCGTCATCCTCCGGGCCGAAGCGGTGGGCCAGGCAGTTCGCGGTATCATGCTGATCGAGATCGAAGGGCACGTCTCCGACCGGGTAATCAGGGCGTTGGGTGGCTTTTCCGAAGTGTCGCAGATCCACACCACCAACGGGCGCTGGGATCTGGTGGTTGAACTGGGAACGTCGACGTTGACGGATTTCGACGCCGTCTTGCGCCGCATCAGGCTCATCCCTGGAATTACCGGGAGCGAGACCAGTATCTTGCTGGCAACGCCACGCAGCACCAAGGCAAAGCTGTAGAAAGTTGGCGAACGGCAGCCTTGCGGCCGAGCGATCGCAGTTTGCCAATCTGGACTGTGATGCCCGACCAAAATAAGACTTGGCCGCTAGGAATGACGTTGGACGGGACGAAGGGCGGCAGATGGACGTTGCGATCTATGTGGCGATTGCCGAAAATGGCGTTATCGGGCGCGACAATGGGCTGCCTTGGAAGCTTTCGAGCGATCTCAAACGCTTCAAGGCCGACACCATGGGCAAGCCGATCATCATGGGCCGCAAGACCTATGAGAGCATCGGCAAACCGTTGCCCGGCCGGGTCAACATCGTGGTCAGCCGCGACCCAAACTACCGAATCGATGGCGCGGAAACAGTGCAATCGGTGGAAGACGCCATCACCTTGGCCACAGCCAAGGGCCGCTGCATGCCTGGTGCCAATGAAATCTGCGTGATTGGCGGTGGCGAGATCTACCGCCAGGCTCTGCCGTTGGCGGACCGGCTGCATGTCACCCATGTGCTGGCCAGCCCCGATGGCGATACACGCTTCCCTGCAATCGAGCCGAACATCTGGGCCGTCGCCAGTTCACAGGACTTCCCCGCGGGCGAAAAAGACAGCCATGCGACACGCTACACAGTTTACGAGAAGCGCCGTGCGGTGCAATGAAGGTGCGCTTCATACATATGTAGTGAAATCAGAGGTACTTACGGGGCGTCGCGTTGAAAGCGCTTGCTCGCATCCCTATAGATGGTGTCAGTAATTAAGCGGCCATCTCAGGCGCGGCCGCCATTGTTTCGTAGTCGAAAGGACATTCATGCCCTGGAACAATCAAAGTGGAGGCGGCGGCGGCCCATGGGGCGGCGGCGGCGGTGGAGGCGGTGGCCCTTGGGGGCAGGGTCCGCGCCCGAGCGGCCCACAGGGTTCTCCTCCCGATCTCGAAGACATCATTCGCCGGGGCCAGGACAAGCTCAAGCGCGCGCTTCCGGGCGGCGGCGGTTCGAGTGCCGTGCTGTTCGGACTGATCGGTGCGGGATTGATCGCATTTTGGGCGTTCCAGTCGATCTACACCGTTCAGCCTGACGAACTCGCCGTGGAATTGCGTTTCGGCAAGCCCAAGCAGGAACTGTCGCAGCCAGGCCTGCACTTCCATTGGTGGCCGATCGAGACGGTCGAGAAGGTCAACACGGCTGAAAAGCTTGTCGATATCGGCGAGATTCGCGGCAACACGTCGTCTGGCCTGATGCTTTCGGGCGACCAGAACATCGTCGACGTGAAATTCTCCGTCGCCTATCAGGTCTCGAACCCGCAGGCCTATCTCTTCAACGTCTCTGAACCCGACATCATGGTGCGCCAGATCGCCGAAAGTGCGATGCGCGAGGTTGTCGGCCGCAGGCCGGCGCAGGACATCTTCCGCGACGATCGCCAGGGCATCGCCTCGGGCGTGCGCGACATCATCCAGGCGACGCTCGACGAGTATGGCGCGGGCCTTTCAGTCAACGCGATTTCGATCGAGGACGCCGCACCGCCACGTGAAGTGGCCGATGCGTTCGATGAAGTGCAGCGTGCCGAACAGGACGAAGACCGCTTCGTTGAGGAATCCAACCAGTATTCCAACCAGAAGCTCGGCCAGGCGCGCGGTGAAGCAGCTCAGGTCCGCGAAGACGCGGCCGCCTACAAGAACCGCGTTGTCCAGGAAGCCGAAGGTGAAGCCCAGCGCTTCATCTCCGTCTATGACGAATATGCCAAGGCGCCTGACGTGACCCGCAAGCGTCTCTATCTCGAGACGATGGAAAAGGTGCTCCAGGGCTCCGGCAAGGTGATCGTCGAGCAAGGCAACGGCCAGGGCGTGGTACCTTATCTGCCACTTCCTGAACTACAGAAGCGCGCTCCGGCGGCAGCGGGAGGCAAATGATGATGTCGAATCGTCTTCCCATCATCGGCGTCTTCGCCGCAATCATCCTGTTTCTGATCTGGTCGTCGATCTTCGTGGTCAATGAACGCCAGCAGGCGATCGTGCTGCGCTTCGGTGAGATCGTCGACGTCAAGACCGATCCCGGCATCTACTTCAAGGCGCCGTTCTCGATGTTCGATGCCGACAACGTGCAGATCATCGAAGACCGCGTCATGCGGCTCGACCTCGACGATATCCGCGTCCAGGTCTCGGGTGGCAAGTTCTATGACGTCGATGCCTTCATCGCCTATCGCATCAACGATGCGCGCAAGTTCCGACAGACCGTGTCGGGCAGCGTGGAACTGGCCGAACAGCGCCTGCGCACCCGTTTCGACGCGGCACTGCGCCGGGTCTACGGCGTGCGTGGCTTCGAAGCTGCGCTCTCCGAAGAGCGTGCTGCGATGATGCGCGAGGTTCGCGACCAGTTGCAGCCTGACGCGACATCGCTCGGCCTCGAGATCCAGGATGTCCGCATCCGCCGTACCGATCTCACCCAGGAAGTGTCGCAGCAGACCTTCGACCGCATGAAGGCCGAACGTCTGGCCGAGGCCGAAAGGCTGAGGGCGCGTGGCCGCGAAGCAGCACAGCGCATCCGCGCCCGTGCCGACCGCGAAGTGGTCGAGATCGTTGCCGAGGCGCAGAAGGAATCTGAAATCCTGCGCGGTGAAGGTGAAGCCCAGCGCTCCGCCGTATTCGCCGATGCGTTCAATCGCGATCCCGAGTTCTTCGACTTCTACCGGTCGATGAGCGCATACGGCACCGCGCTGAATGCAGATGGCACGACCATGGTGCTGTCGCCGGAATCGGAGTTCTTCCGCTACTTCCGCAGCCCGGATAGCGGCACGGCTCCAGCAGCCAAGGCAACGCCGGCTCCTGCCGCCGGTGCTGCAGGCCCCGCCACCAGCAACTAAGCAGTGCGGGACTTTATTGTCGCCATAGGCCTGGTCCTCGTTATCGAGGGCCTGGTCTATGGCGGCTTTCCTTCCGCCGCCAAGAAGATGGCGGCGCAGGCAGCCGAAATACCCGAAGCCGTGCTCAGGGTCGTGGGTCTCATCGCGATCGTCATCGGCGTCGGCATCGTGTGGCTCATCCGGGGATAACGGATGAATTGCGCCGCACCGGTAGCAATGGCCGCAAACAGGCCTTATTTGTTTTCATCATGACGCTTCGCGTTCGGACGGCCCGGCGCGATCAATGCCAAGACAGCCTCGGGAGGCTTCCCTGATGATTTCCACGACCCTTTTGCGTACCATGCGAAAGGCCTCTCTGGCCGCCACGACAGCGCTGATGATCGGCGCTGTAGCTGCGCCGGCCTTCGTGGCACCGGCTTACGCGAACGGCCCTGAATCGGTCGCCGACCTAGCGGAGGGCCTGCTGGGCGCTGTCGTCAACATCTCGACGTCGCAGACGGTGAAGGGCGGGGTGGACGGGGAAGGCGGCGAAAAAGCGGTTCCGATGCCGCAGTTGCCGGAAGGCTCGCCGTTCCAGGATTTCTTCGACGAATTCTTCAAGAATCGCGAAGGCCAGGACAATGGCGACTCGCAGAAGGTGCAGTCGCTTGGTTCCGGCTTCGTCGTCGATGCCGAGCAGGGCATTGTGGTGACCAACAACCACGTCATTGCCGACGCCGACGAGATAGAGGTGAATTTCTCCGACGGTTCGAAACTCAAGGCCGAGCTGGTAGGTACCGACACCAAGACCGATATTGCCGTTCTCAAGATCGACCCCAAGGCCAAGAAGCTGACGGCGGTGAAGTTCGGCGACTCCAACAAGATGCGCATCGGCGACTGGGTGATGGCGATCGGAAATCCGTTCGGCCTCGGCGGAACCGTGACGGTTGGCATCATTTCGGCGCGCAACCGCGACATCAATTCCGGCCCATATGACGACTTCATCCAGACCGATGCCGCAATCAACCGCGGTAATTCCGGCGGACCGTTGTTCAACATGGATGGCGAGGTCATCGGGATCAACACGGCGATCATTTCGCCGTCGGGCGGTTCGATCGGCATCGGCTTTTCGATCCCTGCCGAGATCGCGTCTGGTGTGGTTGATCAGCTGAAGCAGTTCGGTGAGACCCGCCGCGGCTGGCTCGGCGTGCGCATCCAGCCGGTGACCGACGACATCGCCGAAAGCCTCGGTATGGCAACGGCCAAGGGAGCGCTGATTGCCGGCATCATCAAGGGCGGACCGGTCGACAAGGGCCAAATCCTGCCCGGTGACGTTGTGATCAAGTTCGACGGGAGGGACATCGTCGAGATGCGCGATCTGCCGCGCGTGGTCGCCGAAAGCCCGGTGGGCAAGGCCGTCGACGTGGTGATCGTGCGCAAGGGCGTCGAGCAGACCGTCAAGGTGACGCTCGGCAGGCTCGAGGACGGCGAGAAGCTGGCCGAAGGCGAACCCGCCAAGCCGGAAGAAGGTGCCGACAAGGGTGCCCAGGTTGCCGCGGCAAGCGTGCTCGGCATGACGGTCGGCGAACTCAATGCCGACACCCGCGCCAAGTTTGGCATCGCCGCCGAGGTGTCGGGTGCGGTGGTGACAGCCGTCGCCAAGGATTCGGCCGCAGCGGAGCGGGGCATTGTCGCCGGTGAGGTGATCACCGAGATTGCCCAGGAATCGGTGTCGACTCCTAAAGAGGTGATGGATCGTATCGCCGCGCTCAAGGAACAGGGGCGCAAGAACGCATTGCTGATGCTCGCGTCCAAGACCGGAGAACTGCGGTTCGTGACGATCCGCATGGACTGAGTCCGGAAATCCCGGCAAGTCTCTGAGGTAAAAGAAAAAAGGCGGCTAGGTAGCCGCCTTTTTTCTTTGCTGCCATTCGGCTTGTGATAGCCGGTAATATACGTGGCGCTTGAGCTCCGGCTGAGTGTCCGGCACCCGCGGATGGTCGAAGTCGCGCGACGGATCGTGACGCATGGCCAGGCGCTTCATGACGGCGGTGGAGCGGTGGTTGTTCCAAACCGCGAAGGAGACGACCTCGCCAAGCTTCAGCGTCTCGAAGCAATAGGTGAGCCACGCTTCCGAGGCTTCGGTGACGTAGCCCTTGCCCCAGAATTCGGGCGCGAGCCGCCAGCCGATCTCCATTGTGCCTTTGGGGATGAATGGCGCGAGATCGGTAGGGTTGATGCCGACAAAGCCAATGCATTCACCTGTGGCGGCAATCTCGGCCGCGGTGAAGCCATAGCCGTCGCGGTCGATGTTGCCGCGGAGCCTGTCGAACAGTTCGTCGCTCTCCGCCCGGCTGCGGAGTATGCCGAAGAACTCCATCACCTGCTTGTCCGAATTGATGCGGTGGAAGAGCGCGCGGTCGCGCTCTTCCCAGTTGCGCAGGGTCAGGCGAGCGGTGCGGATCGGTTCCATCATACAAACTCGTCGCGGCTGTAGCCCTGGAGGTAAAGCAGGGCGGTCAGGTCTGAATTGTCGATGCGGATCTTCGCCTGGGCAGCCACCGACGACTTGGCGTGAAGCGCAACGCCCGAGCCGGCGAGGCGGATCATGTCGAGGTCGTTGGCGCCATCGCCCACCGCTATGGCATCGGCAGGGGTGAGGCCGAGGCGGGCGGAAATCTGGTTCAGCGCATCGGCCTTGGCGGCGCGGCCGAGGATCGGCTCCGAGACCTTGCCGGTGAGGCGACCGTCGGCTTCTATCAGGTGGTTCGCGCGGTTTTCATCGAAACCGAGCATCTTGGCGATGCGTGAGGTGAAGACGTCGAAGCCGCCGGAGACCAGTGCCGTGTAGGCGCCATGCGCCTTCATCGTGGCGACCAGCGTCTTGCCGCCGGAGGCTAGGGTCAAGCGGTTGTCGATGATCCGGTCGATGACCGCAGCGTCGAGACCGGCAAGCAAGGCAACGCGCTCGCGCAAGGCCGGTTCGAAGGCGATCTCGCCATTCATCGAACGTGCCGTGATGTCGGCGACGCGATCCTTGACGCCGATCTCGTCGGCAAGTTCGTCGATGCATTCCTGGTCGATCATGGTCGAATCCATGTCGGCGATCAGGATCTTTTTCCTACGGTCGGCGTTATCCTGAACGACGAAATCGATAGCTTCGCCGCCAAGGGCGGCCGCGAGCGCCCCTTGGGCATCGTCGGCGGAAAGTGTGGCGGGCAAGGCGATGTCGCAGGCGACTGCTTCGCCCAGCCAGACAATGCCGCTTGCACCGAGGGCGCGAGAGGCCTTATCGGCAAGGGACGGAGCCAGCAGTGCGCGGGCCGGATGGGAAATCAGCGTGGCGATCAGCGGCATCGAAAATTCCGGAAAAGGCGAGGGGCGCATCAAGAATGCGACCCTGATAGCCGGGCCGACCGCCAGCGGCAAGTCGGCGCTGGCGCTGCGCCTGGCCGAACGTGACGGCGGGGTGATCGTCAACGCCGATTCGATGCAGGTCTACAGCGTGCTCAACGTTCTGACCGCACGGCCGGGTACTGACGATTTGGCGCGCGTTCGCCACTTCCTCTACGGCCACGTGTCGCCGGCGACGGCCTATTCCACCGGCAGCTGGCTGCGAGACGTCGCCGTGGCGGCCGACAGCGGGCTGTTCGTGGAAAAACCGCCGATCTTCGTCGGGGGCACCGGGCTCTATTTCCGGGCGCTGGCCGAAGGCATCTCTGAAATGCCAGACATTCCCACCGAAATCCGCGACCGCTGGCGCTGGCGGCTCAACGAGGAGGGGGCGCCCAGGCTGCACCGGCTGCTGATGAACGTGGACAGCGCTGTTGCCATGCGCCTCAAGGCCAGCGACGGCCAGCGCATCGTGCGCGCATTGGAAGTGCTGGAGGCCTCGGGCCGTTCGATCCTGAAATGGCAAGCCGACAAGGGACACCCGATGATCGATCTCGCCACGGCGCGTTTCATTGTCATCGAGCCGGAACGCGAGTTGCTGATCACGCGGATAGATGCCCGTTTCGACAAGATGATCGAGCTTGGCGCCCTTGATGAAGTGAAGGCGATCACCGCCATGCGGCTGGCGCCGGAACTTCCCGCAATGAAGGCGATCGGCGTGCGCGAGCTGGCAAGCGCAATGGCCGGGGAGCAGAGCTTCGACATGGCAATCGAGCGGGCCAAGATTGCGACTCGCCAATATGCCAAGCGGCAATCGACCTGGTTCCGCAACCAGTTCGGGCCGGAATGGCGTCGCATCGGCGGCGAGGCTGGTAGGGACCCTGGCGCGGCTGATGCATAGGAAACGCTGCTAGGGATTAACCCTCCGTAAGGCGTGGCATGGCATAAAGCCCATAGGGGTTCATCAGGGGTGTCATGCGCTTTCACCGGGCTGAAGCCGCATTTTTCGTCTTTATCGCGCTGATTTTGACTGCGGCGCTGGCGATTTTCTATGCCTGGAGCCTGGTCGAAGGTCCAGCTGACGCGCTCTACATGCCCGGGCGGGTCGAGAGCATAGCGGTTCTCCAGAAATTGTTGCTCGTCACTGCCGTCATGTTGACCGGCACGCTTCTGTTTGGAATGTTCTTCATCTTTCCCCAGATACGTACGCAGGTGAAGGAAGGCGGCAAGCTGCGCGAGATGACGGCTTCTCTCAGCGCGCGTTCGCGCAATCTTGAACAGGCAGCCCTTACCGACGGGCTGACCGGGATGCAGAACCGGCGCTATTTCGACGATGCCCTGAAGGAATATCTGCAGGAATTCCGTCGCATCGATAGGCCGGTCGGCTTGATGATCCTCGACCTCGATCATTTCAAGCAGGTCAACGATACCTACGGTCACGATGCCGGAGACGAGGTGTTGCGATCGGTGGCCAAATGCCTGAAGAGCATGACCAGATATCACGACGTGGTAGCACGGCTCGGCGGTGAGGAATTCGCCATCGTCGTGCCCAACATGGACATCGAACTGTTGCATCGTGTTGCCGACAGGATGCGCAAGGCGATTGCCTCGCTGTCCATCGAGACGAGCGGCACCCAACTCAACGTCACCTCAAGCGTTGGTCTTGCCTTGTGGGACAAGGAAGAAACCGCCGAAGAGTTCTACCGCCGGGCCGACAAGCAACTCTATGAAGCCAAGCGGCAGGGCCGCAATCGAGTTTGCGCCTGACAGCCATCTCTGAATTCGTGGTGCCGCCCGTCTGAGTCGATTCAGCGCGCCCTGCAGACGCCTTTGCTCGTCGATCCGGTCAGATTGCGGACATAGCTGGACGTTTTCCACAGCCGAAAATCTGCCTGCGGCCCGGGAACGCCCGGCGCGGGCTTGGGCCTTTCAACGCTGGAATTCCTACCGTTGCAGCCCGGCAACTAGGTTTGAAAACCGTCGGAGGCGGGTTGCTAGGCACGCACGAAAGGCGATTTACGTTTTGTTCACCATCGCCTACACCCGCGATTCACCTCGCAAGGACCTGCCCCTCCGTGAACAGCGTTGCCGCCGACCCCAAGAAGTCCATACGCTTTCGCGCGCGCTCATTCGTCGCCTTCGCGCTTGTGCCGGAAGCCCCCCTGGATGAGTGGCTGCGCAGCCTGGATGGCTGGGTCGAGAACTCGCCGGGGTTCTTCGCAGGCCGGCCCGTCGTACTCGACCTGAACGTCCTCAAGCCGGAACCGGGTGAAGTTGCAGACCTGGTGTCGCAACTTACCGAGCGTGGCATTCGAATCTACGCTATCGAAAACAAAGCTGTCGATGCCATGGGTCCTGACCTGCCACCGCTGCTCATAGGCGCCAGGGAAGCGGTTATCGAAGAAGCGCCGGTTGAGCCTGCTTCGCCGCCCGAGCCTGAAGAGCCGCTGCCATCCACCACACTGATCGTGGAAGCGCCAATCCGCTCGGGCCAGTCGATCTTTCACCCCGACGGCGATGTGATCGTGCTTGGCTCGGCCGGCTCCGGTTCCGAAATCATGGCGGGCGGGTCCATCCACGTCTACGGCGCCTTGCGCGGACGCGCCTTCGCCGGTGCTTGGGGAAACCGCAAGGCACGTATCTTCTGCCGGAAGAACGAAGCTGAACTTCTGGCCGTAGACGGCTGGTATCGCACAGCGGAAGACATGGAATCATCCTCGCGTGGCATGCCGATACAGGCCTTCCTGGACGAAGGCGGTGTCGTGGTCGCGGCTCTCACCTGACAAGATTGGAGATTGGAACATGGCCAAGGTAGTGGTCGTCACATCTGGCAAGGGAGGCGTCGGGAAAACAACCTCGACTGCCGCGCTTGGAGCAGCCCTGGCCCAGAGCGGCAAGAGGGTCGCTCTCATCGACTTCGACGTTGGCCTGCGCAATCTCGATCTGGTCATGGGCGCCGAGCGGCGCGTTGTGTTCGATCTCGTCAATGTGACGCAAGGGGTGGCCAAGCTTTCGCAGGCTCTGATCCGCGACAAGCGGCTGGAGTCCCTTTTCCTGCTGCCCGCGTCGCAAACGCGTGACAAGGACGCTCTGACCGAGGAGGGCGTGGCCAGTGTGATCGCCAGGTTGCGCGAAAAATTCGACTATGTGCTGTGCGACAGTCCAGCTGGCATCGAGCGCGGCGCGCAGCTTGCCATGCGCTTTGCCGATGAGGCGGTGATCGTCACCAATCCTGAGGTGAGCTCGGTTCGCGACTCCGACCGTATCATCGGTTTGCTCGACTCCAAGACATTGAAGGCCGAGCAGGGCGAGAGCGTCACCAAGCACATTCTCGTCACCCGCTATGATGCGGCGCGCGCCTCGCGTGGCGAGATGCTCAGCATCGACGACGTTCTGGAGATCCTGTCCACGCCGCTGCTCGGGATCATTCCGGAGAGCCAGGGGGTTCTGCGCGCGTCCAACGTCGGCTCGCCGGTGACGCTCAACGAGCCCACGAATGCAGCCGCCCGCGCTTATGTCGACGCGGCGAGACGATTGCAGGGCGAAGATGTGCCCGTGGTTCTGCCGGTCGAAAAGCGAGGCTTGCTCAACCGGCTTCTGGGAAGGAGAGTGGCATGAGCCTGTTCGACCTTTTCAAACGTCGCCGCAGTGCACCGGTGGCGCGCGAGCGCCTGCAAGTCCTGCTGGCCTACGAGCGCAAGAACCGCAACCAGCCCGATCTCGTTGCCGTGTTGCGCGAGGAGATCATGGCGGTGATTGCCAAGCACGTTCAGGTCAGCCAGGAGGATGTGCGCATCACCATGGATCGCGGTGATACGACGTCGACGCTCGAGATCGACATCCACATTCCAAACGCAAGCGGTGCGGCCGCGCTGTAGCAGGCAGCGCTACGGCACATGCTGAAAGTCATCGGCGCCACGGCCACACACGGCCATGGCGGCCGGTGACCGGCACTGTCGCGACTGAGCCAAAAGTACCGGCGCGCGCAAACTTGCCGCTGGACGTCCTTCTCCAACGCAGCAACACTGGGCTAGGCCACCGCCACCGCGCGGCGGCGATTGCAGTGCGGAGGAGGAATGCGATGGATGATCCTGAGCGGTGGCGGCACATGGCGAGCGCGCCAAAGGATGGCAGCCGAATCCTTGTTACCGTGCGGCCATCGGAGCAGGGGCCAGCGGAAGTCGACGTGGCCTATTGGGCAAGGCCCGACACGGCCGGCATCGAAGGCTGGCGTGCCGCGGATTCCTATCCGGGTTGCGTGATCGGATATGCCGAGCCGGAATTGAAATGCTGGATGCCGCTGCCGAAGGCCAATCTGAGCAAGAATTCAGCTGCGATGCCTACTCCTTGGGAAGGCGAGGACGAGCAGCAATTGGACGGTTCGGGCATCTGACAGTCAGAAGCGGGCCCGGCCGTCGTAGCTCGTTTCAGGTCAGCTTTGCGGCGATCGGCCGCCAAATGTCGACGGGCGCAGTCCGAAGCGGGTCTCGAAGTCATCGTCGGGTTGCGGTCTGACAGGCGGCTTGCGGTAATCGCTGTCGCCGGCCTGGCGCTGGGCGTCAACCACCTCGGCAAATCCAAGCGCGGCAGCTTGTGGCCTGGGCACGTTGCGGAGCCGTTCGACCACGGTTGCCAGATCGACATCGTCGCCATTGCCGATCGTGGCCTCAGCCGCGCGCTTGCCAGTTCCGGGAATGAGTTCGCTCGAAAGCTTCTCGAATTTCAGACGCATGGTGGTGGCGACGCCTTCGCCGAAGGCGATGGCTTCGCGCTGGCCCATCGACGACAGGAATGATAGCGTCGAGGCGGAAGAGTCGGCGATCGCCGAGCGGATGATCGCCTGGTCCTGCTCGTTGGCAAGCCGCATGGCAAAGACAGTGGAGCATTGCGAAAGTATGGTGGGGTCGAGTTCGCCTGGACGCTGGGTGACGACGCCGAGATAGCAGCCATATTTGCGGCCTTCCTTGGCGATGCGCGACAGCGCGTGCCTGGTCGGTGCGAAACCGAGCCGGTGGTCGGCGGGCATATAGCGGTGGGCCTCTTCGCAAAGCAAAAGCAGCTTCAGGCGGCCTTCGCTCCACAATGCGAGATCGAAGGCGAGGCGGGCGAGCACCGAACAGACCGAATTGACCACCTCGGAGGGCATGCCGGCCATCTCGAAGCAGGTGACCGGACGGCCATGGGTCGGCACGCGGAAGATGTTGCCGATGGTCTCGTGAATGGTGTCTTCGATCAGCCTGGAATGGAACATGAAGCGGTAGCGCGGATCGGCCAGCGCCGATTCGATGCGGGTGCGCAGCGACTTCAGGATCGGCCGCTCGTTCTTGGATTCGAGCATGCCCATGCGTTCGTCGATCTGCTTGATCAGGTCGGCGATTCGGTAGGGTACAGGTGTGTCGGCGGTCAGCGCATCGACACCACGGCGCAGGAAGGCGCCGCCCTGGGGGCTGCGGTACAGGTTCTTGGCGACCGGGATGAGGTCACGCAGCACGTCGATCTCTTCGGCGTCGGTCTCGCGGCCGCGAAACAGCACCTCGGCGAACTCTTCGAGGCGGAAGAGCCAGAATGGCAGGTCGAGCGTATTCGAATCGACCTTGACGCAATGCTCGGGCAGCGAGGCGGCGAACTCGTTGTGCGGGTCCATGATCAGCACGCGCAGATCGGGCCGTGCGGCGATCGCCTTGCGCAGCAACAGCGAGACGGCGGTCGACTTGCCGACGCCGGTAGTGCCTACAACGGCGAAGTGGCGGGCGAGCGTCTCGTCGATGGCGATGCAGGCGTCGATGGTGTCGTCCTGCGACAATTGCCCGATGGTGACGGTGCGGCGGCCGGCGAGGTCGTAGACCGCCTGGAGGTCGCGGCTGCGGATGCGGTGTGCGACAGCACCGATGTAGGGATAGGCGGTGATGCCTCGATCGAAGACCGGGCGCTTGTCTAGACCAACATCTCTGACTTCTCCGATCAGTTCGACATGGACCTCGATGGGGTTGTCGCCCTGGCTGCTCCAGGAACGGTCCGATTTGGCGATCGAATAGACAAGCCCGATGGTGCGCGTTTCACCGAGATTGATGCAGATCATGCGACCAACGGTCCAGAGGCCGACGACGCCGGAGCTATCGCCCTCGGCGTAGGCGCTGATGATGGCACGGGCGCCGTCACATTGCACGACGTTGCCAAGGATACGGGCATCGTCCTGCTTGGGATCGCGCCGCTCCTGCGAGGTGGTCTCGCCACCAGCGGCCTGACGTTCTACGTACATCGGCTTCATGCCCCCATTCCCCTGGTCACGAAGCCTAGCGCAGGTCGGTTAAGGTGCGATGATGGCGCATGGTATAGGCAGGGTTAAACGCGTCGATCGGATTTGAGCTATCGGTGGATTGACGTTGCGGAAAATTTGTTCCGGTCCGGTTGACAGTTCGCCTTCTTGCGCATTAACGTCCGCGCCATGAATACGACACTCATTCTCGTAGTAGGATTGCGCATGGGCAAGGCGGTGTAACCGCCGGGCGAAATCCCCCCATGCGCAAATGTGAAGGCTCCCTCGGGGGCCTTTTTTATTGCCCGAAACAGGACTAACAGAGCAGCAACCGCCGAGAACGGCGAAGGAAAGACGGGACGGACCGATGAGCGGACATAGTGACAGCGGACGACGCGAAATGACCGGCGCCGAGATGGTGGTGCAGGCGCTAAAGGACAATGGCGTCAAGCACCTCTTTGGCTATCCCGGCGGCGCCGTCCTTCCGATCTATGACGAACTGTTCCAGCAGGACGACGTCCAGCACATCCTGGTGCGCCACGAGCAGGGCGCGGGCCACGCGGCCGAAGGCTATGCGCGTTCGACGGGCAAGGCCGGCGTGATGCTGGTGACGTCGGGCCCGGGTGCGACCAATGCGGTGACGCCGCTGCAGGATGCGCTGATGGATTCGATCCCGCTGGTGTGCATCACCGGCCAGGTGCCGACCTCGCTGATCGGGTCCGACGCCTTCCAGGAATGCGACACCGTCGGCATCACGCGGCCTTGCACCAAGCACAACTGGCTGGTGAAGGACGTCAACGATCTGGCGCGCATCCTGCATGAGGCCTTCCATGTCGCCACCACGGGCCGTCCCGGTCCCGTGGTTGTCGACATCCCCAAGGACGTGCAGTTCGCCAAGGGCATCTACTCGCCGCCGCAGACCGCGCCGCGCACGTCCTACCAGCCCAAGGTCCAGGGCGACCTCGACAAGGTCAAGGAGGCGGTTGCGCTGATGGCGGAGGCCAAGCGGCCGATCATCTATTCGGGCGGCGGCGTGGTCAATTCCGGCCCCGAGGCAAGCCATCTGCTGCGCGAACTGGTCGACCTGACCGGTTTCCCGATTACCTCGACGCTGATGGGCCTGGGTGCGTATCCGGCATCGGGCAAGAACTGGCTCGGCATGCTGGGCATGCATGGCAGCTACGAAGCGAACATGGCGATGCATGACTGCGACGTCATGATCTGCATCGGCGCGCGCTTCGACGACCGCATCACCGGCCGTCTCAATGCGTTCTCGCCGAACTCCAAGAAAATCCACATCGACATCGACCCATCGTCGATCAACAAGAACGTGACCGCCGACGTGCCGATCCTGGGCGATGTCGGCCGCGTGCTCGAAGACATGGTGCGGCTGTGGCGGGCGACCGCCAAGGCCGACAAGAAGGTGCTCTACCCGTGGTGGGAGCAGATCGCCAAGTGGCGCGCGCGCGACAGCTACGCCTACAAGGCCAACAGCGAAGTGATCATGCCGCAATACGCGATCCAGCGGCTTTACGAGAACACCAAGCACCTCGACACCTACATCACGACAGAGGTCGGCCAGCACCAGATGTGGGCGGCCCAGCACTACGGTTTCGAAAAGCCGAACCGCTGGATGACCTCTGGTGGCCTCGGTACCATGGGCTACGGCCTGCCGGCGGCACTTGGCGTGCAGATCGCGCACCCCGACGCGCTGGTCATCGACATCGCTGGCGACGCGTCGGTACAGATGTGTATCCAGGAGATGAGCACGGCGATCCAGTTCGATGCGCCGATCAAGGTCTTCATCCTCAACAACTCCTACATGGGCATGGTACGCCAGTGGCAGCAGCTGCTGCACGGCAACCGGCTGTCGCACTCCTACACCGAGGCGATGCCCGACTTCGTCAAGCTCGCCGAAGCTTATGGCGGCCATGGCATCCGTTGCGACAAGCCCGATGAACTCGATGATGCGATCAAGGAGATGATTGCGGTGAAGAAGCCGGTGATTTTCGATTGCCGCGTGGCTACGCTCGCCAATTGCTTCCCGATGATCCCTTCGGGCAAGGCGCATAACGAGATGCTGCTGCCCGACGAGGCGACCGACGAGGCGGTGGCCAATGCCATCGACGCCAAGGGCCGCGAACTGGTGTGACGGATCGCGTGCGGCCTTCATGCAAGGCCGCACAATCAATGAGTTGGCGCAAACGCCTGAGATCGAGATTCATCTTATGAACGCACAGCTACAACCTACCGGCTCCGCCTATTTCATCGCCAAGGAAACCGAAAAGCCGGAAAACCACACGCTATCGGTGCTCGTCGACAACGAACCGGGCGTGCTTGCCCGCGTCATCGGCCTGTTTTCCGGCCGCGGCTACAACATCGAAAGCCTGACCGTCTCCGAAACCGAGCATGAAAAGCATTTGTCGCGCATCACCATCGTGACGCGTGGTACGCCGCACGTACTGGAACAGATCAAGCACCAGCTCGAGCGTATCGTGCCGGTCCATCGTGTCGTCGACCTGACCGTCATGGCGCAGGAACTGGGCACCGGCGGCGCGCTGGCGCGGGAACTCGCCCTGGTGAAAGTTGCCGGCACCGGCGAGGCCCGCGTCGAGGCGTTGCGCCTGGCCGAAGCCTTCCGTGCCAAAGTGATCGATGCCAACACCGAGCACTTCATCTTCGAACTGACCGGCAAGGTGTCGAAGATCGAGCAGTTCATCGCCATCATGAAGCCACTCGGCCTGGTCGAGATCTGCCGCACCGGCGTCGCTGCGATGAACCGCGGCCCCCAGGGGATGTGAGACTTCTTTTGCTGGAATGAAAAAAGCCGCCGATGCGATGCACGGCGGCTTTTTGTGTTCTGAGACCGCTCTCGTAGAGCTCAGAAGCCGACGTTTTCGTTGATGTAGAACGTGTTGAGCAACGAAACGCGCGGACGCTCGATTGTCGTCTGGATCTTCGGGCGGCCGTGCCAGCTCATCTTCATCAGCGAGTGATAGGCCTTCAGCACGACGAAGGCGTAGCCGACATTGGGCAGGAACGGCAGGGTCTTGACCGGCTCCAACCCGTAGGAGCCGACATTCAGAAGCCCTTTCAGCGAAGCCTGGTAGAGGGTCGTTCCCAGGTCGCGCTGGCTCTCGTCGGCGGGGCAGTAGAGCTGCATCGTCACGACCTTCTTGCGCGCATCGGGATGCGGTTTGATCTGGTAGCCATCCTTGTCGCTGTAAAGGACTGGCTTGGCGACCAGCCGGAGATCGTCCACGCTCTTGACCTTGTCGCCACGCGCACGGATTTCCAGGCCTTCGTGAAGCTGATCGCGGATCGCGGCTTCGATTTCGGGCGATGTCAGCATCTGCGACACGGCTGCCCACATGTCGCGGACACCTGCATCGACCTTGCCGACATTGTCGCCATAAAGGCGCAGTGCCATGCGGGTGCCTGTACCGGTGATTGGGTCGTATCCCTCGGTGGGGATCGACTGGATCAGTTCGGCGTAGAAATCGGCGGGAAAGAAGTCGCGGAAGAAAATGTGCGGAAAGGGCAAGGAGAAGCGGTCGGACGCTCCGATACTGGTCACCGCGTGATCGATCAGTTCCCGTGTAAGACTATTAGCTGTCTCGGCTTTGGCAGTTGCTGACATTTTCTCCCCCGAGAGTCAGTTGCTGTTTGTCGTTTGACGTAAGGCCTTACCGGTTGGTCAATCAAGCCTTTTCGTTACGCTTTGACGCAGGAAAGGGCTCTCAAGCGCTGCCCGCGACGCCTTGCATCACCTTGGCTGGCATAGCCCTTAGGTATGATTTGTGCTCTTTACCCGCAACAATAAGGTCAATAATGCTGACATAAAACAAGGCGGCATTCGATGTCTTACGACGCATTCCTTGCACTGCTGGTCTATGCTTTCGTGACCTCGATCACGCCGGGGCCCAACAATTTCATGCTGCTGGCTTCGGGTGTCAATTTCGGCTTCGTGCGCACCATTCCGCACATGCTGGGCATCGGCTTCGGCTTTCTTTCGCTGCTGCTCGGCGTTGGTTTCGGTTTGGGTGCCGTTCTGACAGCCTTTCCGGCGCTGCATGACGGCCTCAAGATTGCCGGCGGTGCGTATCTGCTTTATCTCGCCTGGCGTGTCGGCATGTCGCGCTCGCTGGGCAAGGACGGTGAGACCAGCGCACGGCCAATGACTTTCCTGGAAGCTGCCGCATTCCAATGGATCAACCCCAAGGCCTGGGTGATGGCGGTAACGGCGATGGCTGTCTACACCAGCCCGGAAGCACCGTTTCTGTCGGTGCTGCTGATTTCGGGTGCCTTTGCGCTGGTCAATCTGCCGAGCGTGTCGAGTTGGGCTGGCTTTGGCATGGCGCTTCGAGGCTTCCTCGCCGATCCTGTGCGGCTCAAATGGTTCAACATTGCCATGGGCCTGCTGCTGGCCGCGACCCTGTGGCCAATGCTGAAGTGAGCATCGACTTGCTTGCGCAATCGCGCAGGCGGGCATAGCTTTTGGCCATGTCGCACGATCATGACCATCATCACGACAACGAACTGGACCCAATGGCCGCGCGGGTGCGCGCGCTGGAGACGATCCTCACCAAAAAGGGGCTCATCGATCCGGCGGCAATCGACGTCATCGTCGATACCTACGAGACCAAGGTCGGTCCGCGCAATGGCGCTGCCGTGGTGGCGAAAGCGTGGAGCGATCGAGATTATGCCGATTGGCTGAAACGCGATGCCACGGCGGCGATCGCCTCGCTCGGCTTCACCGGCCGCCAGGGCGAGCACATGCAGGCGGTGTTCAACACCGACGATACCCACAATCTCGTCGTGTGCACTCTGTGCTCTTGTTATCCGTGGTCGGTGCTTGGCTTGCCGCCGGTATGGTACAAGGCGCCGCCTTATCGCAGCAGGGCCGTGATCGACCCGCGCGGTGTGATTGAAGAGTTTGGCGTTACGCTCCCGGCGGACAAGAAAATCCGCGTGTGGGATTCCACCGCCGAATTGCGTTACCTCGTCGTGCCGCAGCGTCCCGAAGGCACTGACGGCTTGAGCGAGGCGCAACTCGCCGATCTGGTGACGCGCGATTCCATGATCGGAACCGGACTTGCCAAGGGTGCCGCATGAACGGCCCGCACGATCTTGGCGGTCAAATGGGTTTCGGGCCGATCGCGCCTGAAAAGGACGAGCCCTATTTCCACGCCGAATGGGAAAAGCGCGCGCTGGGCGTGACGTTGACGGCAGGTGCCATGGGCGCCTGGAACATCGACGAAAGCCGGCACAAGCGCGAGAGCCTGCGTCCGGCCGACTATTACAGCTCAAGCTACTATGAAATCTGGATCAAGGCGCTGGAAGGACTGCTCGAGCGCCACGGCTTCGTTACCGCGCGCGATCTCGCTTCCGGGGATGCCATCGATCCGGCGGCGACACCCAAGCGGGTGCTGAAGGCCGAGAATGTGCCTGCGGTCCTGGCCAAGGGCGGCCCCTGCGACCGGCCGGTTGACGCCCCGGCACGGTTCGCCTCCGGCCAGCACGTGCGGACGAAGAATTTTCATCGCACCGGGCATACGCGCCTGCCACGTTATGCGCGCGGCAAGCAAGGCGTAGTTGACGCGGTTCGCGAAGGCTTTGTCTTTCCCGACGACAACGCGCATGGAAAAGTCGAGAATCCGCAATGGGTCTATACGGTGGTGTTTACGGCCGACGAATTGTGGGGCGAGGGCGCGGATCCGACGCTCGAAGTTAGCATCGACGCCTGGGAGAGTTATCTTGAGCCGGTATGAGGGGCGGCTTCCGGTTGGGGCCGATGGCCTCGATGCACCGGTGTTCGCCGAGCCGTGGCAGGCTGAAGCCTTCGCCATAGTGGTGGCGCTGCACGAGCGTGGCTTGTTCACGTGGGCGGAATGGGCCGAGCGGTTGTCGTCGGAAGTGAAACGCCCGGAAGCTGCCACCGACGGCAGCGACTACTACGAGCGTTGGCTTGCAGCCCTTGAGCGATTGATGGCGGACAAGGGCCTTGCCGGGCACGACGAGGTCGATGCAATGGCCGCCGCCTGGGAGCGGGCCGCGCACGCCACGCCACATGGCAAGCCGATTGCGCTGGAGAATGATCCGGAGAGGAATTAGCGCCTATTTGGTCTCGGCGCTGATGCCCGTGGCCTTCGGGGGTCGAAATTGACGACAAAGCCGCGTCTGTTCGGCGCTGATTACAGCGTTTATGTCCGCGCCGTCCGGCTGGTACTTGCGGAAAAGGGCGTAGCCTACGACCTAACGCCGGTCGACGTCTTCGCCAGCGAAGGTGTGCCGGCGGCTCATCTGGCAAGGCAACCGTTCGGCCGTATTCCTGCCTTCGAGCACAATGGTTTCAGCCTCTACGAGACGGGCGCAATTACAAGGTATGTCGACGAGGTCTTCGACGGCCCCAGGCTCCAGTCTTCCGATCCTCTGAAACGTGCGCGCGCCAACCAGATCATCAGCATTGCGGACAACTACGTCTATCCCATTCTGGTTTGGGGCATCTATGTCGAGCGGGTCTCAAAGCCTTCAAAGGACGGCGTGGCCAACGAAGCTGCTATTTCTGCGGCGCTTCCGAGAGCAGTTGTATGCCTCAAGGCGCTCTCCGAACTCATGGGGCGTGGCACTTGGCTTGCCGGCGCTGAACTGTCGCTGGCGGATCTTCATGCCGCGCCGATGTTTCACTATTTCCTTTTGACGCAGGAGGGACGTGACATGATGCAGCGTCACGTCAATCTTGCATCGTGGTGGGTGCGCATGGCCGCGAGGCCAAGCATGCTGGGGACGATGCCAAGCTAGCGCCCGGACGCCGTAATCTAGAGTTGCAGTGCCATCCTGTGCACGACATGCGTTTTCCGGCCGAGTTTGAAGTCAGGAATGCTTTTCACCAAACGAAAGCCCTCGCGCTCCCAAAAAGCGCGGGCGCGTAGGTTTTCATCCAATACTGCAATCAGAAGCCGGCTGGCGTCGTGTGTCTGCGCGAGGCCTTTCAAATGACGAAGGAAAACATGCCCGAGACCCATGCCGCGGCAGCCTTTGTCAATCAGCAGCAGCCCGATATAGGCGTCATCGATTTCGGGGTATCCAAAGGCGAGGTCGGCAATCGCAACGAGCTGGTTAGCCAAGAACAGCCCAAGCTTTTGTGATTTTGCGATGTCGGCGCCGGGTGGGCAGTCCGCGAAGAATCCCGCAACCGTGGTGTTGTTGGGCCTCGACCCCGTTTCCATCGCCACAAAATCGGCGGCACGATCGTACAGGTCGCGGACTGCATGGGCGTCATTCCCCTGAACCAATTGGCGAACCTGTGGAACTTCAAAGTCAGACGGCACAAGAAATTCCTTTTTCAGTCTCATGGCGCGCCGACGCTTGGCGGAGCCGGCGGACTCACGATCCCCTTGCCCTTCTTACGCGAATCCTGTCAGTCAAACCCATGGAATTCTCACCTCAGCAGGACGATGCGCTGCAGGCCGTGGCGCGCTGGCTCAAATCCGGAAGGCCCCAGCTCTTCCGCCTGTTCGGCTATGCCGGCACCGGCAAGACGACATTGGCGCGTTATTTCGCCGAGCACGTCGACGGGCAGGTGCAGTTCGCCGCCTTCACCGGCAAGGCAGCGCAGGTGCTGCGCTCGAAGGGGGCCACGAACGCGCGTACCATCCATTCGCTGATCTACCGGCCAAAGGGCGAGGAGGCCATTGCCGACGAGACGACGGGCAAGACGTCGATGTCGCCGACGTTTTCGCTCAACCGCCAAAGCCCTATCGCCAAGGCAAAGCTTGTGGTCATCGACGAATGCTCAATGGTCGACGAGCAGCTTGGGCGCGATCTTTTGACCTTTGGAACACCGGTACTGGTGTTGGGCGATCCGGCCCAGTTGCCGCCGATCTCGGGTGGCGGGTTCTTCACCGAGCATGAGCCGGACTTTCTGTTGACCGAAATCCACCGCCAGGCGCGTGACAATCCGATCCTGCGGCTGGCGCTCGACGTACGCGAGGGCCGCGAGTTCATGCGTGGCGACTATGGCACCGCCCAGGTGATCGGCAAGGAGGACGTCAACCAGGACCTGGTGCTCGACGCCGACCAGGTGCTTGTCGGCACCAACCGGACGCGCAGGCGGTACAATCAGCGTTTGCGCGAACTCAAGGGGTTTGCCGCAGGCTATCCGCAGGCCGGCGACAAGCTGGTGTGCCTGCGCAACGATCCTGCCAAGGGCTTGCTCAATGGTTCGTTGTGGAAGGTGATGACCTCGTCGCGCGAGACCGTGAAGCCGGGCATCAACCTTCTGGTCGCGCCGGAAGAGGACGATCCTGACCGTGGCGTCGCCAAGATCAAGCTGTTGAAGCAGGTGTTCGAAAGCCCGGACGAAGAAATCCCCTGGGGCACCAAGAAGCGTTATGACGACTTCGACTATGGCTACGCGCTGACCGTGCACAAGGCGCAGGGCTCGCAGTGGAACAATGTCGTGTTGTTTGACGAAAGCTACGCCTTCAAGGAAACGCGCCAGCGCTGGCTCTACACGGCAATTACCCGTGCGGCCGAGCGTCTGACCATCGTGCGCTAGGATTTCCGCAGGCCGGCACTTTCGGATCTGGGACCAGAATCGGCCGCGTCAGGCAACGACCTCGAAAAGCACTGCGGTCGCATCGTCCGAAACCTTGAACCGCGGGAATTTCTTGCCGTCTGGGTCTTCGACCTGCTCGATCTGACGCAATTGCTGCAACAGTGGGGCGAGCCCGGTTTCCGCCGCAGCGCGAACGAATTCACCGACGCCATAGCGGCCGTACTGGTCGACAAGGGCGGCAAAACCGTCGGAACACAGCAGGCCTCGCGCAGGCAGGGCTACTGCGAGCTGCTCGGTGACGAGATGATCGGCTGCTTCAGGTTCAGTCCCCAGCGTCCAGACTGAACCGCCGGGGCGATTGTAGGCGGCGCGGCGACGGCGCAACTCTTCGCGCACGACAGGGGCGTCGGCGAGCGCCTGATGCGCAGCGAAGCCGCCCGAAAGGGCGATCGCCGTGCGGGCGCCATCGCGCTCGTGGGCATGGGCACTTTTGATGGCGCTGGTTTCGAGCTCGACACCTTCGGCGTCGACGAGGAAAAGGCGGCAGTCGCCCAGGCCATGCGTGACCAATGCTTCGCCTTCCACGCGAACCATCTGGAAACTGGCGACCGGCATGTTCCAAGGCTCGATCGGCAAGGCGTGGGCCGCCTCATGAACGACATTGAAGGCGCGCTGGTTGAGTTCGCGCACGATATCGGCCACCGGGCGGCCGTTGCGCACCAGCTCTTCGAAGGTGCTCTGTGCAAAACGGGCGAGCCAGGCGGCATCAGAACCGTGCAGGCCAACGATGCTGTTGCCGCCGAGGCCGGTGGCGCCATCGATGACGAATGCACAGCTGGCGTTGCCGCCGGCACTATCCTCGTTCGGACGCGAGGGCGAGCCGGGGGCGGTGATCGAATCGATGATGCGAATATTGGGCATGATGATCGCTGTCTGGCGCGCGCCGGTGACCGGAGTGTGACCGCAGGCTATTCGACCGGTTTGGCGCCAAGCCATTCCCATGCCTTGGTCTCGTCGGCATCGGAGAAGTGTCTTGTTTCGATCGAAGTCAGCGGCGCGAACAACCCGATCATCGGTCCCATCCAGACCGGCCCGCCGACGAGCGCGTAGCGGCGAATGCGCTGCAGCGCTTTCATCTTTCCCTTGAAGGTTGTTGGGTCGAACAGGGCTGACCAGTCAAAGCCGTCGTAGCCGCTGGCCCGCAGCAAAATGTCGATCTTGTCGTGTCCTTCATAGGCCGCGTCGAGCAGTCCGTAGGCATTTTCGATGTCGGCCTGGGTGAAGTGGCCAGCGATCTCGAAGGCAAAAACATCGCCTTTGTCGGTGTCGATGCGTCGAAACGGCGGTGGGGCATCCATGGATTTCATCCTGAGTCCTCGACGATCTGGGGGCTGCGCATCCGCATCCACCCTGGAACACATAAAAGCGCTCTCTGTTCCCGCCCAAGCCGTGATAGGTGCGTTGTTCTCATTGTTACTGTGAGTTGCCTATGCCCGCCAAGCTTTCCGTGAACGTCAATGCCATCGCCATGCTGCGCAACCGGCGCGATCTGCCCTGGCCAAGCGTGACTGGCCTCGGCCGCATCGCCCTTGCAGCCGGCGCGCACGGGCTGACGGTGCACCCGCGCCCAGACCAGCGCCACATACGCTTCTCCGACCTTCCGGAGATCAGAGCGCTGATCGACGATGAATTTCCAAAGGCCGAGTTCAACATCGAGGGCTATCCGAGTGAGGATTTCCTGCAACTCGTCGAAAAACATCAGCCCGAACAGGTGACGCTGGTGCCGGACGATCCGTCGCAGGCGACGTCCGACCACGGCTGGGATTTCACCAGCCAAGCAAGCCTGCTCAAGCCGGTGGTCGCGCGGCTGAAGAAGGGTGGCTTCCGTGTTTCGCTGTTTGCCGATGCCGATCCTGCCGCGGTGAGTGCCGCGCGCGATACCGGTGCTGACCGAATCGAGCTTTTCACCGGCCCCTACGGAGCGTGCTTCGACGATTCATCAAAGGCTGCCAAAGAGCTGGAAATGCTGGCAAAAACTGCGGAGGCCGCGCTCGCCGCAGGTTTGGCTGTCAATGCCGGACACGACCTTGTTGTCGATAATCTGCCGCCGCTGATGCGTCGCATCCCGAAGTTGGCCGAAGTTTCGATCGGCCATGGCCTCACGGCCGATGCGCTCGAATATGGCATGACCGGGACAATTAAGCGCTATCTCAAGGCGTGCGGATGGTAATATCCTCGCAAGCCATGCATGGCGCGAACATTAGCTGCCGCAAAAGAGCTGTTGCTTTTGCGACACGGCAAGCGTAGAGCCCCGCCGCTTCACGGAGAGTCGTTCATGACCGGTGCCGGCGCTGACAAGGCGGGAACAAGCGGGCAGGCGGTCCAGGCGGACGGCCACTCGCACGACATCAGACTGCTTGTGATCGGCGCGCTGGGCGTCGTCTTCGGCGACATCGGCACGAGCCCGATCTACGCGTTTCGCGAAGCGCTGGTGGCGTCGGCGGGCGGGCAGGTCGCCTCGCGCGAGGATATCCTCGGCGTGCTGTCGCTCATCATTTGGGCACTGACGATCATCGTCACCATCAAATATGTCATGTTCGTGCTGAGAGCCCACAACCGCGGCGAGGGCGGAACGCTGTCGCTGATGGCGCTGGCGCGACGCACACTGCCCAAACGCTCGGGCATCATCCTCGCACTCGGCATGATCGGCGCTTCGCTGTTTTATGGCGATGCGGTCATCACCCCGGCGATCTCGGTGCTGTCTGCGGTCGAGGGCATGAACGTCGTCACGCCGGCTTTCCAGCCCTATGTCGTGCCACTCACGCTGGTTATCCTGGCGATCCTGTTTTCGGTGCAGCGCTTTGGGACTGGCAGCGTGGCGATCGTGTTCGGCCCTATCACGCTGGTTTGGTTCATAGCCATTGGCTATTCCGGTGTCGTCCATATCGTCGAGGACCCGGAAATCCTCTGGGCAGTGAACCCGATCTACATCGTGCAGTTCCTGGCCCACCAACCGGAGGTGTCATTCGTAACTATCGGCGCAATCTTCCTGGCAGTGACGGGTGCCGAGGCGCTTTACGCCGATCTCGGACATTTCGGACGCCGGCCAATCGTCCTGGCTTGGCTCTGCATCGTCTTTCCGTGCCTCTTGCTCAATTATGTCGGCCAAGGCGCATTCGTACTCAGCCATGGCGGCAATGTCGGCCATCCGTTCTTCGAGATGAATGAAGGCTGGATGCTGGTGCCGATGGTCGTTTTGGCGACCGCTGCTACCGTCATCGCCAGCCAGGCGGTGATCACCGGCGCCTATTCGCTGACGCGCCAGGCGGTGCAGCTCAATATGCTGCCGCGCCTGGTAATCCAGCATACGTCGGAAACCACGCTGGGCCAGATCTACATGCCGCGCGTCAACATGCTGTTGGCGCTAGTGGTGATGCTCCTGGTCGTCGGTTTCGGCGAATCGAGCAAGCTGGCTTCCGCCTATGGAATCTCGGTGACCGGCAACATGCTGGTGACGACGCTGCTGCTTTCAGTGGTGATGTTGCGCGTCTGGCGCTGGCGGGTCGCTGCCGTCGTCGTTGCGATAACCGTTTTTGGCCTCATCGATCTCGGCTTCTTTGCCTCCAACATCGTCAAGGTGTTCGAGGGCGGCTGGGCGTCGCTTGCAGTAGCCTTCACCATCGTCACCGTCATGTGGACCTGGGTGCGCGGCAGCCGCTATCTGTTCGACAAGACGCGCAAGAACGAGATTCCACTCAATTTCCTCGCCGAGAGCCTGATCAAGAAGAAGCCGCATATGGTGCCCGGCACTGCGGTATTTCTGACCAGCGATCCCGACAGCGCGCCGACCGCGCTGATGCACAGCCTCAAGCACTACAAGGTGCTGCATGAGCAGAACGTCATCTTGTCGGTGGTGACGGCACAGCAACCGGTGGTGCCCGACAGCGAACGCGTGAAGATGGAGCAGGTCAACGAGCTGTTTATGCGTGTGAAGCTGAAGTTCGGCTACATGGAGCAGCCCAACATCCCCAAGGCGCTGGCCATCTGCCGCAAGCAAGGCTGGAAGTTCGACATCATGACGACGTCGTTCTTCCTGTCGCGGCGCTCGCTGAAGGCGTCGCCCAACTCGGGCATGCCGGTGTGGCAGGACAGGCTGTTCATCGGCCTGGCGCGTACGGCTGCGGACGCGACCGAGTACTTCCAGATCCCGACCGGTCGCGTGGTGGAGGTCGGAACCCAGGTTTCGATCTGAGGCTGCGGCCAGGAAGCGAAGCATTTCCGACCTGGATCGATCGGGCGGAACATGCGGCCGGCAAGGATCCTGCCTGAGCCGGCAACTGCGTAGGCTTCGCACCAGAAATTTTCGCCGATGTCTTGCGAAGCGTCGGTGATTACGGCATAAGCCGAACCGTAACGTACGGTACGGCCCTTTGAGGTGCTCGACGTTACGTGACAGGTCGGGAACAATGTTGCAGACAACCAACGAGATGATGGAAGGCGAGGGACCGACGGCACGTCAGAAGGATGTGCTCGACGCGGTGCTGCGCCTCCTTGTCGAGGAAGGCGACAGGCTGACGATGACGGCGGTTGCGCGCCGTGCAAGCTGTTCCAAGGAAACGCTGTACAAATGGTTTGGCGACCGCGACGGCTTGCTGACCGCAACCGTGCAATGGCAGGCGTCGAAGGTTCGCGTGCCGCCGGTCGACCGCCAAGGACTGGACCTCGCCTCCCTGGCTGCAAGCCTTGAACGCTTTGCCTCCGACTGGCTGAGGGTGATCTCAAGCGACACTTCGATCGCGCTCAACCGCGTCGCGGTCGTGCATGCCGGCTCGGACAAGCGCGATCTCGGCGCTATTGTGCTCGAACGTGGCCGTTTTGCGCTCGGCCGACGCCTCAAACCGGTGCTCGAAGCCGGCAGTGAGGCAGGACTTCTTGAATTCGACGACGCCGAAACGGCGTTCCGAACCTTTTTCGGGCTGGTTGCCCGGGACGTGCAGATACGTCTGCTGCTCGGCGACCGGCTGGAATTGACTGATGCGGAGATCGACGGCGACGCCGCGCGCGCAACGCAGCAGTTTCTTGCTCTTCATGGAGCAAAAACCGGGCCAGCGGCCCCCTGAATTACAACCGGGAAGGAACCCACCAATGCGTGTCTATTACGATCGTGATGCCGATCTCAATCTGATCAAGGGCAAGAAGGTCGCCATCATCGGCTATGGCAGCCAGGGCCGCGCGCACGCGCTGAACCTCAAGGATTCCGGCGCCAAGGAACTCGTCATCGGCCTGAAGTCCGGCTCGGCGACCGCCAAGAAGGTGGAGGCCGACGGACTCAAGGTCATGACCGTGGCGGAAGCCGCCAAGTGGGCCGACCTGATGATGATGGCGACTCCTGACGAACTGCAGGCCGACATCTATCGCGACGAAATCGCTCCGAACATCCGTGACGGCGCCGCCATCGCCTTCGCACACGGCCTCAACGTGCATTTCGGCCTGATCGAGCCGAAGAAGACCGTTGACGTCGTCATGATCGCGCCGAAGGGCCCGGGCCACACCGTGCGCGGCGAATACCAGAAGGGCGGCGGCGTGCCGTGCCTGGTCGCTGTTCACCAGGATGCTTCGGGCAACGCGCTTGATCTCGCGCTCTCCTACGCCTGCGGCGTCGGCGGCGGCCGTTCGGGCATCATCGAGACCAACTTCAAGGAAGAGTGCGAAACCGACCTGTTCGGCGAGCAGGCGGTGCTTTGCGGCGGTCTGGTCGAGCTCATCCGTGCCGGCTTCGAGACGCTGGTCGAGGGTGGCTATGCGCCCGAGATGGCCTATTTCGAGTGCCTGCACGAAGTGAAGCTGATCGTCGACCTGATCTATGAAGGCGGCATCGCCAACATGAACTACTCGATCTCGAACACTGCCGAGTGGGGCGAATACGTGACCGGCCCGCGCATCATCACCGCCGAGACCAAGGCCGAGATGAAGCGCGTGTTGAAGGACATCCAGACCGGCAAGTTCACCTCCGACTGGATGCAGGAATATCGTTCGGGTGCTGCCCGCTTCAAGGGTATTCGCCGGATGAACGACAGCCACCAGATCGAGGAAGTCGGCGCCAAGCTGCGCGGCATGATGCCGTGGATCGCCAAGAACCAGCTGGTCGACAAGGCCAAGAACTAAGAAGCCATTCCGCACTGACGGCGTCGTGGCCGGCGCGGCTATTGGTTTCGGAAATACAGAACCGGCGGAGCAATCCGCCGGTTTTTCATTTCAAGGATTTGCTCAGCCGTAGTGCCAGGCGGGTTTGGGCTCGGTGCCTTCGAATTGCACGCCGACGCGGTCGCTACGGCGCCAGCGCACGACCGAGCGATAGCCGATCCCGTCGACCGGCACGTAGAGCAGGAAGCGCTCCGGGATGCGCGCGTCGGCGCCGACGCGCAGTTCCGCGCCGCCCTGGTGCATGTTGCGGATCGTGCAGGTAATTTCCGAATTGCTGACGCCGGTGATGATCGACGCACCCTTGAGCACCCGGTTGCGATGCTCGCGCTGTTTGTTGGTCGCGGTGTCGTCGGTCATCAAGCTAGCTCAGAATCATGCGGGCGAGTCGGTCCGGCGCCGTCATGGGCCCGACTTCTAAACATCCGGTTTGCGGCTACTACACAGAAAACGCCGCAGCCTCAGCCGTATGGTGACCAGCACTGCTGGCGCGGTCCATTGTAGGGCTGGAAGGTGTTGGTGTAGACCGAATACGAACGGTAGCGGTTGTAGCACCAGCGGATGTGGGCCCTGGAGAGCGCGACCGGGGCGACGTAGCGCGGCCTGACATAGCTTGGCTGCACGTAGATTGGGTCATAGTTGTACGGGCCATAGGCGTAGAGTGGGGCAGCTAAACCCAGTCCCAGGCCCAAGGCGAAGGCGTCGCCGCCCCAGCCACCCCAGCCGCCGTACCAACCGCCACGCCAGCCACCGCCGTGCCAGCCGTGACCGTTCCAGCCGCCGCCATGCCAACCACCACCGCCATGCCAACCACCGCCATCGCGAACAAGTTGCACCATTCGGTCAAGATTGCCGTCCGCCCGGAGTACAGCGTTCTGGGGTTGAGGCGCATCCGAAGGCCTGGCCGGATAGGGCATCGAAATGGGACCAGCCAATGTTGGCAAGGTTGTGCAGGCCAGCGTGCCGAGGACCAGCAGTCCTGAGCGCGCCACCGCTGAGAAGATGTACATCATGGCGACCTCCACGGAAAAACGGCGTCCGTGCAGGTCCGGAGCGGCTGCACTACGGCGCACACATTAACGCGCCGCTAGTGCAGACGTTCCAGCAGGTAACGCCGTCTCACGGGTGATGTCGCGCTAAGTGCCGATCAGCGATAGGGGGACCAACACTGCTGGCGCGGACCATTGTAGGGCTGGAACGTGTTGTCCCAGGCACGGTAAGAACGGTACCGGCTGTAGCACCAGCGCGCATGCGGTGACGAGACGCCGGAGCGATAGACGCGGCGGGGCTCATAATAGCGCGGCTGGTAGTAGCGGGGTTCGTAGTAGCGGTAGGCCGGGACACCAAAATTGAAGTAGATGCCGGTGCCGCCGAAATAGTTGGGGCGGTAGGGCCTGTAGTTCCCACGCCAGTTGTTGTCGTAGCGGCGATAGTCGCGCCCGCGCCAGCCGTCGCCGCCCCAGCCGTCGTTGCGATACGGCCTGCAGCCGTAGCCGCCGCAATATTGTACTTTCGTCAAATCCGCATTTGCTTGAGGAACAGGCGTTGCCGGTCGCGCCAAGCTGGCCGGCCCGGCGGACGCCGCCAAGGGCAAGCCCACCACCAGGCCAAGGGCGACAAGGCCTGAGCGTGCAAGTGATGAGAGTTCGCGTTTCATTGTCGTCTCCTGATATCCGAATCCCAGAGGCCCCAGCCCATAGTTTCGATGGAGGTGAGGCAACTTCCGCCTTTCAGCCTGAACGTGTCATGAACGGCGCCGGTTCCGGGGCAGGGCTTGTATTTGGCCCGACATGAAGGCAATGCTCGCGGCCATGTCGCTGCGCCTTGCTACCTTCAATGTCGAGAACCTTATGAACAGGTTCGATTATTCCGGCTACCGCAATCAGCTCAACGAGGACCGAACGCTGGCCTTGTTCGAGATCAACAGCGAGGCCGAATATCGCTTGCTCGAGCAGGCTCGCGCGATCGCGCATGCCGACGACAACCGCCAGCTGACTGCCCTTGCGATCGCTGAAACCAGGGCCGATATCATCTGCCTGCAGGAGGTCGACAATATCGAGGCACTGAAAGCCTTCGAGTATGGCTATCTGTTCAAGATGGTAGGCCAAGGCTACCAGCACAAATACACAACCTCCGGCAATGACTCGCGCGGCATCGATGTTGCGGTGATGATGCGCACCGAGACCGCGCAAGGCGAGCCGATAGAGTTCGTGCGCATGACCAGCCACGCGCATGTCACCTTCGAGGAATTCGGGCTGCACACGCCCGAGCTTGCCGAACTTGGGCAGGAGCCGTTCGAGCGCATCTTCCGGCGCGACTGCCTGGAGATCGACGTCAAGATCGGCGGCAGGCCGCTGACCATGTATTCGGTGCATTTCAAGTCAATGGGATCGCCGCGCAACGGCATGAACGGGCGCGAAGCGACGATGCCGATCCGCGTAGCCGAAGCCAAGGCCGTGCGACGGATCATCGAGAACCGTTTCGGCAAGGACCATGCGGCCGAAAAACGCTGGGTGATCTGCGGCGATATGAACGATTACCGTCAGCGGCTGGTGATCGGGGGCGATGCCTATCAAGGCTACAATTTCACCGTCGCCGACGACAGCGATTCCAGCATCGGCGTGCTGGTTGGCGACGGCTTTGCTGAAAACATCGTCGAGCGGCGACCGGAAATGGACCGCTGGACGCTCTATCACACGCGTGGGCCGCAGGAGCGGCACCTGTGCCAGCTCGACTATATCCTGCTGTCTCCGGCATTGGCGCGCACGAATGCGCAGGTAATGCCCGATATCATCCGTCGCGGCCAGCCCTGGCGCACGATCTTTCCACCCGGGCAGGAGGTGGAGCGCTATCCGCGCGCCGGCTGGGACCGGCCAAAGGCCTCCGACCACTGCCCGGTAGCCGTCACCATTGCCATCACCTGAGAAAGACCTCGTCTTGGCCTTCGACATTCCGCGCAATCAGATCCTGCCCGTCGACGTCATCGACGTACGCCTCGATCCCCAGCCACATCCGTTCGAGCGCGACAATGCCGCTGCCATCGCAGCCAATTGGACCGCCGAGAACGAGCTGAGGCCATCGCTGTTCGACGGCACAGTGGTGCTGCTGTCGGAGCTTTCCTACCGCGACAACCGACTAACCGGGCGCTGTCATGCCATTCGGTTCTCGACCTTCATGCTGTGGCGGAAGTTGAAGCCAGTCACCAGCGCCGAGCACGCCTTCGCGCATGCCATGCTGATTGCGAGCGACAATGCGCTGGTGGCGATCCGGATGGGCGCGCATACGGCCAATGCGGGAAAGGTCTACTTCGCCGCGGGCTCATTTGAGCCGGAGGATTTTGCCAACGGGCAGGTCGACCTCGACTACAACATGGCGCGCGAGGTGCGCGAGGAAACCGGCCTCGATCTCGGCCAGGCCAGCCGCGAGGAACGTTGCTACGCGCTTTCAGTTGAAAGCGGGACGGTGATCGTGCGCTGCTACCATATGGCCGAGACAGCCGATGAGCTGGCGAGGCGGATCGCAGAATTTGTTGCTACCGAAACCGAACCGGAGATCGAAGGGCCTGTCATCATCCGGGGCATGCACGATCTGCCGGAGGGGTTGATGCCACATATGCGCTCGCTGGCGGAGTGGCATTTTTCGAAGAACTGAAGTCGGCTGACAAGCCTGCGCGAAAGTGCTTGCTGCCAAGGTGCCACGGCGTCACAATCTGATGCGCTGCAAGACTTCGGGGGATGCGATGGCCAGCCTGACTGCTCGAACAAGTCTCTTTCTTGGCGCCATCGCGTTGGCGGTTTCTGTCCCAAAGTGGTGCTGCCGACGCATTCGATACCAGCAACGCCGGTGCCAAGGTCGTCGTGACGCCGCTTGCCTCGACCACGGTGACGGCCAGTGGCCAGCCGATCATGTTGCCGCAAAAGAACGTGCAGGTGCTGGTCTCGTCCTTCGAGATTCCGCCCGGAGCCACGTTGCCGGTGCATATGCACCCGTCGGCCCGCTACGCCTACGTGCTTGAGGGCCAATTGCAGGTGACCAATGTCGATACCGGCAAGAGCACCAGCTACAATAAGGGCGACTTCATCGTCGAGATGATCGGCACGTGGCATCAGGGCGCAAATGTTGGGGCCGATCCGGTCAAGCTTCTGGTGATCGACCAGGTCGAGGAAGGCACTGCCAACACGGTGCTGAAGCAATAGCAGACGTTCCTATTCGTGCCTGAGCGCTTCGATGGGATCAAGGCGGGCGCCGCGCAGAGCCGGGAAGAAGCCGAAAACCATGCCGATCAGCGCTGAAAAGCCGACGGCGAGCAGCACAACAGCGAGGCTTGGCGCGAAGGGGATGGAAAGCGCGAGCGATGCAGCTCCTGCCAGCGCCAGGCCAATGGCGATGCCGATCAGTCCGCCAAGCAGCGACAGCACCGTCGCCTCGACCAGGAACTGGACGAGGATATGTTTTTCATGCGCGCCGATGGCGAGTCTGATGCCGATCTCGCGCGTGCGCTCGGTGACCGACACCAGCATGATGTTCATGATGCCGATGCCGCCGACAAGCAGGCTGACGCCAGCGACGGCGCCCAGCATGCCGGTCATGGTGGCGGTGGCGCTAGCCATGGCGTCGGCGACCTGGGTCATGTCGCGGACCGAAAAATCATCCTCGCGGTCGGCCGTGACTCGGCGCGTGTCGCGCATGATGTCTTCGATGCGCGTTTGTACCACCTGGGTGGGCGTGGTGTCGTCGGCGGCGACGTAGATCGTTTCAATGTCGCGATTGCCGGCGATGCGGCGTTGGAAGGCGGATAGCGGCATCAGCACGACGTTGTCCTGGTCCTGGCCGAAACCGGAATAGCCCTTGGGTTCGAGCAGGCCGATGACCTTGCAGCTCATGCGGCCGACGCGGATGGCCGCACCGTCGGGGTCGCCGGCTCCAAAGAACTGCTGGCGCACGGTTTCGCCGATCAGGCAGACATTGATGCCGCCGCGCACTTCGGATTCGCTGAAGGGGCGGCCGGAAGCGACCTTCCAATCGCGAGCGTCGAGATAGGCATTGTCGGTGCCGGTGATGGAGGAGGTCAGGCTCTCTGTGCCGAAGACGACGCGAACTTGCTTCTGCGATGCCGGGGAGACCGCACGGACGCCTTCGAGATGAGCGGTCAGTGCCGCCACTTCCTTTTCACCAAGTGCCCGGATTGTCTGCTGCGGGCCTGAGCCCGGGGCGGGTGGGCGGCCGGCGCGAACGATCAGCAGGTTGCTGCCGAGCTGAGAGATATCCGCCTTTACCTTCGCCGTCGTGCCGCTGCCGATGGTCAGCATGGCAATGACGGCGGCAACGCCGATGACGATGCCGAGCAAGGTCAGGAACGAGCGCAGTGCGTTGCGGCGGACCGAGCGAAGGGCGAGGCGGACAGTTTCCCAGATCATCGCCTATGCCGCCTCGATCTTTTGCGTGTCGGAGGCGACATGGCCGTCGCGGAAGGCGATGGTGCGCCCTGCATAGACAGCGATGTCTGCCTCGTGGGTGACCATGACGATGGTGAGCCCGTATTCCCCGTTGAGGCGGGTGAGCAGTTGCATGATCTCGTGGCTGCGGGCAGTGTCGAGATTGCCGGTGGGTTCGTCGGCGACGAGAAGCGTGGGGCGAGTGACGATGGCGCGGGCAATCGCTACGCGCTGCTGCTGGCCGCCGGAAAGCTCGGCCGGCGTGTGGTGCTCGCGGCCTTCAAGGCCGACTTCGGCAAGCGCTTTCATGGCCAGCGCGCGCCTCTCATGTGCCGACACGCCGCGATAGATCAGCGGCAGTTCGACATTTTCAGCCGCGGTGGTGCGCGGCAACAGATTGTAGCCCTGGAAGACGAAACCGATATAGAGGTTGCGAAGCGCAGCACGGCGATTGCGGTCGAGGCGGCCAGCGTCGGTGCCCATGAAGCCATAGCGGCCTGATGTGGGCGTATCGAGGCAGCCGACGATGTTCATCGCGGTCGACTTGCCCGAACCGGATGGGCCCATGATGGCGACGAACTCGCCCTGGCCGATCTCGAGGTCGATGCCGGCGAGCGCGCGCACCTCGGCTTCACCTTGGCCGTAGGTTTTCCAGACCTTGTCGAAGACGATGAGCGGAGCCCGGCCCATGCCAGTTCTCAATTGGCCTTGGCGGAGGACGAGGCGGTAATGACCGCATCGCCGGCGCTCAGCCCTGACGTGATTTCGGTGCGGTCGCCATCCGTCGAACCGGTCTTGACCCGCACAGCAACCGGCGCGCCGTTTCTGAGCACATAGAGCGTGCGTGAGCCGTCGGCGGGCGTCGAGGTCGGGCGACTGCGGTCGGTTGGACCACGATTGGGCCGACCGAGGAACAGGTTCTGCAGGGAGAAGCCGGAGTTGCGGGCGGTAGGCGTCGGCCGGTAACGGAAGGCGGTCGCCGGCACTGTGAGCACGCCCTTGGCGTCACGCGTAACGATCGAGACCGTGGCGGTCATGCCTGGCCGCAGTAGAAGCTCGTCGTTTTCGACATCGAGCCAGGCGTTGTAGGTGACCACGCCGTCGGTGGTGACCGATGCATAGGCGATATCGCGGATGGTGGCGTCGAAGCTGCGGTTTGGAAAGGCATCGACGGTGAAGCGTGCGTTCTGCTCCTTTGCCACCGAGCCGATGTCGGCCTCGTCGACGGCAGCCTTGAGTTCCATCTGGGACAGATCGGCGGCGAGCACGAACAGAACGGGCGCCTGCATGGACGACGCCACGGTCTGGCCGGGATTGACCGAGCGCGTCAGCACCACGCCGTCGATGGGCGCGTAGATGGTGCTCTTGGCGAGGTCGGCCTGCTGCAGCTTGAGATCAGCCTCGGCGATGGCGAGATTGGCTTCCGCCATGTCGAGCGCGCTCTGGGCACGGTCGCGCTCGGCGGTGGCAGCCTCGAGCGCCTGGGTGGTGGCCATGCCGCGCCGCGTCAGTTCCTGGGCGCGGGTGAGCGTCCGGGCAGTCTCGGACAGCGTGGTGCGCGTGTCCTCGACCTTGGCGGCAGCTGCCTTGGCCGAGGCTTGGGCTCGTTCGATCTGGGCCGAAAGCCTGGTCGTGTCGAGGGCGGCGAGCACATCGCCCTTCTTGACGTGCTGGTTTTCGACGACGGCGACCGACCGGACCACGCCCGACAGCTCGCTCGATATATCGACCTGGGTGAGGGGCTGCAGATTGCCCGTGGCCGAAACCTGGACGATGAGATCGCCGATCTCGGCAGGGTGAGTGGTGTAGGTGATCTTTTCGGATGGTGCCGCCAACCACGAATAGGCCGCGTAGGCGCAGGCGGCCGCCACCAGCGCCAGAAGCAGCCAGAGCCAATTCTTGCGACGACGCGTGGCGCGGCCCTTGCCGTCCAGACCAAGCGCTGCCTCGATGGAGGGGGCGCCCGCCTGCTCGGCGCGATTTACAAGCTGGTCCAACCCAGATCCCTTCGATGGTCCCAGAAATGAGGTTTAGAGCCTGCTCTATTCCATTTGATCGCGCATGGTCCCGTTGGAAAATCGGTCCCACATTTCGGGATCATGCATTAGAATCACAGATCGGCTGTATGGACCCGGAATTCAAATTAAATTTCGCTCATGTTGCCGGATAGCGAAGGAGCAAACATGACGATCGGGCGCAAGTATTTTATTTATGACGTCTTTACCGAAGACAGGCTCGCCGGCAATCCACTTGCCGTGGTGGTCGATTCCAAGCGGCTGAGCCTGGCCGAAATGCAGTCCATCGCCAGGGAATTCAACCTGTCGGAGACATCCTTCGTGCTGCCGCCCGAGAACGCGAAGCACAAGGCGCGCGTACGCATCTTCACGCCCGACTATGAGATGCCCTTTGCCGGGCATCCAACTGTTGGTACCGCGGTCGCGTTGACGGAAATGGGGCAGGGCGCCGATCTGGCCGGCATCTTCGTGCTGGAAGAGAACATTGGCCTGGTGCGCTGCGCGGTAAACAAGATCGGCAATCACCTGTTTGCCGAGTTCGACCTGCCAAAGCTGCCCGAACCGATGCCGCTTGCGGCAAGTGCCGATGCTGTTGCGGCCGCAGTCGGGCTTGCGCCTCATGAGATCGGTTTTGAAAATCACCGCGTGTCGCTGTGGTCGGCGGGCGTTCCCTACATCGCCGTGCCCGTGGCCGACATGCAGGCCGCGAGCCGGATCCGCTTCGACAACGAGGCCTGGTTTGCGTTTTCGCCGCGCAAGAACGATTCCGCGGTCGCCAGCGCCTATGTCTATTGCCGCGAGACCGTGGGCCACGACAACGCCTTCCACGCCCGCATGATGGTTCCCGGAAGCCGGTCTTATGAAGATCCGGCCACCGGTTCGGCGGCGGCCGCGTTCGCCGGCGTCATCATGCATTTCGACAAACCGACCGATGGCGTGTCGCGATTCTGGATCGAACAGGGAATCGAAATGGGCCGGCCGTCACGAATCAGGCTCGAATTGGACGTCTCGGGTGGCAATTTGGTCGCTGGACGCATCGGCGGGCACGCGGTGAAGGTTGCGGAGGGCATAATTTACGCCTGATTTGCAGGAATTTTTGCCGACGTGAAGAAAAAGCGCCGGAGGGGGTGGACAGGGAAAATTGGTATGGCTATATGCCGCCACGGTCGCTGAAACGACCGCGTGGGTGCGTAGCTCAGTTGGTAGAGCAGCTGACTCTTAATCAGCGGGTCACAGGTTCGATCCCTGTCGCACCCACCAATAACTCCCTGAAATTGTTAGATTTTCGCTGATTGGCCGAGATGTAGGATTGGAAACAGTTTCCAATCCTGGTGCGCGGTTGCCAACTCGCGTTCTGTTCTTGTTCTAGCGCGCACCGGTGTAGCGCTCAATTTTAGTTGGCATGTTCGCCCAACTTCGGTTGGCTTCGATTCAAGCGATGCAGCCGCATTAGTCAGTGTAACGACCTGGACAAGTCCGGGCGTAGCGCTCCTCGACGAGCCTCGTCCAACATCGACATCCCCCACGCTGATCACAGCCAAGGTGCGGCCGTAGTGGCCCTGGCCACGCCGCTCTATCGCGTAAGGCACCTGCGCCCAGCAGTTCGCATAGGCGCCTGGTGGAGGTCGTGCTCATTCTCCCTTGGGTACCCCAAGCAGGTACCCACCGTCCCAGTGCCAGATCTGCGCTTGGTCCAGGCGGCGCCGATGTCGGCGCTGCCGACGAAGGCCCGGTGGCTGGGAGCGTTGTCGCCAGTGGTGCGGGTTTCGGGGACGATGCGGACGCTGCGGGCCTGAACGCTGAGAGTTACGATCTCGCCGGTGAACTCGTTGTTGGCGGACTTCTTGAAGGTGCCGATGGTAGCCATGGTAGTTCACCTTGATCCAATCGTTCGAGCCTGCACCATTGCGGTCTCGATGGTGGTCGATAGGCTGGAGGCGATCAACGGCGCACCCATGGGGCCGAAGCGTAAGCGGAGGATGGCGCTGGCGCGACTTTGTTGCGCGCGAGGAATGGCGCGAAGCAGCAGGGGGAAGAAAGTCGCGACTAGCCATTGCGCCGAAGGCGATCAGGCGAAGCCGGCCCCAGGCAAAACACCCATCGATGAGACCGCCTTGGT
Source organism: Aminobacter sp. AP02 (assembly GCF_003148805.1). Taxonomy (GTDB): domain Bacteria; phylum Pseudomonadota; class Alphaproteobacteria; order Rhizobiales; family Rhizobiaceae; genus Aminobacter. The sequence goes on from NZ_QGGX01000005.1 coordinate 319,745, forward strand.
GCGCTTTAGTGGGATGGATCAAGGGGCTATCCCAGGCCCAAGTCGCGCCATCCTGTTTACTCGCCGCCATGGGTGCGATCCGTGCGCATCGTTCGACCCCTGCGCTTATGGCCGTTTTGAAAGCTTGGTGAAATGAGTTCGCGCCTTGTGCCAGCACCGCTTGAGTCTTTGGAACTGTGGTTGCCGCTGCTATCCCGCTGGGAATAACCGAGATGCCCGGTGAGGCTGCGGGTCCTCAAGTACTCCACTGATGGGCGGGAATTCTGTGCGGGCTCTTTAGGAGCAAATATATGACGATGAATGATGGTAACGTTTTGCTCAAAACGTTCTGCCCACCATGCCGCTGAACCACGCAATCGGCCTGCAACGGGCAAATTGGCTTCCTGTGTGTGCTTCACATCCAACGGGGCGAGCCAGTACATGCAGCCGCTAAGTTCGGGAACGTCCGATTTCCTCCGGCGGGTCACCCATCAAGCATGTGGGCACCGATATAGCGAAGGGGATGAGTTCGACTACTTTGTCCTGGAGTAGACTGTGCACCGTTCAGGACGACGCGGTGGCGATCGGCAATCTCAACAATATGAGAATTCTTCCTCGCGACTTGGGCCCGTGATCATCGTGTGGTCACCGGCGGGCCGAACGTTATCGAAATAAGTCTTGACGCCGTCATTGGTTGTGATCACTCGCATATTAGAACGTGGGTACATACCGCCACTCTGCCGAAACGGATGACAATGATGAAAACGATTTTGTTACTAGCGCATCCAGGGCATGAATTGCGGATCTTTCACTGGATGGAGCGGGTCCGGCCGGTGGTTTGCATATTGACAAACGGTTCCGGCGGAAACCAGTCGTCCAGAACAAGATACTCAAGGGAAACACTAGCGGCCGCAGGAGCTGAGCCTGGGCCGGTCTTTTGCCAAATGTCCGATCGGGACTGGTACGATGCAATCCTTGCTAGGGACGCTGTTCCATTTCGCAATGTTGCGAATGTGATATTCGAAACCGTGAAGAACGAGCCTCTCGTGACTGTCGTTGCCGATGCTGTCGATGGCTACAATCCCGTGCACGACCTGACGTCAGCGGTCGGGGAAGCCTTATCTGCAAGGCTCACTGCCGCCGGTGCTACAGTTACCCACTTGGTCTCCGCTGCCATTCCGGGCATTGCGGGAGACTGCAAGATTGAGGTGGTGCTCGATCCCGCCGCGCGTGAACGCAAGGTCGCTGCCATTCGAGCCTATACACCGCTTGCTGAAGAGGCCCGACGCATATTCGAGGAGGCACCTGAATCCTTTGGGCGCGAGGTGCTGATGCGACAAGAGTTCGACTGGCCGGAACGATTTGAGCCGCAATGGGAGACGTTTGCAAAGGAGCGGATCTCAACTGGCCGCTATGCTAATCTGATTACGTACCGTGATCATGTCCTACCGATTGCGCGCGCGATTTTAAGCTTGCAATAGAAATACGGGTTCAGTCCGGTCGAAGATGGACCCTGGAGAGCTGCCGGCTATGGGGAACCTACAGTTCCGTGCGGTTAAAGCCTGACACATTTGCGATGGGGCTCAACATAGCGCGATTGTGTGAGCGCGGTGACGCGTAGAGAATACGGGAGGCTCTATGCGCTTAAGTTTATCGAAATGAGTCCGACCCCCAAGCGCCGGGGATCATTGCTGATTCCGACTGCGCTTGGTGCGCAAGGTGCGTCAATGCGGAATGCTAGCCACAAGGTTCCCCCGGCGGTGACTGGGGCTGTCAGCGGCACTCTCCACCGTTCAGCAGGTCCCGTGATTTGTGAAGTGGCTGCAGGTATGTGTTGAAATGCTCGTTTTGATACCAAGCTTCCATTTACAAATAGATCAACTGTCATCGAGGGATGTTCCTCGTTGATGAAGGGCATCAACGTTAGTTCAATCGCCTTTGGCACCGCATCCGACGCCAGGCTCATTTCGATGCTCGCCAATTCACCGTCTGTCCAGACGCCCCATTGCTCAATCAATGAAAATCCGCTGAAGCGAAAAAAATGTTCGGGTCGTGCTTCGATTCCCAGAGAATAAAGACCAGGCGTCTGAAGAGGTGCTAGGTCACTCCGCAGTCGCCCTATCTGAGCGATCAGTTCATCTCGCTCCTTCATCCACGGCCAAGCCAGTCCTTGCCGCGGTAACCAAGCCTGCAGATATGTGGCCATCGCTGCACTAGAGTTGGCTGGGGAGGGGGGCACGCTGCGGTGCTCCCTCAAAACATCGGCATAGATCGACTGGCACTCACGCACCCATTCTTTGAGGCTTGCCTCGGCACGCGTGCGTTCGCCCACAGCACAAGCTTCCGCGCCGTTGTAGAGGTCAATCTCCGCAATAAGGGCGTCGGATGTTACCTCTCGCTGTAGCGTGCGAAGTCCAAAATTTAGCCTTCTCCAGGATTGCCAGTTTTGCGGCCTGGCCAGTCCGGCTAGGCCGCGACCATCGCAGACAATTACGGCGCGGCCGCAAGCCATCGCCTCTATGGCGCTCAGAGCCGACGCGAACACCAAGTCGTATTCGGGCAAAAGCTTTTCCGGTTCGTCCGTTATATTTCCAACAGCCCCACCGATGAAGTCGACTTCGATCTCCCGTGCCATGCAGGCATTTCTGACGGCCTGGAGGTGTTGATGGTTTTTCGCGAAGGCCAGCGCGCGCTTGGGTTTAGGCGGAAGTTCGGGGCCAGGTCTGAAGCGATTAAGATCGACCGAGTTCAAGAGGAGACAAATTTTCTCCAGGGGGATTCCGCTCTGATAGCGAAGAAGATCGGCCACTGTTTCGTCAACTGCAACGTAACGTCGTATGGCGGGCAGATGCGGAGGCACACTGTGCCAACTGACAAAATCATGCGCAAAGAAGATTGCAGGCGAATTCGGAAAGCGCGCTATTGCCGTGGCAGTGACAGGGCTGTGGTGACCATGGATGAGGTCGATCTCGCCTGTGACAGTCCGAATATCGTCAGTGACCGGAATACCTCGCGACCGAATCTCATCAGCGATAGGCCCAAGTTGCTGCGCATATACAATGGGACTGTGGCCATCTTGTTGTAACGCAATTGCAATCTCGCGTGTGAGGATTTCCGTCCCGGTTCTGCCGTCCAGGCAGATATTCGCAATCAGGATACGAAGCGGTCGAAACTCTGTCATGCGGGCGCATTCTATTTGTCGAAGTATCATATGGGCGAAGGAGTTTTGTCGCCGGAATATGTGATTACTCAGATATGCAACTTGGTAAGTTTGGCGATGGCTTCACCATTGTCTCCGCCTTTCCAGCCTCATTTATCAGGCCAGGATGCACTAACGAACCCTGGAAGCCCCCGCGGATCGGTGACGGCAACTCAATCTCGCGCAAGGCTTGGTTCAGGTGATGGCGCGCGTCTTGCATTCAGAGGGCGACGTCGTCGCGCTCTCTCTAGCGGGAACAGAACTCCTAAAAAGATGGCCGCGCTAGCGGTGACGGCCCCACCAATGGCCAGGCTGAGAGGCCGAAAGTTGAGTTCCACTACGCTTTGGCCCGCGGGAACTATTATGCCCTGAAAGGCTCCATTCGTCCTCAATAAGTCAGTCTGCACACCGTTTACGCGCGCCTTCCAACCAGGGTGATATGACTCGCTGACGAAAAGCAGGGCCGGTGCCGACGTCGACACTTCGAAAACCTGTCGGACAGGTGTTTGTTCGATGCGTTTCACCGGACTGAGCGGGCCGTTTTCTGTTCCGCTAAGCATGCCCGTGGATTGCTCCACCAGCGCCAGGCTCCGTGGGTCGAAGCTGCTGCCATCGGGAAGCTGCCCGGTTCGTACACTTTGCGCTGCTTCGTCTGATGAAAGTTGTAGTGTCTTGCCCACAAGCCAGGCAGATTCAACACGCCCTTCGCCAAAGTGTATGACATTATATCCTTCGATTTGGGAAGTTGTGATGTCTTGCCTATTCAGCGCCAATTCCGCAAGATTGATGTTGTGACGAATGCCCGTTGACGCGTCAATTAACTGCAACCGGCTCAATTCCACCACGCCCTCATTTCCCGCCGGGAGTTCAACAGTGACCATGTTGACTGGTATTCGCTTGTTCGACGGGATCGGCAATCTGGCAATATAGCGATTGCCTTGCATTCCGTTGCCTGTGAGAGGCAGATAGATGGCAGCCTTCGAATGCTGGACAACTGGCGTGACGTCGGCACGATCATATGCCCATTCGGCCGTATCGCGCCCAACGATCAGAGGTACCGAGACCTTTCCAGTGTCGGCTGTCATTCGTATCGACAGTGCGATCTCGCCGTCCTTTCGATTGATCGAGCACCCCAGCATCGAGATCACTTCCATCTCTGAAGCATAGATTGTCTTTGGAAGGCGGACCGTCAGGGACTGCTTCCTGCTGGGGCGGGAGCAATCGCCAACGCGCACAGCCGTGGAGATCGCATCACCGAATAGTACGGACGATACGGCCAAAGTCTCAGTCATAGCGCTGCTGGGCGGTTCTGAAAGAAAGCCTGAGTTGTCTATGCCCGTCGTATCTAGATAAGCTTTGGATTCTAGCGGCCCATATCCATTGGCAGAGGCGACACCATGTTTGAGGTTCAGATTCGGGCCAAAAGGTGTACCTCCGGGGGGAGGTTCTTGTAGAAGCAGGGTCCGCCCCCCCCTGGTCATACTGTCCTTGGCAAATCTTTCCCAATCGAGCGACATGGTAAGGTTCTTGCTCGGACCATACCTCCATTCATAGAGCCAACCGAACTGTGACAGGTCTATGGCGACAACGGCTAGCAGTAAGGCGGAAATGGCAGCAGTATATCTGGCTCGCCTCAGAACGAGCAGGCTAATGGCTGTCGCAATCACCATGGAACATGCGAACAATATTTTCGGGACGACGGACTTCCAGTCGGCGCCTGATGCGGCAGCAGCGTGTGTCCACCATTTGGTCGAAACCACCCAAGATGTTGCCGCCAATGTTGCCGCAAGCATGATGAAGCCGGCAACAATTATTTGTCGATCGGACACCCTACTGCGCACGGTGCGGTTGATACCGAAACCAGCCAAAACCGCGATCGCAAACGTGAAAATCATAGCTGCCCGCGCTTGAGCTCGGAAACTTCCCAACACCGGAATGGAATACAGTACTCTGCCAAGCTTGTTTTCACCGACTGTGCAAATAATCAGCGCTACGATGACTGTGACGATCCAAAAAATCGTATCATCCCCTTTTTTGCGGCTGACGGCGGCCAAAACTACGGCAACTAGTGTGCCTGTACCGGCAAAGACCATTATCTCGGTCGGACCCCACCACGCTCCAAAATAGGGCACTTTGTTCCCGTCTCCGCCGCCGAAAAGGTAGGGGACGAAAGCCGATGGTAGTTGCCTTAGTGGAAGTGAATATGACGTAAAATCGGCATAGGTCCACGCGGAGGCCCGGCTACTCATCCCGCTGAGTTCAATGAATGGGATAATGTAAATTGATGCGAGGGCTAGGCCGAGAGCCACCATCAAGCAGTAAAACAGCGCTAAGTTGAGCAGGTATGTCCATCCCTTTGTCCTATGGCACCAGAGCTTTGCGGATGCCAAAAACCCGGCTAATAGCAGGATATAAAAGGATATCTGCGGGTGGCCGCCTAATATACAAAGGGCGACGGCGGAAGAGCCCGCGGCAAACCAGCTTGCTGAGCGATATCGATCGAAAGCGTCAACGCTCCAAACAACTAGCGGCAGCCAAGCAGCCGAGTGTATAATGCTTGCGTGGCCCAAGTGGCCTGTCATGAAACTACCGGTTCCGTAGACTATCCCGGAAGCTATTGCGGCAGAAAACGACCGTGTTCTCCAGAAAACATATCCGTATGTTAAGGTGCTTGCGATAACATAAGCCGAAACAACGAAGGCATTGTAATCGGTCATGATCCATCGGAGAGGGTACCAAGAAAAAAACTGAGGGTCGGCAAATACCGGGTAGCCAGCTAGGATCTTGGGTTCCCAAAGTACCCAAGGCATCGATACAGCAGGGAAGTAGAAGTTGTATCCATCACCTGGAGCGAGAAGGCGTTGTTCCAGTAAGGCAGACGAGAAGAACATCAGATAAAAAGCAGTGAAGAACAGTAATCCCCACAGGAGATATGCACGGTGCAGAACCGATTCTGAGGCCGTGAAGGCTGTATCAGAGCGCATCACGACCTAACCACTAAAATGATCCCAAGCATAATGGTGAGCATCCCGATGATCCGCATAGCGGAGAGATCCTCTTGCAGAATTAGCCGCGCCGCGACCGTCGAAAATACTAGTGTTAGGCCAATAGCTGTAGGATAGGCGAGCGACAGTTCGTTTCGTGAGAGTATAGTCATCCAGACCAAGAAGCTCGTCACATAGAGCATCGCTCCAAAGCCGATCCAGGCGCTGGGTGCTGATACAAGCGCTCCGTCCGACCATTTGGATATGGCCGCTGGGAACCACATCTTGATTACGAGCAGGCTCACAACGCTGGTGATTGTGTAGACGGAAAACAGAATGACGTCTCCGGTGCGCATGTCGATCAATTCCTATACTCGACGACGTTCTTTAGGCCTGGCGTCGCGCAATAACGAACATGATGTCGAAAAGATTGATCTTGATGCGAAGATCGAATAGCCGGCTGGCGTTCAAAGCCTCGTAGACTTTCGGGCGTTTCAGGCGAAGGACCATGATGTAGTAGAGTATGGACCGCAGGTTGCGGGAATTGCCGGGATGGCTTGCGTGGACCACTTCGAAACCATGCCGGCTCAGCAGGCTAGTCAGCGTCGCAACTGAGAAATAGTGGAGATGAGTGGGGGGGTGGATCATTCGCCAATTCTTGCCCCGGAATTGCGCATTGAGGCTGTCGATGTCCCCAGTTGTAAGCGCTATATGTCCGCCCGGTTTGAGGTCGCTGGCGGCCTTTGCGATAAACTGATCCGGGCGCTTCAAGTGTTCGATCGTGTCCCACATCGTGATGACGTCGACCGTTCGGCCAAGTTCATGATTTAGATAGTCTCCGCACATTGCATCGACATTGCGCTTGTCGCGCGCAGCGGCAACCGCGTCGGCAGAGATGTCGATACCGGATGCACGGCGGACATCGGCACTCACTTCCGCCAGGAAATAGCCGTAGGCGCAGCCGATTTCGAATAGATCACTATCGCCGAAATTCTCAACCTTTGCCATCAATGTGCGGATGCGGTCGCGGAAGTTTTGCCTCAGGCTTTTCTCTTCGGCTTGATAGTCGAGGTATTCATTTCCGTGGAAGTAATCCTCGCCGTAGATCCTTTCGAGTTCCTCGTCAGAGACCGAAACATTAGCGGTCACGAAACCGCAAGCCTCGCATCGCAAAAGGCCGGGCAGCGCAGAGTTGCCGAGGAAGCCGCCACATACTAGGCAGGGGCCTTCGGCCAAGGCGACTCCGGGTGCCATTCTGTGGTTTTCGATCGAGCCCATTGCGTCAGTTCCTTAGAGTCGCTGATCGAGATTGCGGCCGGTTTCGATGTGACGGAAGTTTGTCAGAACTGCCGATAGGGCCTCCACAATCCCTTCTTTGCTGGCGTCCGGCCTTGAATCAAGCACCATGTTTTCAAGCCTCTCAAAGAGCCCATCGTCTAGGGCTGGCGACGGCTGATGCCTTAGGGCAAGTAGAGATGAGAGGCCAATCTCAACAGCTGTTTCTCCGTCGCCGCAGAACTCCTCGTATGGCTTCTCTCCACTAGTATCGAGTGCAGTCATCAGAAGCGGCCATTTTCCTTGGGAGGCATCCCTTTCAACCGCAGCGCGCGCGCGATCCTCATCTTCGTAGTAGGTAGGCGTATATTTTAGATGGGCAAGAAAACGTACCGCAGTGCTTTCGAGAGTCTGCAATTCTTGTTCCGGATTCATTCTGGGGAAGACGATATGTTGGTTGGGAGCGAAAAAGGTGGCGAGCAAACAGATCTCGCCAGCTTCCGACTGCGAGACGAAGTAGCGTTTTGTATCACGCGGTACGGCGATCGGCTGGCGCATTGCTACCCGATTGTGAAAGCTCTGAAGAAGGCTGCCATTGGAAAACGCCACGTTCGCAAAACGAGCGGATGTAGTTGTGCCGCCCTCTACCGCTCCAACGGCGAAAATCATGTCTTCCATCAGCCGCTTGCTGGCCCCCATTAAGCTGGTGGGATTGGCTGCTTTATCCGTGGAGACAGCAAAATAGCGAGTCCCATGGCCATTTTCGTTCAACCAGCGCTTGAACCGAGCATGGCGAACGATGTTTGTATCAATCATCTGAAGAAGTGAAAATACATCCTTCTCGGAGCGGACATGTTTCAAGGCTGCAAAATTCAGTACAAAATCATACGGCGCAGTCTCCGAAAGCAAACGCTCCATGATCGGACTGCCATAGTCCAAGGGAAAGGTGCGGAAGTCGATGGATGCATCGATGCCGAGCCGGCTTCCGCGCAATTGACGCACCAATTCAGCCAGATAATTCTCGCTCTGGTCCACAACATGCAGTACCGACGGTTGATAGTCGACGAGCAATGATGTTGTCGCCGATCCAATCGAGCCGCCGCCGCCCACAACAAGTATCCGTTTTCCCTGTATGAGCTCGCGTAGCATTTCCGCGTTGGCCTTGATATCGGCTGACAACAGCGAGATCGGACGACCGGTTATCAAGGCGTCGAGGCTCGAAGGCTGCATTCGCATGTTCAATGGACTGCTGGTCATTACTGGCTCGTCGTGTTTATTGTGAACGTGGAAGTTCGAATTCCGCCTGACCCGACCGTTGGTCGTGCGTCGTAGCGGCCTTTTTATGCCTGTCGACAATATATCGTGGCCTGCCTTTGACCTCGTCGAAGATCATTCCGATATATTCGCCGAGGACGCCCAAAAAAAACAACTGGATTCCGCCGATGAAACTGATTGCGGAGAATAGAGACGCCCAGCCAGGTACTTGCAAGACGCCAAAACTGTAAACAAGCACTTGGGCTATGCCAAGAAGCACGCTTACGAACGAAAGAATGAGTCCGACTGTAACACACCAGCGGAGCGGAAGTTTAGAAAAAGAGCAGATGCCGTTTAAAGCAAAATTGATCAAAGTCGAAACGCGATACTTGGAACGTCCATGCGACCGAGCAGCAGGAACAAACGGTACATATTCAATTCGGAAACCGACCCAACCAACAAGACCCCGCAAGAATGGGTTATGTTCCTTAATGTCATCGCGGAAGAGCTTGGCGACCCGGCTCGACACTAGCCTGTAGTCTGCTGCGCCTATTTGCAAGTTGGTGCCGCTCAGCTTCAGGAAAGCCTGATAGAACCAGCGCGACGTTAGCCGTTTGAACGCACTACTATCTCGTGGATCCCGACGTACTGCCTGCACAATGTCAGCACCAGATTCCCAGGCGCTGATCAGTTCTGGCAACAAGCTCGGTGGATGTTGAAGGTCGCTGTCAAGCATGATGATCGCGTCTGCGGAGCTGAGGTCCATACCCGCAACAAGGGCGGCCTGATGGCCAAAGCGACGTGACATCACGACTACTTCGACGCGGTCATCACTGGCCGAAATCGATCTGAGTAAGTCTTCGGTGCGGTCGGGCCATGGGTCTAAAACGTATCTGATGCGGAACTGGTACTCGGGGCCATAAGAACCAATTGCTGCCGCGAGCGCCTCGTGGAACAGCGCTATCGACTCTTCTTCCCTGAAGACCGGGCAAACTATGTCAATTGTTTTCACGGTCGTCCTGCATTCTCAATTAGTTTCCGTATCCCGTCTGCGAGGGAAGTGCGAGGCCGCCATCCCGTAGCCTGCTGCAGCGCTGAGATATCAGCCTGGACGCAGTTGACCTCATTCTTTCGTTTCTCCCCCATGGCCCGATATGGCTTCTGTCTGCCCGCAGCGCGCAGGGTCAGTTGGATCACTTCCTCTACAGAATATGTCACGCCGCTGCCTATGTTGAAGACCGAGCCTGGTGCGGCGCTCTGAGCGGAAACGATGGCGTCGACCACGTCGTCCACGAACACATAGTCGCGTCGTGGCTCCAAGTCTTGGACTTCAATCGCCTCTCGGGAATCATCCAAAACCTGCTCTACGATAAACGGCAGGAGAAAATCGCTCGACTGGCCCGGACCATAGGTGTTGAATAATCGCAACGATACGCACCGAAGGCCATAATTCTGCACGTAGAAGGTGCATGCATCCTCTGCAACTCGCTTCGAAAAGCCATACGGATTGTTCGCGACGACAGGGTGCTGTTCAGTGATCGGAAGGAACTGCGGCGCTCCGTAGATATAGGCGCTAAGGAACGTCATCGGGCAATTGGCAAGTCTGCATTGCTCAAGGATCCGCATCGTACCAAGAGCATTGGTCTCGAAAAAGGCCACAGGCTCCTTCCAGGCGTGCGGAATGCCTGTCAACCCGGCAATGTGAAAAACGTGAGTGACCCCTTCGAGATTGGCTTGATCGCTCAGAATGTCGAAGCCGCTGGCACGCGAGAGTTCCAAGACCTTCGCGCCGTCGAGGCGCAGCCGTTTGACGAGGTTGCGGCCGACGAACCCGCTGGCGCCCGTCACCGCCACTAGCTTATTGGTGAAACCAGACATCCGAGTTTTGACCTGTCTATTCACAATCCCAGCGACGACGAAAGTCGCGGCCATTCGTCGATCGCGCGTTGGTAGTCGTCGGGACGGCCAATGTCGAGCCAGTATCCTTCGTGTGGCCGCACCGTCGCGTCCAGATTGGATGCAAGCATATCGAGGACGAGATGATCGAATCCATAAGGTCGACCCGATGGAATGCGATCAAGAATTGATCTATTCATGCAGTAGACGCCCATACTAACGAGATAAGGAATGGACGGCTTTTCCTCAAAGCTGGACAACCTGTCCTCTTTGACTTGCAGTACGCCATAGTCGATCTGCTGGATACGGTTCGCCGCGGAAATGCTAAATAGCCGATGATTGTCCACATGTTCGCCATAGAAAGCGGCGTAATCAATGTCGGACAGGATGTCGCCATTCATAATCAAAAAGTCATCGGGTAGGTCAGAGATCAGCTTCAGAGGCCCCATGGTCCCGAGCGCCTCCGTCTCGAGCGAGTAGTCGATGTTCACGCCCCATTTCGAGCCGTCACCGAAGTAGGCGCGCAGTATGTCGGCCTGGTGGTTGACGGCAAGAGTGACTCGATCGAAGCCTGCCTTTACAAGCTGGCGGATGATGATTTCCAGGATCGGCTGGTCGACGATCGGCATCAGCGGCTTTGGCAGAGATATAGTGTAGGGCCTGAGCCGGGTCCCCCGACCGCCGGCAAGAATAACTGCACGCGTCAAAGCATTGCTCCGTTTTAGGGAATCAAAAATGAAAAGGAGCCTTGTGGCCTGCGCCCCACAGTGGTGGGGTGAGCGTTAGCAACTCAAGCCATCGTTGGCAAGCGCGACATCGGGTAGCCCAGAAACAGGGAGGCGATCTGACCTGCCACTGAACTGTCATCCAGCGGTAATTAGAGCCTCGGCGGTTTTGATCCGATACCGTTTATTGGACCGCCGGAAGGTGGAGTTTCCCGGCTGTTTCACAATGACGGGCTGGTGGCGCCATCGTGATTGATCAACGATATCGGTACCTTGTGTCCG
>NZ_QGGX01000006.1 GCF_003148805.1 Aminobacter sp. AP02
GCTCCGACGGGCCATGTCGTGCCGGTGCGCGAGGTCAGGCTGTCGGCAGGTGCCGGCTTCGTCGTTGCCATCTGCGGCGAGATCATGACCATGCCCGGCCTGCCCAAGGCCCCATCGTCGGAAAAGATCTTCCTCAACGAACAGGGTCAGATCGAGGGCCTGTTCTGAGATCGGCCAGAAATTCGCGGCAATCGAAAGGGGCAAGGCTGCAAGGCCTTGCCCCTTTCTCGTTTCAGGTAGTCTCCCAGGCGGCCTTCATCGCCGACCCGAATATGCAAAAGCGCTGCCCGATCTCTAATCTGGTCGCCACGACCGGCAGGGCTTCCTCGTTCCCATGCGATTTCATCGCACTGTCATGCAGCCCCTCTAGGCATGCCCGCCATGAGTCCACGCATGTCGCGTGAGACCGGCAAGGAAAACTTCCATGACTACGCATAAAGGCAGCCTGTCGCGACGTTCGATGCTGAAAGGCGGAGCCGCGATGGCTGTTACGGCAGCCGTTTTTCCCCAGATCGTGTTCCGTGCGCAGGCGGCACCCGCGGCAGGTGAACTTGCCATGATCGCCGCGACGCCGAATTCGAACGGCGCGTTCGAAAAGCTCTACCTGCTCAAGGGCGACCCGCTGGCCGGACCGATCAAGGCGATCGTGACCGAAACGGGCGCGGCCGTGCCCATCTCAGGGCTGGAGACGGGCGAGCGCCGGCTGCTGCGGCTCATGCATTTCAACGACATGCACAACCACATCACCGAAATGCATGCGAAGAAGGGCGACACCCATGTCTTCTCGCAGATGGTCAAGCAGGTGAAGGACGCACGCGCCAACGCCGCCGTGGACGAGGTGGTCCTGTTTGTTTCCGGTGGCGACGATCACACAGGATCGATCTTCGACGAACTGCTGGGCTGGTCGCCCGACGAGTTCATCGCTGACGCCGGATATCGCGTCTATTCCGCCGGCGGCGTGGACATCGCGGTGCTCGGCAACCATGAATTCGACCGTGGCACGGAAGTGCTGAAAAAGGCCATCGCCACCGACGCCCGCTTCCCGCTGCTTTCGGCGAATGTCCATGGCTCGTCTTTCCTGAAGCGCGACGACGACTACGTTGCCGCTGCCATCGGCGAGGTTAAGGGGTTGCGCATCGGTTTCGTGGGCCTGACGACCTCCGTCGACACGCGCGTCGGCCAACCCGCCGACCCCACGCTTGCCGTTGCCAGCCCGCTTGAAGCCGTGCGGAATGTGTTGCCAGCGCTGGCATCGGTCTCCGATGTCATCGTTGTGCTGTCGCATTGCGGCTATGGCAGCGACCAGCACAAGAGCGGCAAGGCGGGCACCACCCGCACCGTCGGCGAAGGCGACTTCGCCATTGCCCAGGCCATCGCCCCGCTGACGGACAAGCCGATCGTCATCATCGGCGCCCATACCCACACCAAGCTCAACGCCGAGGGTATCGACACCGACAATGTCGTCGAAGGCGTGCTGATCACGCAGGCGCAGGCGCATGGCGCCTATCTCGGCGAAATCGCCATGTCGATCCGCAGCGACAACGGCCGCAAGGGCTGGTTCAGCTCGGTAGGCCTGCGTCCCACCAAGGTGCGCGACCAGCGTGTGAAGGCAGGCGAAGCCGGCTACGCGACCTTTGAGCAGGAAGCGGACTACGACGTCGACTTCGAACAGACGCACGTGGCGCCCCTGATCAAGGCGCTCGACACGCGGCTGAACGAAGTCATCGGCCAGGTTTCGGACGACACGCTCGTTTCGAATGAACGCACCTTCGCCGACCGCTATGTCGGCGAGACAGCCCTTGCCAACTTCATGAACGACGCGCTGGTCCGGCGCTCCGAGAACTTTCCCAGCGGTCGCATCGACGTCGCGCTGTTCAATGCGTCGGGCCTCACCTCTGGGCTGCCACAAGGACCGCTCAGCTTCCGCCAATGGTACGATGTGATGCCTTATGCCGATGGCGTGCATGTGGCGACGATGACCGGTGCCCAGATCCGCGACATGCTCCAGAGCAACGCCAAACGCGTGCTGCGGCCGGAAGAAGTGAGCAAGGTCGACACGTCAGCCTTCGTTTCGCGCGGCTTTCTCCATTTCTCGTCCGCCGTACGCTATACGATCAAGCTAAACGCATCGGCCGCCGAGGCCACGGCGACGGCTATCACGATCGCGGGCAAGCCGATCGAGGACGTGCTCGACCAGCAGTTCAAGATCGCGTTCAACACCTATGTCGCGCTGGGCGGTTTTGGCGAAGCCTGGAATGGCAAGCCGATTGGTGGCGAAGTGCCCGGCGAGATTCCGAGCATGGATCTACGGGGCTTGCCGTTCGATCACACCGGCATGGTCTACCGCAACGAGGTCGTTGCGCTCATTCGCCAGGTAAAGACCGTTGGCCCGGACACGGGTCTGACACTGGATCAGCGGGTACGGATCGAAGCATAACCATAGCCGGAACATATCAGCCGCCGCGACTTGTCGCGGCGGCTGACCGCCTTGGGGGTTGCCTCAGAAGATCGCGTTCACCGGCAGGCCGAGCGCCATCGCACCCGCATAATGCGCCTGCGGGCCTGACTGCAACGGATGGAAGCGTGCGCCCTGCATGTCGCGGAAGCGGCGCTCCAGCCCCTTTTCGCGATAGAAGGACGAACCTCCGGCCAGTTCCATCGCCAGGTCGACGACCTCAAGCCCGTGACGTGCGACCAGCGAGCGGCCCATCATGACGTCATTGACGCTTTCCGCAGACGGCATGTTGCGCTCGACCGTCTCGACCATCGAACGGTGGGCAAGCTGGGCGGCACGCAAGGCCGTCTCCATCCGACCGGCCAGGCTGAGCATGCTCTCGCTTGCGGGCTTCTTCTTCGCGATCTCGATGGCAATGTCGCGCGCGCTTTCGGCGACGCCGAGATAGACGGCGTAGATCAGTGGGAAGGCGATCGTGGCGATGATCTGGAAGACCGGATGCCATTGCCCCGGCTGCCGGGAAAAACTGACCGCCGTATCGGGCACGAACAGCCCGTCGATGACGACATCGTTGGAGCCGGTGCCGCGCATGCCAAGCGTACGCCAGTTGTCCATGACGCTGACTTCCGGCGCCCGCATGGGCACGCCGAAGTGGATGACATGCTCCTTGCCGTCTTCACCCTGGTGGATCGCGCCGGTCGTCAAGATGTCGCCGGCCGCAGCGCCCGAGGTGAAAACCTTGCGCGCGGTGATGCGGTAGCCGCCTTCGACCTTTTCGGCCTTGCCCGAACCACCGATCCAGTCCGATCCGCCACTCGACAACAGGATCAGGTTTTCCGCAGCGACGCGCTTGAGCAGCGGTTCGACCGCGGCCACATTCTGATGCCGCCAGCGCCACGCCGGGATCGCCACCTGATGCGTGTGCATGGCAAAGGCGAGCGCGGTAGAGCCGCATGCACGGGCCATGATGCGCAGCATCTCGCAGAGTTCCGTGGTTTCGGCGCCGCCACCGCCAAATTCAAGCGGTACGCCCGCCTTGACGAGGCCGGCGCCCTTCAAAAGCACGTAGTTTTCAGCAACGAAGCGGTCACTGTCATCGAATTTCTGGGCTCGTTCGGCGAGCGCGGGCGCCAAGTCGTGCGCGATGCCTATGACGTCGGCCGGCATGACACCCGTCACGCTGGCAGCAGCCAGCGCAGAGTTCTCAAGACTTCCCATCAAGTCGTCTCCTGGTTGACCGGCAGGTCGAGCGCAGGATCGCTCCTGAAAGCGTTGCCGTCCAGTTCAGGAAGTGAACCGGTGCGCAAAGGCGGCATTTGCGCTATAAGGGCAAGGTATTTGCTGGTGACACAGATGAGCGATCGTGGCGGATACAGCCAGTTTTGCCCTGTTTCGATGGCCTCGGAGGTGCTTTGCACCCGCTGGACCACGCTTGTCGTGCGCGAAATGCTGATGGGCTCCAGCCGCTTCAACGACTTGCGGCGCGGCGTACCGAGAATGTCGCCGGCCCTGCTGTCCAAGCGCCTGAAGGAACTGGAACGCGCCGGCGTGGTTCAGACCGACCGGGGCGCTTCGGGCAGCGTCGAATACCGCCTTACCGAGGCTGGCGAAGATCTGCGCCCGATCATCCTTGGCCTTGGCGACTGGGGTCATCGCTGGGTCGAATCCCAGCTAACCCTCAGGAATCTCGACCCTTCCCTTCTGATGTGGGACATGCGCAGGAACCTCAACCCCAAGCCCCTGCCGCCCAAGCGCTGCACGATTCATTTTCTGTACCCCGAATTGCCGGCGGCGCAGCAGAACTGGTGGCTGGTCGTCGATGACGGTGCTGTCGACCTGTGCAATTCCGATCCCGGCTTCGAGGTCGATCTCAGGGTGATGGGTTCGCTGCGCAGCATGACATCGGTATGGATGGGGCTGAGCGGACTAAGCCAGGAGATCGATTCCGGACAACTGGAACTCGATGGCGACAACAAGATCGCCCGCGCCATGCAAGCCTGGCTCGGCCTCAGTACCTTCGCGTCGGTGGCAAGGCGCGTGCCCTAGTTCGGCGCTTCCGCCATTTCCGCCCAGGCCTGGTACTCCATCATCAGCGGCTCAAGTTCCTCCATCGCCGGAAACTCCGCGAAGCTCCTGACAGCGCCGGTTTCAGCGAAGGACAGCTTGGTGCTCGTAAAGGTTTCCATGAACGGTCGGAACCAAGCCGTTTCCTCCAGCATGGTCGGCCGTACATTGACGAACCAGTCCACGCCCGCAACGCGCGTGAACATCCACGTCTTGCAGTGATCGCAGAACTGATGGTGCAGGTCCGCGCCATGCGGTCCGCCGATGACGGTCTCGCCCTTGGTCACCGCAAACCCATCCGCCGGCACCATCGCTGTCAGCGAATAGGCCGACGACGACATTTTCTGGCAGCCCGGACAATGGCATGCAGCGGTGCAAATAGGTGGCCTCGACACCTCGATCTCGACCCGGCCACAGCGGCAGGCGCCTTTGAGCGGAAGCGGAATGGACGACATTGCTGGCTCCTTGTCTGACACGCCGCGATCATGCGATCCCGGCGCGTCGATGCATAGGGCCAGAAGTGCCGATGCCTCTCCCCCTGTCGAGGGAGAGGCTTTGCGATGCGGGGTTAGGCGGCGACCAGTTCGCGGGCCTTGAGCAACTCGACGCAGGCACTGGCTGCTTCCCTGCCCTTGACCTTGAAGTGGTCGAAGAAGAAGCGATGATGCTCGGCGCTGTCATGGTAGTTGTGCGGCGTGAGCACCGCCGACAGCACCGGCACGCCGGTCTGAAGCTGCACGTTCATCATGCCGTCGAGCACCGCCTGCGCCACGAATTCATGGCGGTAGATGCCGCCATTGACGACGAAGGCAGCGCCGAGGATCGCGGCATAGCGGCCGGTTTCGGCGAGGGTCTTGGCAAATAGCGGGATTTCGTAGGCGCCCGGCACGTCGAAGACGTCGACGGCGATGCGGCCTTCGCTGAGCTTCCCGATGTCGGCGACGAAGGCATTGACGCATTCGTCGACGATGTCGGCATGCCAGCGTGCACGGATAACGGCAACACGGCGGGTAGTGAAGTCTTTCGGGGATTGCTGATTCATGGGTCCATCCTTCCGTTTCGAACCAGAATCAGGACGCACGAGACGGAATCCCGGCAGCATGCGCTACCGCTTTCCCGTTCGTTCTCTTCCATCCGGACTATGACCGTCGGCTCCGGAGTCACACCGGATCTGCTGACCCTTCCCCTTCGGGAAGGCGCTCGCGGGCTTGGGTTCGAAAACCCTTACCGCCGGTGGGGACTTTCACCCCGCCCTGAGAACATTAACGCTTCCGATATGGCGGCGTCGGGTGCGGCTGTCAATCACAGGAATAATAGTTTCCGCCTACCTGGCGATCGGCCGTGCCGGGTTGCCGACCACTGTGGTATTGACGGCCACATCCTTCGTGACCACCGAACCAGCGCCGACGATCGCATCGTCGCCGATGGTGATGCCGCCCAGCAGGATCGCGCCGCCGCCGATCCAGACATTTTCGCCGATCTCGACCGGACGGCCGATCTCGAGGCCGGCGCGGCGTTCGGCAGCATCCTTGTGATGCTCAGGACAATAGATCTGAACGTTCGGGCCGAGCATCGTCGCCTTGCCGATGCGAACGGGAGCTGTGTCCAGGATGGTGCAGCCGGCATTGAGGAAGACGCCCGCGCCGAGATGGATGTTGAAGCCGTAGGCACAATGGAATGGCGCTTCGATGCGGGCGCCCTCACCAGCCGAACCGAGCAGCGCACGCAGCATGGGCGCAATGTCGCCGCGCTCGGCAGGTGGCAGCGAGCGATGCTCGAAGACGGCATCGGCCGCCACCGCACGCATGGCGTCGAGTTCCGGATCGACGCAGTTGTACCACTCGCCCGCAGCCATCTTGTCCCGTTCGCTCAAAGCCATGGCACCATCCTCTCCTGGGCTCGTAGCAAGACTATAGAACAAAGGTCGCTGTTCCAGGCCACTGGTCAAACAGGCAAGCTGTGCTAGCCTGACGATCTGGCGGCGAGCCGGCAACTGGCGGACTGCACAAGCAGAGCATTTTCGGACCAGCTTCATCCAAAGGGGGACAACGGATGATCTACCTGCTCGCGCTACTCATCGGAATTGTTGCTGGCTTGAGAGCCATGACGGCCCCGGCGGCGGTCGCCTGGGGTGCTTATCTCGGCTGGCTGCCGCTCGCCGGCACATGGGCCAGCTTCATGGGGCACTGGATAACGGTAGCGATCTTCACCGCGCTCGCGCTCGTCGAACTGGTTGCCGACCAGTTGCCATCGACGCCTAGCCGCAAGGTGCCGCAGCAGTTCGGCGCCCGCATCGTGATGGGTGCGTTCTGCGGCGCGATCCTCGGCACTGCCGGCGGGGCGATGATCGGCGGGCTGGCCGCCGGCGTGATCGGCGCGATCCTCGGCACGCTCGGAGGCGCGGAAGTGCGAGGCCGTCTCGCGGCGGCCTTCGGCAAGGATTTGCCGGCCGCGCTCGTCGAGGACGTCGTCGCCATCGTTGGCGCGTTGCTGATCGTGGGTGCCGTGGCATGAGCACGCCCCGGAAGTTCGACGCCATCATCATCGGCGCCGGACAGGCGGGGCCGCCTCTGGCCGGGCGGCTGACCGCCGCGGGCCAGACGGTGGCGCTGATCGAGCGCAAGCTTGTCGGCGGCACTTGCGTCAACACCGGATGCAAGCCGACAAAAACTATGGTTGCCAGTGCTTATGCCGCCCATCTCGCCCGCACCGGCGCCAGCTACGGCGTCATGTCGGGCGGACCCGTTACCGTCGACATGAAGGTGGTTAAGGCGCGCAAGGACAAGGTAACCGTCGATTCGCGCGACGGTCTCGAAAGTTGGATCGCCGGGATGAAGGGCTGCACGCTCTATCGCGGCCATGCCCGTTTCGAAGGACCGCACGAGGTGCGCGTCGGCGACACCTTGTTGTCGGCGACACGCATTTTCCTCAATGTCGGCGGCCGCGCCAACATTCCCGACATGCCCGGCGTCAGCGACATCGACTATCTGACCAACACTTCGATGATGCAAATCGACTTCCTGCCGGAGCACCTCGTCGTTGTCGGCGGCAGCTATATCGGGCTGGAATTCGCCCAGATGTTCCGCCGCTTCGGCTCGAAGGTGACAGTGGTGGAAAAGGGTCCGCGGCTGATCTCGCGCGAGGACGAAGACGTATCCGACGCGGTGAAGGGCATTATGGAGAACGAAGGCATCGCGCTCCGGCTCAACGCCGAGTGCATCAGCTTCGCGCGGCACGCCGATGGCGTGACGGTGGGCGTGGATTGCACCAGCGGTGACCGAGCCGTTGTCGGTTCGCACGTGCTTTTGGCCATCGGCCGCAGGCCCAACACCGACGACCTGGATCTCGACAAGGCCGGCGTCGAACTGGACAAGCGCGGTTATGTCGTGGTCGACCAAGAGCTCCGAACCAGCGTGCCGCATATCTGGGCGATGGGCGATTGCAACGGCAAGGGAGCCTTCACCCACACCTCCTACAACGACTTCGAAATCGTTGCGGCGAACCTGCTCGACAACGACCAGCGCAAGGTTTCCGACCGCATCGAGGCCTATGCGCTTTACGTCGACCCGCCGCTCGGTCGCGCCGGCATGACGGAAGCGGCGGCACTCAAGTCCGGCCGCAAGGTGTTGGCAGGCGAACGCCCGATGACGAAGGTGGGACGCGCCGTCGAAAAAGGCGAAACTCAAGGCTTCATGAAGATCCTGGTCGATGCCGAAACAAGGGAAATCCTTGGTGGTTCGGTGCTGGGCACCGGCGGCGACGAGGCGATCCATGCGGTGCTCGACCTGATGTATGCCAAGGCGCCGATCGAAACGCTGCAACGCGCCGTTCACATCCATCCGACGGTGGCCGAACTGCTGCCGACCATCGCCATCGAACTGAAACCGCTGGACAGCTGAGCCCATCCTGGCAAGCGGATGGGCTCTGGCTTCAATGCTATTCGAAAGCCGCCCGCGCCTTGGCCTCCAGCCATTCGGCCATCTGCCGGTAAGGCACGGGGCCGTAGCTGATACGGGCGACGCCGAGTTCGGCCAGCTTGGCCTTTGGCGGCACATGCGCCAACGCGATAATGTTGACCGGCAGGGAAACAGCCTTGCACAGCCGACCGATCAGTTTCTCGTCACCGAGGCCCGGCGCGAAGAACCCATGTGCGCCAGCTTTTTCGTATGCCTGCGCCCTTTCGATCGCAGCATCGACAAGCTTGTCGCTGTGTTCGTCGTGCTTGGCCTTCAGGAAAATGTCGGTGCGGGCGTTGATGAAGGCGGGGATGCCGGATGCCTTGACGGCGTCGGCCGCTGCCGCGATCCGCTTAACCTGGACGGCGATGTCGTGCAGGCCGCTGCCGCCGACGATCTGGTCCTCGAAATTGAAGCCGACCACGCCTTCCGCCAGCGCCCGTGTCACCGTGGTGGCGACGGCTTCGGGCTCGACGCCATAGCCCCCTTCGAGGTCCATGGTGACGGGCAGGTCGACCGCGGCGACGATGCGGCGGATATTGTCGAGCGCAAGGTCGAGCGGGATCTTCTCGCCATCGGCGAAGCCGAAGGCCGCGGCCACCGGCCAGCTGCCCGTCGCAATCGCCTTCGCGCCGGCCTTGGCAACGATGTTGGCACTGCCCGGATCCCAGATGTTGTAGAGCACCACCGGATTGCCCTTCACATGAAGGGCATGGAAGGCCTTCGCCTTGTCGATCTGGGTCGTCATGAACTTGTCCTCGCGGATGGGATATGGAGGTGGGCAGCCTATCAGCGCTTCACCACTTCTCAATGGAGCACCGCTCTACTTCCTACCAGCCAGCGAAAAGTCGCTCAGCCACCATCCGGATCGGCGGCCAGCAGGCGCACTTCGAGCCGCTTCAGCATGCCAACAGCGATCTTCAGTTCGCCAGCGTCCTCGCCAGCCAGCAGCTCGCCGCGCAAACGCTCGAGAATGCGCTCGATCTCATCGACACGGGCACGTCCGGCATCTGTCAGCGACAGTATCTTGGCTCTACGGTCCCCAGGGTCGCCGCTGCGGGTGATCAGGCCGTCGGCAACGAGCAGGTCGACGATCCGGACAAGCGAAGGCCCCTCGAAGCCGAGATGATCGGCGATCAGGCCCTGGCGGATATTGTCGCCCAGTCGCGACAGCGCCACGAGCGGCATGGCGGTGGCATGCGACAGCCCGCAATCATCGAGCGCTCGATCGGCGGCACGCCGCCAAAGACGGGCGACGGACAGCAGGCTCTTTCCGAAATTGGCTTGATCAACGGCCCTATTGGACATTCGAGAAAGATAACATACTATCTATTAGGATGCGATCAGATTCTTGGAACGCGCATCGTGCCGCTGGAGGTCGAGTTCGATCTTCGGGCCGCTGCGCTGGCCGCCAAAGGCGGCGCCGGTTCTGTGCGGACGAAGGCGGGGAGACGCCCGCAGAGCACCGGCATGACGGTCGCAACTGCCGCCGCCCACAAGGGCGGCGGTAACGTGTTCATTCTTCGCAGGTAATCAAAATGGCAGCACAACGGACAAGCGGAGGCAGTGGCGGCTGGCTCCTGGTTCTATTTGGCCTGCTCATGGTCATCATCGGGGCTCCGCTCGTCTATGGCGGCGTCCAGCTGATCGGCCTTGGCGGCTCATGGTACTACGCACTCGCCGGCCTTGGCGTCATCGCCTCGGGCATCCTCTACATGATGCGCCGCAAGGCCGGCCTCTGGCTCTACGGCTTCGTCTTCCTCGCCACCGTCGGCTGGGCGCTGTGGGAATCCGGCCTCGAATTCTGGCCGCTGATCCCGCGCCTGGTCGCCCCTGCGGTCATCGCCATCCCGGCGCTGCTGCTTGCGCCGCTGTTTCCGTCCTCGGACGGCAAGTCGCGCAAGGCCGCTCCCTTCGCTCTGGCGGGCCTGCTCGTCGTCGCGCTGGCCGCGACCGGGTTCTACGCCTTTGCCCCGCATGGCGTGACGCGCAACGAGTTTGCCAAGGTCGAGCCCACGCCGTCGGTTCCCCCGGCCGCCGCGAGCGCCACCGACTGGCGCCACTATGGCCGCACCCCGGCTGGCACGCGTTATGCGCCGATCGACCAGATCAATCGCGACAACGTTGACCAACTCGAGGTCGCCTGGACGTTCCGATCCGGCGACACGCCTAGCGGCTCCGCGCAGGACCAGAGCACGCCGCTTTTCGTCGACGGCACGCTCTACACCTGCTCGCCGACCAATATCGTCAACGCGCTGAACCCGGACACGGGTG
The DNA here is from genome assembly GCF_003148805.1 of Aminobacter sp. AP02. Lineage (GTDB taxonomy): Bacteria > Pseudomonadota > Alphaproteobacteria > Rhizobiales > Rhizobiaceae > Aminobacter. The sequence continues at coordinate 10,750 of NZ_QGGX01000006.1, forward strand.
AAGTGAAGTGGACCTACGACCCCAAGGCGAAGTCTGTGCTCTGGCAGCGTTGCCGCGGCGTCAGCTACTACGAACCGGTTCCGGCTCCGGCCCAGGCTGAAGCACCCGCTCCAGCCGCGCCCGCCGACGGCACGGCAGCTCCGGCAGCCCCCGTCGTTGCGGCCTCGAACGCCTGTGCTGCGCGCATCGTCATGACCACCATCGACGCCCGCCTGATCCAGCTCGACGCCAAGACCGGCGAACTGTGCCAGGACTTCGGCAATGGCGGCATCGTCGATCTCAAGTCCGGCATGGGCGAGATCAAGGACGGCTTCTACTTCCAGACCTCCGCCCCGACCGTCACCCGCGACCTGATCATGGTTGGCGGCTGGGTCTGGGACAATGTCGAGACAGGCGAGCCCTCGGGCGCCGTGCGCGCATTCTCGGCCCGCACCGGCGAACTGGTCTGGGCCTGGGACCTCGGCAACCCCGCGATCACCAAGCTGCCGCCGGAAGGCGAAAGCTACACGCGCGGCACGCCGAACGTCTGGTCGACGCCAGCCTATGACGAAGCGCTCGGCCTCGTCTACCTTCCGACCGGCAATGCGACGCCCGACTTCTTCGGCGCGCATCGCTCGAAGGCCGCCGAGGACTACACCGCTTCGGTCGTCGCCCTCGACATCGCCACTGGTCGCGAGCGCTGGAAGTTCCAGACCGTGCACCACGACATCTGGGACTATGACGTTCCTGCCCAGCCGGCGCTCTACGACGTGCCCGATGGCAAGGGCGGCACGGTTCCGGCGCTGATCCAGCTCACCAAGCGCGGGCAGATCTTCATGCTCGACCGCCGCGACGGCAAGCCGATAGCCGAGGTCGAGGAACGCCCGGTGCCACAGACCGGCGGCGTGCCGGAGGACTTCCTGTCGCCGACGCAGCCCTATTCGGTGGGCATGCCGTCGATCGGCACCGAGCCCTTCACCGAGGCACGGATGTGGGGCGCGACGCCTTACGACCAGCTCTACTGCCGCATCGAGTTCAAGAAGATGCGCTACGAGGGCGAATTCACGCCGCCCGGCCTAACGCGCTCGATCATCTTCCCGGGATACTACGGTGGCATGAACTGGGGCAGTGCTGCGATCGACGAGGCCCGTGGCCTGCTGATCGTCAATGACATCCGCATGCCGCAGTTCGCCCAGCTGATGCCGCGCGAGGAGACCGACACCTATGGCGGCTCGGCAGCGCATGACGGCCTGTCGCAGCAGAAGGGCACGCCCTATGGCGCGCTGAAGAACGGCTTCATGTCGCCGCTCGGCGTTCCTTGCCACCAGCCGCCCTACGGCACCTTCACGGGCATCGACCTGAAGAGCCGCCAGATCGTCTGGCAGGTGCCGGCCGGCACGCTTCAGGATACCGGCCCGCTGGGCATGAAGACCGGTCTCCAGATCCCGATCGGCATGCCGACGCTGGGTGGCCCGATCGCCACTTCCGGCGGCGTCGTCTTCTACGCCGGCACGCAGGACTACTACCTGCGCGCGCTCGACGTGGAGACCGGCGAAGAGCTGTGGAAGGGCCGCCTGCCCGTCGGCGCCCAAGCCACCCCGATGACCTTCGTGTCGCCCGACAGCGGCACGCAGTATGTCGTCATCTCGGCCGGCGGCGCGCGCCAGTCGCCCGACCGTGGCGACTACGTCGTCGCCTACAAGCTGTCCAAGAAGAACTGAGTTCCAGGGTATCGACATCCGAAGGGGCGCTTCGTGCGCCCCTTTTCATTTCTGGCCTGCGAAGGCCGCGGAACCTCGGCGGATTGGCAGGCGCCAGCCTAGCCTGACGCCCAGCGTCGCGACCGCGATCAGCGCCATGCCCACGCATTGCGCGATTCCGATCGGATGGTCGTAGATCGCCCAGTCGATGATGATGGCGACAACGGGATAGATGAAGGTGAGCACGCCGATGACCGGCGTCGTCAGCCTGGGATAGGCGGAGAACATCATCACATAGGCGATGCCGGTGTGGAGCACGCCGATGCCGACCAGCCAACCCCATGACGCCAGCGGAACATCACCGGAAATGTTGGCGAAGGGCGCGAGCATGACAACGCCGACGACCGTCTGGCACAGTACCGTAATTTCCGGGCGCTGTTCGCCCAAACCCTTGGCAAGGATCGTCACCACCGCGTAAAGGAATGCCCCGCCCAGCGCCATGGCGATGCCGGCCATCCAGGTGGCTGTGACAGGATTGTCGGAAACGACGAGGCCACTCGCCAGCACGACGCCGAAGAAAGCAGCTACCATCCAGGCGACCTGGTCGGCGGTGATGCGCTCCTTGAGGAACAGCACCCCGATCAGCACCACGAAGAACGGCTGGATGTGATAGACGATGGTCATCACCGCGATCGAGGTCTTGGCGAAGCCGGCGAAGAACGCCGTCCAGCTGAATACCATGCAGACGCCGCACAGGGCCGCGCGGGCGAGACGCCCCCACGACAGCGACCGATCTGGCAGGTAGCCGCGCAGCAGGCACCAGGCGCCGAGGAACAACGCGCCGAACAGGCAGCGCCAGAACACCGTGGTGACCGGATCGAGCCCGGCCTCGGTAACGAAGGCGCCGACGGTGCCGGCAATCGCCATGGCGACAGCGAGATTGAGGGCGGGAAAGCGGGAGGTGCTGGTCATGCTGGTGTTCCGATGGCGATTGCCAAGCAAGCCAGCATTGACGACTTCATTCAAACGAATAGATTTGGCGAACCCTATTCGAATTGTTGATATCGCCATGGCCATGCCGCTCGACCTCGACCTGCTCAGGACCTTCGTCGCCGTTGCCGACAGCGGCAGCTTCTCTCATGCCGCGTCACGGGTCGGCCGCAGCCAATCGGCGATCAGCATGCAGATGCAGCGGCTGGAACAGACCACTGGCAAGCAGTTGCTGGTCCGTGGTCCCCGCCTTGTCACACCCAACGCCATCGGCGACGAGCTTTTGGTCTATGCCCGCCGGCTGCTGAAACTGTCCGACGAGGCGTGGGCGAGCGTCACCCGGCCGGAGGAAGCCGGCAGCGTGCGGCTGGGCGTGCCCGACGATTATGCGGCGTTCCTCTTGCCGTCTGTGCTGTCGCGCTTTGCCGCCGCCCATCCGCTGGTGACTGTGGAGCTGATCTGCGAGCAATCGACCTCGCTGGTGAAGACCTTCGCCGAGGGCCGGCTCGACCTCGCAATCATCACGCGCGGACCGGAACAGGCGATCGAGGTGCTGCAGCGCGAGCGGCTCGTCTGGGTCGCCTCGCCCAACCATGTCGCCTGGGAGATCGATCCCCTGCCTGTCGCCCTGTTCGAACCGGGCTGCGTGGCGCGCAAGAGCGTTCTGAAGGTGCTGGGTGCCGCCGACCGGTCGTTCCGCAGCACCTATTCCAGCGCCAGCCTGCTCGGGCTGATCGCCGTCGTACAAGCGGGACTGGCGGTTGCCGGCCTCGCCCAGCGCAGCGTGCCGCCGAGCCTGCGGGTCATAGGTGAGGCCGAAGGCCTGCCGCCTTTGCCCGACATGGAAATCGGCATCCTGCGCAACCCGCAGGCAGGCAATTCCGCGGTCGAACGGCTCTACGACTTCCTCCGCCGCGACCTGGCGCAGCAATCCTGACCGCCGCAGTCTGGTCCTTCGTATGCCTGCCATGCATTCAGCGCATTGCTGCAATGCAGCAGCATCGCTTGCGCAAAGGGCATATTAGCGAAAATGTAGATCTAAATCGTTTCAGCTCTCCCAGAGTCCGCCATGCCCTTGCCGATCTTCGCTCTGGCCGTTGCATCCTTTTGCATCGGCACCACCGAATTCGTGATCATGGGGCTGTTGCCTGAGGTCGCGGCCGACCTCGGCGTGTCGATACCGGCGGCGGGACTGCTTGTTACAGGCTACGCGCTCGGCGTCGTCATCGGCGCCCCGATCATCGCCATAGGCACGGCGAGACTGCCGCGCAAACCGGTGCTGATCGGCCTTGCCATGTTGTTCGTGCTCGGCAACCTGCTCTGCGCCATCGCGCCGACCTACTGGACGCTGATGGCCGCCCGCGTCATCACCGCCTTCGGCCACGGCGCTTTCTTCGGCATCGGCTCGGTGGTGGCGGCAAGCCTTGTACCCATGAACCAGCGCGCCAGCGCCATCGCCCTGATGTTCGCCGGCCTGACGCTCGCCAACATACTCGGCGTGCCAGGCGGCACCGCGCTCGGCGAAGCCTTCGGCTGGCGCATGACCTTCTACGCCGTCGTCGTCATCGGCCTGATCTCGGTCGCAGCGATTGCCTTCCTGGTGCCGGCGGGCGTTGCCCCTCCCGGCAAGGGCGGCGTCGCCGGCGAGGTCAAGGTTCTGGGCAAGCCGCAAGTGTGGCTCGCCATGATCATCTCGGCACTCGCCTCGGGCAGCCTGTTTGCCGTCTTCACCTATATCAAGCCGATCCTGACCGACGTGACCGGCATGTCGGTGCATGCGGTGACCTGGGTGCTGCTCCTCTTCGGCGGCGGCATGACCATCGGCAACATCATCGGCGGAAAGCTGGCCGACTGGAAGCTGATGCCGACAGCTCTGGGCGCATTGATCGTCATGGCAGCGATCCATGTCGCCTTCGCCGCATGGAATACGAGCGCGCCGCTGGCGATATTGCTTGTCTTCATGTGGGGCGTCATCACCTTCGTCATCGTGCCACCGATGCAGATGCGCGTCGTCGAGACCGCATCCGACGCGCCCAATCTGGCCGCGACGCTCAACCAGGGCGCCTTCAATGCCGGAAATGCCGCCGGCGCCTGGATTGGCGGTGCTGCGATTTCCTGGGGCGTGAGCTATGCCAATCTGCCTCTGGTTGGCGCCACCATCGCGCTGATTGCCTTCGCCGTGGCGCTCTTTTCCTTCGCGCTCGACCGCCGTGACGCAATTCAGCAGGCGGCATGACGCTTTAGCGATTGTCAGCAGGCCGTCGCTGTTGTAGCCACTGCAGTGATGGTTCCCGTTGCCGGTTCGGGCAGCGGGTTAAATGGGAACACGGTGAGACGTCTTGGACGCGAAACCGTGGCTGCCCCCGCAACTGTGAGCGGATAGCAAGTCGGAAACATGCCACTGGCCAACGGGCCGGGAAGGCTCCGAGGCGCGATCACCCGCAAGCCAGGAGACCTGCCATCATCCGATTAACTCAACCGGCCGGGGTGTGCCGCGGAGATGATGATGGTTGCGACTGCCCTATTTTCGTGCCGGCGCGCTCCCCGGATCGCTTCGCCTGCTCCGCCTGATCGCGGAGACAGGGCATGCTCGATCGCGTCCAAGCCGCTAGCCGCCTCGTAGGCGCGACCCCGGCACTTCTGGAACTCGATGGCGTCAGCTGGGGGCCTCGTGTCTCCACGCCAATCCTCAAGCCGGTGACACTGTCGGTCACCCCGGGCGAACTGCTCGCCATCGTCGGCCCCAACGGCGCCGGCAAGTCGAGCCTGCTGCGCTGCCTCTACCGCTATCACAAGCCGACGGCTGGCACCGTTCGCCTCGACGGCACCGACATCTGGTCGATGAAGCCGCGCGACTGCGCCCGCCGCATCGCAACCGTTCTGCAGGAAGGCGCCTCCGACTTCGGGCTGACCGTCGCCGAGATCGTCGAGCTGGGTTTGACGCCGCACGTCACCAGCTTCGGCACCAGCGACGACGACTACGATCACGTCGAGGCAGCCCTTGCCCTGCTCGGCCTGACGTCATTTGCAGCACGCGACTTCGGCTCGCTGTCGGGCGGGGAGAAACAGCGGGTAATGATTGCGCGCGCGCTGGCGCAGCGGCCGGACCTTCTGATCCTCGACGAGCCGACCAACCATCTCGACATCCGCCACCAGCTCGAGGTGCTGGAGCTGCTCGGCAATCTCGGCTGCACCGTCATCGTCTCGCTGCACGACCTGGCGCTCGCCTCGGCTCACGCAGACCGGGTGCTGGTGATGGATGGAGGCCGCGCGGTCGCCTGGGGTGCGCCGTCGGACATCCTGACGCCTGAGCGTATCCGCCAGAGCTTTTCCGTCGGCGCCACCCTCGACGACCATCCGGTCACCGGCCGCCCGCGCTTTTCCTTCCACCTCGAACGCTGACCAGAAACAAGGAGCCATCATGCGCCTGCCCATCATTGCCGCCGCCCTGCTTGCCACCTGCGCCTCAGCAGCGGCCAGCGGCTTCCCCGTCACCGTCAAGAGCTGCAACCGCGACGTGACCTTCGAAGCCGCGCCAAAGCGTGCCGTCTCCCATGACGTCAACCTGACCGAGATGATGCTGGTGCTCGGGCTGGCCGACCGCATGGTCGGCTACTCCGGCATCTCCGGCTGGAAGACGCTGGACGAGAACCTGCGCAAGGGCGTCGGCGAACTGCCCGAACTCGCGCCGAAATACGTGACCAAGGAAGTGCTTCTCGGCGTCGACACCGACCTGTTCTTCGCCGGCTGGAACTACGGCATGAAGGTTGGCGGCGACGTGACGCCCGACACGCTCGCCCCCTTCAACATCGCGGTCTACGAGCTGACCGAAAGCTGCATCCACATCATGAAGAAGGACAAGTCGTCGCTTCAGGACATGTATGCCGACCTGCTCAATCTCGGCGCCATTTTTGGCGTGCGCGAGAAGGCGGAGACGCTTGTTGCCGGCTACGAGAAGGAGCTTGCCGACTTCCAGGCCAAGCTGCCCAGGCTCGACAAGCCAGTCAGCGTGTTCCTCTACGATTCCGGCGAGCAGAAGCCGTTCACGGCGGGCCGCTACGCCATGCCGACCGCCATCATCGAGGCCGCCGGCGGCAAGAACATCGTCGACGACGTCGAGTCGAGCTGGGTCGAGATCGGCTGGGAGCCTGTCATCGAGCGCAACCCCGACATGGTGGTGATCGTCAACTACGGCGAGGTGACCGCCGAGCAGAAGATCGAGTTCATGCGCACCAACCCCGCCTTCAAGGACATCGACGCGGTCAAGAACAACGGCTTCTTCGTGCTCGAATACAATGAGGCGACGCCGGGACCGCGCAACATCGCGGCCATCAAGCGCCTCGCCGCCGCAATGCGGGCCGACTGAAAGTGTCGCACCGCCACCTCGTCGCAGGGCCACGCCACGCCCTGATTCACGCCATGCCGGCCCTGATACCGGGGTTGGCCATCGTGCTCGTCATCGCCATGGTGATTGCCGTCGGCGTCGGGCCGGTGGCGATCCCGCTCGAGACCGTGTGGGGCGTCATCGCCAACAAGCTGATGCCCGGAAGCGTCGAGGTGGCGTGGTCGAGCGGCCGCGAAAACATCGTCTGGGACGTGCGCGCGCCACGTGTCATCCTCGGCGCCGTCGTCGGCGCCTCGCTGGCGCTGGTGGGGGCGGCATTGCAGTCGGTGACGCGCAATCCCCTCGCCGATCCCCACCTGCTCGGCATTTCCTCCGGTGCCGCCTTCGGCGCGATCATGGCGCTGATCCATGCCGGCATGGTGCTCGGGACCGTCACCGTGCCGGTCTTTGCCTTCGCCGGCGCGCTGGCGGCAACCGCACTCGTGCTCGCCATCGCCAATCTGGCACGGGTCCAGTCGGCCGGGCAGCTGATCCTGGCCGGCGTCGCCGTCAGTTTCATCATCTCGGCAGCCGCCAATCTTCTGATCTTCATCGGCGATCCCAAGGCGGCGCATGTCGCGATCTTCTGGATGCTCGGCGGGCTGGGCCTGGCGCAGTGGAGCCAACTGCCCTACCCGCTCATGGCGCTTGTGCTTGGTGCAACCTGGCTGATGATGCAGACCCGCAACCTCAACGCCATGACGCTGGGCGACGAGAGCGCCACCGCGCTTGGCATCCCGGCACGCGCCTTCCGGCTCAAGGTGTTCGTCGTCTGCGCGCTGCTGACCGGCTGCGCGGTTGCCTATTCCGGCGTCATCGCCTTTGTCGGCCTGATGATCCCGCACATCGTGCGTTTCTTCGTCGGAGGCGATTATCGCCGAGTTCTGCCTCTGTCAGCGCTGGTAGGGGCTATCTTCCTGATCGCCGCCGACATGGCCGCCCGCACGGTTGTGCCACCACAGGACATGCCGCTCGGCATCGTCACCGGGCTGATCGGCGGGGTGGCTTTCGTGGTGCTGATGCGCCGCCGCACGACAAATTGAGGGTCAGTTGGTAATGCAATGCAAGACGACGCAAATCCGGTTGCGTGGTCCCGAATTCGCCGCTATGCATTCGGCCATGAACACGACTTCGCTCCAGAACAATTGGTGGCGGGCCAGCTGACAGCGGCCTCTTGAAGCGCGTGCGCGTGTAGATTGTGATGGCCGCAACGGGATTTCCGGGCGGCCATTTGCTTTTTTCGAACCAGGCTCCGGACGCTCCCACTGCAAGAGATGGAGACGGGAATGACGTTGGAATTGCTTGAAAACGGCGCCGAGCGCTACGTGACGTCAGGCGGGGTGTCGATCACCCGGCAGCGCCACGAAACCGCCTATGCCGGGGCGATCGAGACCTATCTAGACGGGCTCAACAGCCGCCGCGGCGCAGTGTTTTCCTCAAATTACGAATATCCCGGCCGCTATACCCGCTGGGACACCGCCATCATCGACCCGCCGGTGGTGATCTCGGCACGCGGACGCTCGATGAAGATCGAAGCGCTGAATGCCCGCGGCGAGGTGATGTTGCCGGTGATCCGCGCCGTGCTGGTGCCGCTCGTCGAGCTGACGATCACCGAGACGACAAAGCGCCTGATCGCGCTCGAAGTGGCTACGCCCGGCCGTGTATTCACCGAGGAGGAGCGCTCGCGCGTGCCTTCGGTGTTCACCGTCCTGCGCGCCATCACTGCCCTGTTCAAGTCGGACGAGGACAGCAATCTCGGCCTCTACGGTGCTTTCGGCTACGACCTTGCCTTCCAGTTCGATCCGGTCGAGCACACGCTGGTGCGCAAGGACAGCCAGCGCGACCTGGTGCTGTTTTTGCCCGACGAGATTCTCGTCGTCGACCACTATTCGGCCAAGGCCTGGCATGACCGCTACGACTACTCCGGCGAGGGCTTTTCGACCGAGGGCATTGCGCGCGACAGCGTCGTCGAGCCGTTCGAGCCTTCCGACCGCATTCCCCCGCGCGCCGACCACGAGCCGGGCGAATACGCCCAGCTGGTGCGCCGGGCGATGGACAGCTTCAAGCGCGGCGACCTGTTCGAGGTCGTTCCCGGCCAGATGTTCTACGAGCGCTGCGAGACGGCACCTTCGGAGATTTCGCGCCGGCTGAAGGCGATCAACCCCTCGCCTTATTCGTTCTTCATCAATCTCGGCGAAGGCGAGTACCTGATCGGGGCCTCGCCCGAAATGTTCGTGCGGGTCAATGGCCGCCGCGTCGAGACCTGCCCGATCTCGGGCACCATCAAGCGCGGCGACGACGCCATCTCCGACAGCGAGCAGATCCTGAAGCTGCTCAATTCGAAGAAGGACGAGTCGGAGCTGACCATGTGCTCGGACGTCGACCGCAACGACAAATCCCGCGTCTGCGAACCCGGCTCGGTGCGTGTCATCGGCCGCCGCCAGATCGAGGTGTATTCGCGCCTCATCCATACCGTCGATCACATCGAGGGCCGCCTGCGCGAAGGCATGGACGCCTTCGACGCGTTCCTCAGCCACGCCTGGGCGGTGACCGTCACCGGCGCGCCCAAATTGTGGGCCATGCGTTTCATCGAGCAGAACGAAAAGAGCCCGCGCGCCTGGTATGGCGGGGCGATCGGCATGGTGCATTTCAACGGTGACCTCAACACCGGCATGACGCTGCGCACCATCCGCATCCAGGACGGCATCGGCGAGGTACGCGCTGGCGCCACCCTGCTCTACGATTCCGTCCCCGAGGAAGAAGAAGCCGAAACCGAACTGAAGGCCTCAGCCATGCTTTCCGCCATCCGCGACGCCAAGACCGGCAATGCCCCCGGCACCGAACGCGCCACCGCCCGTGTCGGCGAAGGGGTGAAGATCCTGCTCGTCGACCACGAGGACTCGTTTGTCCATACGCTGGCCAACTACTTCCGGCAGACCGGCGCCGATGTCTCGACAGTGCGCTCGCCAGTGCCCGAAGAGATCTTCGACCGGGTCAAGCCCGACCTCGTCGTCTTGTCGCCCGGCCCCGGTACGCCGAAGGATTTCGACACCGCGGCAACGATCAAGAAAGCGCGGGCGCGTGACCTGCCGATCTTCGGCGTGTGCCTGGGCCTGCAGGCGCTGGCCGAAGCCTATGGCGGCGAACTCAGGCAGCTTGCGGTGCCGATGCACGGAAAACCCTCGCGAATCCGCATCTCCAAGCCCGGCATCATCTTTTCCGGCCTGCCCAAGGAAGTGACCGTTGGCCGCTATCACTCGATCTTCGCCGACCCGGTGCGCCTGCCTTCCGACTTCGTCGTAACCGCCGAAACCGAGGACGGTGTGATCATGGCGCTTGAACACAAGAAAGAACCGATCGCGGCGGTGCAGTTCCACCCCGAATCGATCATGACGCTCGGCCACGACGCCGGCATGCGCATGATCGAAAACGTGGTCGCCCACATGCCGCGTAAGGCCAAGGACAAGGCGGCCTAGCGGCCGCTTTCAGCGTCCAAGCCGACAGGAGCCTAAACAGAAGATGATGACACAGACCCAAACGCAGGGCTCAGCCGCGCGCAGCCAGCCGTCCTCGGCCAAGCGGCGCGTTGCCAAGATCGCATTTTGGTCGATCATCGTCGGCTCGGCGGTGATGGCGTTGAAGTTCGTCGCCTGGTGGCTGACCGGCTCGGTCGCGCTTTATTCGGACGCGCTGGAGTCGATCGTCAACGTGGTGGCCGCTATGGCCGCCTTCTGGGCTATCAAGATCAGCCACAAGCCGGCCGACCTCGATCACCAGCATGGACACCACAAGGCCGAGTATTTTTCGGCGGTGCTCGAAGGCGTGCTGATCATCGTTGCCGCGCTTTTGATCCTGTTCGAGGTCTGGCGCAGCTGGGGCGTCCCCATGAATGCCGACGAGCCCTGGCTCGGCCTCGGGATCAACGGCTTTGCCGCGGTTATCAACGCGTTCTGGGCCGGCATGCTGATCCGCGTCGGCCGCTCCGAACGCTCACCGGCCATGGTCGCCGACGGCCATCACATCATGACCGACGTGGTGACGTCCGCCGGCGTGCTGATCGGCCTTGTCGGCGCGCTCGTCACCGGCTGGACGATCCTCGACCCCGTGCTGGCGGTGATCGTTGCCCTCAACATCCTGTGGCAGGGCTGGCACGTCATCAGCTCGTCGATGGACGGGCTGATGGACCGCGCGGTCGAACTCGACGAGCACATGCGCATCCGCGACATCATCTCGGCAAATTCCAAGGGCGCGATCGAGGTGCACGACCTCAAGACCCGCATCGCCGGGCGCGCCACCTTCATCGAGTTTCACCTGGTAGTCGACGCCGACATGAGCGTGGGTGAAAGCCACGTCATCTGCGACCGCATCGAAGACGCGCTGAGGGAAGAGATCCCTTCGGTTCGCGTCATCATCCATGTCGAACCTGATGACGAGGCCAAGCTGCCCAAGGGCACGGTCGCGGTGCCCTTCGCTTGAACTGGTCGTCCACGCGCCATGGTGCCCGGCTGCTGCCTTGCGCCTTGCCAGTTGAATCGGATTGACACCAAAGGCGCGCAAACTTCTGATCCGCCGTGCTAATATGCTCTCGTTCATGGGCGGCGCCTAGCATGCGCAAGCCGCCGCCCAAGGGCAGGTCAGTCGATCTGGATGTTCGCGTCCTTGACCACCGGGGCCCATTTGGCGAGTTCGGCCTTGACGTGGGCGCCGAGTTCCTCGGGCGTGGAACCAACGATCCTGGCGCTGAAGCCGTTCATCTTTTCGATGACAGCAGGGTCGGTCATTGCCTTGTTGGCCGACGCGTTCAGCCGGTCGACAGCCTCCTTGGGCGTGCCGGCGGGCGCAAACAGCGCATTCCAGGTGTAGGTTTCGTAGCCCGGAACGCCTGCCTCCGCGATCGTCGGCACATCGGGGAAGGATGGCGCACGCTCGGCGGTCGTCACGCCAAGTGCCCGCAACGTGCCGCCTTTGATGTGTGAGGAAGACGACGGCAAATTGTCGAACATGATCGGCACCTGGTTACCCACCACGTCGTTCAGCGCCGGGCCTGCCCCCTTATAGGGAATGTGCTGGATATTGACGCCGGCCATCGCCTTGAACAGCTCGCCGGAGAGATGCAGCGGCGTGCCGTTGCCCGACGAGGCATAGGCATATTTGTCGGGTTCGGCCTTCAGCAGGGCGACAAGCTCCTGCACGTTGTTGACCGGCAGCTGCGGATTGACGACGAGCACGTTGGGAACGACGACCAGCAACGAAACCGGGGTGAAATCCTTTTCCGGATCATAGGGCTTGGTCTTGAGGATCAGCGGGTTGAGCGCATGCGTGGCAACCGTGCCCATCAAAATGGTGTAGCCGTCGGGCTCGGCACGGGCGACGCGGTCGGCGCCGATGTTGCCGCCGGCACCGGCGACATTCTCGACGACCACCTGCTGGCCGAGATCGTCCGACATCTTCTGCGCAATGATGCGGGCGACAACGTCGGTCGAACCGCCCGCGGCAAACGGCACCACCAGCGTCACTGTCCGGTCCGGGAACTGCTGTGCAGATCCCTGCGGCGCAAGCGCCAGCAAGGAAACGGCGGAAAGCCCTAGGGCCAGCGTCATACGTCGCGTGAACTTGGAAATCATCAGTGCGCACCTCCCATCTTGGCGGCGGCACCTCGAAGCCAGCCGCGTGAAACGGCAAGCGTATGAACTTTGCATACGCTGTCAATGCGACGTTGGGGGTAGACGGAAGTCGCAAACGAATGCCCGCGCGGCAGTTTTCGTTCGGTACGCCAGGGCCATGGCATCCAGCCGGCCTTGGCCTTGTATTTTGCGTCCAGCGATACTGACATCAGCGACCAAAAGTGTCTAAGACGGCGCCATGAAGCCAAACCCGCAGCCCGCTGCCCCGCTCACCAACACCAAACCCTGGCTACAGTGGTTGCTGCTGCTGGTGTGCTCGGTAGTGCTGGCCGGCGTGCTCGAGACGGCGCACTTGCCCGCCGCGCTGTTGGTCGGGCCGATGCTGGTCGCCATTCTGCTCGGCAGCAACGGTGCGACCGTGCGCGTTCCCAGGCCGATGTTCGTTTCGGCACAGGCGTTCATCGGCTGCCTCGTCGCCAGTTCGATCTCGACCGGCATCTTCACCACGTTCGCCGCCGAATGGCCGCTGTTCTTGGGCGCGGCCATCGCCACTGTCGCCGCCAGCAGCTTTCTTGGCTGGTTCATCTCGCGGCTGAAAGTGCTGCCGGGCACGACCGCCGTGTGGGGCTCGGCACCGGGCGCGGCCACCGCCATGGTGCTGATGGCCGACGCTTTCGGTGCCGACGCGCGGCTTGTCGCCTTCATGCAATATCTGCGCGTCATCATGGTTTCGGTCGCCGCAGCGGTCATCGCCAGGCTTTGGGTCGACACATCAGGTGTCGAAGCGCCCGCGCTCGAATGGTTTCCGGCTATCGTTTGGCCAGCCTTTGGTGCCATGATCGGCGTCGCGGTGGTCGGTGGAACGCTTGGCTATCTCCTGCGCATCCCCTCACCCTATTTTGTCGGTGCGATGATCCTCGGCGCGGTCGTGCACCTTGGTTTCGGCGTTGAGCTACAGCTGCCGGAATGGCTCCTAGCGCTCGGCTACACGCTGATCGGCTGGTCGATCGGGCTCAATTTCACCCGGCCGATCCTGCGCCATGCCGCACGCGCTTTGCCGCAAGTGATCGGCTCGATCGCCGCGCTGATGGCCTTTTGCGGCGCGCTGGCTTTCGGGCTGCACACCATCCTTGGCGTCGATCCGTTGACCGCCTATCTCGCGACAAGCCCCGGCGGCATGGATTCCATCGCGATCATCGCCGCAGCCTCAAAGGACGTCGACCTCTCCTTTGTGCTGACCTTGCAGATGCTGCGCTTTTTGATCGTGCTGATGTTCGGTCCTGCCCTGGCCAAGCTGGTGGCCAAGGCGATCAAGGATTGAGACTCCCGGACTACGCTCTCTCTCCTTGCGGTTGAGACCGCTGCCACCCTTGCGCGCCCAAGACGGCTCCTGTAAGAGAACGGCCATGACTTCGCGCAAGACCAACGAAATCTCCCGTCCGGCCGCTTTTGCGGGCGAGACGCTGCGCGCGCTTTCTTCGGCTCTTCTTCTTCTCGGCCTTATCGGCGATCGCCGGGCTCGTTAAGGGAGCGTCCGGCGGTCGAATTGCCGCCGAGGCATTAGCTCCTTTGCTCTTCACAACAGAACCGAATTTCTGATTTAAGACCGCTGAAGCATGCGCGCTATGCCGTGCATGGCGGCCAAGAGAACGAGACCGACAATGAGCAAGACCACCCCCGCAGCCGATGCCGGCCGGAGCGCCGGCATGCCGATCGCCGCAGTCAAGTACCAAGCCTACCACAAGATCGACCTGCCCGACCGCACGTGGCCGTCCAAGGTTATCGACAAAGCGCCAATCTGGTGCTCGGTCGACCTGCGCGACGGCAACCAGTCGCTCGTCGATCCGATGGGCCACGATCGCAAGGCGCGCATGTTCCAGCTGCTGCTCGACATGGGCTTCAAGGAAATCGAGATCGGCTTTCCCTCGGCCTCGCAGACCGACTTCGATTTCGCCCGCTGGTGTATCGAAGAGGGCAATGTCGCCGACGACGTGTCGCTGCAGGTTCTCGTCCAGTGCCGCCCCGAATTGATCACCCGCACCTTCGAGGCCCTGAAGGGCGCGCATAAGCCGATCGTGCATTTCTACAATTCGACCAGCGAATTGCAGCGTCGCGTGGTGTTCGCAAAGGACGTCGCGGGCATCAAGCAGATCGCCACCGACGCGGCCAAGATGATCACCGACATGGCGGCCAAGGCTGGCGGCGGCTATCGCTTCGAGTATTCACCCGAAAGCTTCACCGGCACCGAACTCGAGGTCGCGCTCGAAATCTGCAATGCGGTGACCGAGATCGTCAAACCTACGCCCGACAACAAGCTGATCATCAACCTGCCCTCGACGGTCGAGATGGCGACGCCCAACATCTATGCCGACCAGATCGAGTGGATGTGCCGCAACCTCGACAATCGCGAGAACCTGATCATCTCGCTGCACCCGCATAACGACCGCGGCACCGGCATCGCCGCCACCGAGCTCGGCCTGATGGCGGGTGCCGACCGTGTCGAAGGCACGCTGTTCGGCAATGGCGAGCGCACCGGCAATGTCGATGTCGTCACGCTGGCGCTTAACATGTTCACGCAAGGGGTCGATCCAGAACTCGACTGCTCGGACATCGAGCGCATCAAGGAAGTCTACGAATATTCGAACCAGATGGTCATTCCGGAGCGCCATCCTTACGTCGGCGAGCTGGTCTACACCGCCTTCTCGGGCTCGCACCAGGATGCCATCAACAAGGGAATGAAGGCGATCAAGGTCGCCAACAAGCCATTGTGGGAAGTGCCCTACCTGCCGATCGATCCACAGGACGTCGGCCGCAGCTATGAGGCGATCATCCGCATCAATTCGCAATCGGGCAAGGGCGGCATCGCCTATGTGCTGCAGGCCGACTATGGCCTCAACCTGCCGCGGTCGCTGCAGGTCGAGTTCAGCCAGGACATCCAGCAGATCACCGACGCCGAAGGCAAGGAAGTCTCACCGAAGCGCATCCACGAGCGTTTTCTCGAGGTTTATGTCGACCAGCCACGCGCGCGGCTGAAGTTCGTCGACCACCAGACCTTCCCGGATCCGGTGATGAAGGGACGTCGCGTCGTCGAAGCAACCATTGTCGACAATGGCAAGGAAGTGATGATCTCCGGAACCGGCAACGGCCCGATCGACGGTTTTGTCGATGCGCTTTCGCGCCACATCGGCATCGACCTGTCGGTGCTCGACTATTCCGAGCATTCGATCCAGCGCGGCTCGAACGCCTCGGCGATCTGCTACATGGAAGTCGAACACCCGGCAGGTCGCCTGTTTGGCGCCGGCATCAACACCAATATCGTTGCTGCTTCGCTTGAAGCGGTGGTTTCGGCGGCCAACCGCATCCTGTCGCGTTAAGGTTAACTCGACTTCCAACACGCCTCGTCCGTGGATAACGGGCGAGGCGTTTGCCCATCATTGTTCAGCGCGCTTGTGCGCCGACGCCAGCTGTCTATGATCGGGCCATTCGTACCGGTTCGAAAAGGGTCGATACTTGGTTGCCTCCACGCCTGCTGCCCCCGCAGTGCGCGAAGCGCTTGAGCGGCTAGTTGCCAGCGAGACCTTCGGCCGTTCCGACCGGGCACGAAAGTTACTGCGATATCTTGTGGAGCGCGAGCTCGCCGGCGAAGCCGAGCGGCTGAAGGGTTTTGCGATCGCAGTGGATGTCTTCGGCAAGGATGCCGAATTCGATTCAGCCACCGACGCAGTGGTCCGCGTCCAGGCCGGGCGCCTGAGGGAACTGCTGGCGCAATACTATGCCGCCGAAGGCAGCACTGACCCTATCCGCATCGTCATTCCGCGCGGCAGTTACGTCCCGACATATGAGGCAGCCGCCTTGCCCGAAGCGCGCCTCTCCGGTGGAGTGCCAGGCGAACCCGCCATCGGGGCATCCGATACCGCCCACGGTGAGAACCTCCCGCAGCAAGGCGAGGAACCCCAGGCCGATCCCGCTTACTCCGGCACGAGCGTCAAGCGGCAGCTGCGCTTTTTCTGGGCAGCGATGGCGTTGGTCATCGTCATGCTCGGCATACTGGTTTTCCGCAACTTCGGCGGCCCAATCGGAGCTGACTTCGCCGGCCTGGCAGATTTCCGCGGGGCCACTTCAAGCATCGGCCAGGCCGTGGATGAACTGCCGGCCGTACATATCCACTCCGTCTCGGAGGACGGGCAGACGGCGCGCGTGGCAACCGTGTTGCGGACGGCACTGTCGGGCTTTGACACGATCGACCTGATAGCCCGTGACAAGTCCGAAACCACCAGGCGCGCTGATGCCACTGACTTCGATTTCACCGTCAATGCCGGCCCCAGCAGCGGGTCGGTGCTTGTCGAGCTTCAACACATGGCCAGCGGCAGGATCCTGCTGTCGCGCGTCTTGTCGCCGGAAGAGGTCAGCCCCGACGCCATCGACGACCAAATTGCCGAAATAGTCTCTTCGGCGATCCCGGCATCAGGGAAAATTTATGGCTATATCGAGCAGAATGGACTTCAGCGGGGGCTGACCACCTGCCTGTTGCTGAGCGGTGACTACTACATGGATCAGAACGCCGCCAAGCATCGCACCGCCTACCAGTGCATGGAGCAACTCTCCAAGCGCGGCGCGAAATCGCCTATCGTCTACGCAGAACTCGCCTCGCTGCAGCTGGAAGCAGTGACCGACAACTATTCCTACCCACCCAACGCCTCGACAGAAGGTGCGTATGCCCTCGCCCACAGCGCGGTGCAGATGGGCTCCACAAGCCCTTACGCGCATCGCGCATTCGGCTATCTGCAGTCGCGTGTCGGCGACGGCACCGATTCCATGCGCTGGACACGCAAGGCCTACGAACTCAACACCTACGACCTGACCATGGCCGCTTCCTACGGCTACGCTCTTGTGCTGTCGGGCGCCTACAGCGATGGCGTGCCGATCATGAAACGCGCCGTCGAGAGTACCAGCGCTCACCCCGGCTGGTGGGACTATGGCTTGTTCCTTGGCGAGTTCATGCTGGGCAATCGCTACGCAGCAGCCCGTGCCGCAACTGCACTCACAGCGAAAAAGAAACCGCACTACGTGGCTGCGCGCCTGATCGCTGCGAACTTCATCGGCGATTCCAACTTGGCTTTGGAGTTGTCCAAGGAGCTTTCCGCGAACTACCCGGCTTTTGCCAGCGATCCGGCCGCCACCTTCACCAAGGGCAAGTACCCGGCCGAACTGACGAGGTCGCTGACCAAGGCGCTGCGCGCTGCAGGATTGGGCAGCCAGATCTGAGCGCCGGGGCGTTTCCGGCGCGTTTTACGCGTAACTGGCCGCTTTACGCATAACTAAATTTATGCCATTGGCGCTCATACAATGTTTTACATTTTGTTACCTTGTAATTAGAACTCTCTACGGATTTGTTTTCAGGTCATTTGAGCCACGATGAATTCTTCCATCCATGCGGCCGTTCGGGGAAGCGGCAAGAATGTGGTGGTGTTGCTACATGGTTTCGGGGGTTGCAGCGGCGTCTGGGGCGATGTCGTCGATCGCCTGGACGGGGCATTCACTACAATAGCCTACGATCTGCCGGGGCACGGCCAGTCGCTTGACTATCCCAAGGCAGGACCAGCCAAGGTAGCGGCGAAGGCTGTGTTGGCCGATCTGGCTGCTCGCGGCATCGACCGCGCCCATTTCGTCGGCCACTCCATGGGCGGTGCCGTGGCAACACTTGCGGCGCTCCTTGAACCCGAACGCGTGGCTTCCTTGACGCTGCTCGCGCCGGGCGGCTACGGTCCGGAAATCAATGGCCCCCTGCTCCGACGGTATGCGGCAGCGACCTGCGCCGACGAGATCCGTATCTGCCTCGCCGAGATGTCGAGCCCAGACAGCGCCGTGCCGGAAACAGCTGTCCGCGAACTCGCCGAGATGCGCAGCCGAACTGGCCAGAGCGAGAAGCTGATCGCCTTTGCCGAAGCCATGACCGCCAATGACAAGCAAGGCGTCATCTCGCGCGACGACCTCGCGACCCTGACGATGCCGGTGATGGTGGTGTGGGGCACTGACGATGCGGTCTTGCCCTACAGCCACGCCGACGACTTGCCCGCGGGTTTCCTAATCCACCATGTGCTGGAGATTGGCCATATGCTGCCGGAGGAAATGCCCGCCCTTGTTGCCGACATCGTGCGCCGCATGAGCCGCAGGCGCCAGCGGCCCCAGCCGACCCTGGCTGCCTGAGACACCAGATGAATCAAATCGTGCACGACGCCCGCTAACTGCTTGTGCAAAAATATCTTTCGGACTGCAGCACATTCATGCATGTGCGTCGGGGATACAGTTCCGCCGCGATCGTGACTATGTTAACTCTTGCTTAACCGAGATCCGAGGCAAGAGGCCATGAGCGACGACAAGGTGAGCGCGATGAGACCGGCGCGCGTGCTGTCGGACGCAGTTCGCGACGTCAAGAATGCCACGGCCGACCGCACCGATGTGGTGGTCGACCTGCGCGATGCCCACCGTATGAGGCTCGAACTGCTGGCCGCGGAACTCGAACCGGTCTTCGCCGACGTGCCGAAAGACATCGACAATTTCGATTTCACCATCTCCTCCGGCCTCCAGCCGCGACTTTGGATAGACGCGGTGAGCCACGTCGCCCTTGGCCGCGACCGACGTACATTCCGCTTTGTCCGTGACACCCGTATCGGCCGCGTCGTGCTGGCAGAATCCACCGACCCAAAGCGCGTAGCCGACCAGGTGACGCGCTACATCGCCGAACGCATCGTCGAGCGCCAGCAGATGATGGATGGCGGAGCCGATCCGGCGCTGCCGGGGTTTGCCAGGGAGACGGTTGCCGAAGCCGAGCCACCAATGCGGCGTTTGGGCCAACCCGTCTGGTCGAACGTCCTGTCCGGCTTCGGCTTGCTCGTTGCCGGTGCAGTCGCCGGCATCGCGGTAATGGCGGCACTCTACTGGCTGCGCCTCGCCGCCACCGGCGTCAGCTTCTGACCAGCAAGGCCCTGTGTGGCGCTATAGCGGTAAGGTCTATCGTTGAAACCTCCGACGGCGGCGCCGCCGGCACCGAAAGCCCACGCCGGGTCAACTGCACGTTCCAGTTCCCGCGCTCGCCCGAGATGTCGAGCAAGTTGAACTGTGCGGCGGGCCTGAGGCCACCTGCCGCCTGGCCGGCAGCGGCGACACCGACCACCGGAACCATCCCGGTGTGCCCTTCGATCCAATGAAGCGTTGGCAGATGCGAATGGCCGTGGAGCACGAGCTCGGCGCCGCTTTGCCGTATCACCTTCTGGAACTTGCCGATGCCCAACAAGCGCTTGTGCTGGCCCACAGCACCGCGCACCGGCGGATGATGGATCATCACCACCCTGAAAAGATCGCGCTTGCCCGTTTCTTCAAGAATCCCAGCCAATCGTTCGGCCTGGCCTTCGCGGAAAAAGCCGCTGGCCATGAAGGGGGCAGTCGCACGCGCCGTCGACACCCCGATCAGCGCCACGTTCGGGCGGATGCGCAGATAGGGAAAGCTCGTACGTCGAACCGGACCGTGCGAGCCGTCGCCACTCATCCACGGCGCCCAGGCGTGGCAGGCCTTGTCGAAGGCTCCGGGCACATAGGCGTCGTGATTGCCCGGCACGACCGAGACATCGGTCGGCGCGCCGAGCGTTTGGAGCCATAGCCTTGCCAGCTCGATCTCGCCGTCGAGCGCCAGATTGACGAGGTCGCCGGTCACCGCAAGGTGGTCGGGCACTTGTGCCTTGAGGTCGGCGACGATCGCATCGACGATGCCGTCATGATGGTGGCGGCGGCGGTTTCGCTGCCAGTTGACGTAGCCGACCACACGCTTGGAGGCGAGGTCGCGATAGGTTACATCCGGAAGCGGACCAAGATGGACATCGGAAATATGGGCAAGCCTGAACATCACACTCTTTTAGGTCACGCGATGGCGGCTTTCCAGCCATGGCGACACGCGTGATGGTCAATGTTGTCAATTCCGATCCGCTTCACCTGAGCCCGTGGTCGCGCCTGCGCGGGCACCTGTTCCATTTCTATTTCCTGCTGCGGAGGCCAATGACGCTCGGCGTGCGCGGCCTGGTCCATGACGCCGAGACCAATTCCGTCTTCCTGATCCGCCACACCTACGTGCCGGGCTGGCAATTGCCGGGCGGCGGCGTCGAGGTTGGCGAGACCTTCGTCGAATCGCTGACACGCGAACTGGAGGAAGAAGGCAACATCACGATTGTGGCCCCGCCGGTGCTGAGGTCGATCCACCTCAACAAGCAGGCGACGCGGCGCGACCATGTCGGTTTCTATCTGATCGAAACCTTCAGGCAGGATCAGCCCAAGGCGCCGGACTATGAAATCGCCGAAGCAGGCTTCTTCCCGCTCGACGCGCTGCCGGAAAACACGACGCCGGCAACCCGGCGGCGGATATCAGAAGTTTTTGAGGGTGTGGCAGCATCGCCCTATTGGTGACAGGCCCGCCACAACCTTCATGGCAGCCCGTCGAACCCGGTTTTGAGGCAATCAGACTGGAGCCGAGCGCCCTCGTGGTTCGACAGGATCACCATGAGGGCTACTGAGCGGCTACCGAGTGCGGCTCACGCCGCCTTCAGCAACTTTCCCCGGTTGTGCGGCGCCGTAAGATCGACCTCCGGCCCAACCGGCACGATGCCGGTCGGATTGATGCCGGTGTGGCTGCCGTAGTAGTGCGCCTTGATGTGAAGCAGGTTCACCGTCTCGGCAACGCCGGGCACCTGATAGAGTTCGCGCAGATAGTTCGACAGGCTCGGGTAGTCGGCAATCCGGCGCAGGTTGGTCTTGAAGTGTCCGACATAAACCGGGTCGAAGCGCACCAAAGTGGTGAACAGCCGCCAGTCGGCCTCGGTCAGTCGGTTGCCGACCAGATAGCGCTGGTGCGACAGCCGCTCTTCCAACGTATCGAGCGCTGCGAACAACTCGTTGAAGGCTTCCTCGTAGGCGGCCTGCGTGGTGGCGAAGCCGGCGCGGTAGACGCCATTGTTGATCGAGGGGTAAACCAGTTCATTGACCGCATCGATCTCGCCGCGCAGCGCCTGGGGATAGAAATCCAGCGAGGCGTCGCCCCATTCGTCGAAGGCCGAGTTCAGCATGCGAATGATCTCGGATGACTCGTTGGAAACGATCGTCTTTTCCTTCTTGTCCCAAAGCACCGGCACGGTGACACGGCCCGAATAGGTCGGATCGGCCTTGGTGTAGATCTGGTGCAGGAAGTCGAGCCCGTAGAGCGTATCTCCGGTGGCGCCGTCGTCGGTTCGGAAGGTCCAGCCGTTCTCTCCCATGTAGTGATGCACCACCGAGACCGAGATGACTTCTTCAAGCTTTTTCAGCGCGCGGAAGATCAGCGTCCGGTGCGCCCACGGACAGGCGAGCGAAACATAGAGGTGATAGCGACCCGGCTCAGCCTTGAAGCCGCGCGTGCGGCCTTCCGCCGGTTTGCCGTCGACAGTGATCCAGTCGCGCCACTGCGAATGCGAGCGTACGAATTTGCCCCCTGTCGACTTGGTGTCGTACCAGCGGTCCTGCCATTTGCCTTCAACCAGCAATCCCATGGTTAAGTCCTTTCGTTTGCCTCCATGTAGGGCACGACGGGCTTAATCCGAAGGGTCACAGTCTGAACGGATCGTCAACAACAGGCGCACATCGATCAAATGCACGATGGACGGACGTCGCAAATGATGCTAGCGGGCATTTCGATGTCACATTGTCTTGCACATATCCGGATCGACCGACGACGAATGAGCGCATGCGCTTGAAGCGCTGACTTGCGACCGCTGCGGCTTGGCCCGCGGCATCTCATCCCAGGACACCGGACTGCAAAAACATGACCCTTGCCGACGTGACTTATCTGCCGGAAACCCCCGCGCACGACCTCGAAATCGATGACATCAACGCCGAGGCCTTCGGCCCGGGGCGCTTCACCCGCGCAGCCTACAAGATCCGCGAAGGCGGCCCGCATGACCGGTCGCTGTCCTTTGTCGCCACGCATGGTGGACAGGTGATCGCCTCGGTCAGGATGACACCGATTGCCGCCGGCGAAGGGCGCGCGCAGATGCTCGGCCCGCTTGCCGTCCGTCCTGATTTCAAAAACATGGGCATCGGCCGCAAGCTCGTCGCCATGGCGCTCGCTGCTGCCGAGAAGGCAAATGAGCCAGCTGTGATCCTGGTTGGCGACGAACCCTATTACGGACCGCTTGGCTTCACTCGCATCCCGCGCGGCCAGATTGAAATGCCGCGCCCAGTCGATCTCAACCGTCTGCTCGCGCATGAGATCGTGCCGGGTGCGGTGGCCCTGCTTTCCGGTGAAGTCTGCCACGCACATCTGGCCAAGACACCGCAGCGCATGCCCGAGCCTGCCTGAGCCAAGCGCGAGCCTTCGACTGCCGAAACCGATTCCGGTTTTCGGGCCGATGCGGTAGAGCATTCGTTCACAGCAACAGAGGACTAGGCTGACATGAATCCAAATGGGCAGATCGCAGTGGTCACCGGCGCCGGCTCCGGCCTTGGCGAAGCCACCGCACGCGCACTCTCAGCCAAGGGTGCCAAGGTCGCAATCCTTGATCTCAGCCTCGAACGTGCTGAAAAGGTTGCCGCAGACATTGGCGGCATCGCCGTGCGCTGCGACGTCAGCAACGAGGAAAGCGCTGTCGCGGCCTTTGCCGAAGTGAATGAGAAACTTGGCACCCCGCGCATCCTCGTCAACTGCGCCGGCATCGCCGTGGGCGTGAAGACGGTGGGCAAGGACGGCCCGCATCCGCTCAGCGTCTTCCGCCAGGTTGTCGAGGTCAACCTGATCGGCTCTTTCAACATGATCCGGCTGTTTGCCGATGGTGCATCGAAGCTCGAGCCACTGCAGGGCGGCGAGCGCGGCGTCATCGTCAGCACAGCATCAGTCGCCGCCTATGACGGCCAGATCGGCCAGGCCGCCTACTCCGCCTCCAAGGGCGGCGTCGTCGGCATGACGCTGCCGATCGCGCGCGACCTCGCTCTCTCGGGCATCCGCGTCGCAACCATCGCGCCTGGCATCTTCAAGACGCCGATGATGGCGGCGATGCCGCAGGAAGTGCAGGATTCGCTCGGCGCCGCCGTCCCCTTCCCGCCGCGCCTCGGCGAGCCGTCCGAATATGCCGCGCTGGCCCTGCACATCGTCGAGAACCAGATGCTCAACGGCGAGACCATCCGCCTCGACGGCGCGATCCGCATGGCGCCTAAATAAGCGCCGAAAAGCCCTGGGATAGACTATGCTCCGGCCCCGGTAGCGTAAGCTTCCGGGGCTTTGTTGTCTTTGGCTACAGGACACTCTTGCCAACCCCCCAGGGCCAACGATAAGTAGATAAGAATTGTCATATTTGATGGTGCAGCAGTGGAAGAGCGCAAGAAGGATGTCATCCGGGAGACCGACGCCGAGGCGATCGCGCTCGCGCGTTCGCTGCTGCGCACGGCCCGTCACGGCGCGCTTGCCGTCATCGAGCCGGAAACCGGGTCTCCGCTTGCAAGCCGCGTCGGCACAGCCACCGACGTCGACGGCACGCCGCTGATCCTGATCTCCGGCCTGTCAGCCCACACCAAGGGCATCGTCGCCAATCCCGTCTGCTCGCTCCTGGTCGGCGAGATCGGCAAGGGCGATCCGCTGGCCTATCCACGCATCACGCTGTTTTGCCGGGCTGTTCGCCTCGAACGCGGCACGCCAGAGCAGGCGCGGGCCGAGCGCCGCTACCTCAACCGCAATCCCAAGGCCAAGCTCTATGTCGGGCTTGGCGATTTCGCGATTTTCCGGCTCGAACTGGAGCGCGCCAACCTCAATGGCGGCTTTGGCAAGGCCTACCTGCTGAGCCGCGATGACCTGCTCCTGCCCAGCCCGGCGGTGGAGGCCATTGCGAATGCCGAACAGTCGGCACTCGATCACATGAACGCCGATCACCGCGAGGCGATAGCCATCTACGCCAGCCATTTCGGCAAGCTCGCAGACAAGGCCTGGGTGCTCAGCGGCTTTGATCCGGAAGGGATGGATCTGGCGTCGGGCGACGAGACCGGGCGGGTTCTTTTCCCTGAAATGCTTGCAGAAGCGGCAGATCTCAGGCGAAGCCTTGTCGAAATGGCGAAGGAAGGTCGCGCAGCAAAGTCTTGATTTTTTAAATGAAAGCTGATTGTGCTGGAATAGCTAGATCGGCTAATGATTCCACTAACGATCTGGTTTGGTAATTCGGCGTTGTTGCCCCCATGACGCCGGAAAGCATTGCGGATACACGGGGTACCCATGAAACCGAAAAAACTGACGGCCAATGCGGAAGCCGCGGCCTCCTTGCTCACGCTTATGGGCAACGAAAAGCGGCTGATGATCATGAGCCACCTGCTCGACACCGAGATGTCGGTGGGCGCGATCGCCGAAAAGGTTTCCTTGAGCCAATCGGCCCTGTCGCAGCATCTTGCGCGCCTGCGCAACGAAGAACTGGTCGAAACACGTCGCGACCGGCAGATGATCTACTACACCTGCAAGTCCGAGGCCGTGCGCAAGCTGCTCGGCACGCTGGAAGGCATCTTCGAAGACGCCTGACCATCGTCCAGCCTTTTCTAGGCTCCCATAGCGGCCTGCCCTCCGCTATGAAACGGCCATGAACATCATCCGCATCGACGATCCTGCCGACCCCAGCGTCGCACCCTATCTCGACATACGCGAGCGTGATCTTGTCGGCCGCGAAGGCCGCTTCATCGCCGAGGGCAAGGTCGTGCTCAACGTGCTGTTTGGTGCGGGCCGCTTCAAGGCGGAATCCGTTCTGGTTCTTGAAAACCGCGTGGCAGGCATGGCCGACACGCTGGCGCTCGCCCGCGAGGACTTGCCCGTATATGTGGTTTCGGCCGCGGTGATGGATGCCATCGCTGGCTTCCACATGCATCGCGGCATTCTTGCCATCGGCATCAAGGGCGAGACGATTGCGATCGACGACATGCTCGACGCCCTGCCCGAGCGGGCACTCGTGGCGGTGCCGGTCGGCATCTCCAATCACGACAATATCGGCTCGATCTTCCGCAACGCGGCTGCCTTTGGCGCAGATCTGGTACTCCTCGACGAGACCTGTTGCGATCCGCTCTACCGCAAGGCAATCAGGGTTTCGGTTGGCGCGGTCCTCAAGGTGCCGTTCACGGTTGGCGGTACGGCAAGCACGCTCGCCGACGCACTGTCTCGCCACGGTTTCGAGCAACTGGCGCTATCGCCCGCCGGCAAGGCCGACATCAGAGATGTCGAACGCCCCAAGCGGCTGGCGCTTTATCTCGGAACCGAAGGGGAAGGCCTGCCGGAGCCGCTGCTGAAGCGGCTGACCACTGCAAGAATAAGAATGGCGCCAGGCTTCGACAGCCTCAATGTCGCGGCCGCCTCGGCGATCGCGCTGCATCATTTTACCGACGCCACAAATTGAGGGAGCCTATTCGGCAGCCGGCGATTTCTGCAACGCCCGGACGCGGTCTGCCAGGCTGATGACGGCAGGCCGATCGCCGTTCACCGAGGCGCGGAATTCCGCGGTATTCCCAAGCAGGCTGGAGATCGGTGAATTCGGCCCTTCGAGCCGCGCCGTCAGCGCTACGACCTCCGCCGCCAGTTCGTGCATCTGTTCGCGCAATTGCGAATCCTGGCCCGGCGTCGAAGCGTTACGCCCTGCCTTGGCAAGCTCACCCTTCAGCCGCTTGTTCTCGCGGGCCAACACAGTCAGTCGACCTTCAAGACGTTCGCGCTCGAGCGCCTGCGCGGCTCCATTGGTCATGCTGTTCGTCTCCGGCGCATCATGCGGCGTGTTCAGTTGCTCGCGCGCACGGGCCAATTCGCCCTCGCGCTGCTCGATCTTCTCGTCGCGGTCGCCCAGCGACGCCGCCATCTCCTGCAGCTTCCTGTCGAGTTCGCCCGCGCGTCTTGTCTCCACCTTCAAGGCCTCGCGAACCGCCTTGTTGTCGGCTTCGAGTTCGCTCAGGCGGCGGTCGGAGTCACTGCGCTGATGGCGAAGCGTCGACATGTCGTCGGAAAGCTTGCCCAGTTCGCTTTCACGGCTCACCAGTTCAATCTGGCGACTGCTGGAGGAAAGGGTGGCCTCTTCATATAGCCGTCCCATTTCCTCTGCTTCTCTGGCCCGTTGCTCAAGCAGACGCTGGGCCTCGGCGAGTTGGGCGGCGAGCCCCTTGATATGTGCATCGCGCTTGCCAATTTCCTCGCGCAGATTGCCACGTTTGGCTTCGAGTTCGCTGACCACGCCTTGCTTGGTGGTGTGATCTGCAGCCGCAACCTTTTGCGCTTCGCGAAGGCGGCTGAGCTCAACGGCCTGCGACAGCACCTTTTCCTGCGAGGCCTTGAGCTGGACTTCGACCTTGCGCAGCGCCATGGCGTGCTCGGCGCGCAGGCTGTCCTTGTCGGCGCGGATTTCTTCCAACGTCATCGGAAGCTTTGCTTCGACCCGCTGCCGGGTAACCGAGACGGCGCGCCGCCACACCGCAGGTGCGATCAGCAGCACCAAAAACCCGGCGGTCAGGAAGCCAAGAACGAAAAACAGGATCGACTGGACCAAAGCACTTTACCCGTTGCGGTCAGGCGCGAGTTTGCCATGTTCCCATGGCAGGAATCCAGCACCGCTGCAAATGCTGCACATGACCCTGAAAATCAGAATCGATTTTCCTATGGGGTCATGCACAGAATTAAAGTGTTGCAGCGCCATGCGCGCCCTGCCGGACACGAAGCGCTGCAAGCGCCAATCAACCCGCTACCATCAGAACGGATTCCAGGTCGGCTGTTGGGTCAGCTTGAGGTACCCCAGATTAACACCCAGCCGAGCACCGACCCCGGTGCGCACCGGCACGAGCAGGATATTGCCACGCTTGAGAACGTTGAAGCCGACGCCGGCGACAACATAGGCCGAACCAGCGACGCCGCCATAACGATCATAGAGATTGTTCACGTCGTCGAGATTGTAGACCAGGATCATGGTCCGCGAGCCCTGCCCGCCGAAGTCCCAGCCGAGCGAAGGGCCCTGCCAGTACACTTTATGGTCGCCGGCATTCTTGGTGTAGAGTGTACCTTCGCCGTAGGTCAGGCCGCCGACAAAGGCACCCGAACCCTCCTCGCCAAGGACATAGCCATTCGGCAGGCCGTAGGACGAAAAGACCTTCTCCACGACGCTGGCGAGACCGCCCGACGTCGAACCAAAGAAGCGATGGCCGGAATCAAGGATCTCCTGCGAGGTATATTGTTCCGCGCGAGACGCAGATGTCGAAAATGCCAGAACGCCGACAAGGACGAACATCGCGGCAACAAGCCGGGCGAACGTCCGGCCATAGAATCGGGAAATCATGCTTCCAAATCTCCGTCAGGGAGCACACTTTCTCCGACGCCCCGGACCCGCTGCTGCTCTTGATCGGCGGCTCGCTGGTCCAACTCCGGCAAACTATGCCGTAATCCTTTTTCAACCATTAAATTGACCCATGAAGATGGCGGATCGAAGGCGCGCATACGCATGGAAAAGCCCGGAATTGCGCAGAAAAGCCAGCATTTCGCCCTAGCCTTGGCTGCTGTTTCTTGCCGCATGAGGCAGCGCTGTGTAACCAAGAGGACTGCAAGGCCAGCCCTGATTCGCACGACTGGGTCCCGTGGCCGCATTACCATTGGTTCAAGCCATTTGCCCGAGGGATGCCGTTCATGGCCGATTTGTTGACGCTTTCCGCCCCTGACCTTGCAGCGCTGCTGTGCAGCCGGGTCTGCCACGACATCATCTCGCCGGTCGGCGCCATCAACAACGGCCTCGAACTGCTCGACGAAGGCGGCGCCGACGAAGACGCCATGCGCCTCATCCGCACCAGCGCCCGCAACGCCTCGGCGCGACTGCAGTTCGCCCGCATCGCCTTTGGGGCCGCTGGTTCCGCCGGCATGCTGATCGACACCGGCGACGCCGAAGCGGTCGCCACTGCATTCCTCAAGAACGAGAAGCCGGAACTGATCTGGAACGGCGGTCGCGCGCTGCTGCCCAAAAACAAGGTCAAGCTGCTGCTCAACCTCCTTCTGGTTGCCCATGCTGCGATCCCGCGCGGCGGCAAGCTCAGCGTCACGCTTGAAAACGTCGATGCCGCGCCGAAATTCACCCTGTCGGCCAGCGGACCGATGCTTCGCGTACCACCGAAGTTCCTTGAACTGCATTCCGGACACAAGCCGGAAGAGGCAATCGATGCCCATTCGGTACAACCCTACTACACGCTGCTTCTGGCGCGCGAAGCGGGCATGACGATCTCGATCCACGCAACGCCGGAAGAGATCCTGCTGACCGCCGAGTGATCGGCGGACCGTTCCAGTATAATCCAAGCACTGCTTTGCAGATCGCGGCAGCCTTGCCGCATCAATCCGAAAATCCAAGATGATTTTCGGCAATGATGGCGCGCGGTTGCGAATATTAGCAACGACTTTACTGACCTGATGGTGAAGCGACACGCCCTCGCCTGATGCGGTCCGCGCGCCCCGACTGACCGGTTCGGGTCCCGCAGCCTGCCATTTCCTAGATTTTTACCATCCGGGTTTTCTGCTTCTTTACGCAACCACGCTAGGGTTAAGCCAACACACCGGCGCGCCTGACGCGTCCGGCTCCCGAAAAGAGGACCGGGATATGAAGCGCTGCCTGTTCGTCGATGATTCGAGCGTCATTCGCAAAGTCGCCAAACGCATCCTGAATGGCCCGGACCTGGTCGTGGTCGAAGCATCGACCGGCGCCGAGGGCCTCGACATGTGCGCCTACGACATGCCCGAGATCATCGTTGTCGACGGCGCATTGGAGGACATGACGCCGGCTGAATTCATCCGGCGCGTCCGAGCCATGGACGGCCGCATCAAGCCACAGATCGCGATCTGCCTGACAGAGGTCGACATCGGCGCCATCATGCGCGCCAAGCGCGCCGGCGCGCAGGGCTACCTGTTGAAGCCGTTCACAAGGCCGCATTTGATCGACCGCTTCCGCGCCTTCGACGTAGCCGCCTGAGTCAGCTTCAAAAAAACTCTAAAAAAAACCCGGCACGGAGGCCGGGTTTTGACTGAAGGTAGTCCAAGAATTCAGGCGATTTCGCGAAGCTCTTCCGGTTCACGCAGCACATAGCCGCGACCCCAGACAGTTTCGATGAAGTTCTGGCCGCCGGATGCCGCGTCGAGCTTCTTGCGAAGCTTGCAGATGAAGACGTCGATGATCTTCAGTTCTGGCTCGTCCATGCCACCGTAAAGGTGGTTGAGGAACATTTCCTTGGTCAGCGTCGTACCCTTGCGGAGCGAAAGCAGCTCCAGCATCTGGTATTCCTTGCCTGTCAGGTGCACGCGCTGGCCACCGACCTCGACCGTCTTGGCGTCGAGATTGACGATCAGATCGCCAGTCAGGATGACCGACTGGGCGTGGCCCTTCGAGCGGCGGACGATCGCATGGATGCGTGCCACCAGCTCGTCCTTGTGGAACGGCTTGGTCATGTAGTCGTCGGCGCCGAAACCCAGGCCACGGACCTTGTCCTCGATGCCGGCCATGCCGGACAGGATCAGGATCGGCGTCTTGACCTTGGACAGGCGCAATGTGCGCAGAACCTCGTAACCCGACATGTCGGGCAGGTTCAGGTCGAGAAGGATGATATCGTAATCATAGAGCTTGCCGAGATCGACGCCTTCTTCGCCGAGATCAGTCGTATAGACGTTGAAGCTTTCCGATTTGAGCATCAATTCGATGCTCTGTGCGGTTGCACTGTCGTCTTCTATCAGCAGAACGCGCATTCATATCCCCTTTTCTGCTGCCGGAACCTCTTCGCGGTCCAATCCATGCCGGCTCAGTGCTACTGAATCGGAGGCTGCCATCGAATGGTTAACAAAACCTAATTTCGTATGGAAGACCATATCAGAAATTTTAACCGGCGCATACACCCTCTTGAATCCAAACATGAATCACACGGTCAACATCTTAACGCGATGCATTAACAAGGCTGACTAAGCGACTCCGGACACGTCCCGATCACATTCGCGGCGAAAACCAGAATCTTTACCGGGTCTTAAGTCTCGATGGGTATGATTAACGATGCCCGTAAACGAATGGTTACCGGCGGAGAAAAACTTTAAAAGTTTGTTTTCCATAGCCGGGTGTTGATATGCGATTCGGGTGCGGCAAGGTCCCTTGGGGCCGGAGTAGGCGAGTAGAAGTGCGTTTTTCGGTGTTCGGGAGTATCGGGTCATGAAATCACGTGAGAACCTGGTCAGGCTCAAGCAGTTTCAGGTGAACGAAAAGCGCCGGCAGCTGATGCAGCTCGATTCGATGATCGCCGAGTTCGACCGCATGGCCAACGATCTGGAGTTGCAGATCGTTGCGGAGGAAAAGAAGGCAGGGATCACTGATCTCAATCATTTTGCCTATCCAACCTTCGCCAAAGCCGCACGGCAACGACGTGACAATCTGAAAAACTCCCAGCAAGACCTGGCGCAACAGCGCGCCACTGCAGAATCCTTACTCTCCGAAGCTGAAGCGGAGCTGTCCAAGGCTGAAATGCTGGAATCGCGCGACCGCAGCACGCGTGACGCGGAGACCAGCGGCCGAAGCGCCATGATCGGCTAAGACCACCGCCTATTTTTCAAAAGCTTAGTCCAACACGAGCAGCGCTGTCAGTCCATCGCCACCTGAGCGCGCCCGCGCCCTAGGCCGAATATTCAATGGGCACATTCTCGCTAGCCAGTGACTGCGCGCGCGAATCACGAATTTCAGGCGCGTGACGCTCCGCCCAGACCCTGATCTGGTTGAGCAGATCGGCAAGATTGCCCCCCAGATCGGTTAACTCATACTCGACGCGCGGCGGAATGACGAGGAAGATTTCGCGCCGCACCAGCCCGTCCCGCTCCAGCACACGTAGCGTCTGCGTCAGCATCTTGGGCGTGATGCCCTCGACCTTGCGTTGAAGCTCGCCATAGCGCCGCCTGCCCGGCTTCAAAGCCCCGACAACCAGGTAGACCCACTTGCTCGCCAGCATCTCGAGCACGGTGTGAGACATGCAGTGGCGCCTGAAGGCGTCATAGCCGAAGGGGGTGTCAGGGGCGCATTCACTATCCATGGGGTACCTATATATCATCGAGGTACATACTCGACAAGGTAAAGATACTATCCAAATGATAGTGAGCTTGCATTCATCCCAAGGAGGACAGTCCATGCGTGCCATTACCCAAAACACCGTCGGCGGATCTGAAGTGCTCAGGATTGGCGAGCAGCCTGCGCCGCAGCCGAAGGCAGGTGAAGTGCTGATCCGCGTCAAGGCCGCTGGCGTCAACCCGGTCGACGCAGCCGTTCGCGGCGGTTTCTATCCCCTGCTCGGCGAACCGCCCTTCGTGCTCGGCTGGGACGTATCAGGCACCGTGGAGGCTGTCGGCACAGGCGCCAATGGCTTTGCGGTTGGCGACGAGGTGTTCGGCATGCCGCGCTTTCCGGCCGCGGCCTCCGCCTATGCGGATCTCACCGTGGCGCCGGCGGCTGAACTTGCCCACAAGCCGAACGGGCTGGACCACGTCGAAGCCGGCGCATTGCCGTTAGCCGGCTTGACCGCCTGGCAGGGTCTGGTGACGGCTGGCCACATCAAGGCCGGCGACCGCGTCCTTGTGCAGGCTGCCGCGGGCGGGGTCGGTCACCTCGCCGTGCAAATCGCCAAGGCGAAAGGCGCCCACGTCATTGCAACGGCGAGCCCAAGCAAGGTCGATTTCGTGCGCTCGCTCGGCGCCGACGAGGTGATCGACTACACGAAGGATGATTTCGTTGAGAAGGCGGGCATGGTCGACCTGGTCTTCGAGGCGCTTGGCGGCGACCATCCCGAAAAGTCGCTGAAGGTGCTGAAGCAAGGCGGCACGCTCGTCGTCCTGCTCGGCGTCACCGAAAAGGCAGCGGCTGAAGCGGCCGGCCGCGGCATCAGGATCGAGCGCATTTCGGTGCGCCCGGACCGCGCGGGCCTGGAAGAACTGGCAAAGCTGATCGAGGCCGGCAAGCTCAAGGTGCATGTTGCCAAGCGCTTCCCGCTTGCCGAGGCGGCCGCTGCTCACGATTTCCTGGCGAGCAAGCCTGCGGGCAAGGTGGTGCTAACGGTCTAAAATTCCCAAAAACCTAGCTGCAAACAAAAAGGGTGCGGCAAGCCGCACCCTTCCTTGTTGGTTGGCCGCAACGGCCGGTGTCAGTGACGGTATTGCTGGATGCGCGTGGTGCGCAGGCCGGCAAGGCCGTATTCGTCAATGGAAGCCTGCCAGGACAGAAACTCCTCGGTCGTCAACTTGTAGCGTTGGCACGCTTCGTCGAGACTGAGCAGCCCTCCCCTGACCGCCGCGACCACTTCCGCCTTTCGGCGGATGACCCACCGGCGCGTGTTGGTCGGGGGCAGATCGGCAATCGTAAGCGGGCTGCCGTCCGGCCCGATAACATATTTGACACGCGGTCTAACCAGATCGGTCATCGTACTCTCTACTAAAAACTCAAAGACCCAATCACCTGCCACACTAGCGCCACAGCTTTAAAAATTGCCTAAGCGTGTACTAAGAGCTAAGTAACGAACGTGAACGGATCGTTAGACTCTCAATCCGCAATTTAACCATCTGCCCTGTTGGCTGGTTTCGCGCCGAAAAAGGCGCATCGGCCCGGTGCGGGTGGTACTGCGATGAGGCTTGACCTATATTGCAGCCATTGGCATGCAGCCGAACTTAAGACAGCGGAACGCAATCCCGATGAACAGCCTGGACCTGCCCGGACGCCCCGAAGACACCCGCGTGGTTGTAGCCATGTCGGGTGGTGTCGATTCTTCAGTCGTGGCCGGCCTGCTGAAACAAGAGGGCTACGACGTCGTTGGCGTCACGCTTCAGCTCTACGATCATGGGGCT
Organism: Aminobacter sp. AP02; assembly: GCF_003148805.1. Classification (GTDB taxonomy): domain Bacteria; phylum Pseudomonadota; class Alphaproteobacteria; order Rhizobiales; family Rhizobiaceae; genus Aminobacter. The sequence continues at coordinate 44,326 of NZ_QGGX01000006.1, forward strand.
GCCACCCACCGCGCCGGATCGTGCTGTGCCGGCCAGGACATCGCCGACGCCCGCCGCGTTTCCGAAACACTCGGCATTCCCCATTACGTGCTCGACTATGAAGAGCGCTTCCGCAAGGCGGTCATCGATCCGTTCGCCGAAAGCTATGTCGCCGGCGAGACACCGATCCCCTGCGTGTCGTGCAACCAGACCGTCAAGTTTGCCGACCTGCTGGCCACCGCGCGCGAGCTCGGCGCCGATGCTCTCGCCACCGGCCACTACATCCGCTCCAAGCAGAACGGCGCCCACCGCGCGCTTTATCGCCCGGTCGACGCCGACCGCGACCAGAGCTACTTCCTTTTCGCCACCACGCAGGATCAGATCGACTATCTGCGCTTCCCCCTGGGCGGCATGTCCAAGCCCGATGTTCGCGCCGCTGCCGAGCGCATGGGCCTGACGGTCGCCGCCAAGCAGGACAGCCAGGACATCTGCTTTGTGCCGCAGGGCAAATATTCCGACATCATCGCCAAGCTCAGGCCGTCGGCCGCCAACCCCGGTGACATTGTCCATATTGACGGCCGCGTGCTCGGCCGCCATGAAGGCATCCTGCGCTACACCATCGGCCAGCGCCGCGGCATTGGTATCGCTTCGGGCGAGCCGCTTTATGTCGTCCATATCGACGCCGAGCATGCGCGTGTCGTCGTCGGCCCGCGCGAGGCACTGGAGACACACAAGATCTTTCTGCGCGGCATGAACTGGCTGGGCGACGATGCCTTGTCAGGCGTGCCTGCAAGCGGCCTCGAACTCTACGCCAAGGTGCGCTCGTCGCGCCCGCCGCGTCCCGTCGTTTTGCATCATCGCGACGGCGCGACCTGGGTCGAGTTGGTCGACGGCGAGTCGGGCATAGCCCCCGGCCAGGCCTGCGTGCTGTATTCCGACGATGGCAATGAGGCGCGCGTCTTCGGCGGCGGCTTTATCGAGCGCTCCGAACGCCACGCCGACGCCGAAGCGATGCTGTCGCGGCTGGCGGCAACGCCGGGACCGATAGCTGCGGAATAATCCCGTCACCATGCTGGAAGCAGCCAAGCGCTGGGCGCGGCTCCTGAAGCGCGATGTCGTGGCGCTCTATCGTGCCGCGCGCAGCCCGCTGACGCCTTGGTACGCCCGGCTCGCCGCCGCGTGCGTCGCTGCATACGCACTGAGCCCGCTCGACCTCATCCCCGATTTCGTGCCCATTCTCGGCTATCTCGATGATCTTCTGATCGTGCCTCTGGGCATTTGGCTGGTTGTCCGCATGATCCCGACCGAACTGATGGCCGGCTTCCGCGCCGAGGCGGCCGAAATTGTCACCAAGCCCCGGAGCCTGGCCGGCCTCGCCTTCGTTGTGGTGGTGTGGCTTGCCACCCTGGCCCTCGCCGGCTAGTGGCTTCTGGGACGATCCCAAGGGGAATAAGGCAGTAGGGCAGCCGCAACAGCCCCATTGCCCTATCCCCTTTCAGCTCAATCGTGCGTTACCGTTCCCGCGGTCAGAATCCTGAGCACGCCGAGCGCTTCTTCAGCGCCCGTGCGCGGCTCTTCGCGCGTTTCGATGCAATGGATAAAATGCTCGAGCTCGCGCGTCAGCGGCATGGCATTTTCAAGCGGAATATAAGTCGGCTCGTTCATGGTCGACGTCCACTGCCCGCCATCTTGCCATACATTGTGGCGATAGACGGCCAGCTTGCGCTCCTGCGGCTCGACGTCGTCGAACACCGCCATGCCCTTGGTACCGACGACAGTCAGCCGGCGCTCACGATAGGGATTGAGCCGCGAGGCGAACAAGTGCCCGCGCAGGCCGTTGGGGAAGCGCATGTGCAGATGGGCGAAATCGCTGAGGTGGTTGAGCACCGCAGCGCCCTCGCCGCGCACCTCGATGGGGGCGGTGCCGGTGATCGCCAGGATCATCGACAGATCGTGCGGGGCAAGATCCCACAGCGCGTCGTTTTCGGCATGGAACTTGCCGAGGCCGAGGCGGTGCGAATGGATATAGCCCACATCGCCGAGTTCGCCCTTGTCGACAAGCGCCTTGAGGCCCTCGAACGCCGGATGGAAACGGAGCACATGGCCGGTCATGAAGACGCGGCCATTGTCGCGCGCAGCCTTAACGGCGCGCTCGGCGTCAGGCACGGTCAAAGCGATCGGCTTTTCCACCAGCACGTCCTTGCCGGCCTCGACGGCACGAATCGCAAAATCGGCGTGGAACTGCGGCGGCAGCGCCATGACCACGGCATCGACGTCGTCGCGGGCAAAGAGTTCATCAGGGGTGACGGCCAGGCAGCCCTGCTCGGCGGCAAAGCGCTCGGCACGAGCCGGATCGACATCGGAGACGGTATGAAGGGCACCAAGCGACTTCAGGGTGCGGATGTGATTGCCGCCCCAATATCCGCATCCAAGGACTGCAATACGCGGTTTCATCAGGCTCTTTCCTGGGGGAGTTTACGCGGCAGACATAATGGCCGCGCCTTGTGAACTCAACCCCGCGCGCTGCGCCAATATCGCCTAGCTCATATGCGTTGACGCGCTGGCGCAGCACCGAATCCGCTTGCGACGAATCCCATGGCGAGGCCGCAAGCAGGGCGCGCGCGCTTCCATCATGGCCGGGTGTGGAAGAATGTTCCGCGAAATCCCGGCCGCAAAGGGTCGCGCAAATGACCTGCCGATACGTCTTGGGAATAATCCGAAATTGCCCGACGTGACTGCTTGACAGGCTCGTCATCCAGACATTATATCCGCCCGACCTTGGCGAACGCATCGATGCCTGCCTCTTGCGAGACAGTTTTTCGAGCCTTCTCCACCCTGGCGGGATAGCTCAGTTGGTTAGAGCACGGGAATCATAATCCTGGGGTCGGTGGTTCGAGTCCACTTCCCGCTACCACTCTCCTCTCAAATAAATCAGCAGCTTAGGCAGCATGAAAGCAGTGGAGCAACCGCCTTCATGTCGCGTCGCGTTGCAGTTGAGTTCCCTTGATTTCAAAGGATTGTCACTCGTGGGGCGCCCTGCCCCCGAAAGTCTCAACGACCGGCCGGTTTGGCCGCCGCAGATCGTGCCGCCGAAGGGTGCGCCGAACATCCTGTAATCATGACCGACGACGCGGGCTAGGGGGTAGCGGGGACCTTCGGCGGCGTCATTCCGACATCAGCGCTCGACCGTGTCGCGAAGATGGGGCTGCGCTACACGCAGTTCCATTCGACGGCATTGTGCTCGCCGACGCGCGCGGCACTCATAACCGGGCGCAACCATCATTCGGCCGGCTTCGGGGTGATTTCCGAGCAGGCGACGGGCTATCCCGGCTATGACTCCGTGTTTGGCGTGGACAATGCCACGACCTGCACCATCCTGAAGCAAAACGGCTACGCCACGTCGTGGTTTGGCAAAAACCACAACACGCCATCCTTCCAGTACATCTGTCCCGGGCCATTCGATCAATGGCCGTCCGACATGGGTTTCGATTATTTCTACAGCTTCATGGTGGCGACTCCAACCAGTGCCAGCCTTACCCCTTCCAGGACCACACCCAGATTTCCCCGTGGGTTGGCAAACCCGGCTACAATCTGATCACCGACGAGGCCGACAACGCGATCGACCCATCAGGCAGTTGAACGCGTCAGCGCCGGACAAGCCGTTCTTTATCTATTTCGCGCCCGGTGCCACCCATGCACCGCACCATGCGACGCCCGAATGGATTGCCAAGTTCAAAGGCAAGTTCGACATGGGCTGGAACGCGATGCGCGACCAGATTTTCGCCAACCAGAAGCGCCTTGGCGTCATTCCCGAGACTACGCAACTTACCGAATGGCCGGACGACTTATCAGGTGCCGTTCGCCTTTACCGGAACGATCGACAAGCTGACGGTGAAATTGAACTGAGCCTGGAGCCGGACCGGCCCGCTTGTAGCGACAAGCGGACCGGTTCGCGGAATGTCGCCTCGTTACTCTGCCTGCCCGCTGCGCACACGTGTCCAGACCAACCTCTGCCCTACAGCCGCGGCGCCACGTTTTTGCAACCGAGTGCAGTTGGCGATTGCTCCGGACCATTCTTTGCAATATTCGTCTGCTGGGCTTGAGGGGGAATAATCGACATGGTTGGGCGGGGTACGCTGTTCATTGCAGCGACAGTTGCGCTGTTTTCGATTTCAGGTGTCGCGCAGGCGCAGACATATGAAGTGATCGATACCCGTCCCGAGTGGAATGGGACCAGTTTCATTTCGTCATTCGGCGTGCCGAATACAGCGACCTACGGCCAAACCATCACTCCGACCTCGGCACAGACCAGGCTGCATGAATTCACGTTCTATCTGTCTCACACATCTGCAACAGCGCCCCAGACGCAAGCCTTCGTCTACGAGTGGAACCCGTCGACAAATCGCATAGTGGGTTCGGCGCTCTACCAGTCGGATGTTTTCACCGCCCCTTCTGGCGCCGCCTACAGCCCCGTTACCATAACCACCGGGGGCGTTACTCTGGTGGCCGGGACGCAGTATGTGGTGTTTCTCACGACTTCCACTGTCGCATCCCAAGCGAACGGCTCCTACAAATGGGGCGCGCTAACAACAAACTCTTATTACTCAGGTGGAAGGTTTGTATTTTTTAACAACTCCACCAACTTTTCGCAGCTATCATCATCAATGTGGTCCGAGATTCAGCAAGATCTCGCATTCCTGATGACTTTCGGGCTGGCTCGCCCCGACTATGGAACGCTGAACCAGAACCAGCAGGCAGCCGCCAATTCGCTTCTTTCTTACTTCGATGCGCATGACACACTTCCACCGGCATTTGCGGATCTCAGCGCGGAAGACCTGACGGTCATTTCCGGAGAGGTCGGGACAGCCGCAATCTCATCTGCCTTGCATTCATCCTATATGTTCCTGGCACAGATCAGCGACCCGTTCGTAACGGGCTCTGGCAGCATACTGCCGGTTTCGCAGCAACCCGCGCCGCTCAACAGCTATTCGCCTGACGCCACACAACTGTCCTCGCAGGTGGCGCTAGCCGCCCTTGGCGGGGACACGCCGAGCGCAGCAGAAGCCGCCAACAACGAACTCGCAAAAGCGGGCGTGAATTCGGCCGATGTGACCGGTCTTGGTTTCGAAACGCCCTGGCGCATGTGGGGTACGGCCTATGGTGGCGCACAGGACGTCAACGGAGACGCAGGCGTCGGCTCGTCGGACTTGACCACGCGCAGTTGGGGTCTCGCGACAGGGTTCGACCGTCAGCTGGACGGCGGCAAATTCGGCTTGGCGCTCGGAGGCGCCGGCTCGACCTTCTCTCTGGACAACGACTTGGGCTCCGGCCGCGCCGGGATATTCAATGCCGGCGTCTACGGTTCGAGCGCGTTCGGCCAGGCTTATGTTTCGGGCGCGGCCGCCTACGCCTATAATAGTGTCGACACCTCGCGCGCAGTAATGGGCAACGACTACGAGGCCGACTATGACGCCCACACGCTGTCAGGCCGCCTGGAAGCCGGATACCGCCACGAAACGTCCTTTGCAGCCATAACGCCGTATGGCGCGGTGCAGGGGGCGAGCTACTTCATGCCGGACTACTCCGAGACGTCCAAGGGCGGCAGTGCGCCCATGGCGCTGAACTACGAGGCGCACACCGAGTCCATCGTCCGCACCGAACTTGGCGCACGTCTGGAGCACCTCATCGCTACTGAAAGTGCCAGCATCAAATTGACCGGGCGCCTCGCATGGGCCTGGAATGCCGACACTGCACGCACAGTCACGGCTAGTTTCCAGAACCTCGGTGCGCCGAGCTTTACCGTGGATGGCGCAGAACCGGACCGCAACGCACTGCTTGTAGATGCTGGCGCCGAATTTGGCATCTCCGACAACATGTCGGCCAAAATATCCTTCAATGGCGAGTTTTCCGGCAATGTTTCCGCATACGGGGCGGCCGCTTCATTGAGGTACAGCTGGTAGGCACGCCGCGCCGGGGGTATCTTCGACGTGGGACAGCGACTTGGCGGAGATCCGGCGCGATGCCGACTCCGGCGCCATTAGGCTGGCGACTAGCGCATCACCATTCGAGCAAATGACGCATCCTTGGGCAATTGCGCATTTCCACAAACCCTGCGAAACTGCTGGCACTGAGCAGAGGCGCGACGCATGAATTCCCGGACAGAAAACGCAAGGCTCGACGAGGCCGCCCGCGCGGGATGGCTCTATTACGTCGCAGGCAACACCCAGGACCAGATCGCAACGAAGCTTGGCGTGTCGCGCCAGAGCGCACAGCGCCTAGTGTCGCTTGCCATGTCCGAAGGCCTGATCAAGGTTCGCGTCGATCACCCGATCGCCAACTGCCTCGACCTTGCCGCGCGACTGCGCTCGCGCTTCGCGCTTGATTTGGTCGAGGTCACGCCAAGCGATCCGGACTCGTCGTCGACGACGATCGGCATCGCTCAGGCCGCCGCGGCCGAGATCGAAAAATGGCTACGCTCTGCAGAACCGATCGTCATGGCGATCGGTACTGGCCGTACGCTGAAGGCTGCGATCGAACAGCTGCCGCCGATGGAATGCCCGCACCACAAGGTGGTTTCGCTGACCGGCAACATCTCGCCGGATGGCTCGGCGGCGTTCTACAACGTCATCTTCAACATGGCAGATACGATCAAGGCGCGCAGCTTTCCCATGCCCTTGCCGGCCATCGCCTCTTCGCCGGAAGAGCGGAAAATGCTGCATAGCCAGCCGCTGATCCAGCCGACGCTGGCGCTGGCGGCGCAAGCCGACGTTACCTTCGTCGGCGTCGGCGACATGGGCCCCAAGGCGCCACTCTACGAAGACGGCTTCATCACCGAAGCCGAACTCAAAGCGCTGCAGAAGGCGGGTGCCGTCGGCGAGATCGTCGGTTGGGCCTTTGACCGCGACGGCCGGTTGATCGACGGCATCACCAACGATCGCGTCGCCTCCGCCCCCCTGCCCTCACGCGAACGCTCGCTGGTCGTGGCGCTCGCCATGGGCGAACGCAAGCTGCCGGGCATACTGGCCGCCATCACCCGCCGCCTCGTCAATGGCCTCATCACCGACGAGAGCACCGCAGCCGCCTTGCTGGCCGGCTGAGCCAAATCCCCGACAATTTGGGCGGCAGCCGCCGTCCTGAATACTTGGCGCGTCCGCATCTGGGCGGCACGCGTGAACGCTCTAGTGTTCATATCCTGAGCATTCGGCGCATTCGTGGGCAGTCGCGGATCGCGCGTGCCCACATTCCAGCTTGACATAAATCAGATCAGATGAATAATTGCCCATAGCCGAGGCAAATGCTCACCTTGGCCTTTGGGAGGAAATCGATGAAACTAAACACGCTCTTCCTGGGCTTGTGCGGAGCGAGCGCGCTTGCGTTTGCCGCTCATGCCGAGACCATCACCATCGCCACGGTCAACAATGGCGACATGGTCCGCATGCAGAAGCTGACGGACGACTTCACCGCCAAGAACCCCGACATCCAGCTCGAATGGGTCACGCTCGAAGAGAATGTGCTGCGCGAGCGCGTCACCACCGACATCGCCACCAAGGGCGGCCAGTACGACGTGATGACGATCGGCACCTATGAGGTTCCGATCTGGGCCAAGCAGCAGTGGCTGCTGCCCCTCGACGGTCTCGGCGCCGATTACGATACCGCCGACATCATTCCGGCAATCGCCGGCGGCCTTTCGGTAGATGGCAAGCTCTATGCCGCACCGTTCTATGGCGAGAGCTCGTTCGTCATGTACCGCAAGGACCTTATGGAGAAGGCCGGGCTCACCATGCCCGATGCGCCGACCTGGGATTTCATCGCCGACGCGGCGCGCAAGATGACCGACCGGGCTGCCGACATCAATGGCATCTGCTTGCGTGGCAAGGCCGGCTGGGGCGAGAACATGGCCTTCCTGACCGCCATGTCCAACTCTTTCGGCGCGCGCTGGTTCGATGAGAAGTGGCAGCCCCAGTTCGACCAGCCGGAATGGAAGAAGACCCTCCAGTTCTATGTCGACCTGATGAAGGATGCCGGCCCGTCGGGCGCCTCCTCCAACGGCTTCAATGAGAACCTGGCGCTGTTCCAGCAGGGCAAGTGCGGCATGTGGATCGACGCCACCGTCGCTGCCTCCTTCGTCTCCAATCCAAAGGACTCGACGGTCGCCGACAAGGTCGGCTACGCCCTCGCTCCCGACACCGGTCTCGGCAAGCGTGGCAACTGGCTCTGGGCATGGTCGCTCGGCATTCCCGCCGGCACGCAGAAGGCCGAGGCAGCGCAGAAGTTCGTCTCCTGGGCGACCAGCAAGGCCTATCTCGAGCTCGTCGCCTCCAAGGAAGGCTGGGCCAATGTGCCGCCCGGCACACGCACCTCGCTCTACAACAACCCCGAGTACCAGAAGGCCGCGCCCTTCGCCAAGATGACACTCGACTCGATCAACTCGGCCGACCCGACCAAGCCCACCGTCAAGCCGGTGCCCTATGTCGGCGTCCAGTTCGTCGCCATTCCCGAGTTCCAGGGCCTGGGCACGACAGTTGGCCAGCTGTTCTCGGCGGCACTTGCCGGACAGTCGAGCGTCGACGACGCGCTTGCCGGTGCCCAGACCGCCGCTGTCCGCGAGATGACCCGTGCCGGCTACATAAAATAGGCATCCTCCCGATGCCTGGCCGTCCGGTTTCCCAGTCCGGACGGCCCCTTTCCGCTCGAAACATCTTCTGATCGAAGGCGGTGAAAGCCATGGCTACTCGACAGACCCGTACGCTCGCGCGCCTGATGATGGCGCCATCGGTGATCCTGCTTTTCATCTGGATGATCGTGCCGCTGGCCATGACGTTGTGGTTCTCCTTCTTGAACTACAACCTGCTCAACCCGGCCAATGTCAGCTTCGCCGGCCTGTTCAACTACAAATATTTCTACACCGACCCGGCCTTCTTCCAGTCGATCTGGAACACGCTGGTTCTGGTCGTCGGCGTGCTGCTGATCACCGTCATCGGCGGCATCGCCCTGGCGCTGCTGCTCGACCAGCCGATGTTCGGCCAAGGCATCGTGCGCATCCTTGTCATCTCACCCTTCTTCGTCATGCCGCCGGTGGCGGCACTGGTGTGGAAGAACATGATCATGCACCCCGGCTATGGTGTGTTCGCCGACATCGCCAGGTTCTTCGGCGCCCAGCCTGTCGACTGGTTCGCGCAATATCCTCTGTTTTCGATCATCATCATCGTCGCCTGGCAATGGCTGCCCTTCGCGACGCTGATCCTGCTGACCGCTCTGCAATCGCTCGACGGCGAGCAGAAGGAAGCGGCCGAGATGGATGGCGCGGGCTTCATCAGCCGCTTCATCTACCTGACGATACCGCACATCTCGCGCGCCATCACAGTGGTCATCCTGATCCAGACGATCTTCTTGCTCGGCGTCTACGCGGAGATTCTCGTCACCACCAATGGCGGCCCGGGCTACGCGTCGACCAACCTGCCCTTCCTGATCTATCGGACGGCGCTTCTTGGCTACGACGTCGGCGGCGCATCGGCCGGCGGCATCATCGCGGTCATCCTCGCCAACATCGTCGCCTTCTTCCTGATGCGCGCCGTAGGCAAGAACCTGGACAAGTGAGGAGCAACCCATGGCACGCGCCGTCTCGACCAATCGCAAGATCGGCTTCACAGTCGCCGCCTGGGTGGTTGCGCTGCTGATCTTCTTCCCGATCCTCTACACCATCATCACCAGCTTCAAGTCGGAGACCGAAGCCATCGCCGGCTTCAGCCTGATCCCGTCGGGCACGCTGGAGAGCTACGCCGAGGTCCAGGCCCAGAGCAACTATTTCAAGTTCTTCCTGAACTCGGTGATCATCGCGGTCGGCTCGACCATCCTTGCGCTGCTGATCGCCATTCCCGCGGCCTGGTCGATGGCATTTTCTCCCACCAAACGCACCAAGGACGTCCTGATGTGGATGCTATCCACCAAGATGATGCCGGCAGTTGCGGTTCTGGTACCGATCTACCTGATCTTCCGTGACACCGGCCTGCTGGATAGCCACATCGGCCTCACCGTCATGCTGATGCTGATCAACCTGCCGATCGTGGTGTGGATGCTCTACACCTATTTCCGCGAGATTCCCGGCGAGATCCTGGAGGCGGCACGCATGGATGGCGCCTCGCTGTGGGGCGAGATCGTCTACGTGCTGACGCCGATGGCCGTGCCCGGCATCGCATCCACGATGCTGCTCAACATTATCCTGGCCTGGAACGAGTCGTTCTGGACGATCCGCCTGACGACCACCAACGCGGCACCGCTGACTGCCTTCATCGCCTCCTTCTCAAGCCCGCAAGGCCTGTTCTGGGCGAAGCTGTCGGCGGCATCGACGCTGGCCATCGCACCGATCCTGATCATGGGCTGGTTCTCCCAGCGCCAACTTGTCCGCGGCCTGACTTTCGGCGCCGTGAAGTAGACGAACCCGCGGGAGGAAACCATGGGCAACATCAACCTCAAGAAAGTGTCGAAATCCTTCGGCGCGACAACCATCATCCCCAATATCGACCTGGAGATCGAAGACGGCGAGTTCGTCGTCTTCGTGGGACCATCGGGTTGCGGCAAGTCGACCTTGCTCAGGCTGATCGCCGGTCTGGAGGACACAACCTCCGGCACCATCGACATCGACGGCCGCGACGTCACCGGCGAGGCCCCAGCCAAGCGCCGGCTGGCGATGGTGTTCCAGTCCTATGCCCTCTACCCGCATATGAGCGTCTACAAGAACATCGCCTTTCCGCTGAAGATGGCCGGCGACGATCCAGCCGTCATCGACAAGAAGGTCAAGGATGCTGCTCGCGTTCTGAACCTGACAAACTATCTCGAACGCCGGCCGGGCCAGCTCTCGGGGGGCCAGCGCCAGCGCGTCGCCATTGGCCGCGCAATCGTGCGCCAGCCCTCGGCATTCCTGTTCGACGAACCACTGTCGAACCTCGACGCGGCCCTGCGCGGCACGATGCGCCTGGAGATCAGCGAACTGCACCATCAGCTAAAGACGACGATGATCTACGTCACCCACGACCAGGTCGAAGCGATGACCATGGCCGACAAGATCGTGGTGCTGAATGCCGGCAACATCGAGCAGGTCGGCTCGCCGATGGACCTCTACAAGACGCCGAAAAACCTGTTTGTCGCTGGCTTCATCGGCTCGCCCAAGATGAATCTGATCAATGGCGCGGCCGCGGCAAAGCACGGCGCGACGACCATCGGTGTCCGGCCCGAACATCTCGCAATCTCGACCACGTCGGGTGAATGGAAAGCGATGGTGGGCGTCGCCGAGCACCTTGGCTCCGACACTTTCCTGCATGTGCACGCCGACGACGTCGGTTCGCTGACCGTGCGCGCCGACGGCGAGATCGGCGTGCGTCACGGCGAAACGATCTTCCTTACCCCGAGCGCCACCAAGATCCACCGCTTCGGCACTGACGGGAGGGCCATGTGAGCGACAGGCTTAAGGGCAAGTCGGCGCTGATAACAGGTGCTGCGCGCGGGATCGGCCGGGCCTTCGCCGAGGCATATGTCGGCGAAGGCGCGGTGGTCGCGATCGGCGACATCAATCTTGAGGCCGCCGAAAAGACGGCTGCCGAGATCGGCCCGTCGGCCTATGCGGTCAAGCTCGACGTCACCGACCAGGCCTCGATCGACGCGGCGGTGAAGGCGGTTGAAGCAAAAGCGGGCGGGATCGATATCCTGGTCAACAACGCCGCACTGTTCGACCTCGCGCCCATCGTCGAGATTTCGAGATCGAGCTTCGACAAGCTGTTTGCCGTCAATGTAGCAGGCACGCTGTTTACCCTGCAGGCTGTCGCCCGTGCGATGATCGCGCGTGGGCGGGGCGGCAAGATCGTCAACATGGCAAGCCAGGCCGGCCGGCGCGGCGAAGCGCTGGTGGCCGTATATTGCGCCACCAAGGCCGCCGTCATCAGCCTGACCCAGTCGGCAGGGTTGGACCTGATCAAGCACGGCATCAACGTCAATGCCATTGCGCCTGGCGTCGTCGATGGCGAGCATTGGGATCACGTCGACGCGCTGTTTGCCAAATATGAAGACCGGCCCAAAGGCGAAAAGAAACGCCTTGTTGGGGAAGGTGTACCCTTTGGCCGCATGGGCACGGCACAGGACCTTGTCGGCATGGCGATTTTCCTCGCCGGACCGGAGAGCCAATACATCGTCGCCCAGACCTACAACGTCGATGGCGGCAACTGGATGAGTTGAACAAAGCGCTCCTTTTCCCCTTCAACCTTCGCCCGTGAAGCAGGCGAAGGCATCGGAGACGTGTGCGCTGAACCGCAACCAAGAAAGCGTCGAACCATGCCCGTGAAACTCTCCCGAGCGAATCTCGGCCAGCTTCCCGCCAACGTCGCGCGTCCGACATACGACCGCTCGTTGCTCACCGCAGGCATCGTGCATTTCGGCGTCGGCAATTTCCACCGTTCGCATCAGGCAGTCTATCTCGACGCGCTGTTCAACATGGGCGTCGGTCATGACTGGGCGATCGTTGGCGCTGGCGTTTTCGACGGCGAAAAGGTTGGCCGCGCAAAACTGGCTGAGCAGGACTGGTTGACCACCGTGGTGGAACAAGACAGCGGCCATATGAGCGCCCTCGTCACCTCGGTCATGATCGATTTCCTGACACCCGGCGATGCCGCAGCCATCGTCGAACAACTGGCCGACCCGGCCATCCGCATCGTTTCGCTGACGATCACCGAGGGTGGTTATTTCATCGACCCGGCGTCCGGAGTGTTCAACCCGGCCCACCCCGATATTGTCGCGGACGCTGAAAACATCACGGCACCCAAGACCGTGTTTGGCATCATCCTGGCCGGACTCATGCGGCGGCGCGAAGACGGCGTGGTGCCCTTCACCGTGATGTCCTGCGACAACATCCCCGGCAACGGCCACGTCACATCCGACGCGATGGTCGGGCTTGCCGGACTGGTCGACGAAACGCTGGCGGACTGGGTCAGCAAGCACGTCGCCTTTCCCAACAGCATGGTCGATCGCATCACGCCTGCCACCACAGATCGCGAACGCACGATCCTGAGCAGTGATTTTGGCGTCGAGGACAACTGGCCTGTGTTCTGCGAGCCGTTCAAGCAATGGGTGATGGAGGACCGTTTCACCGATGGGCGGCCGGCGCTGGAAAAGGTCGGCGTGCAGTTCGTGCATGACGTCGCGCCCTTCGAATTGATGAAGATCCGCATCCTCAATGGCGGCCATGCGACCATCGCCTATCCCTCCGGCCTGATGGACATTCATTTCGTCCACGAGGCAATGGAAAATCCGCTCGTGCGCGCCTTCCTGGCCAAGCTCGAGCGCGAGGAGATCATGCCCACCGTGCCACCGGTGCCGGGCGTTGTTCTGGAAGAGTATTGCCAACTCATCGAGCGGCGCTTTTCCAACCCGAAGATTGGCGACACGGTTCGCCGCCTGTGCCTCGACGGATCCAACAGGCAGCCGAAGTTCATCATTCCGACGATCGCCGACCGCCTGAAGACGGGCAACGGCATAGCGGGTCTAGCGCTCGAATCCGCGCTCTGGTGCCGCTATTGCTTCGGCACCACGGATTCAGGCGCCGTGATCGAACCAAACGACCCCAATTGGGATCGGCTGCTTGCTACCGCGACGGCTGCCAAGGGTTCGCCGCAAACCTGGCTTGCGATGGAAGACATCTATGGCGAGGTCGGCAAATCACCCGCCTTCGCCGAAGCCTTCGCCCATAGCCTGGATGCGCTTTGGAAGCTGGGCACGAAAGAGACCCTGACGCGTTACCTCGGCGACGACCTCTGAGCCAAGTCAGAGCTGCCACTGCCCGCTGGAATTGCTTTTGGCGCACATATAGACTGCGCGTCATGGTGTTGTTTCGCGCATTTTTACATCATGTGAGTTTGCGGCGATTTCCGTCCGGCAGCATAGGCATGGCCGGGATTTCCACGGCGATGTCATCCTGATGGCCGCCTATCTTTGCGCCGTGGACGTAGGCACCGGCAGCACACGCGCAGGCATTTTCAACCATACCGGAAAACTTCTCGGCCGCGCCGAACGTCCCATCGCCATGAACCGCTCGACTTCGGGCCAGTGCGAGCACGATTCCGAAGACATCTGGTCGGCCGTGTGTGAGGCGGTCCGTGAAGCCCGCAGTGCCGCCAATGTCGATGCGGGCGACATCGCCGGCATCAGTTTCGACGCGACATGCTCGACCGTGTTCAGGGGCAAGCTTGGCGATCAGGTCAGCGTGTCCGACTGCGGCAACGATCGCTGGGACACTATCGTCTGGCTCGACCATCGCGCGCTGGCGGAGGCCGACGAGTGCACCGCCACCCGCCATGAAGTGCTCGGCTATGTCGGCGGCGTGATGTCGCCGGAGATGGCGACGCCCAAGCTGATGTGGGTCAAGCGTCACCTGCCCCAAAGCTGGGCCAGGACCGGTCGGCTGTTCGACCTCGCGGATTTCCTCACACACAAAGCCTGCGGGTCGTTCGCCCGCTCGCAATGCACACTCACCGCCAAATGGACCTACCTCGCCCATGAACGCGAAGCGTGGCGCCACGATTTCTTCGCCGCGGTTGGTCTCGGCGACATCTTCGAGCATGCCGGTTTGCCCGAGCGGGCAAGCTCGGTTGGCGCAGATCTCGGGCCGCTCACGCCAACTGCCGCCGAAGCGCTAGGCCTGACCACAACTTGCCGCGTCGGAGCCGGACTGATTGACGCATTTGCCGGTGCCATCGGCGTCATTGGCGGACGAACCGATATTGACCGTCACCTCGCGCTTATTGCCGGCACATCGAGCTGCATCATGGCGATGTCGGCAGAGCCTCGCGCCTTTGCCGGCGTCTGGGGCCCCTATTTCGGCGCAGCCCTGCCTGGCCTGTGGCTGAGCGAAGGCGGCCAGTCGGCAACCGGCGCCCTGCTCGACCACATCATCCGCTGGCACGGCGCCGGTGGCGAGCCCGATATTGCCATGCATCAGCGCATCACCGAGCGCATCATGCAGTTGCGAACGCTGGAAGGGCTGGACCTTGCCGGGCGCCTGCACGTGCTGCCCGACTTCCACGGCAACCGCTCGCCGCTGGCCGACCCGCATGCGCTTGGCGTGATCAGCGGGTTGACGCTCGATTCGTCCTTCGACAGCCTGTGCCGGCTCTACTGGCGCACGGCCGTCGCCATCGCGCTCGGCCTTCGCCATGTGCTCGATGCGCTCAACGCCAATGGCCACGGCATCGACACGTTGCACGTTACCGGCGGCCATACACGCAACCCGTTGCTGATGGAACTTTACGCCGACGCCACCGGCTGCACCGTCGTCGAACCGATTGGCGGCGACGCCGTTCTGCTGGGAACCGCCATGGCGGCGGCCGCAGCGGCGGGACTCTATCCAAGCCTCACCGAAGCCTGTGCCGCCATGCGCCAGGAAGGACGCGCGCGCAGGCCAAATGCATCGGCACAGGAACGCTTCGATCGCGACTACCGCGTGTTCCTCGAAATGCAGCGCCAGCGCAAGGCCATCGACGCGCTTGCCTGATGGCCGTCGGAAGGGCTTGCGTGCCCCGTACTCAACACCTGCTGCTGGCGCGGCGGCCCGCCAGGGACGCCGCGCCAGGGCGCTTGCTTAAGCCGCCGCAAATCCGTCGCGGCACAAGCCGTTGAGCTGCTCCAGCGACATCGCGTCGATGTCGAGCGCTGTCAGCAGGTCGTTCTCGGCATTGAAGTCGCGGCCATACATCGCCGAGAAGATGCGTACGCCGGCTTCGTGCAGCTCGGCGGGATAACCCGCAAGGCGGCCGATCTTGGCGGTCATGACGAGGCCGAAAGGCACGTCCTCGGTAACATAGCGGCTGTCGGCAGTGGTCGGGCCGGTGCCGCCGTTTCCGGCTTCGTGCATCTCCTGGTTCATCTGCGAGATCGAGCTCATAGGCACGTGGAACGACAGGTGGAAGTGCTGGAAGATGTTGCGCACTTCAAGACCGAGCTTGGTGGCGATTGCGATGCGCTCCTCGTCGAGCTGTTCCAGCAGACGGCCGACATTCGGCGTGACGTTCTGGCCCTGGCTCCAGTTCTCGCCGCGCTCCATGCGCGTCATGTTGCCGAGCGCGATGCCCATGTGGTTCTGGGGGTTGAGGTTGGACAGCGCGATCGCCATCAGGCTGCCCCTGTCGACGAAGCGGTCGCCGAACAACGCCTGGCAGACTGCGAAGCCGTCGGCGCTGCGCGAAGCCGGCACCGTGGCCAGATCGACCTTCTTGCGTACCGTGTTGACGTTGACCAGCGTCGGGCTGAGCTGGCGGCCGGACACGACTGTCGTGCCCCAGCCGACGATCGGCGCAACGACGCCGCGCTTGGCCAGCAGGCGCGACAAGTAGAGCGCGCCGAAGGACGCGTGCGAGCTGATGATGACGGTCTGGTCGGCCCTGACATAGGGCGCGATGGCGTCCAGCACGGCCTTGTGGCCATAGGCCGGCAGCGCGATCACTATTGCTTCCGCACCGGCGACGAGTTCCTCCGTGCTTGCAGCGGCTGCCGGATGGAAGGTTCCTTCGACGGCACCCTGGGCAACCAGCGCTTCGCCGTTTGCCAGCGCCTTGGTGCGCTCGCCAGATGGCGACCACAGTGTCGCGTGATGTCCCTGCTGTTCGAGAAACACCGCCGTTCCAAAGGCGATCGAACCTGCGCCAACAATACCTACCTGCATTCCAACATTCCCTTTTGGATCAAATTCGTTTTGGGCCCGGCAGCCGCCCTGCAGGCGTGACCGGGTCGTTCATTTCGGACGTATCAACGCCCGCGTCGTACTGCTGCCGACTTCGCCTGATGCGACAACCAGAAATGCCCGTGCCCCGACCGGGCCGACACTGGTCAGCGAATGCGGCACATCGCCGGCGTATCGGGCCGTCTCACCGGCGCGCACGATCATCTCGTTGCCCGCACTGCGGACGACGATCTCGCCTTCGGTGCAATGCAGATGCTCGATAGTGCCGGCTCCGTGCGGATCGCTGATCAGCTTGCCCTTGAGCTCGAAGTTCAGCAGGTACCATTCGATCAGCGGCACCATGCCGGCCGGCGACAGTATCTGTAGCGTGCAACTTCCATCGGCGCTGCGGATCGTCGGCGTCAGGTTCTCCGGCTGCAGATCGATCCTGTCGCCGCGCTCTTCGGAAGCACCGCTGATCAGGCTGTTGAGGTCGATGCCGAGCGCCCGGGTGAGATGCCAAAGCGTGCCGTAGGTCGGATTGGCGTTGCCGCGCTCGATCTCAGATAGCATCGAACGCGACACGCCCGATCTCGTCGCAAGGTCGGCGAGCGTCAGGTTCTGCTGCTTGCGGTACGCTTGCAGGCGTGGCCCGATTTCCGGCGGATTGACCGAATGCATGTTCATTCCGATGCTCCTTCCGACGCCTCGGGCAATTATTCGGCGAGCGGCTCTCCAAGGGTGTGCATGAGCCGGTTGGCCCAGCCAAACAGCGACGATGACAGAATGAGGTCGAGGATCTCGTCCTTGCCGAGACCGGCATCGACCAGCGCCTGCATGTCCGAGGCATCGGCATCGGAGGGGCATTTCGATAGCTTGACCGAAAAGTCGAGGATCGCCTTCAGCCGCGGCGAAATCTCGGCCTCTGTACCGTCGGCGAAGATCGCCGCAATGACGCTCTCGTCCTTGGTCAACTGGTTGTAGCGGCTGGCGTGCACGGCGGCGCAATAGATGCAGCGGTTGACGATCGAGGCGCCGACAGCGCCGATCTCACGCTCGGCGCGCGACAGGCCACCCTTGTTGTACATCACCCCGTTGAACAGCGGCGAGCGGTGCGTCAGCGTCTCGACGTCATGCGCCAGCACCAGCACGTAGTCCGACACCTTGGTGTTGGACGGCGTGACCTTGAGCGCTTCTAGCTGCGCGGGACTGGCCTCGGCGAGGTCGAGCGGCCTGACGTAAGGCTTCCACTCGGGGATTGCCGTGGTGAATTCGTGGACGACCTTGCTCATGCCAACCCCCGCATCAGCCGCAGCCCGGCGGCGACCCTGATCTGATAGCTGCAGAAGGCGACCAGCTCCGACAACCGCACGATGTCGGCATCAGTAAGGCCCGCCTCCTGCAGCAGTTCGATGTCGCGGCGTGTCGCATCCTTGGGCGCATGCGCCACCAGGTCGACGTGCCGGATCAGCGCCTTGAAGCGCGCATTGTTGCCGCCATCGAACCAGATGTCGGCAATGCGCGCGGTGTCGCCTGACGCACCGGCCTTTTCAAGCAAGGCTTCGAAATGTTCCTCGAAGTCCTTGTCGTCATTGATCTTGGCGATGCGGCACGCAAGGGCCGCCCGCTCGGCATGCGACAGCCCGCCCGGCTCGACCGGCGTCAACGCACCGTCATGCGTCTGCTGCGTCAACGCCATGATGTCAGCGCGACCGGCCACCACCGCCGCCAACTCGCTGCCAGGCTCGACACCGACGATTCCGGCAATCACATCCTTGTTCTCGGCCATGCCGTCCTCCTATGCCTGCTTGCGGACGGCTGTCCGCTGGTCGTCCGGCAAGGGCGATGCCGTCCACTCGTCGCCGCGCAGTTCGGGCGTGTCGTAGTCGAGCAGCCGCTGCCAGTACTGGCCGAAATTCTCGGTGTAGAGTTTTGCGGCGATCTCGCGCGCCAGCCACGCCGCCCCTTCGCTGATGCCGGGGATGTCGCCGCTCATCTTGCCTAGGCTGGCGGCAGCGCCCGAGTTGAAGCTGTGGATGTTGGCGAGCCACGGCGCCTGCCCCGGCTCACGCTCAAGGAAGGTGAAGTCGTTGGCCAGGTAGGGGTAGTTGCCGAGATCGCCATTCTCCTCGCCTTCCGGCGGGGTGAAGCGATCCTGCCACAAGAGGATCTTGTCGGCGTAGCCGTCGAGTTCCTTTCGCGCGAGCGGATCGACGCTAAAGCCGGTACCAAGGATCAGGAAGTCGCAGCGAACGGCCTTGCCTTGCGAAGTCGAGATGACGATCTCGTCGCCTTCGATCTCGGTCTTTTCGACGGCCGCATCAAAATGGAAGTAGGCGTTCGGATGCCTGCTTACGCGCATCGTCGAACCACGTGGCGCCGGCGTCTGGGTGCGTAGCGAGTAGTTCATGATCTGCCAGCGCCTGGCATCGCTCAACTGCGGAAAGGCAGCGGTGAAGCCAAACGAGCCGATGCCCATCAGCTTGTTGATGCAAGGCATCTCCTTGCGCCGGATCAGATGACGCACTTCAACGGCCCCTGCCTCGAGCGCCTCGGCGGCGTTGTCCACGGCGGAAGCTCCCACGCCGACGACCACGACGCGCTTGCCACGCAAGGCGGCGAAGTCGATTTCGTCGGACGAATGCGCCCAGTATTTGCGCGGCAACCCGTCGACGAAGCCGGGAATGCTCGGATGGCCCATGCCGTCGCGGCCGGTCGCCATCACCACCTTGCGGGCCAGCACCGATTTTTCGCGCGCGCCCTCGCCGGCAAGGTTCAGGCGCATCAGTTCGCCCTCGGGTACAACGGACTTGACCTCAACGCCATTTTCTACCGGCAATTCAAGCACCTTGCGGTACCAGCGCAGGTATTCCATCCACATCGGGCGCGGGATCTTGTCGAGTTCGGCCCAGCTGTCGTTGCCGAACTGGGCGACGTACCAGGCACGGAAGGTCAGAGACGCCATGCCATAGGCCGGACCAAGCAGTTGCTTGGGCGAGCGCAGCGTCTCCATGCGAGCATAGGTCAGCCACGGCCCTTCGAATCCAACCGGGCTACGGTCGAAGATACGAATGTTCTGGATACCCGCTCCGATCAACGCGAAGCTTGCGACCAGGCCACACATGCCCCCGCCAATGACGACGACGTCGTGGACATGTTCTTCGGCAGCAGTCGGCACGACCCAGTTTGCCGGCGGATAGCACAGGCAGGCCAGGTCGTCGCGAACGCGCTGTTCGAGTTCTTCCAATCCGCCGGCGGTGGACTGGAGTGGTGCGGATAAATCAAACGCCATGGTGATCTGCCTGTTGCCCACGCCAAACGGCCCGGGCGTCCTTCCTCAGTTGTGCGCGTGGCGGTCAGGAATGACCGTGGTGGTCTCAGGCTTCCAGCCAACCCAGACGTCGTCGCCGGAAAGCTGGGCAACATCAGAGGGATGCACGAGCGCGTTAAGCAGCGCGCCGTCGCCAACTTCCACCGAAAGCGATGTGTGGTTGCCCTTGAACACACGCTGACGGACCTTGCCCTTGATGCGGTTGCCGGTCGCCGGCTCGTCTGCCGAACAGTGGATCGCCTCGGGACGCAGCACGACATAGAGGTTGTCGCCGGCCTTGGGAGCGAGCCCGCCAGGCGCCGCCTTGATGGTGACGCCGTTCCAGCTCAGGGCGGCCGTATCGCCTTCGGTGCCGACAACGGTGCTGCGGAGCAGATTTGTCTCGCCAATGAAGTTGGCGACGAACACCGAGCCGGGGCGGCCATACAACGTGTTCGGATCGCCCATCTGCTCGATGCGGCCCTTGTTCATGACCACGATCGTGTCTGACATGGTCAGCGCCTCTTCCTGGTCGTGGGTCACGAACATGAAGGTCTTGCCGGTCTTTTCCTGGATCGACTTGAGCTCGATCTGCATCTGCTGGCGCAGCTTGGCGTCGAGCGCCGACAGCGGCTCGTCGAGCAGCAGCACTTCCGGATCGGGTGCCAGTGCGCGCATCAGCGCTACGCGCTGGCGCTGGCCGCCGGAAAGCTCGGAAGGCAGTCGCTTGGCGTAGTCCTGCAACTGGACCAGTTCGAGCAGCTCGTTCACCCGGCGATGGATATGCTGGTTGTCGAACCCCTTGAGCTCGAGGCCAAAGGCGATGTTCTTGGCAATCGTCATATGCGGGAACAGCGCATAGTCCTGGAAGACAATGTTGACGTTGCGCTTGTTGGGCGGAACGCGCGTCACGTCCTTGCCGCCCAGCAGGATACGGCCGGAGTTCGGTGTCTCGAAACCGCCGAGCATGCGCAGCGAGGTCGACTTGCCGCAGCCGGAGGGGCCGAGCAGCGTGACGAACTTGCCAGCCTCGATGCTCAGGTTCAGGTTCTCGACGGCAACATGCTTGCCGTAGCTCTTGGTGACGTTGTCGAACTGGAATACGGGTTGCATCAGCGGGTCCTCGCGCGGCGGGTAAGGTACTCGGCGTAAAGTCCGACGGCGGCGGTAACCACCAGGACGAGTGTCGCCATTGCGTTGATTTCGGGAGACATGCCGCCCTGCACCTTGGCGAAGATCAGCATGGGAAGGGTCGGGCGATAGCCGCCAAGGAAGAAGGTGCGGACAAAGTCGTCGATCGACAACAGCACGCAGAAGATCATGCCGCCAACCAGCGCCGGCCCGAGATAGGGCAGCGTGACGCGGAAGAAGGCAACGACGCTGTCGGCACCGAGGTCACGCGCGGCATCGACGAGATTGCCAGGCATGGAGCGCAGGCGGGTCAGCGCCATCACGACCACGAAGGGCACTGCGTGCACGGTGTGGCCCAGAATGATCGCGGCCGTTCCAGTCGGCATGTCGATGGTCGAGATGAAGATGCGCATGGAAATCGCCGAGATCATGCCGGGCACGACAGCCGGAAGGCAGGCGAGCGCGAAGATGATGACCTGGCCCTTGATGCCTTCGGCAACGATCAGCATGGCAATCCAGGTGCCAAGCGTGGTTGCGGCCAGCGTCGAGGCGGCGGCGATCATCACCGAATACAGGCAGGCTTCCAGGAACTGCTTGTCCTGCATGACCTTGGCGTACCAGTCGAGCGTCCAGTCGCCGATCGGGAAAGCGACGAAATTGGCGTCCTTGAAGCTCATCGCCATCATCAGCGTGAGCGGCAGCAGCAGATAGAGTAGGAAGGCCCAGTAGAACGCGGTCAGCGTCGTGCGCGGCGCGTCGGAAAACATGTTGCGCATCAGAATGCACTCCTTTTCTTGCCGCCGACGAGGCGCATGAAGATGCCCGCGGTGATCAGGGCCGTGACCAGCATGATCAACGCGAAGGCAGCACCGACCGGCCACTTGTCGCTGGCGCCATGGAAGAACCCGCTGATCGTCTCGGGGAAGAGCACTGTGTTTGGGCCGCCCAGCAGCATGGGAGTTGCGAACACGCCGATGCACGTCAGGAACACGAGGCTGCAGCCCGAAACGATACCGTCCTTGGACAGCGGCAGGATGATCCTGCGGAAACGGGTGAACGGACCGGCACCAAGATCGGCGGCCGCGTCCAGATACTGGGAGGGAATCTTCTCGATTGCCGAGTAGAGCGGCAGAAGCATGTAGAGGCAGATCAGGTAGACCAGGCCGAAGCCAAGCGAGAACGACGTGTAGAGCATCGGAATCGGTCGGTCGATCAGCCCGATCTCGCGCAGCAGCACGTTGACCGCGCCACGGTTGGCCAAGAGCATGATTACCGAGAAGGTGCGGATCAGCTCACCTGCCCAGAACGGCACCAAAAGCAGCAGCAGCGCCTTGGAGCGGCCTTCCGGCTTGACCACCTTGGCGACGTAATAGGCGACCGGATAGACCACCACCAGCGTGATCGCTGTCGCTGCCGTTGCGAATATGAAGCTCTTGATCAGCGGGGTGAAGTACAGCGATTCACTGAAGAAGATCGCGTAGTTGTCGAAGGTGAAATGCGATTCCACGCCGGGCTGGACCGGGTAGTGCGACATCAGGCTAATCTTCAGCATCTGATAGATCGGCCCGACATGCAGCATGATCAGCCAGATCAGCGGCACGCCAGCCAGCAGGATGATCCTGCCGATGCGCGACTCCACCGCGGCCCCCAGCGTGTGCCGGTAGAGCGCGGAGTTGACCACCTTGGCGATGCCGGTCGAATATCTGGGCACGGACGCATCGCGTCCTGCCGCATAGCCGGCTGTCGTGTTGCTACTCACCATCAAACAATCTCGGTTGGCGCAGCCCGACTGGCGCCGCCCGGCCAGGCCGGCGGTCAGTCAATGCGCGTTGTGTGTCTGGACAGGCCGGCTGCCCGCCCCGGAGATCGTCGCAGCGCTCCGGGACAGGCGATGGGCCATGCGAGGCTTGCGCCTCGTCAGGCCGCTTTGACCTCTGCGGTCGCGCGGTCGATCATCTCGTTCTTCATGTCGCGATTGACCGACGAGAAGAACACGATGCGCTCCAGCTCTTCCTGCGGCAGCGTCGAGGCGAGCTTTTCGCGATCGTTGAGCAGGTCAGCGACGCCGTTGATGGTCGAGCTGTAGCCGGACTGGCGGGTCATTGCCGCCCCCACTTCGGGGCTTGCCAGCACGGCATCGAGCAGCTTGTAGGCATTCTCGGCGTTTGGCGCGTTGTTGACGACGTTGAGCGTGTAGCAGAAGCCAAACGTGCCTTCCTTCGGAACCGACAGCTGGATCGGGTGGCCGTCCATGATCAGCTTGGCGGCCGGGCCCGACCACGAATGGCCGAGATAGATGTCCTCGTTGATGAACATCTGCTGCACTTCCGAACCGGCCTCATAGTACTTGCGCACCATGTCCTTGTTCTTGATCAGGAAGTCACGCGCCTCATTGGTCGCCTTCTGGGCAACTTCAGGCTTGCCGGCGTAGCTGACGAAATCGCCGTCATGGCCGAGATACTGCATGACGATGGTCATGAAGTCGCTGACGATGTAGGAGGTCTGGCCCTTGTACTGCGGGTCGAACATGATCTCCCAGCTCGGAGCTTCCTTCACATAATCGACGTTGCGGGCGAGGCCTTCATAGCCGGCGAGAATCGGCAGGCCCCAGAGATTGTCGTCGACGCGCGCCCAAGCGGCGTTCTGGTAAGCCGGGTTGAGGTTCTTCCAGTTCGAGATCTTGCCGGTGTCGAGCGGCTGCAGCAGCTTCGAGCTGATGAACTGCGAATAACGGTGGCCGGCAACGGTGACGATATCGGTCGAGGGATTGGCGCCCTCGGCGGTGAGCAGGTTGTACTGCTTGCCCTGGTCGTCGGTCAGCCGGATGTTGACCTGAATTCCTGAGTCCTTCTGGAACTTGTCGAGGAATTCCTGCGGCAGGAACTTGTCGTAGGTGGTGATGTTCAGCACGCCGTTCGCCGCCCAGCCGGGAGTCGGGCGGATGACGGCGGGCATGGCAAGAGCGGCAGCACCACCACCAAGCATCTTCAGCGCGGTACGGCGGTTCGGCACCAGAATTTTGTTCATTATGTTCCCCATTGGATAATACGAAGCATGCACGCGGAACTGACCGCGCAATAATACTCGCCCTCGCTCAGTCAATGGACTGCGCGACCGACAAGCCGGCGAAAAAGTGTACTCGTAGAGATTTACAGACAGCTATGAACTGGCGCCAAGTCCTCCACTAAGCCAGCCATGAATTCCGACATTCCGTCCGCAAATTCCACTAAACTGGAATTTTTCTGTAAACCGGTCGATTGTCAAGCATTGTTAGAAAAAATCTGTTCGCCCACCAACATCTGCCGGCGCATCGCTGCGCCTGGCTGTGGATGAAGCCGGCTAAGCCTGGGTCGAAACGCTCAATTCCACACGATCCGCGACAAACCGGGTTTCAGCGTACTGAACCGGGACCCCTTCGCCGTCGACATTGGTCGCAACAGCTACAAGCACGATGGCGCCAGCCGAAAGCTTGAGATCGGCCAGGTCTGAGGCATCCGCATGCCGCGCCGAGACCAAGGTGGATCGCCGAAAATAGTCCGAGATTCCAAAATGCTGGAAACTGAGCGTGATCGATCCGGTCTCGGCATAGACCTTCTCGAAACCCGGAAAGCGCTCCGCATCGAACCAGCTCGTCGCGCGCGATACAGGCCGGCCATCGGCCTCGCTCAACGTTTCGAGACGGAGCACTGGCGCTCCCGAAGTGAGGCGCAGCGATTCGGCGACGCGATCGCTCGCCGGCTCAAGCGCATACGCCAGTAGCGAGCTGCGGCGGTCGCGCGTCTGCTCGCGCAGGCCGGTTGAAAATCGCGTACGCGCCGAGATCGGGTAAGACAGCTTCTGCCGGCTCTCGACAAAGGTGCCCCGCCCTTGCTCGGCACGCAGCACGCCCTCTTGCACGAGTGCGGCAATGGCGCTGCGCAACGTGTGGCGATTGACCCCGAAGCGCTCGGAAAGCGCCATTTCCGTCGGCAGCCGGCCGTCGGAACCCAACGTGCCGGCGCCGATCGCCTGTCTGATCTGGTCGGCGATCTGGCGCCACAGCGCCACACCGCTCTTCCGCGTCACCGCTGATCCTCGTTCGCTCAATCCCCTGCCCCTGTCATGCGCCCGTCATGGAGCCTCTCTACAAGCCCATTGTATGTTGTTCGTTTGTATAGAACAATGGACAAATAAAGCGAACGGAGCGGCAATGAAGATGGACCGAAGGCAGGAAAGAGAACTGGAGGCCGCGCGCAAGGTCGCCATGGCAGCATTGGCCACGGCTCCCGGCGACGAGTTGAAACGCCTTTGCGTGGCTGCGGGCATTCCCAACGAAGCCGAGATGCTGCGCGGTCCCGAAACCGGCCTGGTGTCGGTGCGTGGTCGGATCGGCGGCGGCGGTGCACCGTTCAATTTCGGCGAAGCCACGGTGACCCGCGCGACAGTACGTTTGCCCGGCGGTGAGATCGGCCATGCTTATGCGCTCGGCCGCGACAAGGAAAAGGCGAGGCTTTCGGCCATCACTGACGCGCTCTGGCAGAATCCGGAGCGGCGCGCCGACATTGAAGACAAGATCATCGCCCCCCTGCGCGCTGCGCAAGCCGCAGCCGATGAGACCCGTCGCGCCGAGACGGCGGCGACCAAGGTCGACTTCTTCACCATGGTTCGCGGAGAGGACTGATGGACCAGATGGATGTAATTGACGGCGGTTTTTCCGCCCCTGTATTCGACGCGCAGACAGTGTTCCGCGCCGTCATGGACGCGATGGCACGGCCGGGAACGGTTCAACAAATAGCCGAACTGGCACACCCGCCGGCGCCGCTTTCGGCAACAGCTGGTGCGGTGGCAATGACCTTGTGCGACCACGACACGCCGCTGTGGCTCGATGCCGGGCTTCAGGTTTCGGCGGCCAAATCCTGGCTTGGCTTCCACACCGGCGCCCCATTAGCCGCGACGCCAGCCGATGCACATTTCGCCCTCGTCACAAACCCGGCCAACCTGATCTCGCTCGAAAATTTCGCGCAAGGCACTCAGGAATACCCTGACCGCTCGACGACGCTGATCCTGCAGGTCGAGAGCCTGACGGAAGGCACGCAGCTCCGCCTCGAGGGACCCGGCATCGAGACGTCGGCATCCATCGCGCCAACCTCCTTGCCGCGCCATTTCGTCGAGCAGTGGAAGCAGAACGGCGCACGCTTCCCGCGCGGCGTCGACCTGATCCTTGCGGCACCCGATGCGGTTGCCTGCCTGCCCCGCACCACCCGCATCAAGACGACGGAGGCCTGACATGTATGTGGCAGTCAAAGGCGGCGAAGCCGCCATCGCCAATGCCCATCGCCTGCTCGCCGACCGTCGCCGTGGCGACCGTTCGGTGCCGGCTCTGCGCATCGACCAAATCGTCGAGCAGCTGGCACTCGGTGTCGATCGGGTCATGTCGGAAGGTTCGCTCTACGACCGCGAATTGGCGGCCCTCGCCATCATGCAGTCGCGCGGCGATCTGATCGAGGCGATCTTTCTCGTCCGCGCCTATCGTACCACCCTGCCGCGTTTCGGCTACACCAGACCTATCGACACCGCAGCCATGCAGGTCGAGCGCCGCGTTTCGGCGACTTACAAGGACCTGCCCGGCGGTCAGTTGCTCGGCCCGACCTTCGACTACACCCATCGCCTGCTCGACCCCGAACTCGCCGCCGATCCCGAAGTCGTCGAGCCGGAACAGCGCGAAGCCGACGGCCAGCGCATGGCGCGTGTGGCGGAAATCCTCGCCCATGAAGGGCTGATCGAAGCCGACGGCGAACTGCCAGAGGATCATCTCACCGGCGATATCACCCGCGAGCCCTTGGAATTCCCGCTGGCCCGCGACAGCCGCTTGCAGGCACTGTCGCGTGGCGACGAAGGCTTTCTGCTGGCACTCGGCTACTCGACCCAACGCGGCTACGGCCGCAGCCATCCCTTCGTCGGCGAGGTCCGCATCGGCGAGGTCGAGCTTGAACTCGACGTACCGGAACTGCCCTTCCCCGTCACGCTCGGCCGCATCCGCGTCACCGAGTGCCAGATGGTCAACCAGTTCAAGGGCTCGGCGAAGGCGCCGCCACAGTTCACCCGCGGCTACGGGCTGGTCTTCGGCCAGTCCGAGCGCAAGGCGATGGCCATGTCGCTGTGCGACCGCGCACTGCGCGCCGGTGAACTCGGCGAGGATATCACCGCGCCTGCCCAGGACGAGGAATTCGTCATCTCGCACTCCGACAACGTCCAGGCCACCGGCTTCGTCGAGCACCTGAAGCTGCCCCACTATGTCGACTTCCAGGCCGAGCTCGACCTCGTCCGTCGCATGCGCACAGAGCACGACAAGCGAAACCAACCAACAGACACCGACCAGCGGGAGGCGGCAGAATGACCACCGCAGCACCAGAAATCGCAAGCTACAACTTCGCCTATCTCGACGAGCAGACCAAAAGGATGATCCGTAGGGCGATCCTCAAGGGCATCGCCATTCCCGGCTACCAGGTGCCGTTCGCATCACGCGAGATGCCGATGCCCTATGGCTGGGGCACCGGCGGCGTACAAGTGACGGCCGCGATCATCGGCCCCGACGACGTGCTCAAGGTCATCGACCAGGGCGCCGACGACACCACCAACGCCGTGTCGATCCGCGCCTTCTTCCAGAAGGTCGCCGATGTCGCCGTGACGACCGAGACGGCCAAGGCGACGATCATCCAGACCCGCCACCGCATTCCAGAGCATCCGCTGACGGCGGGCCAGACGCTGGTCTATCAGGTGCCGATCCCCGAGCCGCTGCGCTTCCTCGAACCGCGCGAGACCGAGACGCGGAAAATGCACGCGCTTGAGGAATACGGGCTTATGCACGTCAAGCTCTACGAGGACATCGCCCGTCACGGCCGCATTGCCACGACCTATGCCTATCCGGTCAAGGTCGAGGGCCGCTACGTCATGGACCCTTCGCCGACGCCAAAGTTCGACAATCCCAAGATGCACATGTCGCCCGCGCTACAGTTGTTCGGCGCCGGCCGCGAGAAGCGTATCTACGCCGTGCCACCCTTCACCAAAGTGGTCAGCCTCGACTTCGAGGACCATCCCTTCGAGATCCAGACCTTCGACCAGCCCTGCGCGCTGTGCGGGGCGGAGCATGTCTATCTCGACGAGGTCATCCTCGACGATCACGGCGGACACATGTTCGTCTGTTCCGACACCGATCATTGCGAGAAGCGCCAGGAAGACGGCCACCGCGGCCACCTCGCCCCGCAAGCACTGGAGCCAGCCCAATGACCGACGAACCGCTCCTGCGCGTGACTGCGCTTTCCAAATATTACGGCTCGCGCATCGGCTGCGAGGAGATTTCCTTCGACCTTTGGCCGGGCGAAGTGTTGGCCATCGTCGGCGAGTCCGGATCGGGCAAGACGACCCTGCTCAATTGCCTGGCAACCCGCCTGCTGCCAACCTCGGGTACCGCCAGCTACCGCATGCGTGACGGCCAGTGGCGCGACCTCTACCGCATGAGCGAGGCCGAGCGCCGCTTCCTGATGCGCACCGACTGGGGCTTCGTCCACCAGAATCCG
Source organism: Aminobacter sp. AP02 (assembly GCF_003148805.1). Classification (GTDB taxonomy): domain Bacteria; phylum Pseudomonadota; class Alphaproteobacteria; order Rhizobiales; family Rhizobiaceae; genus Aminobacter. Next base: position 72,998 of record NZ_QGGX01000006.1, read on the forward strand.
GCCGACGGACTGCGCATGACGGTGTCGGCGGGCGCCAATGTCGGCGAGCGGCTGATGGCCGTCGGCGATCGCCACTACGGCAACATCCGCTCGACCGCCGTCGACTGGCTGGGTCGTGTCGAGATCGACGAGGAGCGCATCGACGATGAGCCGCGCGCCTTCTCCGGCGGCATGCGCCAGCGCCTGCAGATCGCGCGCAATCTGGTGACCGGCCCTCGACTCGTATTCATGGACGAGCCGACCGGCGGCCTGGATGTCTCGGTGCAAGCACGCCTGCTCGACCTCTTGCGCGGGCTGGTCACTGATCTCGGCCTCGCCGCCATCGTCGTCACCCACGACCTAGCAGTCGCTCGACTCCTGTCGCAGCGCATGATGGTGATGAAGGACGGCCACGTCGTCGAAGCCGGTCTCACCGACCGCGTGCTCGACGATCCGCGCGCGCCTTACACCCAGCTCCTCGTCTCCTCCATTCTGCAGGTGTAACCATGGCCACGCCACTTATCGTATCCGAGGTCGCCAAGGCCTTCATAATGCACCTGCGCGGGGGCATCCGCCTGCCGGTGGTCGCAAACGTGTCGTTTTCGGTCAGGGCAGGCGAATGCGCCGTGCTTGGCGGCCCCTCAGGTGCCGGCAAAAGCTCGATCCTGAAGATGGTCTACGGCAACTACGGTGTCGACCAGGGCCAGATCATCGTTGAGCATCATGGCGCACTCGTCGACCTCGCGACCGCCAACCCGCGCACGGTGCTGTCGGTTCGCCGCGACACCATTGGCTATGTCAGCCAGTTCCTGCGCACCGTACCGCGTGTTTCCGCACTCGACGTCGTTGCCGAACCCCTGGTGGCGCGCGGCACCGACCGCAGGCAAGCTCAGAAGCGCGCCGCCGAACTGCTCGGACGCCTCAACCTGCCGGAAAGGCTGTGGTCGCTGCCGCCCGCAACCTTCTCCGGAGGTGAACAGCAGCGCGTCAACATCGCGCGTGGCTTCATCACCGATCACCCGGTGCTTCTGCTCGATGAGCCTACCGCCTCGCTCGACGCCACCAACCGCGAAGTGGTCATCGCCCTCATCGACGAAAAGAAGCTCGCTGGCACCGCATTGCTCGGCATCTTCCATGACGCCGACGTGCGCGAGGCGGTCGCCGACCGCATCGTCGACGTTACCGAATTCGCCGCAGGACGGGCGGCCGCATGAGCCGCAAACTCTCCGAGCAGCCCTGGATCCACCCGACAGCCGAGGTGACGCAGTCGAAGCTGGGGCGTTGGACCGAAGTCTCCGAGCGTACCCGCATCAACGAGAGTTCCCTCGGCGACTATTCCTACGTCATGCAGGATTGCAGCCTGTGGTGCACCACGGTCGGCAAGTTCTCGAACATCGCGGCCGCCGTGCGCTGCAACGCGACCAACCATCCTACCTGGCGGCCGACACTGCATCACTTCACCTACCGTGCCTCCGACTACTGGGACGATGCCGAGCACGAGACCGACTTCTTCGAGTGGCGCCGCTCCAACGCGGTGGCCGTCGGCCACGACACCTGGCTTGGCCACGGCTCGACGGTGCTGCCGGGTGTGACCATTGGCGACGGTGCGGCTATCGGCTCAGGTGCGGTGGTGACCAAGGACGTCGCGCCCTACGCCATCGTCGCCGGCGTGCCGGCCAAGCCCCTGCGCGAGCGCTTCGACCGCAAGACGGCTGAACGTTTCCAGGCGCTGGCATGGTGGGACTGGGACCATGCCAGGCTCCGCATCGCGCTTGACGACTTCCGCAACCTTTCGGCGGAGGAATTTCTGGAAAAGCACGGCGGCTGAAGCCGCCTTACCGTGCCAGGAAAAACTGGATCGCCACCATGTTGACCAGGTCGACGAAAAACGCCGAGACCAGCGGCAGGATGATGAAGGCGTTCGGTGACGGGCCATAGTGTTTGGTCACCGCCGTCATCGAAGCGATCGCCGTCGGCGTTGCACCCAGCGAAAGACCGGTGAAACCCGCGCTCAGCACCGCCGCCTGATAATCCCTACCGAGCAGCGGAAAAAGCACGATCAGGATGAAGGCGACGGCGAGAAGAGCCTGCATGGCAACGACGACCAGCAGGGGACCGGCGACCCCGGCAAGCGTCCAGAGCTGCATGCTCATCAGCGACATGGCAAGGAACGCCGACAGCGAATATTCGGAGATCAGCGACATTGCCGGCGTGCGGGCCGGCCATGGCAGCCGCGGAAAGACATATGGGACCGTGTTGGACAAGACGACGCCCATGATCAGGCAAGGCACAAACAGCGGCAGCTTCACGCCCATTGCCGTGACCGGTCCATGCACCAGATAGCCGAGCACCACTGCGACGTTGACCAGCAAGATCGCCTGCATGAAGCTCGACTTGTCGATCGGAGCGGCATCCGCCTTTGCTGCGTTTTCCGCACTGTCAGGCGCCGCGGCATCAGGGGTAAGCTTGCCGCGTTCGATGAGGAATTTGGCCACTGGCCCGCCCAGGACGCTGGCGACGATGAGGCCGAGCGTCGCCGCCGCCGTGCCGACTTCCACGGCTCCGGGAAAGCCATGTTCGGCGGCAATCGCCGGCGCCCATGCGATCGTGGTTCCGTGCCCACCGACAAAGGCGATCGATCCCATGATGACCCCCGCTGCGGAGGGGAGGCCAAACAGCCAGGCACCAAGGGTTCCGACACCATTTTGCAGGAAAACGAAAATCACGGTCAGCACGCATAGCACCGCCAGCGCCCGTCCCCCGACCAGAAGGTCGGAAAGCCGCGCATTGACGCCGACCGTGGCAAAAAAGATGACCAGCAACCTGTCACGCGTGGTCATCTCGAAGACGATCTCCATCCCCGAAAACTTATGGAACGCCCAAATGGCCGCGGCGGCAAGAAATCCGCCCGTCACCGGTTCAGGGATGTTGTAATCACGAAGGAATGCGACACGTCGCGTCAGGATCACGCCGATGAAATAGACGACGATTCCGAGGGTAAGTGTCAGGAAATCAGGCGAAATGAACGTATTGGCTGCCGTCGTCATCCGAGCTTCTTGTGGTCGCGAAAACTGGAATCTCGGATCGGCGGACCCCAGCCTATCCAGACTCAACCTTGCCTAGAAAATCGAGCAGGGCAATCGCTATTCGGCTACGGTCGTTTGCGGAAACACAAACGCCCGCAACCGGATCCCCTAGGGGACGATTGCGGGCGCAAGAAAATGCAGTTCGAGGTTGATCAGGCTTCCTGGATCGCCGACAGCTGCCAGTCGCCGCCATTCTGGCGCACGAAGGTCCACAGTTCGGTGGTCTCGGTGGGCTCGTTTGCGTCGCCGTCCACCACTTCGCCCGTCGTGCGGTTACGGGTCACGTCGATCGACGAATAGTTCATCGCCGCCGTGGCGTAGTCGCGGTCTCCCTCGTTCCAGCTTTCGGCAATGTCGGCCTGCAGAAGCTGGACGTTGGTCACGTCGTTGCGGACGCCGTTCTGGGCGTTGTCGGCCAGCTCTTCCGAAAGGTACGAAACCATCTCCGGCGTCACCAGGCGACGCAGGGCCTTGTGATCCTCGCGGCCGAAGGCTTCCTGCACCTCGGTCAGCAGGCGCTGGAAGGTGTCGAGGTCCTCGCCCGACACGGTGATGTCCTTGCTGGCCGGCTGCTGCGGCGCGGCATCTGCGCGGCTGCCGCCGATGCTCGGAATGCTGAACGAACGGCTGCCGCCATTGGCCTTGCCGGCCTGGTCAGACGGTGCGGCGTCGCGATAGTTGAAGTTGCCACCGCCCGAGCTGATGTTGCCGCCGCCGGCACCCGCGCCGGCCATCGCCGGACCGGAGGCCTGACGCGAACGGAAGAAGCGCAAGGCAAGCCAGATCGCGCCACCGATCAAAAGCAGCTGCATCAGCATGCCGAACATGCCGGCAAGACCGCCGAAACCCTGGCCCATCATCATCCCGAGCAAGCCGCCCATCAGCAGGCCGCCGATCATTGCGCCGCCGAAGCCGCCCATGAAGCCGGGGCGCTGCTGAGCGGCCGCGCCCGGCCGCGCGGCGTTGGTGGCGGCCGGGTTGGCCGCCTGACCGGTATTCGGAGTCATCGAGCGCTCCATCGGCGCGGCCGGCTGCGGCGCGGTGCGGGTCGGCGGTGCCGACTGGAAGGTGCGCGCTCCCCTGCTGCCGAAGCTTCCGCCGCGCCGTGCATCGGCTTGGTCGACGGCGACCATGGAGAATGCAAGGAACAACCCTGCGAAAAGCGTGGCAAATCGGGTCGTTCGGGACATTTTCATAGGCGGTTCCTCAAAGTGACGTCCGCCCTCATATAATGACTAACAAGTGTAGTGTCAGTGCTTGCGACTCTTTTTTCGCGACACTGCGACATCTCATCAATTCAGCCATCTCGGCGTTTGCAGGAATTGCCGATAAACTGGCGACGACGAACAGCTCCCCGACGGACCGCCGGGAGGAGATGCGGATGATATATGGCGTGGTTCTCGGCGCCGCCTTCATCGGCGGGACGATCCTCCTGACGATAGCGTCGTACCTGGCCATGCGCTTCATCACAGGCGGCGACCCTGAAGGCAGGGACCGTGAACTGGCATCTTCCATCGTCGTTCGCATTGCGGCGTTGCACGGATTGATCCTCGCACTGGTGTTCGCCCAGGAAATGGTCGAGTATCAGCAGCTCAAATACGAAAGCGCCACCGAGGCGGATGCCATTGCGGACGTCTTTTATGACGCGGAGCGCTACGGCATCGAGCAGGGCCTCCCCATCCAGCAGGCGCTTGCTGAATATCTGCGCGTGGTCATCAACCAGGAATGGGCGGAGCTAGGTTCCACCGGCGAGCTGTCGCAGACCGCGTGGGACCAGTGGGACGTCGCCTATCGCGGAGTGCTCGATCTCGTTCCCGCAACCGGGCGCCAGGCAAGCCTGCGCGATCACATGCTCAGGCAAATGCAGGCGATCGCCGAAGTTCGAGTCAAGCGCGACAATCATGGCCCCGATAGCATCAACGTGATGTTCTGGTTCGCCGCATTGTCGGGCGTGATCCTTGTCGCATTCGGCTACTACCCCTACGCCCCCGAGCGTCGAACTGTCATGCTGCTGTCGGTCGTCGGGGCCTATACCGGCATCATCTTGTTTTTGATCTACGCGTTCTCCAATCCCTACAGCCAGCCGGGCACGCTCAATCCAAGCGCTTACCTGCGGCTGCAAAAAGAGATCGCCTCGCCACCGGAGGCAAGCTGAACGGGGAAATTCGCATTCTGGCGTAACAAACGGCCAATTGCGGCCGGCGGAAATGTGCATCGTAACAAAACTGACATGGTCCCGACATTTCAGCTTCATGTCCCGGGTCTAGGCCGATGCCTGAAAAGGGCGGAAAGCCCTGACAGGACAGGGAAGCCACGATGCTCGAAATCCGCAACGTCACGCGCCGCTTCGGCAAGAGCGTAGCCGTCAACGGTGTCAATCTTCAGATCCAGCAAGGCCAGATGGTCGGCATCATCGGCCGCTCCGGTGCCGGCAAGTCGACCCTGCTGAAAACCATCAATCGCCTGATCGACCCGAGCCAGGGCTCGATCGTCTTCGACGGAACCGAAGTGTCGTCGTTGCGCGGCACGCAGTTGCGCCGCTGGCAGCGCGACTGCGCCATGATCTTCCAGCAGTTCAACCTGGTACCGCGCCTCGACGTTCTCACCAACGTCCTCCTTGGCCGTCTCAACCACCGCTCGACCGCGCTCAACCTGCTGTCGATCTTTTCCCGCGAAGAACGCATTCGGGCCATTGCGGCGCTCGAACGCCTCGACATCGCCCGCACGGCACTCCAGGCAGCTGGAACCCTTTCGGGTGGCCAGCAGCAGCGCGTCGCCATTGCTCGGGCGTTGATGCAGGAGCCGAAGCTGATCCTCGCCGACGAGCCGATCGCCTCGCTCGATCCGCTGAACGCCAAGGTGGTGATGGATGCGCTGCGCGACATCAACCTGCGCGAAGGCATCACCGTCATCACCAATTTGCACACCCTCGACACGGCGCGGACCTATTGCAACCGCATCATCGGCATGTCCGCCGGCTCGGTCGTCTTCGACGGCGCGCCTGAAGACCTCAACCGCGACGCCGTGCGCTTGGTCTACGGTGCCGACAGCGATGGCGCTGAGATCTCGGAAGCTATTACCTCCACCAGCATCCGCCCGCCAAGGGCGAAGCCTACGATTTCAGCGGCACCTCTCGAGCCCGCATACGCTTCGCTCTAAACGCCGTCCGCGTTCGCCTCGCCCGCGTCAAGGGCCCGCAATCAGCAACTGCAATGACCCAGCGAGGTGCTGGGCCAACCTGGAGACTTGTCATGTTCAAGAAAGCACTTCTGAGCGCCGTTTCGCTCGCCGTCCTGGCGATCGGTTCGGCTCATGCAGCTGACCTCAAGGAATTCCGCATTGGCCTGATCGGCGGCGAAAACGAAGCCGACCGCCTCCGCAATTTCCAGTGCATGGCCGATCAGCTTCCCGCCGTTCTCGGCGTCGAGAAGGTATCGCTGTTCCCGGCAGCCGACTATGACGGCACCATCCAGGGTCTGCTCGGCGGCACGCTCGATTACGCAGAACTCGGCGCGTCCGGCTACGCCAAGATCTACCTGCAGAACAAGGATGCGGTCGAGCCTATCCTCACCACCGTGCAGACCGATGGCGCCACCGGCTACTATTCGATCATGGTCGCCAAGAAGGATTCGGGCATCACCAAGCTCGAAGACCTCAAGGGCAAGAAGCTCGGCTTCGCCGATCCCGACTCGACCTCCGGCTACCTGATCCCCGTCACCTCGCTGCCCAAGTCGCTGGGCGGCACCGCGGTGAAGGACTACTTCGCCGAGACCGGTTTCGGCGGCGGCCATGAAAACCTCGTGCTTGAAGTCCTCAAGGGCACCTTCGACGCCGGCACGACCTTCGGCTCGGGCGTCGGCGAGTTCAAGGACGGCTACACCTCGGGCAACCTCAAGAAGATGGTCGACAAGGGCATCCTCGACATGGACGACCTGGTCGAAATCTGGAAGTCGCCGCTGATCCCGAACGGCCCGATCGTCGTCCGCACCTCGCTCGACGCCGACATCAAGTCCAAGTTCAAGGACTACATGATGAAGCTGCCGCAGACCGATCCGGCCTGCTTCTCGGCCATCCAGGGCGGCGACTTCACGGGCTTCACCGAAGTCACCCCGGAATTCTACCAGCCTGTCATCGACGCCCGCAAGGCACAGATCGGCAGCTAAGCCTCGGGCAACATCGACGCGCCGCGAACCCCATCGCGGCGCGTCTTTCTTAGAGCGCTGCGCGTCCGAATGGATGCACAAAGGACGCTCCAGCTCATTGAACCTGCGCATCGCGCTTTCGAGAATCGACTCCGATTTTTGAGCCGACGCGATCCGGGACCGAACGGAAAATTCATGACTATGCTCTCGGAAGCCGGCCTGACTGTCGAGCGCCACTGGCGCGAACTCGCCGGCCGCCGCCGCCTGCACACCATAGGCGGCCTGATCCTGTTGTTTGTCGCCTTGTCGGGGTCGCTCTGGTTCGCCAATGAAATCAATGCCGGCAAGTTCTTCGACCGCCTGCCGCATTTCTTCGACTTCACCGACCAGCTGATGCCGCGCGATCCCTATGAGATCGGCCGCGCGCTCTTCGACCTGCCCTCGCCCTATGCCGACGGCAGCCTGAAATTCGACTACCCCGAGGGCCGTGTCCACCTGTTTGGTGCCTTCTACATGCCCGAATATGTCTACAAGATGCTGGAAACGATCAACATTGCGCTGGTCTCCACGATCATCGGATTCGCCTTCGGCTTCGTGCTTTGCTTCCTTGCCGCGTCCAATCTGGTAACGCAGCGCTGGCTGCGCTTTTTCGTGCGCCGCTTCCTCGAAATCCTGCGCGCCTTCCCTGAAATCGTCATCGCCGGCTTCTTCCTAGCCATCCTGTCGATGGGTCCTATTCCGGCGATCATCGCGGTGTCGCTGCACACCATCGGCGCTCTCGGCAAGTTGTTCTTCGAGGTCGTCGAGAATGCCGACATGAAGGCCGACGAGGGCCTGCGCGCTGTCGGCGGCAACTGGCCCGAGCGTGTCTGGTTCGGCATCGTGCCGCAGGTCATGCCCAACTTCCTGAGCTATGCGCTGCTGCGGCTCGAAATCAATGTCCGCGCCTCGACCATCATCGGCGCGGTTGGCGGCGGCGGCATAGGCGAAGCCCTGCGGCTGTCCATCAGCCGCAACCACGAAGCCAAGACGCTGGCCATCATCCTGTTGTTGTTTTGCACCATCGTTGCCGTCGACCAGCTGTCGGCCTGGCTGCGCAAGAAACTGGTCGGCGAGCAGGCATTTGCCTTCGGCCGCGGGGACTAAGACATGACCACGCTTTCCCTCACCGATATTCAGGCGATCTCGGAGCGCCATCCCGACGTTTTCGCAAGCTCATGGCGCAAACGCCTGACCGGATGGGCCGTGGGCGCGGGCTTTGTCGCCTATCTCGCCTTCGCCTGGTGGTTCTTCGCTGTCGGCGCCGTGATGGCCGGGGGCAACTGGGGCATCGCAGGAACATATCTCGCCGACTGGGTGAGCTATGAGATACGCCCGCAAGTCGCTTTCAAGGATGGACATCTCGAGGTCAGCTATCCGCGCTTTTCATCCTACCGCCCCGACCGCCACCCCGACTGGCTCGACATCACGCAGCCGGCCGGTGCGACGATCGCCGGCAACAAGGCACCGGCCGACCGCGTCGTCGCCTATATCGGCGGCACCACACAAATCGACATCGCTGCCCAGCGCGTCGTTGTCAGCCACGGCGGCCAGACCCTCGACGTGACCATCGTGCCGCGCCAGAGCATCTCGGTCGCCGGTGCGCTGCCCATCTGGGCAACGCAAAAGGCCCCGGGCGAAAAGATCCTTGCCGATTTCGGTTTTGCCGGCGGCCTCCAGATCGACGAGGAAGACGTCAAGATCCGCCACCGCTTCTTCGGCTGGGAGAACTTCTTCTTCGACGCCAACTCGCCTTTCTGGGGCATGTCGACAAGCGAGGTCGTCTCGCTGATGACGTCCGACCAACGCCTCGACCCCAAAATGTCGAACGCCGCACTTGCGTGGGACAATATCGTCAACAACTCGGAGTGGCAGCATGGCGATGTCTGGCTGAAGCTCATGCAGACCATCGTCATGGCCTTCGTCGGAACGCTGTTTGCCAGTGTGCTCGCCTTTCCGCTCGCCTTCCTGGCGGCGCGCAACATCACCCAGAACCGTCTCGTCAACCAGGTCACCAAGCGCTTCTTCGACTTCCTGCGCTCGGTCGACATGCTGATCTGGGCGCTGTTTTTCACCCGCGCCTTCGGCCCCGGCCCCATCGCGGGCATATCGGCGATTTTCTTCACCGACACCGGCACATTCGGCAAGCTTTACTCGGAAGCCCTGGAAAACATCGACGACAAGCAACGCGAGGGCATGCGCTCGGTTGGCGCCTCGCCAGCGTCCGTCCAGCGCTACGGTGTGGTGCCGCAGGTACTGCCGGTGCTGATCAGCCAATCGCTCTATTTCTGGGAATCGAACACACGGTCGGCCACCATCATCGGCGCAGTCGGCGCCGGCGGCATCGGCCTCAAGCTATGGGAAGCGATGCGCACCAACTCCGACTGGGAGAACGTCGCCTACATGGTGCTGCTCATCCTGATCGTGGTGTTCGTCTTCGACAATATCTCCACCGCATTGCGCCAGCGCCTGATCGGTGGGAAGGCCAGCCACTGAACATCTGTGGCCGGCCATTGCAAATCTTGAGAAGTCGGCCACTACTTCGTCAAACTGTCACGCAAATCGTTTATCGGGCAATCGCCTCGGGGAATTCGCGCCATGCGCTACGCCATTTATTTCACGCCCGACCATGACGACCACCTCTGTCGCATCGCTACTGGCTGGCTCGGGCGCGACGCGTTTGGCGGTGCCGTGACCCGCGCCAGAGCTTTCGGGGACCTGTCGGCGGCGGAAGTCGCGTTTCATACGGCATCGGCGCGTCGCTACGGCTTTCACGCCACGCTCAAGGCGCCGTTCCGCCTCGCCGACGGCACTTCCGAGACGTTGTTGATCGATGCCGTTGCCGCTTTTGCCAACGACGCAGCGCCGTTCGAAATCCCGCGCCTGAAGCTCGCCCAGATCGACGGTTTCTTCGCACTCGTTCCCGCCGCCCCTCTGCCGACGCTCGACCGCTTCGCCGGCGATGTGGTCAAAGCCTTCGAGCCGTTCCGTGCACCGTTGAGCGACGCCGAGATCGCCAGACGCAACCCCGAGGCCCTGTCGCCGCAGGAACACGCCAACCTCAGCCGCTGGGGCTATCCCTACGTCTTCGACACCTTCCGTTTCCACATGACGCTGACCGGCCGCGTGGCAGCCGAGGAAGCACCGCGCGTGCGCGCCGCGATCGAGGAATGCCTGGGCAATGTGCTCGACAAGCCGGTGCCGGTTGACGGCCTCGCGCTATTCGTCGAGCCCACCACCGGTGCGCCATTCGAGGTGCGCGCCTATCGAGCGCTGGGCAATCAAGCTGAAAGAAAGACCGCCTGAGATGACCGATCTTGTTTTGAAAAACGCCCGCATCGTTCTGGCCGATACCGTAATCGATGGTTCGATCGTGGTGCGCGACGGTAAGATCGCCGAAATCTCGACCGGCTCAAGCTCTGTCGGCGAAGACATGGGCGGCGACTTCGTCATTCCTGGCCTGGTCGAACTCCACACCGACCACCTCGAAGGTCACTATGCGCCGCGCCCGCGCGTGCGCTGGAACCCGATCGCCGCCGTACTTGCGCATGACGCACAGGTCGCGACCGCCGGAATCACCACCGTGTTCGACGCGCTGCGCGTCGGCATGGACGAGGACGCGGAAATGGGCGCCGACGACATGCGCAAGCTGGCCGACGCCATCGAAGACAGCGTACGCGCGGACCGCGTCCGTGCCGATCACTTCATCCACCTGCGTTGTGAAGTCTCAGCCGGTGATTGCCAGCAAGGCTTCGCCTTCTTCGACGGCGACGAGCGCGTCAAGCTCGCCTCGCTCATGGACCACGCGCCGGGCCAGCGCCAGTTCGTCGACCTCGAGACCTATGCCTACTACTACCAGCGCAAGCTCAAGCTGAACGACGTCGAGTTCCGGGTCTTCTGCGACAAGCGCATGGGCGACTCGGCCCGTAACTCCCGGGCGAACCGCGATGTCATTTCCGCGGCCTGCCATGCGCGTGGCATCGTTTTGGCGAGCCATGACGATGCCACGACAGCCCATGTCGACGAGGCGATCGCCCAAGGCATCCGTGTTGCTGAATTCCCCACCACGCTGGAAGCGGCAAACGCCTCCAAGGGTGCAGGCCTTGGCGTGTTGATGGGCGCGCCCAACGTCATGCGCGGCGCCTCTCATTCGGGCAACGTGTCCGCACGCGCGCTAGCCGAGCATGGCCTGCTCGACATCCTGTCATCGGACTACATCCCCTTCAGCCTGATCCAGTCGGCGTTCTTCCTTGGCGAAGTCGTTGACGGCATTTCGCTGCCGCAGGCTGTCGCCATGGTGTCGAAGAACCCGGCCGATGCCGTCGGCCTGACCGACCGTGGCGTTATCGAAGCCGGACGCCGTGCCGACCTGGTGCGCGTGCGGGTCGACGAGCATGTACCCGTCGTTCGCACCGTCTGGCGCGAAGGCAACCGCGTGGCCTGATCGCTCAGGCCTCGACCTTCTCTTCGTCGTTGAGGCCGATGAGGGTCTGTTCCATGTCGGGTTCGTCGCCGGAACAAATGCACAGCATTTCGGCGTCGCCCTCGCCTACCGACAGGTAGGCGTGGCCCATAGTGGAATCGATGTAAACGCTCTCGCCCTGCTTGAGGCGCACCGGCGCATATTGCTCGGTGTGGACCTCGATCTCGCCCTTCAGCACGAACAGGAACTCCTCGCCGGCGTGCTGGGTCAGCGGGCCGAACTGCTCCAGAGTTCGCGCCCGGGCGCCTGCGATGATCGGCACCATGCGCTTTCGCACCAGATCGGTGGCGAGATAATAGTAGTCATAGTTCCGCGTCAGCTGGCGAAGCGTCGTCGTCTTCGTCGTGACCGAACGTCGGGTGCGGGCCGAAGGCTGCTTTGAATCGCCGCTCAACAACTCGGTGACATGGATACCGAGCCCGCCGCAGATCTGCAGCAGCTTGTCGTAGGTCAGCGACATCTGGTCGTTTTCAACCTTCGACAGCGTCGAAACGGCGACACCGGTCAGATGGCTGACATCCTGCAGCGTCCAGCCGTGCTGCCTTCTGAGGTTTCGCAGGCAGTCGCCCAGATTCGGTTGTTCCGACATGGCTATCTCCATCCCCCATGATTCAGTAGCTATTCCAACTCTTTCCGCATCGCAAGATTCGTCAATAATTTTCCTATGCGCTAATTATTGACTGCATTCGAAAATGATTTTACCAATGACCATGCATTCCAGTTCCCGCACCCAAAATGTCATTGTCATTGGTGGAGGCATTGCCGGCCTCTCGCTTGCAGCCACCGTCCAGCAATGGGCTCAGGTCACGGTGATCGAACGCGAAACCCAGCTCGGCTATCACGCCAGCGGACGCTCCGCCGCGCTGTTTTCCGAGACCTATGGCAACGCGACCGTGCGCGCGCTTTCGGTGGCGAGCCGGCAGGCCATCATTGACGGCGGCTTTGTCGAGCACGTCAGGGGCGCCCTGCATTTCGGCGGTCCTGATGACACCGACGCCATCGACCATCTGGCCGAGGAACAAAAGGCCCTGGTGCCCAGCGTACGGCGCCTGTCGCCGGACGAAGTGGCGGCCATGGTTCCAGCCATCTCGGCGGATCGGACCTGCGGCGCGGTCTACGAGCCCGGCGCGGTCGACATCGACACCGGCAAGATGGTCCAGGCCCAGGCATCTGCGCTCAAGGCCGCTGGCGGCAGCATCGTCACCGGTGCGGAAGTCCTGGAAATTTCGCGCGTCGCTAACGGCTACAGTGTCGCGACCACGTCAGGCGCCTATCATGCGGACATCGTCGTCAACGCCGCCGGCGCCTGGGTCGACGTCATCGCCGAACGCGCCGGCCTTGTCGGCCTCGGCTTCGCACCCAAGCGGCGCACCGCCTTCCTGTTCGACCCGCCCGCCGGCCTCGACGTTCGCAACTGGCCCCTGGTCGTCGACCTGCACGAGCGTTTCTACTTCAAGCCGGACGCCAGCCGCCTGATCGGCTCGCTCGCCGACGAGACAGACTCGGCTCCTTGCGACGCCTATCCCGAAGACATCGACATTGCCACCGCCGCCTACAACATCGAGGAAGCGACGGGCCTCAATGTTGGCCGTCCCTCGACCCCATGGGCCGGCCTGCGCACCTTTTCGCCCGACCGCACGCCGGTCGCGGGCTTCGATCCGCGCCTGCCCGGCTTCTTCTGGCTCGGCGGCCAGGGTGGCTACGGCTTCCAGGTTTCGCTGACGCTCGCCCGCCTGGGCTCGGCGATGATGCGCGGCGAGCCGATGCCGGATGACCTCGCCGAACTGGGCCTGACCTTTGGCGCGCTGGCGCCTGACCGTTTTCTCGAAGAAGCACGCGCCGAGAACGCCGCGAGCACCTAGACTCAATCCAAAGGAATGTTGGTGCGTGGGAGGAGAACCGCGCGGCAGCATCATCAAGCAAGGGAGCGATTGGAATGACATCATCAGGCGGGATTTTGCGCACAGCGCTTGTAGCCTCGACAATGCTGTTTGGCGGCCAGGCCTACGCCAAGACGCTGATTTACTGCTCGGAGGCCAGCCCCGAGACCTTCAACCCGATGCTGACGGCCGCCGACTCCACCATGGATGCGGCCGCCAAGACGATCTTCAACCGCCTCGTCGAATTCAAGCCGGGAACCACGGAAGTCGGACCTGCGCTCGCAGAGAAATGGGACGTCTCCGAAGACGGCAAGGTCTACACGTTCCATCTCCGCAAGGGCGTCAAGTTCCACTCCAACGAAACGTTCACGCCTTCCCGCGACTTCAACGCCGACGACGTGCTCTACACCTTTGAGCGCCAGCGCGACACCACCAACCCCTATCACAAGCTGGCGAATGCCTCCTACGAGTACTTCTATGGCCTCGGAATGGGCCAGATGATCGAGAAGATCGAGAAGGTCAACGACTACACCGTGCGCTTCACGCTGACGGCGCCGAACGTCACCTTCCTCGCCGGCGTAGCACTCGACTATCTCTCCATCCTCTCGCTCGAGCAGACCGAAAAGATGGTCGCCGCCGGTACGCCCGAACTGATCGACCAGAAGCCGGTCGGCACCGGACCTTTCGTGCTGCAGGCCTATCAGCAGGACGCGCAGATCCGCTACGCCGCCAACAAGGACTACTGGAACGGTGCGCCGAAGATCGACACGCTGATCTTCGCCATCACGCCGGAGCCGGTCGTCCGCGTCACCCGCGTCAAGGCGAATGAATGCCAGGTCGCCGCGCCGCCCCCGGCTGCCGCGCTTGCGGAACTGAAGGATAATCCTGACGTCGACATCCTGAGCCAGCCGGGCCAGAACATCGGCTCCGTCGGCTTCAACACCGAACACAAGCCGCTGGGCGACGTGCGCGTGCGCACTGCACTTGCCAAGGCGATCAACCGCCAGGCGATCGTCGAGGCCGTCTACCAGGGCGCGGGCAGCCTCGCCGGCAGCGTCGTACCGCCGATGCAGCTTGGCGCGGTGGCCGACGCGGCCATCGACTACGACCCCGAAGGCGCCAAGAAGCTGCTTGCGGAAGCGGGCCTGGATGCAGGCACCAACATCAAGCTTTGGGCGATGCCGGTGTCGCGCCCCTACAACCCAAATGCCCGCCGCATGGCCGAGATGATCCAGGCCGACTGGGCAGCCGTCGGTGTCAAGTCGGAGATCGTCACCTTCGAATGGGGTGAATATCTCACCCGCACTGGCAAGGGCGAGCACGACGCCTATCTGCTCGGCGGATCGAGCGACAATGGCGACCCCGACAACATGCTGGCCTTTTCGTTTGCCTGCGACGGCGTGAAGGGTGGTTCGAACCGCTCGCGCTGGTGCAACGAGGATTTCGACAAGTTGCTCGAGGCCGGTCGTCTCACCGCCGATCCGGAGAAACGCGCCGAAATCTACCGCAAGGCCCAGGCCATCCTGAAGGCCGAGGTGCCGGAGGCTCCTATCGCCCACTCCGTCGTCTCGATCCCGGTGCGAAAGAGCGTGCTCAACTATGTGATGGATCCGTTCGGCCGGCAGAATTTCGCCGCCGTCGACATCGCCGAATAGTCCAGCACTTACCAAGGAGCAGACAGTCATGCTCGAAGACCTGAACCGTCTGCTTGAAACCTACCGTGCCGATGGCGCGGTAGGTGCCTCGTTGGCCTTCGCGCTTGGCGATGGTGAAACGGTCGCTGCCACCGCCGGCCTGTCCGACCGAACTCGCGACATTGCCGTTGCTCCTGACCAGCTGTTCAAGATCGGCAGCTGCACCAAGACCTTTGTCGCCGCCGCCGTGATGAAGCTTGCCGAAGAAGGCAAGGTCGATCTCGGCGGCCCGATCTCGGCATGGTTTCCCGACCTGCCCCGCTCGCATGAGGTTTCGGTGCGCCAGCTGATCAACCATCGCGGCGGCTTGCCCGAATTCGAATACGACATTCCCATGGACCCGACCCGGTCCTGGACGCCGACCCAGCTTGTCGACCTCGCCTTCAGCGTCGGCGGTCAGACGGCACCCGGGGGGCCTGCGGTCTACAACAACACCGGCTACGTGCTTGCCGGCATGCTGATCGAGTCCGCTTCAGGTGTTACGCTTGGCGAATATGTCCGCCGCAAGGTACTTGAACCGCTTGGCCTCAATGACACCTGGTCGCCGGCGACCGAGAACTTCCCCGAGGAGCGCATGGTGCGTGGCTATTACCACCGCCCGAAACCCGCGCGCGATGCAGCGACGAGCCTCGCCGAGGGCCGCGAGATGTGGCGCATGGAGGGCGTACTGCCTTACTCCGACGAATTGCAGGATTCCTCGGATTGTTTCCCCTTCGCGGGCGCTTATGGCTGCGGCGACATGGTGTCGACGCCGACCGACATGGTGAACTTCATGCGGGCGCTGTTTTCCGGCCGCCTGTTGCCCGCCCCGCTGTTTCGCGAGATGAGTGAATCCCGCATCGC
Organism: Aminobacter sp. AP02; assembly: GCF_003148805.1. Lineage (GTDB taxonomy): Bacteria > Pseudomonadota > Alphaproteobacteria > Rhizobiales > Rhizobiaceae > Aminobacter. The sequence goes on from NZ_QGGX01000006.1 coordinate 89,144, forward strand.
GGTGAGCTTCCCGGGAACCCGCATGCGTGAAACCGGTGCCGGCCTGTTCATGAGCAGCTATGCCGACCGCATGGCTTTCGGCCATCAGGGCAGCATTCCGGGCTACGTCACCGTCATGCAACATGAGCCGAAGTCGGGCCTGACGATCGCCATGACCAGCAATGCCGGCGCGGGCAACCGCCTCTCGTTCTACGCCAGTGGCCTGCACCCGGTGGTCGACCAGGCGATGCGAATTATCCTGCGGGGATAACGGACATCAGACGCCGAGGCGGGCGGCCATCTGGCGAAGGTCAACGCCAAGTTCGGACGTCACCTCCAGCGCGCGGTCGTCGCGCGCTGGAGCGCCACTTCCAGACCGATGCGCGGCGAGCACCCGGTCTCGCTCTCGGATCAGGGCCTCGATCTCCTGCGAATAGAGACCGAGCACGGCACTCAGCCAGCGATTGACCAGATAGGACGGCCTGGCGAAATGGAGGTCGAAGCGCGGCAACAGCGTTATCGTGGCCTCTGCCTCCAACCAGTCGTCACCGACAACCCACTGGTTGACAGTGAACAGGCGCGTGAGCCGGCCATATGCATCGACACCTACGGCGACGAGATGGTGGATCGGCCCGTTCGCCCCCTCAGGTCGAACGAAGCAATGGAAATGACCGTGCTCGACCTGGCCTTCGGCTGCGGGGTGGCTGTGGTAGTACCACTGCGCACCCATCTCGGGATCGAACACATCGCCGGGAGGGAAATGCTCCCATACGGCGACGGACTTGGCCTCGCGCAGCGTTTCCAGCAGCACGTTGCTGCCAGATTTCGCCAGCACCTGCTCGCAAAACAGCGCCTGGCGCGCCGCTTGTGCCTTTGCCTCGTCCATCTCGGGTCTCCTAGCGAACAGCTTGCGCTATTGCGGCTGGGCCGCGCAAGGCGAAGCGGCGGGCGCCGCAGCGCACGGCGATGCCGCCGCACATGGCGCCATGGCTGCACATGGCGCGGGCGCTGCCGAACAAGGCGAAGCGGCTGCGCAGGGTGCCATCGCCGCGCAGGGTGCGGACGCTGCCGAGCATGGAGACGCAGCCGCACAAGGTGCCGAAGCGGCGCATGGCGACGCTGCCGAGCACGGTGACGCGGCCGCACATGGCGCGGCAGAACAAGGCGTAGCCGGTGCGCTGGCGGCAGGCACGGGATCAGGGGCAGCAAAGCGATAATGATCGACAGCAACAGCCGATGTGGCGGCAAGGAAGGCCGTACCGAAGAGAAGTGTGTTACGCGTGCTCATTTCGTCTTGAACCCATCGAGGCCGAACAATGGACGCAACGCGACCCCACCGAGACTGCCAAGGAATGCCGAGGCAAACCACAGCCAGCCATGCACGCTGCCCGAGGCGATACCAGAAAACAGCGCGCCCACATTGCAGCCGAAGGACAGCCGCGCGCCGTAGCCCATCAAGACACCGCCGATAGCGGCAGCCACGAACGAGGCGAACGGCACCTTGACCTTGGGCGCGAACTTGCCGGCGAGGCCTGCGGCCAGTGCTGCACCCAGGATGATGCCGAAATTCATCACCGAGGTAACATCGGCGAGCACGCTGGAGCCGAGCGCCTTTGCCGGTCCGGGCCAGTTCCAGAAGGCCCAGGTTTCGACCGGCACACCGACTGCCTGCGCAACCTTGGCGCCCCACAAGCCGAAACCGAAGGTTACCGACCAGGGATGGCCAGCGGTCAGAAGCGTGGCGATGTTCAGCCCGGCCAGCGCGAGCCCCGCGCCGACCAGCGGCCAAGGACCCTGCAGCAGCCGGGAAAGCCCCTTGCGCGGCGAAGGCGTCGCCTTCTCGAGACCGCCATGGGCGCGGCGCTCGACAAGCGCGGTTGCGGCCGCAACTGCCCCCAGCGCCACGAGCGTGACGATGACTCCACCCGGCACGCCGAGCGTCTTGCCCAGGCTGATCTCGGGCAGTGATGGCATCGCCAGCCACCATGGCAGATGTGCCGTGCCTATGACGGCGCCCAAGATGAAGAAAACGAGTGTTACCACCATGCGCGAACTGCCACCACCGACGGTGAACAATGTGCCCGAACCGCAGCCGCCGCCAAGTTGCATGCCCAGGCCGAACATCGCAGCACCCACGAGCACCGACATACCGACCGGCGCGAAGGCACCGACCAGTGCCTGGCCATTGGCGCTGCCCAGCGCCAGGAGCGGAATGAAGATCACCGAAGCAGCCGCAATCATCAGCATCTGCGCACGGATCGCGTTGCCGCGCCTTTCGACGACGAACCGCCGCCAGCCGCCCGTGAAGCCGAAGGATGCGTGGTAGAGCGTCAGGCCCAACAGGCCGCCAATGACGAACAATAGCGCCTGGCGAGGGCTGATCGCATCGCCTATGGCAAGCGCTCCAAGCAAAAGCGCCAGCACCACGAAGATGACGGGGCCCTTGTCGAGATTTACCGGCGCGGCAGGCGCCGGGACGATTGCGGTAGTCTGAGTCATTTCAATTCAGTCGTGTTTGGCTGTGAAGAGACATCGCCCGTTCAACGAAAGATGTCCAGGATCGCTCCTGGACATCTTTATGCCGGACTCGCGCGCGTTGGCGATCAGGAACCGGGCTGTACCGGACGTGCCGGATCGGCGGCCCACTCGGCCATCGAACCATCATACATCTTGGTGTTCTTGTTGCCTTCGACCTCGCTCAGGCCGAACCAGACCACCGATGCCCAGTGACCCGTGTTGCAGAAGGCGATGTTCTTCTCGTCAGTGCCAAGACCCACGCCCTTGGAGAGGGCTGCCACGGCGTCCTTGGAGGCGAAGGATGCCTTGTCGGCGTCGTAAAGCTTGGTGTTTTCGAGATTGGCGGCGCCCGGAATGGTGCCAGGAGCACGAACAACCGGGCTCTTGGCCTCTCCGCGGAACTGCGCTGCCGGACGGCCATCAATGAGCTTGGTGCCCTCGGCGCGCGCCTTTTCAACGTCCGCAGTGGTCGCCAGCAGTTCGGTCTTGAGCTTACTGTTGAAAACAGCTGCCAAGGGCTTGGCGGCTTCGGTCGAAATCTCGCCGCCAGCCGCTTCCCAAGCGCGCTCGCCGCCGTTGAGGATCGACACGGCGTCATGGCCGAGAACCTTGAACGTCCAATAGACTCGTGTCGCGGCGCCAAACTCGGATGAGTCGGTGCCATTCGGTACGATCACGACATGGCTGTCATTGCTGACGCCGAATGCACCGATGGTCTTTGCGATCTGGTCGACAGGCGGCAGCATTCCAGGCACGCCGTTCACCTCGGCACGCCAGCCAGCGGTCGAATAGGGCGCACTGACCGCGCCTGGCACATGCCCCTTCGCATACGGGTTGTTTCCATCCTTGGCGGCGTCGCGAACGTCGAGAACCACAAGGCTCTTGTTGCCGAGATTGGACTTCAGCCAAGCGGCGTCGACCAGCGGCTGGTCGGTCAGGCGCTCAGCCTGGGCGCCCGTTGCCAAGGCAAGGCCGGCAGTAATTGCTGCGGCAAACAGAGAAAAACGCATCGGACAACTCCAGGAAAAAGATTCTAATGACAGGCATTGCCCACATATATAATCCGACCAAGATCGGCGGACACGGCAAGTCAGCCCTAATTTGGCGCCGCATGCGAAATGAAATACACAGAACCGTCAATCCTGTGGAACATCATTCCCCGCTTGAGGCGCGACACCCACATTCAGAATAAAGAATATAACCACTTCACAAACCGGCCCTTTGCGACGATTTTCTTATCGAAGCCGCAGTGCCGATGATTTGGGCCGCAGCAAAAAAGGCTCATGAGGGGACAAAGGCATGCGTGTGCTCAAGGCGATGGCCGCAGCGATGTTCGGCGCGGTTTTCGCCGTCTCCGTCGCTTTCGCCGATACGCCGACAGACACCCTCGTCGTTGCCGATGCCATCGACGATGTAATGACGCTCGACCCGGGCCAGGTTGGCGAGGTCGGCGGCGTGCTCACCAGCAGCCAGATCTACCAGTCGCTGGTCAGCTTCGACGTCAACGATCCCACCAGGATCATCGGGGTGCTCGCCGAGAGCTGGACGATTTCACCCGACGGCAAGACCTTCACCTTCAAGATGAACCCCAAAGCCCGCTTTGCCTCAGGCAATCGTGTGACCGCGTGGGACGCCGAATTCTCGCTCAGGCGGGTGGTTCACCTGAAATCGCGCTCGGCCTTCATCATCGGCCAGTTCGGCTTTTCGCCGGACAATGTCGACGACCGTATAAGAGCTCTCGACGACCAGACCCTGGTCATCGAGATCGCCGACACCTACGCGCCAAGCTTCCTGTTTTACTGCCTGTCGTCCTATATCGGCGCCATCGTCGACAGCAAGATCGTCAAGGCGCACGAAGCCGAAGGCGACTATGGCAATAGCTGGCTGAAATCGGACAATTCGGCAGGCTCCGGGCCATTTCAGCTCGTCAAATGGCGGGCCAAAGAGTCGATCCTGCTGAAGCGTAACGAAAACTACTGGGGAACGGCACCCAAGATCGACAGCATATTGATCCGCCATGTCGCCGAAAGCGCGGAGCAGCGCAGGTTACTCGAGGCTGGTGAAGTCGACATCGCCAATAGGCTGGGGCCTAACGATTTCGACGGCATCGCCACCAACCCGAAACTGAGCATCGTCAACGCCCGGTCTGGCAGCATCTACTACATGGGGCTGAACGTCCGGAACCAGTACCTGGCCAATCCCAAGGTGGTCGAAGCGATGAAATACCTGGTCGACTACCAGGGCATCGTCGACACGATATCGCGCGGCACCATGGAAGTGCACCAGACGCTCGTGCCCAGCGGCTTTCTTGGCGCCATCGCCTACAAGCCATTCACCTTCGACGTCGAAAAGGCCAAGGCATTGCTGGCCGAAGGCGGCGTGACCGGAGAGTTCTCGCTCGACATGGTGGTGTGGGACACCTTGCCCTTTACAGATTTCGCCAAGGCGATCCAGGCGTCCATGGCGCAGGCGGATGTGCACCTCAATCTGCAGATCGTCGACGGCCGGGAATGGCTCGACCGCTACCGCAACCACGACCTCGATATATGGCTCGGCCTATGGGGACCGGATTATCCCGACCCGCACTCCAACGCCAAGGCCTTCGCCGTCAACAAGCAGGATGCGCCTGACGGCTCGGACAGCCTTGCCGACCGGTTCGGCTGGAACGCGGGCAAGCTGTCGCCGTATGCCATGGCGGCCGTGCGCGAACAGGACACAGGCAAGCGCAAGGCTATGTATGAAGCGATCCAGAAGGTGCATACCGACACCTCCCCGTTCATCTTGATGTTTCAGGAAGTCCGCAAGGTCGGCGTCAGCGCCCGCATCAGGGGCCTCGTCATGGGCACGACCTTCTCCGATGACCGGTATCAGGCGATTTCGAAATAACCCGGAAAGCAACCGTTCCAACGCTCACCGGGCGGCAACCAATCTGGATGCCACCCGGCTCCTTCGCCCCCACCCAACTTATCGCGACGAAGACTAGCCGCCTGCTCCACCGGCACCGCCGCCAGAACCACCGCCTGCTCCACCAGAGCCGCCACCAGCGCCACCGCCTGATCCACCAGAGCCGCCGCCAGTGCCGCCGCCGTTGCCGCCATTGCCGCCACTGGAGTTGCTGCCTCCACCACCGCCGGTGCCCCCACCGGTGCCACCTCCATCGCCGCCATTGCCGCCGCCGGAGTTGCTGCCGCCGCCGCCGCCGGTGCCGCCACCGGCACCGCCTCCATTACCGCCATTGCCGCCGCCGGAGCTGCCGCCACCACCACCGCCGGTGCCGCCGCCGTCGCCACCATTGCCGCCACCGGAGCCGCCACCCCCACCGCCAGCCGAAGTGCCTCCGACGCTGCCACCACCTCCAGTGGAGCCGCCGCCAGCACCACCGCTGGAGCCACCAGTGGTGCCCCCAGCACTAGCGGTGCCACCGGAACCGCCAGATCGGCCAGCGCTAGCATTGCGATCGCTACCATTGCGCCCATTGCCGCCATTGTGGTCGCTGCCAGCCAGCACCGATGAGATCAACGAGGTGGTTATCGGCGGACATTGCGCCAACTGCTCGGACGACAGGATGCTGCGGCGGTTGATCGCAATGCAGCAAAGCTCGTAGTTACCTTGACTGAGAGGCTGACATTGTGCGGCCGTCATCCGTGGGCGGATGTTGTTTTGGGCCGACGCCGGGGCGCTCAAGCCGATGGCCGCAAATGTCGAAGATACGAGCAGAATCGCTCTGATCCCGCTTACGCGGGTTGGGTACGTCGTCATTTCTTCCTCCTGAGGGAAAAAATGCGTCCGTCCCCAAACTGACGCTATGGACATGTTCCCACGATTGGAAACATTTCGCTAACCATACACGCTTTTCAAATCGGTTAGTAGTTACCCGCAAGAGGGTGATTCGCGCGTACCTCATACGCGGTATCTTCAGTCACCCATTGTGGGAGGGCGGCAACATCTTGCCCGCCGATCACGATCCCATCCAGCCGGTGAGACGCTTATCGAAGCGCGTCGCGCGCTCAATGTGGAAACCCGTTTTCCTCAACGATTTTCCAGATTTCCCGATTGATGTCCCTGATGGCTTCGATCGAGGCTCCGATCCTATGCATCTCGTTGTCGTCGAGTTCCTCGTTCTTGCCGTAGCGCACCGCATCCTTGCTGTCGAAGATGCGCATGAGCTGGGTGCTGGCGCGCGTGCCGGTCTCGTCGAACGAGTAGATGCAGTGACTGTATTTGTTGCGCAGCTTGCCCTGATGCGTCAGTTGATCAGCCACCGACAGCACCGAGTCCCGGCAGGACTGGGGCGTCTTGGCCATCTTGGCCAACCGCTCGACGAGGTCGAGCCTGGCGCGCGTCGTGTTCAGCGTCAGGAAGATGATGATCGCGGTTTCCTTGTCGACCTTGGCCAGGCCGGCAATCAGATAGATGAGAAGGCTCTCCGTGTTGGTCCAGGTGTAATTGAGCTGGCCGACGGTGAGCAGGACATCCTGGAAGCGGGGCATTTCCGTCTCATGCCAACGGCATTTGGGCCGGACGGGCGGCCGGGGTGCTCACGCTACGTTCGCTGACCGCCTCCCGTCGCCGGTGAAATATAGCGGCGGCTTCGGTGCGATTGTGTGCACCAAGCTTTGTGATGATGTTGTGCAGGTGGATCTTGACGGTATGCTCCGAGAGCCCAAGGGCAGCGGCGATGAGCTTGTTTTGCAGGCCCCGTGCTACCATGCCCAAAATCTGCAGTTCGCGATCGGTCAGCTCGTCGAAATCGTCGGTATCGCCTTCCTGCAGAATGCTTGTCTTGACCGGCTCGCTGAGCTCGGTCGCAACCGCTCCCCACTTTTGCCCCATGATTGGCTCGAACAGCGACAGGGGGAAATACTCCCCGCCACGCAGAACCAGCCTGACCACGGAAAGCCAGACGTCGAGCTTGAGATTCATTGGCAGAACGCCGCGCACGTTTCGCACCGAGACCACATCGCGGACCGAGACTTGCTGCTGCCCGTCCTCCTGGATGAGCATGATCTGGGCTCCCGGGTGCATCTGCTGAAGCTGCTCGGAATGTCCGGCAACCGCCGGCAACTGCCCCGCTTCGAGCAGGATCAGCGCCACCGGCCAGTTGAGCCGCCCGCAGGCCTCCGTCAAAGTCGGCACCTGGGCAACTACGACCCATGGGAATTCCCGCTCCATCGCAAAGACCAGGCTTTCCGAGACGAAGTCGTCGGGAGCAACGATCAGCAATGTCTTGCAGGCTTTCTGCGCGGAGCCATCTGCTCCGAGAGCGCGGCGCGCGCTGGGATTTGCCACTCGATACATGAGGTCTCCCGCCCAATACTCGCAAACTTGCGATATTCCCCACTAGCCGCATCATGGGGTTGCCTATTCCGTAACCATACACCTGCCGCCAACGGTTCGGTATAAGCAAGACGGGCTATGGAGAGCAGCAACTTAGTCCTCTTGGGGGAGTTTTACCTCCACGTTCGAGCTAGCGCTCTCGAACTGGGCGCTTTCGCCCGGCACCATCCTACGAGCTATTGGTGCCGCCCAACCCGGCCTCGCGAAAGATTTTCCGCACGCCACTCGCATTCGCAAATGCTTCTGATTTCCATCTACATGTTGTCTCTCTAATATTTCACCCGCAGCCAGCGCTGGTATATCTAGATCATCGCCACCAATGCTCGGCACCATCCGCCAAACAGCCTAGCGCGAACTGTTAGCTTACAATTTTCAAGCCGCAGCGAGAGACTTTGCCGGTTTCGTCAGTATGGCGTGGCGCATCCGGGGCTTCAGCATTGGACATCCGTGACCGTTCTCAGGCGCATGATGTTCACGAAATTGTGAAGAATCCGAACGTCATCCCACGCTGCCAGCCATACGCAGCAAGGGAGGTAGTCAACCATCCAGACACGATGCGGGATCTTCAGCCACCAGTCCCCTGGGCGTGATGATCCAAACAATCCAAGCAAATGAAAATTGGCTAAGCGTCCGCGTGAGCCCAAGACCGTGTGAAAGATGAAGACGGTCCAGCTATCGCGGTCCCAACCGAGGACAAGACGATGTCTGATCGCAACACGAACGGTATGAACGCGTTTGGCATGCAATTCCCAGGGCATGAGTACGACCCTGGCAACACCGAGAACACGAACGAAAACAACAACGAAAACAACAACGATTCCGACAACAAGAACGAGAACGAAAACAAGAACGACTCCGATAACAAGAACGAAAACGAAAATAAGTCTGAGAACGAGAATAAGAACGAGAGTGAAAACAAGAACGAAAACGAGAACAAATCCGAGAACGAAAACAAGAATGAATCTGAAAACAAGAATGTAAACGAAAATAAGAATGAGACCAAAGTTGACGTCAATGTTGACGTGAAGGTCGATCTGAAGGCCGAGGGCCTCAGCGATCCCTTCGCGGACATCAACACCAATGGTGGCGACATCAATGACCTGATGTTCACCAAGGACGGCAATATCACCTATGATCCAGGCGACGACATAAGCTTCAAGGACGTCCTGAATGATTCGTTGACCGGCGACGGCAACAACAACGTTCAGTTCATCAACCAAGTCGCCAATATGGAGGACAACGACAAGCTCGACAACGCGACCGTCTCTAACAATGCCCCATTCACCCTGGACCTCGACGCCAAGGGCGGTTTCGCTTCTTCTGGCGATGGCATTAGCACCGGTGGTGGCGGCGGCAGTGGCGGCGACGCCAAGTCCGAAGCTGGTGATGGCGGTAATGGCGGCGATGCCCATGGTGGCAAGGCCGATGGCGGCGACGGCACCGGTGGCAACGCTTTGAGCGCAGCACTTGGCGGCGACGCCAAGGGCGACACCAAGGCTGACGGCGGCGACAGCACTGGCGGCGACGGCAAGAACGATGCCGAAGGCGGCAAGGGCGACGGCGGCGATGGCGGTCGCGGTGGCGACGGCACGGGCGTGGGCCTCGGCCTCGGCCTCGGCTTGGGTGTTGGACTGGGCGCCGGCCTCGGCGGCGACGGCTCGGCCGACAGCGACACCAAGTCCGAAACCGGCGATGCCAAGGCCGACAGCGGTGATGCCGATGGGCAATCCGGCGACGGCGGAAACGGCTCGTCCGGTGGCGATAGCGGCGATTCAGACGCTGGCAACGCTAGTGGCGATGCGGGCGACGGCATCGATGCGTTCGTGCCAATCCTGCCGATTCTCAATTTCGGCGCAGGCGGCGACGCCAATGGTGATGGCGGCGATTCCGGCGACACCGGCAATGCCGGCAACGGCGGCGGCGGCGGCGGGACTGGATCATCCGATGCAGCATCTGGCGCAGCTGATGCGGCCAGTGGCGCAGCCAATGCACTTGGCGGCGCGGTCGATGCGACTGGCGGCGCGGGCACCGGCACCGGCTCCGGCTCCGGCACGGGCTCCGGCACGGGCTCTGGCGCTGGTAACGGCGGCGGCGGCGGCGGCGGCGGCGATGGCACCGGCGGCGCAGCGACCAATGGCGATGCAACTGGCGGCGCGAGCTACGGCGGACTGGCCGGAGCATGGGGCGGCGACGGTGGACATGCCTTGAGCGGCGCGTGGGCTGACGGTACCGGCGGCGGCGCCGTGGGCGGCCTGGCAATGGGCGGAGCCGGCGGCTTCGGCGGCGCAGGTGGCCTGGCCATGGGCGGCGCTGGCGGCGCAGGCGGCGACGGCGGCATGTGGGGTTCGAACAATGGCGACGACGGTTATGTCACCGGCACGAGCACGGCACATTCCGACGCCACGATCGACACCAGTGCCTTCAACCAGCAGATCGTGATGGGCGCAAACCTGCAAGGCAACACGGTCGACATGACTGTGGTGGGTGGCGATTATCATCACACGCTGGCAGGTGAAGACGGCACCGACCACAGCACACTGTAGAGGCACCCCCCTCGGCCTCGTCGACACGAGGTCAAGCCAACTGGACTGCGCGGCGTCCCCGCGCAGTCCTTCCCGGCCGGTGGGGCCCCTCTAACGGCCTCACCGCGCCTGAACTCCGGGCGGAGGCGATATCATGTATTCCGCATATTTCGGCAAGGTCACCGAGGCGATTGTCCATTTCGCCGGATTGTTCGCAACAGCGGACGAAGAAGCACGCCTAAAGCAGGCCTATGACGAATTCCGGGCCACCCACAAGGCAGACGACAAGCAACCTGAACACTCGACATATACCATCAAGATCGATGCCTCCCACCAGTTCGAGGACTTCGATCCATACGTGCCATATAAGCCCCTGAAACCGGGCATCGAAATGGCGACGGTGCTGCCATATGTCCATTTGGCGCCGCAAGATATTCCCATTCCCGATGGCCCACTCCTTTCCCCTCCGGACCATAACTTCCCGCACGCGTTCATCCCCGGATGGTCGATCAGCCATGAGGTGGATGTCCACCTGCCGGAGCTCGACCCACCGGGTTCTGTGGCCATTTTCATCAACCAGGAAATCCGCCTCTCCGACAACGACTATGTCAGCGTAGGTGGCAGCGGGTTGAAATTCACACCGCCTCCGGTCGACGACAGCCAGATGGAAGCGCTGCATCAGGCCGCCGCCAACATCAACCCGATCGACGATCTGACGCTCCCGGGCACGCCCCAGGAGATGGCGCAGTTCGTGACCACGGCGGTCGCAAGGCTCGAAAGCTTCAGCGCGGACGGCCACGGCGACGCGGACATCTTCACGACCAAGGGCACGACCATCGAGGGCACTTACCTGAACGGCAAGCTCATCGACGAGGCCGACACGCCCAAGATGGAAGACTACGTCGACTATCTCAAGGACAAGGACACTACGGTAGAAGGTCCGAATGGTCCGCTCAACATGAGCGTAGCACCAGACTCTAGCGACTTCATGCATGGCTGGGGCGTCGGAACAACCAGTCCGAGCGTCAACATCTCAACCGGCGACAACACCGTCATCAACTCTGCCGTGGTGGTCAACGACTGGGCTTCCGCCAGCGTCATGGCCGTCATCGGCGACCACATTTCGGTCAACGCGATCGTCCAGATCAACGCCACATCCGACATCGACAGCATCGGCGCAGCGATCAGCGGCTGGCCTTTCGACCCTGGTCAGACCGCGGATCAAAGCTTCAACATCGCGATGTTCAAGCACATCGACCCGACCGCCGATCAGGCACCGGCAGAAGCCGCCCCGGACTTCCCCTCGTACTACGTGGTGACGCAAATCACCGGCGATCTGATCATGATGAACTGGATCAACCAGTTCAGCTTCGTGACCGACAACGACGTCGTTCTCGCGGCATCGTCGGGCGTACAGACTTATGTGTCGACCGGCGACAACACAGGCTTCAACGCCGTCGATCTCACTGAACTCGGTCACAATTACGACCTCATCATAATTGGCGGCAATGTCTACGACGCCAGCATCATACAGCAGTTCAACCTTCTGATAGACAATGACACGATTGGAGCCGTCTCAGGCTTTGAAACGACTGGCCAGGGCTCGGTCTCGACCGCGGGCAATCTGACCTGGAACCAGGCAAGCATCATCACTGTCGGCACCGGCCAGTACCAGGCGCTGCCCGATGCCTACAAGCAGGCAAACGACGATCTCTCCGCCGGCAAGAAGGACTTGCCGGATTCGATCCTCCAGGATCCTGCATTCGCGGGCTCTGGCCTGCTGCGCGTGCTCTACATTTCTGGCGACATCTACAATCTGCAATACCTCAATCAAGCGACAATCATGGGCGACAGCGACCAGATAGCTCTCGCCATGAACAAGATCGCTCCGGATCCGAATGCCGACTGGACCATCGCCACGGGTGGCAATCAGTTGGTCAACCACGCGACCATCGTCGACGTCGATGGCGCCAACAAGATTTACGTCGGCGGCGACCACTACTCCGATGAAATCCTGATCCAGGCCAATCTCGTTTCGAGCGCCCCTGATATGGGAGCCCAGAACCCCGACATCCTCGTCAACGAGGCCGTGGCCTTCCTGACCGACAGTACCGGAGACACAGGCAGCGCGCCGCACGTCAACGACCATATCACGCCACAGCCCGCCGATTCCGCATCGGCCGACGTCATGCAGCACATGCTGGGCTAAGCCCTTCAGAGGAATACGACAACATGACTGACGACCGCGAGCAGGGTTGGAGCGTCTTCCACAATACGCCGGATGACGACGACTACCGGGAGGGCAGCCATGCCCGCCCGAAGCCGGTGCAGCCCAAACCTGCGCAGGACGTGAAATTGTCGACTGCCATGGCGTCTCAAGAAGAGGCACTCGACCGTCTTGAGCGTTACATCGACAACGTCATTGGCGAATTGCACGAGGCAGCCGACGACAAGACAAAAGCCGAGGCCGCCCCACCGCCAGATACCGTTGCAAAAGCCCTGCCAGCTACAGATACCGGCAAGGCGAGCGGGCACACACCACCTTCTGCCAAGCCACCAGTCGCCGAGCCTACCGTGATCCCTCCCGAGCGGAGGCCTTCGGCGCAAGGCAATTCCCATAACGCATCCCCGGCCGAAGTCCCGGCGGAGACGCCGCCTCAAGCAGCCCAAGCCCATCCGGCCCAACGCGAATTTCCAAAAGCTCCCGTCACTCCTCCCGCTCAGGGCGCGGCCCAAGCCCACCCGACAGCTGCCCAGCCAGCGCGCGAGGTGAAACCGGCGTCAGTGAATACCCCTCCTCCCGAGATGCGGGTTGCTGAGCCGCAAGCCAAGACCGAGATGAAGAGCAAGCCCGCCACGCCGGTCGGCAAGGTGATTGACGCCGACAACGGGCCGATCAAAGCCAAGGAAAAACTGCCTGACACCAACGGCCCGAACGGAGGCAACACCGACGGCGGTGGTGGAGGCGGCGGCGGTGGCGGTGGTGGCGGCGTCTTTCACAAGCGCCTGGGGCCAATCGACTTTTCCGCGTCGCTCAGGACCGGCCTCAAGGTCGTCAAGCGCAACCTGTTGATCGTCATGCTGTTCACCTTGGCCAGCAACATCCTGGTTCTGGCGATACCGCTTTATCTGTTCCAGATCTCCGACCGCGTGCTGACCAGCCGCTCGGTCGATACCCTGATCATGCTGACAATCGTGATTGTCGGCGCTGTGGTGCTGCAGACCATCTTCGACGCCATCCGTCGTCTGATCCTGATGCGCACGGCTGTCGAGGTCGCAGCTCAGCTTGGCGCGCCGATCCTCAGTGCCGCCGCCCGCGCGGCACTGCATTCGAACGGTCGCGAATACCAGACGCTGAGCGATCTCCAGCAACTTCGCTCCTTCCTGGTTTCAGGCACCTTGCTGACGCTGCTTGACGCGCCGCTGGCTCCACTGTTCGTGCTCGCCGTGTTCATGGTGCATCCGCATCTCGGCTTCATAGTCGTGACCACCTCACTGATCCTTTTGGTCATCACCATCATCAACCAGCGCTCGACCGAAGCGCCCTTCAGCGAAGCCAACTCGTTCCAGAGCAAGGCCAATCTGCACCTCGATTCGATGTCGCGGAACTCGCAGATCATCAACGCACTTGCGATGATCCCCGAAGCCGTCCGCATCTGGGGCAAGGACACGGCGAGTTCGCTGCGTGCCCAGGTCATCGCCCAAGATCGCAACATCGCATTTGCCTCGGCATCCAAGGCTACCCGCTTGCTCACGCAGATAGCCATGCTCGGTTGGGGCGCGCATCTGGCCCTCGACGGCCATCTCAGCGGCGGCATGGTGATTGCAGCGTCGATCATCGCCAGCCGTGCGCTTGGTCCGATCGAAGGCGCGATCGAGGGCTGGAACCAGGTCATCCAGTCGCGCGCCGCCTATGGCCGTATCGCTAGCCTGCTCCAGGCTTCGCCACTCAATTTCGAACGCCTGAACCTGCCGCGTCCGGAAGGGCGCCTGGATGTCGAACGCCTGCTGTTTGTGCCCCAAGGCACCAAGCGGGTCGTGTTGAACGGCATCACCTTCGCTCTGGCGCCGGGCGACTCCTTGGCCGTCATCGGCAACTCAGGCGCCGGCAAGACCACGCTCGGCAAGATGCTGGTCGGGTCCATCCTGCCGACGTCGGGCAACGTCCGCCTCGACCTGATGGACCTGCGTAATTGGGACCAGCGCCAATTCGGCGAGAACATCGGCTATCTGCCGCAGGACGTGCAGCTATTCCCCGCTTCGATCAAGGCCAACATCGCCCGCATGCGCGACGATGCCTCCGACGCCGAAATCTACGAGGCAGCCCAACTCGCCGACGTGCACGAGATGATCGCAACCCTGCCGCACGGCTACGAGACATTCGTGGCCGCCGACGGAGCCCCGCTTTCAGGCGGTCAAAAGCAGCGGATTGCACTTGCCCGAGCCTTCTTCGGCAACCCGCGCATGGTCGTGCTTGATGAGCCGAACTCAAATCTCGACGCGGCCGGCGACATAGCCCTTGCCCGCGCGCTCCAGCACGCCAAGGACAACAAGATCACCGTCATCACCATCACCCAGCGGCCGGCTTTGCTTCAGAACGTCGATAAGATCCTGCTGCTGGTCAACGGCACGGTGGCATTGTTCGGCGCGCGCCAGGACGTTCTTCAGGCTCTCGCTCAGCGTGGCCTCAGCATCGAAGGCGGTTCCTTCGGGCATCAGATTCAGTAGGCGGACACCGCAATGAGCGACACGTCAATTGTTAAGGTCCACGATCTCGAATGGTACGCAGATGTACCGCGCTCGATCAGCAAGCAGACCAAGGTCGGCCTGCTGCTCATCGCCATCACCTTCGGCGGCTTCGGCACCTGGGCGTTCACCGCCCCGCTTGCCGCAGCGATCATCGCGCAGGGTTCGTTCGTGGCTTCAGGGCAAAACAAGATCGTCCAGCACCTGGAAGGTGGCATCATCAAGGACCTTCTGGTCAGCGAGGGCGATCACGTCCGCTACGACCAGCCATTGATCCGCCTCGACGAGACAGCGGCAAAGGCGACCGAGCGACAATTGTTCCTGCGCCAGGTGCGCCTGGATGCCATCGCTGCGCGCCTGACTGCCGAAGTCACCCGCTCCCCCGAGATTTCGTATCCGAAGGACGTCACCGACAACATCGACGACCCCGAGATCAAGCCGATCGTCGATAGCCAGAAATTGAATTTCGAAGGCGCGCGCAACAAACTCCAAAGCGAGATCGGCTTGCTGCAACAAAACATCTCCGCCTTCCGCTTCCGTGCCGAGGGCTATCAGCAGCAGCACAACGCGGTCCAAAGACAACTGGAACTGATGAAGGAGGAGTACGCCGGCAAGAAGACCCTGGCCGACAAGGGCCTTCTCCGGGCGACCGAACTCAAGTCGATCCAGCGCGCCATGGCCGATGCCGAAGGCCAGATCGGCCGACTAGCAGCCGAAGTCTCTGAGACCGGCGCCGAGATCATCAAACTCGAACAGCAGATCCAGCAGGCGGAAGACGCCTACAAGCAGGCAGCACTCGACCAGCTACAGAACCTCGAGGGCGATCTGGATACCGTTCGCGAACAGCTCCGTCAGGCTCAAAGCGTGCTGAACCGGGTCACCATCAACGCGCCGGTGGCCGGCACCATCGTGCGCATGTACTACCATACCTCAGGGGGTGTCATCGAAAGCGGCAAGCCGATCCTGGAGATCCTGCCGTCCGAGGTGCCGCTCGTGATCGAAGCGCTCATTTCCCGCTCCGACATCGACAACGTTCGCGTGGGCCAGAGTGCGGCCGTGCGGCTTTCCGCCCTCAACCGGCGCACCACGCCGGTCCTCAATGGCCAAGTGATCTACGTCTCCGCCGATGCCCTGCCCGACAATTCGGGACCCGCACCGCGCGAAATCTACGTCGCCCGCATCAGCCTGCCAATGAGCGAGATCGCACGGGTACACGGTTTCACGCCGACGCCCGGCATGCCGGCCGAGGTCCTGGTTCAGACGGAAGAGCGGACCTTCTTCAGATATCTGACTAAGCCGATCGCAGACTCCATGTCGCGCGCATTCATGGAGCGGTGAGCAAGAACAAGGCCACAAGTTGGGGGAAACATGCAGATCGACGTCATCACCGATACAGGCAAACTCGAAGGTATCAGGGAAGATTGGGATCGGATCTATAACGAGGACCCTGAAGCCCAGTTCTTCCTGTCGTGGACATGGTTGTCGCGCCACCTTCGGCTTTATGACGGTACATGGTTTGTCCTTGCGGCGCGCGAGGACGGCCCCGGAACGCCTTATGTCGGGTTGATGCCTCTGCGCCTGCGCACGCGTATGGACACCAAGACGGGGCATTTCTTCAACGAAATCAACATGGCCGGCAATTATGCCGCCGACTATACAGGGGCCCTCTGCGTGCCGGCCTTGGCGCAGCAGACGATGCAGGCATTCGCCCGCCATATCCGCAACTTGGCCTGGACAAGAATTCATCTCGAAAACATGCGCATGTCGGACGAAAGGCTTTTGGCTTTCCTCGGCCAATTCCCGCGCGAAACACTGGCGTTGCGTGAGTTCTCCCGCGTCAACAAGGCCGACAATGTCGACAACTGCCGCTGCTTTGCCGCGACCTTGCCCGAAAGCTTCGACGCCTATCTCGACAATGTGCTGAGCACCAACACGCGCCAGAAGCTGCGCCGCTTCATGCGCAAGGTCGAAGCAGGCGAGTTACGCATCACTCATGTGGACACCGGCACGCTTGATCGCGACATCGACATGATGCTGCATTTCTGGCGTACGCGCTGGGGCGCGCGCAAAGGCGACCGGCTGCAGTCGATTCTTCGCCACAACAAGGTCGTGCTGCGAACCAGTTTCGAGACCGGTTCACTGTTCATGCCGGTGTTGTGGCAAGGTGACAGGCCACTCGGCGCGCTGGCCAGTTTCGTAGATCCGGTCAAAAGGGAGATGCTGTTTTACATCTCCGGTCGCGACGAGACCGCCACATCGATCCCGGTTGGGCTGATCCTCCACGGCCACAGCATCCAGCTTGCGATCGCGCGCGGCTTTGGCACCTACGACTTCCTGCGTGGCGACGAGCCCTACAAGTTTGCCTTTGGCGTTACCGAGAGCAAGATCCGATGCGCCATGATCTACACCAAGGACGGGCTCAACGTCGGCAACCGGCTTGATCCGCGAACGCTTGACGGGGTGTTCGCCGAGGTGACGCGTTTTCATGAAGGTGGCAAACTGGAGCATGCCGAAAACGGCTACCGCCAGATCCTCGACACCGACCCGCTGCATGGCAAGGCGCTTTACGGTCTTGGCCAGTTGGTTTCCGACAGGGGCGATCACCGCGAAGCAAGACAGCTTTTCAAGACATTGACGGGAGTTGCCCCCAGCGTAGCCAAGATCTGGTTCCGGCTCGGATTCTCAGCTCAGGCGCTGGATGATCACGCCGCCGCCGTCGAGGCGTTCCGTCGCACACTTGAGCTGGACCGCAACTTCAACGGGGCGAAATTCTCGATGGCCAAGAGTCTTGCCGAGCTTGACCGCGCCGAGGAGGCCATCGACACGCTCGAGGCGCTCGAGCGAGAGCTTGAGGCGCAAGGGCGCAGTGACGCGCTGGTTGTCAAGGCGGAGGCGCTGCTCACCCGGTTGAAACGGGAAACCCGGCCAAGCTACATCAGGCTCGACCCACAGCCCAAGTCGGCTGCACGCCAGCTGGTTACTGCCATTTAGGCTCTAGAAAATCTTACGCTCTCGCAAATCTACGGCACCAGGTTCATGCCTGCTGCCGTAGAAAATCCTCGAACTTGCGCATCTCATCGGTTCCGATACCGACCATGTGACTGCCGTCCGGATAAGCGCCGGTGGCAATGTCAGCCGCATACTCGCCGAACGCCGCAATGCGCTCCTGCTGGATGCGGTCGAACTCCGCCGCAAGATTGCGATAGACCTTGGCATGGCGCGGAAAATGCCCCCGGTTCACGCCAAGCACATCTTCGGCAAACAAATACTGGGCGTCGCAGCCAGCGCCTGCTCCCATCGAAATCATCACCAGCTGCGTTCGCTTGGATATGGCCGCTGCAACCTCTGCCGGCACGACTTCAATCTCTGCAGCAAATGCCCCGGCTTCTTCGAGGTCCTTGACCTGCTTCCAGACCAGCATCGCTGTTTCTACCGACTTCCCCACGGCGCGAAAGCCACCGGTCCAGGTCGAGTGTGTCGGGATCAACCCAACGTGGCCGCATACCGGGATGTGCTCGTCGCGCAGCCGACGGATCGTCTTGAGGCTCGCCGAGCAATATACAGCGTCAGCACTCGCAGCCTTGAGCTTGACTGCCGTGCGAAGGATCTCGCTCGTCGTCGCCCCCATCATCCCGTACTCGTCGCCAGGCACCGCAAAACAGGTCGGAGCCGCATCGCGAAAACGCTTGTCGAGCATCAGCCCGTAGGTCACCGACAACAGGTCGATACCTGCGCGCTCGGCTGCCTCGGCCTCCTCCAGCGTCGTTACCCTGAGTTTCGACAGCTGCCGTTTGCCTTTTAGCGCGCGCAAATCCGCGATCGTTGGCCTGTTGCGTGCCATCGTTCTTCCTTCGCTCAGGATTGTATCTTTGGTTGGGCGTTACGCCTTCAGCAGCCACTCATGTTCTTGCGCGTTGTGGAACTTCCACGTCCGCTTCGGCCCCGCCATCACATTGAGATAGTACAGGTCATAGCCATGGCAGGCCGCGCACGGATGGTAACCCTTGGGCACCAGCGTCACGTCGCCGTCTTCGATCGCCATCGCCTCATCGAGTTCGCGATGACCGGCGTCGTTGAACTCGGTATAGACGCGCTGGAAGGCAAAACCCTGAGGCGGGTTGAGCCGGTGGTAATAGGTCTCCTCCAGCAGCGACTCGTCAGGCAAATTGTCTTCGTCGTGCTTGTGCGGTGGATAGCTCGACGTATGACCACCCGGCGTGATTACCTCGACGACAAGCAATGAATCCGCCGGCTCGCTTTCCGGCAGGATGTTTGTGACGTAGCGCGTGTTGGTGCCCTTGCCGCGTGTCTCCTGTTTGACGTCGTCAGGGCCAATCACTCGAACGGGCAGATTGCCGCCGACGTCGGGTGCCGTGCACACGGCCAGTTCCACATCGGTCTCGGCTCTCACCGACCAGTCGCCTCCCGCAGGCACATAGACCGACCACGGCTTGCCTTCGAACGGCGACATGCGCTCGCCCAGCGTGCCGAGGTCGTCTTCCCCGACCCGGACATGCGCCTTGCCCGATACCAGCACCAGGCAGGTCTCGCGGTCCGCCGTCCAGTCGCCATAGGTATCGCCGGGTTCGAGCTTGTGGAGGTCGAAGCCGACATAGGTCCAGCCTGCGCTTTCGGGCGTCACATGGGTGACGCGTCCAGTGCCATGCTTGGGCTTGATCAGAAGTTTCGACATCCATTCACTCCTTGCCGGCTTCACTATTGGCGTCGGGCTTGTATGCAATCAGGAACTGGTATGCCCCGATCACCGCCATGCCCCCAGCGAGGGTGCCCCAAAAAGCGGAGCCCGTTGCGAATTCGAAGATCGACCATGCGGCGCAAAACGCCACGAGCGCGATTCGTCGCCACAGCGGCCTCAGGAAAGGATGGTTCTGATCCTGCATCAATTGGGCACTGCCTCTCGGAGCCATATCCCTGGATCGTAGCCGGCTCTGGCACCGCGCTCAAGCACCGGGAAAGCCCTGAGTTTCGACGGTGTAGCCGGCAGCCGTCATCACCCGCGTCAACTCGGCATGGCCGACCTGAGCCATCCTCAGCGGCGGATTCTTTCTGGGATCCTGCTCGGCTTCGACGACGAACCAGCCCTCATAGCCATAGTCGGCAAACTTCCGCACGATCTTGCCGAAGTCGAGCGAGCCGTCACCGGGCACTGTGAAGGCGCCTAGCGCCACAGCGTCAAGGAAGGACTGCTTGTTCCAGTCCAGAGCCTTGATGATGTCCATGCGCACGTCCTTGACATGCACGTGGCTGATGCGCCTGTGGTGATTGTCGATGGCACGCAACACGTCGCCGCCCGCGAAAGCCAGGTGACCGGCGTCGAGCAGCAGGGGGATGCCTTCGCCCGAATGCTTCATGAATGCATCGAGCTCGTGCTCGAACTGCACCACCGCCGCCATGTGGTGGTGGTAGGACAGCGGCATGCCTTGTTCCGCGCACCATTCACCGAATTCGGTCAGTTTGCGGGCATAGGCCTTCATCTCATCGTCGGACAAAATGGCCTTGGTGGCCAGCGGCTTCGAGCGGTCGCCCTGGATCGAGCGACCGACCTCGCCATAGACGATGCAGGGCGCATCGACCGCCTTGAACAGGTCGATCATCGGCTGGATGCGGCCTTTGTTGGCGGCAAGGTCTTCGTTGACCAGCGTGCCGGAGAACCAGCCTCCGCACAGCGTCACGTCGGCGGCCTTGAGGATCGGCAGCATTTCCTCCGGCGTGCTTGGGAAGCGGCGGCCTTGCTCCATGCCCGTGAAGCCTGCCGAACGCGACTGGCGCAGGCACTCCTCCAGCGACACGTCATCGCTCAGTTCCGCAAGATCGTCATTCCACCACGCGATGGGGGACATGCCCAGTTTAGCTTTCACTTTTTCACTCCGGTCTCAATTGGGTTTCGGCGTCCGCTTCAGCAGCATTCGCGCGCATTCATCATCGTCAGCTCTGCCCCCTCACTGTCCTGCCGGACATCTCTCCCCGCAAGCGGGGAGAGACCCGCTGGCCGCACTGATTTCGCCAAATCGGCACCACCGGCAACGACTAACGGAGGTGATCGCGACAGCCATTCTCTCCCCGTTTACGGGGAGAGATGTCCGGCAGGACAGTGAGGGGCAGCGCCTACGCTTCAAGCAAGGGCAGCGCGAACCTCACAGGCCGAGCCTCAATCTCCAACCCGCTGCAACTTGAGCTTTTCCTCGTAGCCCTTGCGGGCGGCGTTCACCTCTGCGCGGGCACTCACTTCAGGCACCGCAACGTCCCACCAGTGACCGCCCTCGCCGGTCGAGATCAGCGGGTCCGTGTCGATCAGCACCACCGTGGTCCGCTCGCTCTTGCGGGCACGGTTGAGCGCGGCTTCGAGGTCCGCGATCGATGATGCCTTTTCGGCATTTGCCCCGAGGCTCTTGGCATGGGCCACGAAGTCTATGTCGGGCAGCACCTCATGCCGGCTGTCGCGCAAGAGATTGTTGAAGTTCGCGCCACCGGTCGCCATCTGCAGCCGGTTGATGCAGCCATAGCCCCTGTTGTCGAGCAGCACGATCGTCAGCTTCAGTCCAAGCATCACAGAAGTCGCGATCTCGGAGTTCAGCATCAGATAGGAGCCGTCGCCGATCATGATGACGACCTCCCTGTCGGGCCGCGCCATCTTGGCGCCCAGTCCCCCGGCGATCTCGTAGCCCATGCAGGAGAAGCCATACTCGGAGTGGTAGGAGCCGGGGCTGCCCGCCTGCCACAGCTTGTGCATCTCGCCCGGCAGGCCGCCCGCCGCGTGAAGCACGATGACCTCGCTGCCCAGCGCACGCTGCACAGCACCGATCACTTGAGCGTCGGAAGGCAGCGCCGTGTTTGTCGCAGCCGTCACATTGGCGGCCGCCTTGCGCCACTCGGCTTTGCCAGCTTTGGCATTTTCGGTCCACGCGCTTGGCGCCTTGTAGCTTGCCACTGCCGTGCCAAGCTCAACGAGCCCCTCCCTGGCATCGGCGACCAGCGGCAGCGCGCGATGCTTGGCTGCGTCGAACAGCTGGACGTTGAGGCCAATGATGGTCTTGCCGGCATTCTTGAACAGCGCCCAGGAGCCCGTGGTGAAGTCCTGCAGGCGCGTGCCGACGGCAAGAACCACATCCGCTTCTTCGGCGAGGCGATTGGCAGCGGCCGTGCCGGTCACGCCGACGGCGGCCATGTTGAGTGCATGATCATCGGTCAGCGCGGACTTTCCGCCTTGCGTCTCGCAGATCGGAATGCCGGTCGCCTCGACAAAGCGGGCAAGTTCTTCCGAGGCGCCGGAATAGAGCACGCCGCCGCCGGCAACGATCAGCGGTTTCTTCGCTGCCTTCAACGCTTCAGCGGCAGTGGCAAGCTCGTCCCGATCGGGTCGTGGCCGGCGCTGCGTCCACAGCTTCTCGGCAAAAAAGCTCTCGGGATAATCATAGGCCTCGGCCTGCACGTCCTGACACAGCGACAGCGTTACCGGGCCACACTCGGCCGGATCGGTCAGCACCTGCATCGCGCGCGCCAGCGCCGGGATGATCTGCTCTGGCCGCGTGATGCGGTCGAAATAGCGCGACACCGGGCGGAAGCAGTCATTGACCGACACCGTGCCGTCGCCAAAGTACTCGACCTGCTGCAGCACCGGATCGGGTACGCGGTTGGCGAAGACGTCGCCAGGCAGAAGCAGAACCGGCAGCCGGTTGACGTGGGCGAGTGCCGCCGCCGTCACCATATTGACCGCGCCGGGGCCGATGGAGCTGGTCGCCGCCATCATGCGCTGGCGAAAGTTGGCCTTGGCGAAGGCAATTGCCGCATGCGCCATCGCCTGCTCGTTATGGGCGCGATAGGTCGGCAGTTCGTCGCGGACCTGATAGAGCGCCTCGCCGATACCGGCGACATTGCCGTGGCCGAAGATAGCCCACACGCCACCGAATAGCGGCACCATGTTGCCATCGATCACGGTCATCTGCCGCGTCAGATAGCGCGTCAGCGCCTGCGCCATGGTCAGGCGAACGGTCTTGGTCATCGTCTTCTCCTCCCACTGCAGCGGCGCATCCTGGGATGCCGGCTTCGCTTCAGCTGTCTTTCGATTTATGCCGCCCGACGGTCCCGCGCCGCAAGCCATGCCTTGGTCAGCTGTTCGAAACGCTGGGCCATGTCGCCCACCGCCGCATCGTCGCTCATCTTGCCGCCGAGCCACTGTTCCGCCGCATGGGCAAAAATGCTGCGGCCGACAGCAAAACCCTTGACCACATCGGCGTCGGCGGTCGCGGCAAACGCCACCTCGAGTTCAGCAAGCGGTGCCTCCAACCCGAGCAGTACCACGCCCCGGCAATAGGGATCGTTGCTGTTGATCACCGCCTCGATCTTTTTCCATGCGCCGGCCGAAGCCTGCGGCTCTAGCTTCCACCAGTCGGGCTTGATGCCAAGTGCGTAGAGTTCCTCCAGCGCGCGCGGAATGGTGTCTTCATCGAGCGTGCCGTGCTTGCCCGCGATGATTTCGATAAGGAGTTCGCGCCCGACCTTGCGCGCGGCTTCGAACAGCGTGCGCAACTTCTGCTGCTGCTCGGCCTTGAGTTCAGCCGGGTCGTCAGGGTGGTAGAAGCACAGGCATTTGATGGTGTGGTCTACAGGCCATTCAACGAGCTGCGAACCAATGTCCTGGGAGAATTCGAAGCGCAACGGCCGCGAGCCCGGCAGCTCCACCGGCCGGCCCATCCAGCCAAACGAATGGCGGGCGAATTCGAACATCGCCTCGCGGCCGAATTTCTCGTCGATCAGCATGCCATAACCGTCGCGGCCATCGGCCACCTTGGCAGCGGCCTTGACCGCCAGAACCTTGAAGTCGCGGATGCGCGTGGGGTCGGCACCCACCCGAGTGGCGATGTCTTCGAGCTGGATGCGGTGGTCGCAGGCCAGCGCCATCATCGAAGGAATGTCGCTGCGTCGCGTCGTTGCCCAGTGGACGTGGTTGATCGCCTCGTCCTTGCGCAATGCGCGCTGCTTGCTACCGTTCTTGAGGAAGAATTGTAGTTCTTCGAAAGTCGGGATCTCAGGCGAGCATAGCAGCCGTGACACGGCGAACGCGCCGCAGGCATTGGCCCAGGTCGCGGCAGTGGCGAGGCTTTCGTCACCCAGCCAGCCGCGCAAGAAGCCCGACATGAAGGCATCGCCCGCGCCGAGCACGTTGTAGACCTCGATCGGGAATCCCTTGCCTACAATACCGGCCTCAAGGTCGTCAGCGATCGGCCCGTCATAGACGATGCAGCCCATCGGTCCGCGCTTGAGCACGATGGTTGCCTTGGACAGCGAGCGGATGGTCTTGAGCGCCGCAAGCAGCTCGCTCTCGCCCGAGGCGATCATCACCTCTTCTTCGGTGCCGACGATCAGGTCGCAGTCGGCCAGAACGCCCTTGATGTGGTTCGACACCTTGTCGGAAGCGATGTAACGGCTCTCGCCGGCGGCATGACCTGCCAGGCCCCACAGGTTCGGGCGGTAGTCGATGTCGAACACCACCTTGCCGCCAGCCTCTTTGACCAGTTTCATCGCCTTGCGCTGTGCAGCGTCCGTGTTGGGTCGCGAGAAATGCGTGCCTGTCACGACGATCGCCCGTGCCGAGCGGATGAATTCAGGGGCGATGTCGTCTTCGTTCAGTGCCATGTCGGCGCAGTTTTCGCGGTAGAAGATCAACGGGAACGTCCGGTCGTTTTCCACCGACAACAGCACAAGCGCCGTCAGCCGCTCCTTGTCTGTCACCAATCCCTTGTCGGACACGCCCTCGCGCAGCATCTGCTCGCGGATGTAGCGGCCCATGTGCTCGTCGCCGACGCGGGTCAGAAGCGCCGAGCGCAGGCCGAGCCTTGCCGTACCGATGGCGATATTGGCCGGGCAGCCGCCGACCGACTTGGCGAAGGAAGCGACATCCTCGAGCCGCGAACCGGTCTGTTGGCCATAGAGGTCGACCGAGGCGCGCCCGATGGTGATGACGTCGAGCTGCGCTGTAGGCTGGGTGTTAGGATCGGCCATGTGTTCCTCCCGGTCGCTCCGCCGCGCCGGCCTGCCTGGCGTGACTCGTCGCAGGCCAAACAATGAAATTTCAATTCCACATATCAGTCAATCGGAATATTTATTCCTTCGACAGATTGTGCATCATCACCCCGCCTCCTCGGGCGGGGTGGTGGTTGCGGGTCTTGGTTAGCCCTTCAGGCGAACAGTCTTGCCTTCCTTGACCGATTGCAGCGCTGCATCGGCCAGTTGCAAGGCGATCAGCCCGTCCTTGCCGCTTGGCGAGACCTTCGCGCCCTTGGTCACCGAGGCGACGAAGGCGGCGATCTCGGCGGCATAGGCCTCGGTGTAGCGGGTCATGAAGAAGTCGTGCAGCGGTGGGCGGGTGTAACCCTTGCCGTTGGCGACCTCGATCGACACTGCGCGCTGGTTCTCGGCCGCCACCATGCCGTCCGAGCCGTGCACCTCGATGCGCTGGTCATAGCCATAGGTGGCGCGGCGCGAATTGGTGATGACGCATTGCTGCCCGGTCGCCGTTTCCAGGATGACGCTGACGCTGTCGAAATCGCCAAGTTCGCCGATCTTCTTGTCGACCAGCACCGAGGCAGTCGCCGTCACCGCCACCGGCTCGGCGCCGAGCAGGAAGCGCGCCATGTCGAAGTCGTGGATGGTCATGTCACGGAAGATGCCGCCCGAGCGCGTGATGTACTCAGCCGGCGGGGCCCCGGGATCGCGCGAGGTGATCACCACCTGCTCGACCTTTCCGATGGCGCCGTCGTCGATGGCCTTGCGCACGGCGGCGAAATGCGGATCGAACCGTCGGTTGAAGCCGACCATCAGGGTGCCGCCCGCCTTGTCCACCACGGCCAGGCACTTTTCGACGCGCGCAGCATCGAGATCGATCGGCTTTTCGCAGAAGACGGCCTTGCCGGCGAGCACGAAGCGCTCGATCAGATCGGCATGGGTGTCCGTCGGGGTGCAGATCACCACCGCGTCAATGTCCGACGCCTTCTCGATCTGGTCAATGGAGCGAACCTCGCAGCCATAGGCCTCTGCGAGATCGCTGGCGGCCTTTTCGAAGGCGTCCGCCACCGCCACCAGCTTCGCCTGCGGGTTGGAGGCAACGGCCTTGGCGTGAACCTTGCCGATGCGGCCTGCACCCAGGACACCGAACCGAACTGTCATGACAACCTCATTTCCTTGGCCCGCGCCGTCCGGGCCTGCAATCTTGATCTGTGGGGATGAAGGCTGCCCGCCGACGGGTGCCGGGCGGCCTGTTGTTGCTTACGCCTTCTTGCGCTTGTTTTGGCGGTGCTGGTCGATGATGACGGCCGACACGATGATGATGCCCTTGATGATTTCCTGATAGTAGGCGCCGACCTTGAGGAAGGTGAAGCCCGAAGTCAGCACGCCCAGGATGATCGTGCCGATCACCGTGCCGGTGATGCGGCCGACGCCACCCGACAGCGAGGTGCCGCCAATGACCGCCGCGGCAATGGCGTCGAGTTCGTAGGCAACGCCCATACCGGGCTGGCCGGAAGCCGCACGCGCCGCCGTCATCACCCCTGCCAGGCCCGACAGCAGGCCGGCGACGGCATAGACCTTGATCAGGTGGCCGCCGATGTTGATGCCCGATACTCGAGCTGCCTGCGGGTTTGCGCCTATCGCATAGGTAAACTTGCCGTAGCGGGTGTAGGTCAGCGCAATGTGGCAGATGACGGCAACCAGCAGGAAAACGATGACCGGCAGCGGCAGCGGGAAGCCGAAGATGTTGAAGCTCTTGCCGAACCAGGTGAAGCTGTCGTCGAGCAGCGCCACGGGCTGGCCTAGCGTGTACCACTTGGCCAGGCCACGCGCCGACACCATCATGCCGAGCGTGGCGATGAAGGGCGGTATCTTGGTTCTGGCGATCAGCGATCCGTTGACTATGCCGGCTAGGAGGCCGACGCCGAGGCCGGCCAGGATCGCCCATATCGGCGAAATGTCGGTCAGCGTCGGATAGACGGCGCGCGGGTTGGCCGACGTCTGCGCCAGGCTTGCAGCCACCATGGCGGAGAGGCCGACGATCGAGCCGGACGACAGGTCGACGCCGGCGGTGATGATGACCTGGGTCACGCCGACCGCGATGATGCCGATCACCGACACCTGCAGGATGATGATCGACAGGCGCTGCTTGTTGGCGAGGAAGCTGTCGCCGACGAAAATCCAGCCAAGAATCTCGAAGACAATGGCGATGCCGATCAGCACGCCCAGGATCGAGACCTCGGGCGGCAGGCGCTTCTTGCTTCCAATGACGTTTGCGGAACCCGCAATCTCGTTCGTCGACATGGTTCTTCCACCTTGAGCTAGCTGGCGCCGTCAGTGCGACGCGAGTTCCATGATCTTGACCTGGCTGGCTTCGGCGCGATCGAGGAAGCCGGTGACGCGTCCCTCATGCACCACCATGATGCGGTCGCTCATGCCCAGCACTTCGGGCATTTCCGACGAGATCATGATGACCGCCACGCCCTGCCCCGCCAGTTTCGAGATCAGGCGATGGATTTCGGCCTTGGCGCCGACGTCGATGCCGCGCGTCGGCTCGTCCAGGATCAGGATTTTCGGCTTGGTCAAAAGCCAGCGCGCGATCAGTACCTTTTGCTGGTTGCCGCCGGAAAGATTGATGATCGGCTCGGCCATGTCGGGCGTCTTCACCCTCAGCGCCTGGCTGATCTCCACCGAATCCCTGGACAGGTGCTTCTGCTTGACGAAGCCGTTCTTGACGTAGCCCGACTGCAACACCGCCATCTGGGTGTTTTCCTGGATGTCGAGCAACAAGAAGCAGCCGGTTTCCTTGCGGTCTTCGGTCAGGAACGCCATGCCGTGCCGCATCGCGGTCGAGGGACTGTCGATGCGCACCGTCTTGCCGAACAGCTCGATCGTACCGGCATCCGCCGGCGTCACCCCGAAGACGGTCTCGGCGATGTTGGATCGGCCCGAACCGACGAGGCCCGCGATGCCGAGGATTTCGCCCGAGCGCACGTCGAAGGAAACGTCGGAGAATACACCCTTGAGCGTCAACCCCTTGGCCGACAGCACCACCGCGCCGATCGGCACCTCTTCCTTTGGGAACATCTGGGTGATCTCCCGACCCACCATCATGCGAATGATGTCGTCGCGCGTCACCTCGTGCGACAGCTTGGTGGCGATGTACTTGCCGTCCCGAAACACCGAGAACTCATCGGCGATCTCGAACAGCTCGTTCATCTTGTGGGTGATGTAGATGATGCCTTTGCCCTGGCCGCGCAGTGCTCGGATGATGGTGAACAGGTGATCGACCTCGCGCTCGGTAAGCGCAGATGTCGGCTCGTCCATGATCAGCACGTCGGATTCGTAAGACACCGCCTTGGCGATCTCGACCATCTGGCGGCTGGCGACCGTCAGCGTACCCACCTGCACATCGGGATCGATGTCGATGTTGAGGCGTTTGAACAGCTCAGCAGTCTTGCGACGCATCTCGCCATGGTCGACGAAGCCGAAGCGGGTAAGGGGCTCGCGCCGGATCCAGATGTTCTCGGCCACAGTCATCGGCGCCATCAGGTTCAGCTCCTGGTGGATCATGGCGATGCCATGCTCGAGCGCATCGAGCGGGCCGCGCAGCTTGATGTCTTCGCCGCGCAGCTTGAAGCTGCCGGAATCGGGCGTGTAGATACCGGCCACGATCTTCATCAGCGTCGACTTGCCAGCACCGTTCTCGCCCATCAGCGCATGCACGCTGCCGCGCTTGAGGCGCAACTGGACATTGTCCAGGGCAACGACGCCGGGAAATTCCTTGCGGACGTTCTCGACTTCGAGAAGGTAGCCGCCATCCATCGCAGCGCCGCCTGCGGGCGTCGCGTCCATAGTGCCTGTACCGTTCATGATGATTGGTCCTCCCGGACCGGACCGGCCTGCGCACGGGACACGGCCCCTGTGGGGAAATGCGCCGCCGGTGACCGACGGCGCATTGCGTGGATCATATCAGTTTTTGGTCGTGTACTGGTCCATATTCGCCGGGGTAACGAGTTCGAACGGCACCCATACCGGCGACTTCACGGCTTCGCCCTTGGCGAGCTTCATTGCCGTTTCGACTGCACCGCCACCCTGCGCGGCGGCATTCTGGAACACGGTGACGTCCAAGTCGCCGGCCTTCATGTAGGCCAGCGCTTCCTGGGTGGCGTCGACACCGGCCACGATCACGTCCTTCATGTCCCAGCCGGCCGCCTTCATGGCGTTGATTGCGCCGATCGCCATGTTGTCGTTGTTGGAGATGACGGCGTCGGGCTTGTGGCCGGCGGCGATCCAGTTGGTCATCAGGTCCTGCGCCTTGACCGGATCCCAGCCCGCTGTCTGCTCGTCGATGACGTTCAGCTTGACGCCGCATTCGCTGCCGGCATTCACGTCATGGATGTCCTTGGTGCGCATCACGGCAGCCTGGTTGGCAAGGTCGCCGACCATGATCAGGATGCCCCCCTCGGATTTGCCGGCCTCCTTGAGTATGCGGCAGACTTCCTTGGTCTCCAACGTGCCGGAATCGACCTCGTTCGAGCCGACGAAGGCACCCTTCGCGCCCAGCGCTTCGACGTCGATCGGCTGACGGTTGACGTAGACGATCGGGATGCCGGCATCGTTGGCGAGCTTGGTCATCGGCGCGGTGGCCGACGTGTCGACCGGGTTGACGATGATGGCATCGACCTTGGCAGCGATGAAGTTCTGTACCTGGCTGAGCTGCTTGTTGACGTCGTCATCGGCGATTTCGATGACAACCGGCTGGCTGGCGTCGGCCGCGGACTTCTCGATGCCCTTGCGCAGGACAGTCAGAAAGGTGTCCGAATTGGCCATACTGACGCCGATGTCACCGGCAAAAGCAGTGCCGGCCATCAGCGCGGTCATGACAGCGCCGAGCAAGAATTTCTTCATGATCACTCTCCTCCACGAATGGTGCCCGGCTGCACCTCATAGTGCCGGAAGCCCGCGGCTGCGCCGAAGACCCATATCCACGGGCGCCACCACCGCTCCTCCGCGATGAAAAATGCGCCACCCGCTTCCCGATGCCGGCCTGAATTCAGAATGTTCGGGCCGTGTTTTTTTAATATGAAATGTTTATTCCATATTCCAGGCGGACGTCAAGAGATATTCCACGGCCGACCGTCGGTGCGCATCAGAATTGGGCTCGATGAAAGCCGAGTACAGAAGGGAATCGCCCGCGCTTGCACGGGCAGCCCGTCGGCGCGCCTTTTCAGACGCGCGACTGGATGAAGTCGATGCTATCGGCCAAGGCCTTGCGAGGGTCCGCAAGTTTTTGGACGACGGGCGAAAACGGCTCGAACGACAGCAGTCCCTCATAGCCGCCGGCGACCAGCGCACGGATCTGGCCGACATTGTCGAGGCGGTCACCGGCATCGACCAGCACGCGGTGGGGATCGCGCATGTCGGCCACCGTCACCGCCGGATCGTCGACGCCGGAAACATGCACCAACCCGGTCATTCCGGGAAAAAGATCCGGTTCGCCGGCAAGATGGTGATGGAACGTGTCATGCACCATGCGAAACGTGGCGCCGCCGCCGATATCCTCGATGGCCTCTACGGCCTCGCGCTTGGAGCGCAGCGAGCAAATCTCGAAGCCGAGCGGCTCGACCAGGCCGCGCACGCCGCGATCGCCGAGAATGGGCTTGAGTGCCGACAGAGCCGTCCTCAAATTGGGTTGGCGCTCGCCATCCGCCTGCCCGGTACCGTCATTGACCGGAACCAGCACCAGAGCCCTGGCGCCCACGTCGCGGGCATAGTCGGCGAGTTCGATGGCTTCCGCCTCGCGCGCGTCGCTCCACTCGTTGAAGCGCTGCAACGCATTGATACTTGAAATGAATATTCCATTTTCGGCAGCCAGCGCCTTGATCGCGCTTGCCGGCGTGCCGTCGATGATGGCGTTACCAACGAGGTCGTTGCGGATTTCGACGTCATTCAGGCCGAGTTCGCGGCACAGCGAAAAGAACTCCGCCGGCGAAAGCCCCGGGGCCACCATATGGTTCAGCGCAAATGTGAGCTTCCTGGTCATGCCGAATTTCTCCTCCGCGGGTAATGAGCGTCGATATTTTCGTTCCATTCTACGCTCGGTGCGGAATAGTCAATCCGCATGCTGATGCGAATCTATCATTCGCTGATAGATTCGCACGACCACAACCACGGAGCGTCAACGAACTGTCAGATGTTCTCCGGCAGAAAGATGTCGAATGGCAAGAAAGTCTGCCCGGGTGCGTTGGCCGCCCCCTCTTCGATCGAATGTACCATAAGCGCGATGAGTTCGCGGCAAAGCGCATGCAAGGGCGTCGCAATCGCCATGACCGCCAGATTGTCGGCAAGTGCGACGCGGGTGTCTACCGTGATCTCGTTGCAGATCAGCACCGGCAGAGGATCGGGTTTGATCTGCCGCAGCGCCGAGATCGCCCCCTCGATACCGCCACCGGCGACATAGCATCCGACGAGGTCGCCGTGTTGCCCGAGAAGGTTGCCTACGACGTCGCGCGTGATCTCGTGGGACTCGTGGTTGACGATGGTCTCGAGCTGCGTGAA
The DNA here is from genome assembly GCF_003148805.1 of Aminobacter sp. AP02. GTDB lineage: Bacteria > Pseudomonadota > Alphaproteobacteria > Rhizobiales > Rhizobiaceae > Aminobacter. The sequence goes on from NZ_QGGX01000006.1 coordinate 120,829, forward strand.
CTCCGGCGCATGCTCGCGGAAGAAGGCGCGGAAGCCGATCTCGCGCAGCTCGTGGCCGTGGAAACGATGGCTGCCGACAAGCAGTGCCACCGTGCCCGGACGGCGGGCGCATTTGGAGATCATCCAGGCCGCCGTGCGCCCGACCTTCAGGTTGTCGACGCCGACATAGCCCTCGCGGATGCCGGTGGCGAAATCGGACAGCAGCGAGAAGACAGGAATGCCACGCTCCTTCACCTCGGCCACTGCGGCCGTAACCGTCGGGTGGTCGGGACTGACCAGCGCCACAGCATCGCAGGTCGAGGCCAGGCGTCGCAACCGTTCGACAATTTCTTCAGGTGCGAGCGTATCTGCGAATTCGATTGCCGCCGTGCCGCGAAAGCCCGGCGCCTGGGCAATCGCCTTCTCAAGTTCATTGGCAAAGGCGCGGTAAAATACGTCCTTCGGTCGCAGCAGAACGAAGCCTAGCCGGTATTCCGGCAACTCCTTGCGCATACGCTGCGCAATCAGCCCGGCCGCGTGATAGCCGATGGATGTCGCTGCCTCATAGACGCGGCGCTGCGTCTCCTGGCGTACTGGAAGGCGGCCATTCAACACCCGGTCGACAGTCGCGACGCTGACGCCCGACACACGGGCAAGATCGGTGATGGTGGGCCGTTTGCTCATGTCAACTCCCGTAGTTCACGCCACGATATCGAATCATGATAGAAAATGATAGAAACCATCATGATATGATTGAAAATATCGCATCATGGGGTACCATTCTCCCAGTGAACGATATCCGGCGCGGTCAGCGGAACCGTTTCCGACTTCCAGGGAGAGAGCCATGACCGTGACGCCATTGGCGCGCGACTACAGCCTTGTCGGCAAGGACTCCAGGCGTGCCGTGGAAAGCGGGCTCGCAGCCGCCGAGTGGTATCACACCGACATTCCACGCAAGCAGATGAAGGAACTGATGCAGCGCTCCGACGGGCCGGCGATCCGCGACACAGTGATCTGGCTCGGCTTGCTCATTGCGTTTAGCGCTGCCGGCGCCGCCCTTTGGGGCAGTTGGTGGTGCGTTCCATTTTTTCTTTGCTACGGCGTGCTTTACGGCTCGGCAACCGACTCACGCTGGCACGAATGCGGCCATGGCACCGCCTTCAAGACGCAGTGGATGAACGACGTCGTCTACCAGATCGCCTGCTTCATGATCATGCGCAATCCTGTGACCTGGCGCTGGAGCCACACCCGCCATCACACCGACACCGTCATCGTCGGCCGCGACCCCGAGATTGCGGTGATGCGGCCGCCAGACCTTCTGCGCGTTGTGCTCAACTTCTTCGGCATCATCGACGTCTGGCACGCGCTGGTCGACATGATCCGTAACGCGGCGGGCGTTCTGAGCGCGGCCGAAAAGACCTTCATTCCCGAGCAGGAACAGCACAAGGCAATCCGCATCGCCCGCATCTGGGTGGCGATCTATGCCGCGACCATCGCACTGGCGGTCTATTTCGGCTCGTGGCTGCCGTTGATGCTGATTGGCCTGCCGCGTCTCTACGGCGCCTGGCACCATGTGCTGACAGGCTTGTTGCAGCATGGCGGCCTCGCAGACAACGTGATCGACCATCGGCTCAACAGCCGCACCGTGCTGATGAACCCGATGAGCCGCTTCATCTACTGGAACATGAACTACCACGTCGAACACCACATGTTCCCCATGGTGCCTTACCATGCGCTGCCCAAGCTGCATGAGATGATCAAGCACGACCTGCCCGCACCGTGTCAGTCGATCTGGGCCGGCTACCGCGAAATGGTCCCCGCCTTCCTGCGCCAGCTCCGCAACGAAGACTATTTCGTCAAGCGTCAGCTGCCGGCAACAGCCCGGCCCTATCGAGACGACTTCCATCAGGCATCGGCAGTCGCCGCGGAATGACGCCTAACAAGGCAACGCGCAGGGGCGGCGGTTTTGCCGCCGCTTCAAACCAAAGATTCACAGGGAGAGAGATGATGAGTGACTGGGTGGAGGCCTGCGCGGCCGACGACATCGATGAAGAGGACGTCATGCGCTTTGACCACGCGGGACGCACCTTTGCCATCTACCGCAGCCCGCAAGACGAGTTCTTCGCCACCGACGGCCTGTGCACCCACGAGCAGATCCATCTGTCGCAAGGGCTGGTCATGGGCGATATCATCGAGTGCCCCAAGCACAACGGCCGCTTCAACTACAAGACAGGTGCCGCCCGTGGCGCCCCTGTCTGCGTTAGCCTCAAGACCTATCCGGTGAAAGTCGACGCCGGGAAGGTCTTCGTCCAGCTGGGCTGAGGCCGATGGCGACGGGAATGGTCATCATCGGCGCCGGCGAATGCGGCACCCGCGCTGCCTTCGCTTTGCGCGAGGCAGGTTATGACGGCACGGTCACTTTGGTCGGCGCCGAAGCCCATCTGCCCTACGAGCGTCCGCCGCTATCCAAGGAGTCGATGGTCGATCCCGAAGCGCCGTCCATCAAGGCCATCGCCGATGCCGCCCGCCTCGCGGAACATCACATCGACCTGCTGGGTTCGACCTCGGCTACCTCGATCGATCGGGCCAACTGCTCCATTCGCCTCACCAATGGTTCCGACCTCGACTACGACAAGCTTCTGATCGCAACGGGGTCCTTGCCGCGCAAGCTTCCCCTCCAGGGTCTCGGGCTTCGGTGCCTTGACCTCCGCACCTTCGACGACGCGCTCGCCATCCGCGCGCATTTGCACGCCGGCTCGCACATCGCCGTCGTTGGTGGCGGCTTCATCGGGCTCGAACTTGCCGCATCGGCCCGCAATCTGGGTGCATTGGTCACTGTCATCGAAGCCCAGCCACGCATCCTCATGCGTGGCGTGCCCGCGGAAATTGCGCAGGTCGTCCACGAGGCCCACGATGCAGAAGGCGTCGACATCATCTGCGGCGACGGCATCGCTTCGATCGAAGACGACGGCGCCAGCGTCCACATAACGCTTTCAAGCGGCCAGGTTGTTGCAGCCGACCTCGCCATCATTGGCATCGGTGCACTTCCGGTCACCGCCCTTGCCGAAACGTCAGGCCTCGCCCTCAATAACGGCATCGCGGTCGACGCCCGGCTCCGCACCAGCGATCCGCACATCTTTGCCGCCGGCGACTGTTGCTCGTTCCCGCTGGCTATCTATGGCGACCGCCGGGTTCGTTTGGAGTCTTGGCGCAGCGCCCAGGAGCATGGGGTGCTCGCAGCGCGCAACATGCTGGGCGCGGAAGAGGCACATGCGGCGGTGCCCTGGTTCTGGTCCGACCAGTATGGGCTCACGCTGCAGATTGCCGGCTTGCCCGACGAAGGTGAATTGACCGTGCGCCGCGATCTCGACGACGGCGCCTTCATCCTGTTCCACCTCAAGAACGATGGCCGCCTCGTCGCCGCCAGCGGCATCGGCCCGGGCAACGCGGTCGCCCGCGACATTCGTCTCGCCGAAATGCTGATTGGCAAATCTGCACGACCCGATGCGGTGGCATTGGCCTCCCCTTCGACCAAGCTCAAGAGCCTGCTCGCCGCCTGACGGCAGGCAAAAGTCGCTTGAGAATCGGATCACTTTCCGTGACTCTGCGTTTGGGGTGGCTCCGCGCGGAGGTGTCAAAAATGCCGATCACCGAATTCGGACGGATGGACGACGGATCGCTGGTCGAAGCGGTCACCATTGCCGCCCCGGACATCGAGGCCAAGGTCCTCACGTTCGGTGCCACGCTCGCCGATCTGATCGTCTCGACTCCGAGCGGCCCGCGTTCGGTCATTCTCGGTTTCGACGATCTCGACGGCTATTTGACCCATGGAGGTTACTTCGGCGCTATAGCTGGACGCTGCGCCAACCGCATCGCCGGCGGCCGCTTTTCGCTCGACGGCCAGGAATACCAGCTCGATCCCAACGAAGCCGGACGCACCCACCTGCATGGCGGCGGCGACGGCTTCTTCCGCCGCAACTGGACCATCGTCGACAGCAACGAAAACTCCGTTCTGCTTGCCTTGAGCTCTCCCGATGGCGACCAGGGATATCCCGGCAAGGTTATCGCCACCTGCCGCTATTCGCTCACAGCCGGTCGCTTGACCATCGCTCTAGGCGCGCGCGCGGACGCACCTACCTTGGTCAATCTGGCGACGCACGCCTATTTCAACCTCGACGGCTCGGGCTCGATCCTCGACCACCGCCTCAAGATCGCCGCCGAAGCCTACACGCCGGTCGACGCACAAAGCATTCCGTCCGGCGACGTACTGGCAACCGACGAAACCGTCTTCGATTTCCGCGATCTAAGACCGATCCGCAACGCGCCGGATGGCGCTCACTCCCCCTATGACCACAATTTTGTCCTGGCCATGCAGCCGGCGCCCGAACCGTGGCACGCTGCCCGGCTCGAAGGACCACAATCAGGCATCCGCCTCGATCTCTGGACCACCGAACCGGGGCTGCAATTCTACGACGGCGCTTTCCTGCCTGTTGCACCGCCCTTGCGCGGCGGCATCGAACAGGTGCGCCACGGCGCCCTGTGCCTGGAACCGCAGCGTTTCCCGGACGCCATTCATCACCCGCATTTTGCGAGCGCCGTTCTGAGGCCGGGCGAAGTCTATTCGCAGGTCACCGAATATCGCTTCTCGATGGTGGAGTAGGCACCTACACCCAGCCGCCGTCGACGACGAAATTCTGCGCCGTGCACATTCGGGAATCGTCGGCGGCGAGGAACAACGCCATGCGCGCGATGTCATCAGGCAGCACCCGACCGGCCAGGCATTGGGCATTATCGATCTCGGCGTTCGCCGCATCGTCGATCCAGAGATCGAGTTGGCGCTTCGTCATCACCCAGCCTGGCACCAGCGTATTCACACGGATTCCATGCTTGCCGAGGTCGCGGGCAAAAGAGCGCGTCATGCCGTGCACGGCTGCCTTGGACGATGCGTAGATCGGATAGCCGCCTGACGCCTTCATCCAGCCGATTGACCCGAAATTGACGACCGATCCACCGCCTGCCGCGATCATGCCCGGCGCAACCGCCTGGATGGCAAAGAACGAATGCCGCAAGTTCACGGCCACACGCGCGTCATAGTAATCAGGTGTCACATCGCGCCAGTCGTGCCGCGTGTCGTTGGCCGCGTTGTTGACCAGCGCCAGAGTCGGTCCATGCAGGATCTCAATCTCGGCAATTGCCTTGCGATATGCTTCGATGTCGGTGACATCGCATTGTCGGAAAGCCACGGTGCCGCCCGCAGCCGCCAGTTCATCTGCCAGCATCTTGCCTTCGGTCTCGGCCAAGTCGACGAAGCCGACCTTGGCGCCCTGCTCGGCAAAACCCCGCACCAGCGCCTCGCCGATGCCGGTCGCACCGCCCGATATCAGCACCGGGCGCCCCTTCAGGCTTGGATAGTTGGCCATGTTTTCCGTGCCCATCACCACCTCCTCAAAGCGCCCGAACGGCAACCGGCGCGGCAGCCCGTGCCAGCTTGAGCGGGTTTCTCAGTGGCAGGCCAAAATCCTTTGCCTCGATTTCGAACACATCGCCGGGCTCGGCCTTCACCCCATCGGCGAACGAAAGTGTGGCCGTGCCGAACATATGCACATGCACATCGCCCGGCTGGCGGAAGACGCCATACTTGAAATGATGGTGCTCGAGATTGGCGATGGTGTGGGACATGTTGGCCTCGCCCGACAGGAACGGCTTTTCCCAGATCGTCCTGCCGGCACGGATGATCCGCGACGTGCCTCGCACGTCAGCTGGGAGATCCCCCACCAAAATCTCCGGACCGAATGCGGCATTCCTCAGCTTCGAATGGGCGAGGTAGAGATAGTTGATACGCTCGGTCACGTGGTCGGAGAACTCGTTGGCGAGCGCAAAGCCGATGCGGTAGGGCGTGCCGTCGTCACCGACGAGATAGATGCCGGCGATCTCCGGCTCCTCGCCAGCATCGAGCGCGAAATAGGGCGACACCAGTGCCTTGCCTGGATCGACCACCATGTTGCCGTTGCCCTTGTAGAACCACTCCGGCTGGACACCCGCCTGGCCGCGCGCCGGCTTGCCGTTTTCGAGCCCCATGCGAAACATCTTCATGGAGTCGGTCAGTGCCTCCTCGCCTTCCGCGTCCAGTTTCTTGTGCATGCTATCGCGCGTCGCTGCGGAGCCAAGATGGGTAAGCCCCGTACCGGTGAGATGCAGATGCGCGGGGTCGGGATGCCGTACCGGCGACAGCAAGGACCCTGCGCGCGCCGCGGCATCGAGGTCGACGACATCGCCCAGGCCACGGTCTGCGACGACAGTGGCGAGCGTCGTTCCGGCGCGCACCGCCTCCAGAGCCAGCGCGTAGATCGACTTTGCATCGTTGACCAGCCGCGCGGTCTCGCCCTCGCGCGCGACAACGCGGCTCTTTCCGTCGGCTGAGATTATCTGGGACATCAGCATTTTCCGGCACTCCTTTCGTTCCGCCGCAACCGGCCTCGCTACCGGCGACAGGCGAAAAACTTCCCCAGCGCGACGGCGGACCGTCCGCTTCCAAAACCTCGTTCTCGTGATTGCGGCCCCGCCCTCGCAGTGCCGCTGTCAGCCGCTTGCGCGCCTCAAGCCTTGTTCTTGTTGTAGACGTCGAACACCACCGCCCCGAGCAGCACCAGGCCCTTGATCACCTGTTGCCAGTCGATGTTGACGCCCATGATCGACATGCCGTTGTTCATGACGCCCATGATGAAGGCGCCGATGACCGCGCCCGCAACCTGGCCGACGCCGCCCATTGCCGACGCCCCGCCGATGAAGACGGCCGCAATGACGTCGAGCTCGAAGCCCAGTCCTGCCTTCGGCGTCGCGGTATTGAGCCGCGCGGCGAAAATGAGGCCTGCCAGCGCCGCAAGAACCCCCATGATGATGAAGACGGTGAAGGTCAGCCGCTCGGTCTTGACGCCGGAGAGCTTGGCCGCCTTTTCGTTGCCGCCCATCGCATAGATACGCCGGCCAAGCGTCGTGCGCTTGGTGACGAACACGAACAATGCGATCAGCACGCCCATCACGATCAGGACGTTGGGCAGGCCCTTGTAGGACGCCATCATGTAGGTGAGGAACAAGACGATGCCTGCGATCACCACGTTCTTGGCGATGAACAGGGCGAAGGGCTCGGCCTCATAGCCGTGTTTTTCGCGGCTGGCGCGGCTCCTGATGGCGAAATAGAGCATAGCCGCGACGATCGCGACGCCTATCACTAGTGTCGTCGAATGCAGTTTCACCCCACCGATCGTCATCGGCCCGATCAGATCGGGGATGAAGCCGGCGCTGAGCAGCTGGAATTCGGGCGGAAACGGCCCCACCGATTTTCCGCCCAAAAGCCACAGGGCAAGGCCCTTGAATACCAGCATGCCGGCAAGCGTGACGATGAAGGACGGGATCTTCATGTAGGCGATCCAGTAGCCCTGGCTGGCGCCGATGAGGCCACCGACCGTCAGGCAGACCAGCGTCGCCAGGATCGGATCCAGCTTGTATTGAACCATGAGCACCGCCGCGATCGCGCCGACGAAGCCCGACACCGAACCGACCGACAGGTCGATGTGGCCGGCGACGATAACCAGCAGCATGCCCAGAGCCATGATGATGATATAGCTGTTCTGCAGCACCAGGTTGGTGAGGTTCACCGGTTTGAACAAGACGCCGCCGGTGAAGTACTGGAAGAACACCATGATGGCGATCAGCGCCAGCACAAGGCCGTAGTCGCGCAAATTGCTCTGCCAGGCCGAGCGCGCCGCGGAGTTTGCCGGCCGGCTGGCCTGCCCTGCCGTTTCTGTGCTCATGATGCTTTTGCCTCCCCGCGCACGATGGCGCGCATGATCTTTTCCTGGCTCGCTTCGTGGCCGGCCATTTCGCCGACGATGCGGCCCTCGTTCATCACATAGATGCGGTCGCAGATGCCGAGCAGTTCGGGCATCTCCGAAGAGATCACCAGTATGCCCTTGCCCTCGCCGGCCAGCCTGTTGATGATCGTGTAGATTTCATATTTGGCGCCGACGTCGATGCCGCGTGTCGGCTCGTCGAGGATCAGAACGTCGGGATTCGCGAACAGCCATTTCGACAGCACCACCTTCTGCTGGTTGCCGCCTGAAAGATTGCCGGTCTTCTGGTAGACGCTCGACGAGCGGATGTTGGTTTTCTTGCGATAGTCGTTGGCCGCGTTCAACTCCGCGATGTCGTCGAGAACCCCGCCATGCGACACCGCCTTGAGATTGGCGACCGTCACATTGTGCTTGATGTGGTCGATCAGGTTGAGCCCGTAGGTCTTGCGGTCCTCGGTGGCATAGGCGAGCCCATGCGCCACCGCGCGGCCAACGGTCGAGGCATCGACCTTCTTGCCGTGCAAGTAGACGTCGCCGCTGATCCTGGTGCCGTAGCTCTTGCCGAATACGCTCATCGCGAACTCGGTACGACCGGCCCCCATCAGTCCGGCAATCCCCACGACCTCGCCCTTGCGGACGTTGATGTTGACACCCTTGATGATCTGCCGGTCGGGATGCACCGGGTGGTGAACGACCCAGTCCTTCACTTCGAAGATCGTCTCGCCGATATTGGGTGCGCGGCTTGGGAAACGATCCTCCAGCGTGCGCCCCACCATCGAGGTGATGATCCTGTCTTCGCTGATCTCATGCGGGTCGAGCGTCTCGATCGTCTGGCCGTCGCGCAATATGGTGATGCGATCGGCGACCTTGCTGACCTCATTGAGCTTGTGCGAAATCAGGATCGAGGAGATGCCCTTGCCCTTGAATTCGATGAGCAGTTGTAGCAGTGCCTCGCTATCTTTTTCGCTCAACGACGCCGTCGGCTCGTCGAGGATGAGCAGTTTCACCTCCTTCGACAACGCCTTGGCGATCTCGACAAGCTGCTGCTTGCCGACACCGATATTGGTGATCAGCGTGTCGGGGTCCTCGCGGAGGCCCACGCGCTTGAGCAGTTCGGCAGCGCGGTGCCGGACCAGGTTCCAGTCGATGATGCCGTAGTGCGCCTGCTCGTTGCCGAGGAAGATGTTTTCCGCGATCGACAGGAGCGGCACCAGCGCCAGTTCCTGGTGGATGATCACGATGCCGGAGCGTTCGCTGTCGTGGATACCGCCGAAACGGCACTCCTGGCCCATGTAACGGATTTCACCCGCATATTCGCCATAGGGATAGACCCCCGAAAGCACCTTCATCAGCGTCGACTTGCCAGCGCCGTTCTCGCCGACGATGGCATGGATTTCGCCGGCACGAACGTCGAGATTGACATTCTGCAGCGCCTTGACGCCCGGAAACGTCTTGGTGATGTCGCGCATTTCAAGGATTGTGCTGTCCGTCATCCGAACTCTCGATCCAGCAACGAAAAGGGCAACCGCTCGACGCAGTCTGCCGCACTTTTGGAACGATGGAAACGCCTTTGCCGCGAGCCTGCCCTTCCCCCGCGACAGGCGCGGGAGAAGGGTTGGGATCGAGAAGGCGGCTTCGCTTACTTCAGTTCGTCGGCCTTGATGTAGCCCGAGCCGACAACGATCTGTTCGTAGTTCGTCTTGTCGACGGCGACCGGCGTCAGCAGATAGGACGGAACGACCTTCACGCCGTTGTTGTAGGTTTTCTCGTCGTTGATTTCGGGCTTACCGCCCGAAAGCACGGCGTCGACCAGATTGGCGGTCACCTTGGCCAGTTCGCGCGTGTCCTTGAACACGGTGGAATACTGCTCACCGGCGATGATCGCCTTGACAGAAGGCACTTCGGCGTCCTGGCCGGAAACGATCGGCCATGGCTGGTCGGCCGTGCCGTAGCCGACACCGCGCAGCGACGAGATGATGCCGCGCGACAGGCCGTCATATGGCGAAAGCACCGCATCGACGCGGCTGCCGTCGGAGTAATTGGCCGACAGGATGTTGTCCATGCGCGCCTGGGCGACAGCACCGTCCCAGCGCAGCGTACCGACCTTTTCCATGCCCATCTGGCCGGACTTGACCACCAGCGTGCCCTTATCGATCAGCGGCTGCAGTACCGACATGGCGCCGTCGTAGAAGAAGAAGGCGTTGTTGTCGTCGGGCGAACCGCCGAACAGCTCGACGTTGAACGGACCCGGCTTCTCCGGATAGCCGAGGCCCTTGAGCAGCGATTCCGCCTGCAGCACGCCAACCTTGAAATTGTCGAAGGTCGTGTAGAAGTCGACATTGCCGCTGTCGCGGATCAGACGGTCATAGGCGATGACCTTGACGCCCTTGTCGGCAGCCTGCTCAAGCACGGCCGACAACGTCGTGCCGTCAATCGAGGCAACGACGAGCGCCTTGACGTCCTTGGTGACCATGTTCTCGATCTGGGCGAGCTGGTTGGGGATGTCGTCTTCGGCATATTGCAGATCGGCGTTGTAACCCTTGGCCTTGAGGGCTGCGACCAGCTCGTTGCCGTCACTGATCCAGCGCAACGAAGATTTGGTCGGCATCGCGATGCCGACGGTGCCCTTGTCCTGAGCGTGTGCCTGGTAGGACATCGCTGCAAGGCTGACCGCGAGCGCGGCCACGAACGTCTTGATGATCTTCACCTTCTTCTCCCTTGTGAAGTGCCGGCGCGCGGACGCAAACGCTCGCGCGTGGCCCCGCCATGAACGGCGCGGCAAAGCCAGATTTGGTGCAACTTTCCTCCCAAAGAGCCGCGAGCCCTGCGTTTCCTCCGCTCGATGCCCCAGCACCCGGCTGGACTGTATCGAACTCGCGACGGCCACCAGAGTTATGGAGGAAGGCATAACAGTCAAATGCAATTTTAGATGTTTCGCATATCATTTCTGATATGCTTTCTTGCGAGGGCACCACGCCCCATGCAACGGCCTTGGGAGGGGCGGAAGTCATGGTCGACATCCCGGTCGACGTGCGCGTGCAGGACTCAAGCATTCGCCTCAGCGAAAGCGAGACTCTTCTGCGCAGCGGCCTGAAGCTCAGGCACATGCGCTTGGTTGTCGCCCTTGAGGATCACGGCCAGATCAGCGCCGCAGCCCAGGTCATGAACATGTCCCAGCCGGCTGCCTCACGCATGATTTCCGAGGTTGAGGATATCCTCGGCGTACAGATCTGCGAGCGGCTGCCGCGCGGCATCAGGCTGACGCCTTACGGTGCTGCCCTTGCACGCCGTGGCCGCGCCATAGTGCTTGAGATGCAGCAGGTCGACCGCGAGATTTCCGATCTGAAGTCCGGCAAGGGCGGTTCCGTCGTCATGGGCGCGGTGACCGCTCCCGCGATCGAGCTCGCGGTGCCCGCCATCCGGAAGATCCGCCAGCGCTACCCGCGCATAGAGATTTCCGTCCAGATCGAGACCAGTGCCGTTCTGGCACGCGAGCTGCTGGCATCGCGCCACGACTTCATCATCGCCCGCATCCCCGACGACCTCGATCCGCGCCTGTTTGAAAGCCGCATCATCGGCATCGAAAAGGCCTGCCTGATCGTCCGGCGGGGCCATCCGCTGGCTGGTTCCGACACGGTCCCGCTGGAGCGCCTCGCCGAATTCGACTGGGTGTTCCAGCCCGGCGGCTCGCTGCTGCGCCAGACGGTGCAAGGTATCTTCATGAGCCGCAATGTCCGCATGCCCGACCGCATCCTCAACACAAGCTCGCTGCTGCTGACGCTGGTGATGGTGGCTCAATCCGACGCCATCGCCCCCATCGCAGTGGATGTCGCCAAGTTCGTCAACAGCGCGAGCGGGCTGGCAGGAGCGATCGAGATCCTGCCGATCGCCTTCGACATCACCGTCCAGCCCTACAGCCTGATCATGGTGCGCGGGCGTACTTTGTCACCGACCGCGCAACTGCTCTACGATCATATCCTCAGGGAGATTTCCTGATCTCAAACGCGCGCGCACAGCGCTTCGAAGAACGCCACGTTGTCGAGGTCGAGCGGATCGTCGACCGGCAGCGCCTGCGACGACATCTTGGCAATGACCACCTCGGCCTTCTCGTCGACATAAAGCCACTGACCGTGAATGCCGATGCCGCAATAAGCCTGGCTCGCATTGCCGCTCTGGTACCACTTGTTGCGGTAGCGGCCGTTGGCGAACAAGTTGACCATGTCGCCCCGCTGCCATGCCACGGCGTCGCCGCCATGGACAGTGTCGTCTACCCAGGCCTGCGGCACGATCCGCCCGCCCGCAGCCACACCACCTTGTCGCATCATTTCGCCAACGCGGGCGAGATCGCGCACTGCCACAGAAATGCCGCCGGCGGCGCGCGCGGAGCCTTCGGCGTCCACCGTGACGAATCCGTCGCGCTTTGCACCAAGCGGCCGCCACAGTTTCTCCGACATGAGGTCGGCGTAGCGCTGGCCCGAAGCACGCTCGACGATGATGCCGAGCAGGTCGGAATTGGGCGAGCGGTAGCGGAACGTCCTGCCGTGCGGCTCGTCCAGTTGCTGCAGCGTGACCAGGAACTCGCGTAGTGTCTCGGTCCCGCCGCCTGGGTTCCACATGGTGGCGCGGCGATAACGGGCGAACAGGCTCTCCTGATCGAGGTAGGCTTCCTCGAAATCCAGGCTGACGGTCATGTCGAGCACATGCCGCACAGTCGCATTGGCATAGACCGAGCCCTTGGCCTCGGGCACATAGGTGCTGACAGGTGCGTTAGGATCGAGCTTACCGTCGGCCTCCAGCGCACCGGCAAGGATCGCTGTCAGCGACTTTGAGATCGAAAAGATGACGTGGCGCGCGTCCGACCGCATGGTCGGCGCGAACCAGTCGCCGACAAAACGTCCCTTCTTCATCACAACCAGCGCGTCTGCCGACGAGCGTTGGAGGAAGCCGCCGACGGTCTCGCTCCGCCCATTGATCTCAACATTTTCGGCAAGCAGCCCGCCGAGATCGACCGACGCGCCTTCCGCATTGCCTTCATCTGTCGCTATGCGAGCGCTGCGCACCATCTCGCCGACATTTTGGAAAGCCCAACGGCTGAACGGCTCCTCGCGCCAGTTGGCGAGCGCCACATCGCTGCGGACAAAGCCGAAAGTCCGCTCGAATACGGTGGATGACGTCATGATCTTATCCTGCTGCATGTTTCCGACAGGTCAGGCGAGTGCATCGGCAATCGCGTGAACCGCCTTGAGCGTCGCCACCGAATAGGCGACGGAAGTGAAATCGGGCCAGGTCGACAGCTTCACCGTCACCATATTCGTGTCCCAGTCGATATGGATGAGCTGCCCGAACACGCCCCGGCACATCAGTGCCCGCGACCGTGGGTCCTCGATCCAGAACTGGTTGCGGTAGCTGCCTTCCGGCATCGAGGCGCTGTAATTGGGACCGTGAATGCCATTGCGCGTCTCGGCGATCCAGTCGGCGGGCACGATGCCGGCGCCATCCTCAAGGATCACCTGGCCGAAACGGGCATAATCTCGCAGCGTCGCGTTGAAGCCGCCGTCGGCCAGCGCGTAGCCGGCGCTGTCGACAGTGAAGAAGGCACTCTCTTCGGCGCCGATCTTCTGCCAAAGCTCCTCCGAAACGAGTTGCGCCAGCCGTTTGCCGGTCGCGCGCTCCATGATGAAGGCGAGAACGTCGGTCTCTATCGAGCGGTATTCGAAGGTAGCGCCATGCGGCCGCGTCGTCTCCGTCAGCCGCTGGATCAGTTCGAACACATGGCGCGGCCATCGGAAATCGGGATCGGTACCCGAGGGAATCGGCTTCCAGCCGCAGGCGACATCGACCTGGCCGATAGCGGAATAAGGATCGGTATAGGCTTCGCTGAAGCGCACACCGGTGGTCATGTCCAGCACGTGCTGGACCGTTGCGCCGCTCCAGCCGGTCGTTGCCAGCTCGGGCAGATAGTCGGTCACCAGCTTTTTCGGATCGACGATGCCGCGCCCCGCGAGGATGCCGAACACCGTGCCCGTCACAGACTTCGCCACTGATTGCGACAGGTGCGGCGTGCGTTCGGTCATGCCGTTGAAATAGCGTTCAAAGGCGATCTTGCCGTCTTTGAGCACGATGAAGCCGTCGGTATAGGTCTCGTCGAGCAGGCCGGAAAGCGTCGTCGCCCTGCCTTCGCTGTCGGTCACGCCGAGCCCGTCGAGATCCGTCTCCGCGCGCGGCAAGGCACGCACCGGCCCCGCGCCGCGCCACACCTCCACGGTCGGCACGATCTCGCGCACATGCTGGAAGGCCCATCGGTTCCATGGCGGCATGTCCCACGCGGCCTCAGGCACCGGCATTGCAGGCGGCGAGCCCTGCATGATCGGCGGGATGTTTTGGCTGTTGCGGTAGGAGCTCATGGCGTCACCCTCAAGCTTGGCACATACAGGATCCGGCTGACGCCGGACCCTGTAATCGAAGCTTATTTCTGCAGCTCGGTCCAGATCCTGGTGTAGATCGCATCGGCCTCCGGCGAGCACATCAGCGACATCGTGCCATGCGCCTTGCTTTCCTCTGGAATGACGATCTCCGGTGCGTCCTTCATGTCTTCAGGCATGAACTTCTCCGAACCGGCGATGCCGTTGGCATAGCGGTGGAAGGCGGACAGCCCGGCGGCTACTTCCGGATCCATGATGAAGTTCTGGAACAGCTTGGCGTTGTCGGCGTTCTTGGCGTCCTTCAGCACCACGACGTTGTCGCTCCAGTAGGTGAAGCCTTCCTTCGGATAGCCGAATTTCACCTCGGGGCGTTCAAGGCGGATGCGCAGGCCGGCACCGTTCCAGGTGCTCGAGGCCTTGAAGTCGCCGGCCTTCATCTTGTCGACCGCGCCATATTCCATGGCCACCCAGTTCGGCTTGGCGGCGACCAGCAGGTCGCGGGCCTTCTTCAGCACTTCCTTGTCGGTCGTGCACTGTTCGCCACCGACATAACGGACGGCAGCGGTGACCACGTCCTTCATCTCGGGAACGACGTTGACCTTGCCCTTCAGCTCATCAGGCGTCTCGAAGATGATCTTCCAGCTGTTGATGTCGCCCTTGTAGACATTGGTGTCGACCACGACACCGATGGTGCCCCAGGCCCACGGCACGGAATATTTGCGGCCGAGGTCGAACTCGGGGTTAGCCCATTCGGGAGCGATGTTCTTGAAGTTCTCCATGCCGGACGGATTGGTCTCGAGCAGCAGGCCTTCGTTGATCCAGATCGGCAGGTGCGTCTGCGAGGGCACCACGATGTCGAAGCCGCTGCCGCCCTGGCGCACCTTGGCGAGCGCGGTCTCGTTCGAGTCGTAGTCGGTGACAGTCACCTTGACCTGGTACTTGTCCTCGAACTTCTTGATGACCTCGGGGTTGGTGTAGTTGCCCCAGTTGTAGATGTTGAGCTCGCCCTCGGCGCGGGCAAGCCCCGTCGCCGCAAGCAGCGCGATCGCCGCGACAGCAGTGGACATTCTTGGTTTCACAGCGGGACTCCTTTTGTTTGTTGGCTGTGACGACCCTGCCGGCGGCAGGCTAGATGCACATCGCAGCCGGATTGGGTCCGGCTGCGATGATTTCGGTCCGAGACCGGGCAGAGCTTACTTCTGCAGCTCGGTCCAGATCTTCGTGTAGAGTGCCTGGGTCTCCGGCGAGCACAGGCGCTGCAATTCGCCCTTCGCCTTCACGGCCTCGGGGATGATCACTTCCGGAGCTTCCTTCATGTCGGCAGGCATGAACTTGTCCGACCCGGCGATGCCGTTGGCATAACGGTGGAAGGCCGAGTTCATCGCCGCGTTTTCCGGGTCCATCATGAAGTTCTGGAACAGCTTGGCGTTCTCGAGGTTCTTGGCTTCCTTCAGCACGACGACGTTGTCGCTCCAAAGGCCATAGCCTTCCTTGGGATAGTTGTAGTGGATGGCCGCATTGGCGAGGCGCTGGCGCAATGCCGAGCCGTTCCAGTCGCTGGTCGCCTTGAAGTCGCCGGCGCCCATCTTCTCGATGGTGTTGTACTCCATGGCGATCCAGTTCGGCTTGGCCGCGACCAGCATGTCACGCACCTTCTTCAGGATCGCCTTGTCTTCGGTGCACTGCTCGCCGCCAGCATATTTGATCGCCGCGAAGATCACGTCGTTCATTTCGGGAACGACGTTGACCTTGCCCTTAAGCTCGTCGGGCGTATCGAAGATGATGCCCCAGCTGTCGGCCGGTCCCTTGTAGGTGTCGGTGTTGACAACGACGCCGATCGTACCCCAGGCCCACGGCACCGAGTATTTGCGTCCGGGGTCGAAGTCGGGGTTGGCCCATTCCGGCGAGACGTTCTTGAAGTTCTCCATCTGGCCCGGATTGGTCTCCTGGATGAGGCCTTCCTGGATCCAGATCGGGATGAAGGTCTGCGACGGCATGGCGATATCGAAGCCGGTGCCACCCTGGCGTACCTTGGCGAGCGCGGTGTCGTTCGAATCGTAGTCGGTCACCGTGACCTTGACGTCGAACTGCTTCTCGAACTTCTTGATCATATCGGGGCTGATGTAGTTGCCCCAATTGTAGATGTTCAGCTCCCCCGCGGCCGAGGCGATGCTGGTCGAGGCCAGCAGCGCCAGGCCGACTGCCGTCGACATGGATTTCAGGTTCATCATTTCACTCCCGTTGACTAATCCCGTTTTCTGCTCATGAAGAAGAACAGCGTGACGATGACGACCGACAAGAGCAGGAAGACGGTCGAGATCGCATTGACCTCAGGTGTGATGCCGCGGCGGATCTGCCCCAGCATGTAGGTTGGCAAGGTATCCTGGCCGCCCGACTTGACGAACTCGGTGATGACCACGTCATCGAGAGAGATGACGAAGGCGAGCATCAGGCCGGCGATGATGCCCGGCCACAGCAGCGGCAGCGTCACCCGGCGGAAAGCCTTCCACGGCGTGGCGTAGAGGTCGGCCGCAGCCCGCTCGAGCGTGAGGTCCATGTTCTCCAGCCGTGCCCGGATCGGCAGATAGGCGAACGGGATGCAGAACGCGGTGTGAGCGGCGATCAGGTAGCCAAGTCCCGAATAGCCGGTAGCGACCTTGATCTGCGAGAAGAAGATCAGCAGCGCCACGCCGGTGACGATCTCGGGCACCATCAGCGGCTGGTTGATGAAGGCGTATTTGAACGTCAACCCGCGATAGGCTCGCGTCCTTGTCGTCGCCAGCGCCGCCATGGTCGCAACGATCGTGGCGATGATCGCCGCTGAGGACGCGATCTTGAGCGAGCGGATGGAGGCGTCGATGACCTGCACGTTGTTCCAGGCCGAGACGAACCAGCGCAGCGAGAACCCGCCCCATTCCGACACCGAGGTCGACTCGTTGAAGGCATAGGCCACCAACACCGCGATCGGGAGGTAGAGCAGCACGAAGCAGGCCGCGGCGATGGCCGTGAAGCCCGTCTGGTGGCGGATGGTGAACCGCTTAGCCATGACGCACCTCCGAGCTGGAGGTGTTGCGGACATAGACCAGCAGCGCCACCATGACGATCGCCATGACCGTGATCGACAGTGCCGCGCCCAGCGGCCAGTTGCGGCCCTGGCCGAACTGCAGCTCGATCAGGTTGGCGAACATCATGTTCTTGCCGCCGCCGAGCACGCTTGGCGTCACATAGGCGCCGATGGCGGGGATGAAGACCAGGATCGAGCCGGCGACGACACCGGGCCTGACCATCGGGAAGATGATCCGCCGCAGCACCTGCCAGCGGGTGGCATAGAGGTCGTAGCCGGCCTCGACCAGGCGGAAATCCAGCTTCTCCATGCTGGCATAGAGCGGCAGCACCATCAGCGGCAGGTAGACGTAGACCATGCCCACCATGATGGCGAAGTCGGTGTAGAGCATCTGGATCGGCTGGTCGACGATGCCGAGATTGAGCAGCGCGGTGTTGATGATGCCTTCGTTGCGGATCACCTGCAGCACGGCGAAGGTGCGGATGAGCAGGTTCGTCCAGAACGGGATGGTGATCAGGAACAGCCAGATGTCGCGTGTCCGCTCCGAGCGCGTGGCGATGAAGTAGGCGGTCGGAAAACCGAAGATCAGCGTCGCCACCGTTGCCATGATGGCAAGCTTCAGCGAACGCCAGAAGATGGTGAGATGCGCGCTGGCAAAGGCCAGCGTGTCATCGAAGATGTCGCGTTCAAGGATGACCGAGATCCAGCCTTCGGTCGAGAATTTCCACTGGACGTCGCCATAGGGGCCGGGCGTCAGGAACGAGTAGAGCAAGACGATGAGCAGCGGGCCCGATGCCGCCAGCAGGATGATGATCAGGGCGGGCGCAGAGAGCAGCCAGCGGTTCCTGACCTCCCGCGCCTCCGCCTGTTTTTCGATTTCGGCTGCGGTCGCCATGGCTCAGTCCTTCAGGATCTGGGCCGCATCGTCGCCGATGACGACGCCGACGCGTTCGCCGCGTTCGAAGCTTGCCACCGCGCCACGCGCGTTCTGCTGGCGCACGGTGAACAGCTCGCCGCCGTCCAGCTTGACGTGCACATGCGTGTCGGTGCCGAAATAGACGACGTTGTCGATTTCGCCCGAGAGATCGCCAGCGCCCTTGACCGCCTTGGCATGCTCGGGACGGACGACCACCGTGGCCTCGCCATCGGGCCTGAAGCCGTCGGGCAGCGTCGCCGAGATCGTTGCGCCTGACTTCAGCGTCACCCTGGCCTTGCCGCCGTCGATGCTGTCGACCTTGGCCGAGAGGAAGTTGGTCTCGCCGATGAAGTCGGCGACGAAGCGCTCGGCCGGGCGGTCATAGATGTCGCGCGGGCTGCCGACCTGTAGGATCTTGCCCGACGACATCACCGCGATGCGGTCGGACATGGTCAGGGCTTCTTCCTGGTCGTGGGTGACGAAGATGAAGGTGATGCCGGTTTCGAGCTGCAGGCGCTTGAGCTCGATCTGCATCTCCTTGCGCAGCTTGTAGTCGAGCGCCGAAAGCGGCTCGTCGAGCAGCAGTACCTTGGGCTGCGGCGCAAGCGCCCGGGCGAGAGCCACGCGCTGCTGCTGTCCGCCCGATATCTGGCTGGTGCGGCGCTTGGCGAGCTTTTCCATGCGCACCAGCTTCAGCATCTCGGTGACGCGCGCGTCGATCTCGGCGCGCGGCTTGCCCAGCATCTCGAGCCCGAAGCCGATATTCTGTGCCACCGTCATGTGCGGAAACAGCGCATAGGACTGGAACACCGTGTTGACCGGCCGCTTGAATGGCGGCAGCGGTGCGATATCGCTGCCGTAAAGCAGGATTTCACCTTCGGAGGGGAAGTCGAAGCCAGCGATCAGCCGCAAGAGCGTGGTCTTGCCGCAGCCTGATGGTCCAAGCAGCGTGAAAAACTCGTTTTCCCTGATCGACACCGAGACCGTGTCGAGCGCCGCTACCTGTGCCTCACCTGTTCCAAAGACTTTACGAACGCCGCGAACTTCAATCGCATTCCTACCCGGTGTTTCCGGCACGCAAACCGCCCCATTGTTTCGTCCACCTTCACAGTGGAATTTTTTTCCCAGTCGATTGTCACCACAGGCCGAGCGGCTTGGCAACAACAGCACTCAATCAATTCGCCAGGCATCAAGCCTGGTAGGTCACCTTGCCGCCGCAGATAGTCGTCACCGGCCGCACTTCATGCAAATCTTCGGGCGCCGTCGCCTCGATATCGGCTGAAAGCACGACAAGATCACCGAAGAAACCCGGCTTTATCCGGCCCTTCTTGTCTTCCATGAATTCGGCATAAGCGCCCTCGACCGTGTACCCGGCCAGCGCGTGCTGCAGCGAAACGCGCTGGTCGGGCATGTCGTCTGCCCAAGGCTTGCGCAGCATCGCCGCCTGCATGCCCAGGATCGGGTCGATCGGCGCCACCGGCCAATCCGAAGCGAACACGACGTGGGCGCCGGCATCGATCAGCGTGCGGGTCGGGTAGGCATAGGGCCAGCGTTCGCGGCCGATACGCGACACCGTCGGCTCGAGCGGAAAGCTCATTCCGCCGGGCGGATGGGGCGGCTGCATCGATGCGATGACGCCGAGATCGACGAAGCGCGGAATATCGGCTGCGGTGGTTAGTTCGATATGCTCGACGCGGTGACGGCTGTCGCGCTTGCCATTGGCTTTTTGTGCCGCCTCGTAGCCGTCGAGCACTGCACGTACCGCACCGTCGCCGATCGAATGCACCGCGATCTGCAAGCCGCGTCGGTCGATTTCGGCGGCGATGCGCTTGAACTCCTCAGGCGAAAACAAAGGTTCGCCGACCCAGTCGGGGCGGTCGGCATAGGGCTCGATCATCACCGCGGTCCAGGAATCGAGCACGCCGTCGTAGAACAGCTTGACCAAGCCCGAGGACAGCCACTCGCTGTGATAGCGCCTGTCCATGTCCGACGCCTTGTCGAGCTGGTCGAGCGTCATGAAGTTCTTGTAGTGGAACGGCACCTTGACGCGACAGATCAGGTCGCCTTCGGACTCTACCTCCGACAAGAGCTCGAGCTGGTAGTAATTGCCATCCATGTTCTGGACTGAAGTGATGCCGTGGCGCGCGCACCAGTCGAGGCCACGGCGCATGATGGCGCGGTCGCCGTCGCGCTCCTCGGCTGACGGCATCGGGTCGCGCTCACCGCCGGTCGAAAGGCCGAGCCGCACACGACCCTCGCCCGCAAGCTTGAGCACCGGATTGAACGCCTCGTTCTCACGCAGTTCGCCTTCGGCCAGGCCGTCAGCGCCCATGACGATCTCGTTGCCGGGCGTGAGCTCGCGCCCATGCAGCACGTCGGCCATTTCCAGAGCCTTGGTGTTGGCCCAATAGGTGTGATGGTCGGGTGCGGCCATCAGAAAGGCGCGGTCGGGCAGGATGGCATCGAGATGATGCCTGGTCACGCGCTCGGCGCCCAAAATGGTGTAGTCGGCGCCCTGCCCCACCAAAATGCGCGCATCGGGCCGCGACCTGGCATAGGCCAGGACCGCATCGCGCAGGGTTTCGAAGCCGTGGACGCCAGCGAGCTGGAGATGAGCGAGTTCGGCCGCCCCCGAAAACAGGTGCATATGCGCTTCGATGAAGCCTGGAACGACGGATCCGCCGCGGGCATCGATGACCTTGGTGTGAGGCCCGCGTAGCGCTTCCACGGTCGCCCGGTCGCCGACAGCGGCAATCAGGCCATCCTTGATGGCCACCGCTTCGGCCGAGGGCCGTGCTGCGTCCATGGTCAGCACGCGGCCATTGATGACGATCAGGTCGGCTTTGTGAACCGTTTGGACAGACATCGCGACTCCGCGCTCTTGACTGCTGTGACCGTTCAAACCTGCATCAGTCGGCCCGCCGATCGGACGGAGTGGCGCAACCAGACAAGAAGGCTGAAGCCGATCCGCTGCCCTAAGGAATTCCGCAAAGTTTCCCTGCAGACAACGTCGGGAAAAAATGCGACTATTTATTCGCGTTTGTCAATATGCGGGATTTGTTGGATGCGTTGTGGAGGACGCACCCCGCTAACGGTAAACGCAAGCAGGGAGCGAGAAGTCTTTCCATGAATCGCAGTCTCAACTGGAAAACCAAGACAGCGCTCAGCCCGCGCAAGCAGCCGCGACAGGAGCGGTCGAGCAAGGTTGTCGACAGGATTCTTGATGCCGCCCTGATCCTGACCAGGGAACAGGGAACCAAGACACCAACGACGCTTGCCATCGCCCAGCGTGCGGGCTTGTCCGTCGGTTCGGTCTACCAGTACTTCCCCAACAAGGAAGCCATTCTGCTGGATCTTGCCCGGCGCTGGCTCGGAGCCTTCCCAGAAGTCATTGCAAAGCGCATCGACGCTCCTCGTCCCACCAACCACGACGAATTCCAGCAAGAGGTCGACAAGCTGTTCGTCGACACCTCCAGGCTTTACCTCGACAACGCCAACCTGATGCCGGTCATCGAGGCCATCACCGGCAACCCCGACCTGAGGCCCATCCAGAACGAATACGACGAACAGATCATCGCCCTCTACGCCGCCTGGCTGCAGCATGTGAATCCAGCACTTCAGGTCGAGATCGCGAGCCGCTTGGGCGTGGTGATGATGGAGGTCGGCCACGTCTGCCGGCTTGTCGGGCTCAAGCGGGACCGAAGGGCATTCGATCTCATCCAGGACGACGTCAAGACAATGTGGCTCGCCCTGGTCACCCCCTATCTCGACCTTGACCAGAACCAGGAAGGATTTTCATGAAGACAGTCTTTTCACCGCTCCACGCCGGCCACAGCGGCCAGATGGAGCTTGTCGCGGGTGCCATCGTGCCCGGTTTCGAGAAGCCCTCGCGGGCCGAGATCATCAAGGCGCGGGTCGAAGATCAAAAGCTGGGTGATATTCTGGCGCCTGAGATACATGACCTCGCGGCTGCCAAGCGCGTGCATGCTGCCGACTATATCGACTTCCTGCCGACCGTCTGGCCGCAATGGGAAGCCGCCGGCAAGTCCGGCTCGGCCATCCCTTTCGCATGGCCGACACGCGGCCTGCGTGGCGATGTGCGCCCGCGCAACATCGAGGCCTTGCTCGGTTTTTACTCCTTCGACGGCGGCGCCAGCTTCGTCAAAGGCACGTGGGACGCCATCAAGTCGTCCTATGATGTCGCCCTGACCGCAGCCCAGCTGATCAAGGCCGGCGAGCGCGCTGCCTTCGCGCTCTGCCGCCCGCCAGGCCATCATGCCGGTGCTGCCTTCATGGGCGGCTACTGCTACATCAACAACGCCGCAGTCGCCGCACAATGGTTCCGCGACCAAGGCGCCAAGCGCGTTGCGGTCCTCGATGTCGACTATCACCATGGCAACGGCACGCAGGAAATCTTCTACGACCGCTCCGACATCCAGGTCATCAACCTGCATGGCGACCCGATGACCGAGTATCCGTTCTTCCTCGGCCACGCAGACGAACGCGGAGCCGGCTCGGGCGAAGGGTTCAACCTCAACTACCCGATGCCTTTCGGTACCTCGTGGCAGAAGTGGAACGAAGCGCTTGAAGATGCCTGCCAAAAGCTCGCCGCCTACGCGCCCGACGTCGTTGTCGTCTCCCTCGGAGTCGACACCTTCGAAAGGGATCCGATCAGCCAGTTCAAGCTGACCAGCGCCGACTATCCCAAGATCGGCGCGCGCATCGCCAAGCTTGGCCTGCCCAGCCTGTTTGTCATGGAAGGCGGCTATGCCGTCGACGAGATCGGCATCAACGCCGTGGGCGTCCTCACCGGCTTCGAGGGACGGTGATCGACATCTACGCCGTCGCGCCCGATTGCGGCGCGGCGGCAACCTTGCGCCGCCCAAACCGCGTCAGGAGATAGGCCAGTGCAAGCCCGGCCACCGCGATGCCTACCGCAATAAGTGGCCGGTACCAGAACCACGCCACAGCAATCGTCGCTGAACCCAGCAGCAGGGCCAACACGAAGGCGACGAGCCCGGTGCCCATGCGCACGATGCCGCCGACAAACGGGATCACATCGGCCAACACGCCGAGCGGTGCGAGCAGCAATCCGAAACCGATGGCCAACAGAAGCAGGCAGCCCGCACGCACGAGCCAGGTGATGATGGTGTTGGCACTCACCGCATTCGCAAACATCTTTTCGGCCGGCACCATGCCAGCGTCGACCATCAACAATTCATCGCCGGCAAGCGTTTGGTAGGGCGCAAACCCGTCCCCGCTCTGCTGGCCGATGACGCTGATGTCACCAAGCGGCACCAGCCGGTAGCCGATGCGATAATCGCCGATCGCCGGCGAGGTCGGGTTGACGCCCAGGAATATCCGCCCATCGACGACGCTGACGCGCTCAGTGCCGGAATGGGCGTCTTGGATTGCCGAAAGCTGGTTCGGCGAAATGGTCAGCGACTTGGCATCGCCGATAAGGTCGAGAACCGGTTCGTCCAGCACGAATGCGCCAAGCCTGCCCTCGGGAATCTGGAATGACCGCGAAGCGATCTCCATCGACGGATTCTGGTGGTTGGACGGTTGCTTGAACTCGGACGACGAGATCGGCCGGTCCTGCCATTCCTTGGCATAGCTGTAGGTGGTCACGGTCTCTTCGCCGCCACCCAGCTTGGTGGTCGTCTCCGACTTGGAGTTTTCCACCCATTGATACATCTCGACGTTGCGCAACAGCCGTACGCCTTCGGCCGATATCGCAAAATCCGGGTCGCTGAGCCCTTCCAATGCGCTCACGGCCCCGCCGACATGGATGAGCTTGCCTTCGTTGGCGCCATTGATCGCTTCAGCCGAAACCGACACCACGGCACCGGCGCCCTCAGCCAGGGAGCGCGCCGTGGTCACCGCCCTGCCCTCGTTCCAGAACAGCACCGCCACCATGGCGACGACAAGGATCAGCCCGACGAGCACTCCGCCAACCGTGCGCTTGATCCGCCCGAACCAGGACACGCTGGTTACTTCACGAATTTGCTCGCTCATTGCATTCCCCTGCCCGTAGCGGACGCAGCGTTAAGCCGATTGCACCAGCCGATCAATGGCGATCTTCGCCAGGGCCTTGACCACCGCGCCACGCTTCCCGCTGGACGCGCAACGGACGCTTCAGCACTTTGAATTTTCCAAACACCGCCAAGATTTTCTAGGGTCATGCCGCAGCGTTTCCAGGGCCTTTTCGACCTGCCCTGAGTCTGTCGAAGGACTCTGAATTAACTTTTTGTCAATTATGTTTGCGGAGCGATTCGCGAGCGGTTAGATTAACCACGAATCAGCCGGTCCTCGGGGGGCGCGGCGAACCACCAACTCTCTGAAATGCCGGGAATTTTCCCGGTGGAGAGCGCGTCAGGTTTCGCGCGACCAGTACGGATTCGGCCGATGGATGTCTCAGGCGTCCGCGTCGCGTTTTTTAACGTCAAAGTCATGGATATTTCGACCGGATCGGGCCGCCGTCCAACTCCGGTTCCCAAACGGATTCCGGCAGAAATTTTGAGATGATCGCCCTCGCAGCCCGCAACGAACAGACGACCGTCGCAGCAAGGCTCGCATCACGTAGCGATCTGACCGCCTTCTTCATGAACCTGACCGACGAGATCGGTGCCGACGGCTACATGCTCGTCGCCATCGCCCAGGACCAGGAACGCGACAACCTCCAGATCATTGCCTCGAACTGGATCTATGACGCCATTCAGCTCGCCGGCCACGCACTCATCGCCGGCCTCGCTCAGGGTCCGTTCGCCAGTGCACCAGGCGGCCGGCCGCAGAGCCTTATCGCATCGCAGGCGCCAGGCGTCCTTGGCGGCGAAGAAGCCCGCTTGCTCGACATCCTCGGCCATGCCGAAATCTTCGCCTTGCGCTTGCATGTCGGCCGCCAGCGGCTGTTCGTGCTGTTTTCGGCAGCGGAAGCCGGCCGCATTGATCCGACCGTCATGCCCCGCACCCAGCTCGAATGCTGTTACGCCCTGTCGCAGGCACCAAGCGTGCTTGCAGCGGCAACGCTTCAAGACCCGCTGTCGGACCGCGAGCGCGAATGCCTGTTTTGGGTTTCCGAAGGCAAGACCACCGATGAGGTCGCACTAATCCTCGGCGTGTCGGCCAACACGGTCAACTCCTACATCACCCACGCGATCCAGAAACTGTCGGCCTCCAATCGCGCCATGGCGATTGCGACCGCAATCAGGAGCGGCATCATTTGAGCTACCCCCAGGCAAAGCAGCTAGGCCGCGCGTCCAACTGCGAGCAGGATGCTTCATGCACCAGCCACGCGGCCGCAATCGGCCTGCCGGCCGTCACCCTGGCCGACGCCGCAAAGCGCTGCCGCTGGATCGCCGTCGACCTTGGCGCGCGCGATTTCGCGCTCTGCCTGGCCTCTGCCGACAGCAGCCGCCTTACGCCCTGCTTTGATTCCGACTATCCCAGCACCATGTCCGCCGCACGTCTGCTTGGCGGCGGCATTGGCGAGCACCTGATGCGCCATGCGCGCCAGTCGACGGCACCGTGCTGGTGGGCGGACGACGCCGACACCGCACAGGCGTTCTCGGCCCTGGCCTGGACCAGCCGTATCGAACCGCTCGCGCGAAGCGGCCGCGGCATCGCCTTCCCGGTCTACACCGACCGCGGTCAGGTGGGGCTTTTCATCTTCGCAGGCCCCGAGCTATCCCCCGACCCGCAGTCGCTGCACGACCTTCACGGCCGCTGCTTTGCCTTGTTCGACGCAGTGGCCCGCATAAACGCAACGCAGTCCCGGGAAATGCCGTCGATGTCGCGTCGCGAAATCGAGTGCCTGAAGCTGACCTCGCGGGGATACACCAGCGAAGAGATAGCCAAGCTGCTGAAGCTTTCGGTTCACACCGCCAATCAGTACCTCACCCAGACGACGCAGAAACTCAATGCCGTCAACCGCATGCACGCAGTCGCCAAGGCCTTGCGTCTTGGGCTGATCGACTAAGAGATCAAATCAGGCCACCTTACCCTACCCTAGGCCGCTTGGGCCTGTGACGGCCTGATCATCGCATGCTGGATCGCCGCGGCGAGATATTCGGTATTCTTCTCCGGCTCGGCATCGGGCTTCTCGAACGAGACATAGTGCACCTCGACCGAAGCATTGTTGGCCGTCATCGACAGCTGGAAATAGACCACTGCCCCTTCAGGCCTGAGCTCGAGGTCAAGCACGATCCGGGGGCTGCCCGTCCAGCTGACATGCGCCTCGCCACCCAGCCCCATGCGCAGCGCGCCCGGCATGAAATAGAGTTCCGCAGCTGAATCGACGAGATCGGCGACGTTGGCAAAATGCTCCATCCGGATGAAGGCGACGTAGTCGGCAAGGTCGACGAGGCGCAACTCGCGCACCACCGGCTGGATAGCCGTCGCGACAAGGACTTCACGGGACGAAGCATGCGGCTGATTCTTCATGACTGATTACGCTGAGCCCTGTTTCCGTAAACGATCCGCACCAGTTCGGCGACGGCCTGATAGAACTGCGATGGAATGATACTATCCACCGAAACTTGCTTGTACATGGAGCGGGCAAGAGCCACGTCTTCGAATACTGGAATGCCGTTCTGCTCGGCGATCTCACGGATCTTCAGCGCCACCAGATCTTGCCCCTTGGCGAGCACGACGGGAGCCGCGTCCTCGTTGCGGACATAGCGTAGCGCGATGGCGAAATGGGTTGGGTTGGCGATCACCAGCGTCGCCTTCGGCACCGCTGTCATCATGCGCTGGCGCGCACGGTCGCGGGCGATCGAGCGCAGGCGCGACTTGACGATCGGATCGCCTTCCGACTGCTTCATCTCGTCCTTGACCTCTTGCTTTGTCATGCGCTGCTCCTGGAACCAGTGGAAGCGCGACCACACGATGTCGGCGACGCCGATCACCCCCATGACAAAGACGATCGCCACCAGGATATCGACGGCGATGTCGCGGATAACGCTACCGAAGGCCACCGGATTGGTGATCATGCCGGCAAGCAGTCGCCGATGATCGTCCGACAGGACGAAGTAAAGCACGATCATGACGAAGCAAAGCTTGGCCAGGGACTTCAGGAATTCGGCGAGCCCCTGCGCGCCAAACATGCGCGACCAGCCCTTGGTCAGCGAAATGCGCGAGGCTTGCGGACGGATGCGTTCGCCAACGAATTGCGGAACGTTCTGGACCAGCGATGCGCCGAGCCCAGCGACCACGAGCAACAAGAACAGGCTAGCGACGGCACGCCCGACTTCGACTGCAACCGCCTGGTAGAGCTCGATCACGTCGCGCTCGGTGCCAAGCGGCCAGGCTTCCGGCTTTTCGAGGAAGTTCGACAGGAAGACGCCGAGTTCAGCCACCGAATTGGAGGCGAAAAACACGGTGTAGACCATGATCGCCAAAAATGAGGTGAAGATCGCGACTTCCTTGGAGACCGGCAATTTGCCTTTCTCCATTGTGTCGCGGATCTTCTTCTCTGTCGGGTCTTCTGTTTTGGAGTCTTTATCTTCGTCCGACATCGCTCAGCCGACCCGTTCGGACGGGATCAGGCGGCGTCTTGCGTCGATGGCAATTCGAGGAGACCCTCGTTGGCCATGCGCAATGCCATGGAAGCAATGGATTTGCGGGCGCGTATGATGTCGGCCGCCTGAATGCCTTCCGATCCCTGGCTGAGTTCGGATTCGATCATGCGGCGCGAGCGAGCGCCAATCGACGACAGCACAGCCTCGGCAAGCGGCAAGGCCGTGCCGCGCAGCGCGAGCGTCAGCAGCTCGGTCGACAGGCCATCGAACAGCGCGACACGCGCCTTCTGCGTCATC
This sequence comes from Aminobacter sp. AP02, assembly GCF_003148805.1. GTDB lineage: Bacteria > Pseudomonadota > Alphaproteobacteria > Rhizobiales > Rhizobiaceae > Aminobacter. The sequence goes on from NZ_QGGX01000006.1 coordinate 148,875, forward strand.
ATCGGAACATCATCGAACGAGAACAGGCGCGCGCGGATGGCATCGAGATCGGCCATGCCCACTTCGCGAAGGTCGTTCATGACTTCTTCCAGCTGCGACTTGTCCAGTTCGTTGAGCACGCTGGCAACGCGCGTCTGTCCGGCAGTGGTATCCTTTTGGGCGCTTTCAGTCAGAACACGCGTACGGATCTGGTTTTCGACCAATCTCGTCGCGGCTTCCGGTACGTTCGCCAGTTCCATCATCCGCTTGATGATTTCACTCCGCTCGGGCTTTTCCATCGTCAGCACCACCTTCGCGGCATAGTTCGGCGCGAGGTTCGACAGGATCATCGCCGACGTCTGCGGATGTTCATTGGCAAGGAAGGCGCCGATCTGCGCGGCTTCGAGCTTTTCGAGCTGCGGCCACACCGGTGGCAAGGTGTCCTTCTTGCCCATGGGCTCACCATTGCCCATGAGCGCATTCATCTCTTCGGGCGACAGGGACTCGTTGAGGATCGTGTCCATCTTGTCGGCAGAATCGAGCAGGCCCGCGCCTTCGGTGAACTCGGCCTCGAATTCGGCAACGATCCGTTCGAGATCGGCCTGCGGAATGGTGCGCAGAAGCCGCGCGCCTTCGATCAGCGCCTTGAGTTCGTCTTGCTTGAAGAACTTGAGCAGCCGGCTCGCCGACGGCTTGCCCATTGCCACCAATATGGCCGCCGCCTTCTGCGGCCGCGTCAGCGTCGCCAGCGTCGTCATTCGGAAGCCTTTCTAGAAGCAAGGGAAAGCACGTTCAAAGTCCTCAGGCGCTCTTTGTCGCCGCAACGATTTCGGTAAGGCGGATGCCGAAACGCGACGGATCGCTTTCGAGCACGGTGATTTCACCGCGCGCGATGCGTCGACCATTGACCACCACGTCGACCGGCTCGCCGATGCGACGGTCCAGCGCCACGGTCGATCCCTTCTGCAGCGACATCAGATCGGACACCGGCATTTCGGTGCTTCCGAGCACGATCTGCACCTCGACCGGGATGTCGAGGATGACACTGTTGCCGACGCCGGACGGGCGAGCTGCGGCTGCACCAGGACGCTTTTCTTCTTCGCTCAGAACCCCACGCAGTTCTTCGATGGCGCGGTTGAGCTGGTCGTCCTCGACTTCGACTTCTGGCTTTTCGACCTCGGGCTTGGGCTGCGCCTTGCTCATCGGTGTTCTCCTTTATGTCGTTCGCGGTGCCGGGCGCTGCTTGGCAGCGCATCGGCTCAACCCGCAACGATTCCTTCAATTATTTCTTCGGTCGCGTCGAAAGGACGCCTGATGCGTACCGTGTAGTTCTGGCCGAGCTTGCCGAACTCGCAGGCAAACAGCGTCTTGCCGCGCGCGGCGATGACGGCATTGGATTGGGTGTCCTCGGCCATTTCGATGACTTGCCCAACCTCTAGGCAGGTCAGGTCGCCGAGCGTCATGCGCCCGAGCGGCATCGATGCTTCGAGCCGCACGGTCGAACGCATCAGTTCGTCGGAAAAGCGCGACCGCCATTCGGTGGTCGGGATCGCCTCGGCTTCCTTTTCGGCCTTGCTGCGGCGATCTTCGATCAGCACGCGTTGCGGCAGGGTCAGGACCAGCAGGCCGCGCGACACGGCCGTCGAGATCGACAGCGTGATGCGGGCGGAAGGCCCGTCGCGAAACACATGCTTCTTCATGACGGTGCCCGTCATCGCCTCTGGCACCGGCAGCTTCACGCCGACGCCGCCATCGGGGCCTTGCGCGTTCATGGCGCGCGCCACGTCCTGGAAAACCAGGGTCGCGACACTTGTCTCGATAGACGACAGGTCGCGGTCGATCGGCGCGACGTCGCGGCTCGGATCGCCGCCGAACATGATATGCACCAGGATCGCCAGCGCCTGCGGATCAAGCGTCATCACCAGCCCGTCCGGAGACGTCTGGGTCATCGCGACCGACATGGCCTGGTTGCTCTTGCCGGCCTTGGCGTCAGCCATGCGGGCAAGCTTGACTTCCACCACTTCGACGAAGATCTGTTCGGGCAGCACTTCGCTCAGCAGCTTGGCAATCAGCGGCGATGAACGTTCGGCAAGGCGCCTGGCAGCCGAATGCACTTTGGCCGGCTCGCCGGTGTCGCCCAAAATGCGCTCGATCACGAGGTCCCGCGGTTCCGCCGGGCTTGCGGTGGTGTTCATGGCTTGCGATGCCCTTTGTCAGCGTCCCGCATCGATCAGGCCGCCTTCTTTTCGATGCTGCCAGCGTTCAGCGTGCTCTGCTCCACCGCGTCGATCGACGGGCGATCGTAGGACGAGATCGTCTTGCGACCGAACTCGATCGCGACCTGTGGCAGCGAGCCGTTCATGTAGGCAAGCAGCGTCTGTTTCACGACGATGTAGAGCCGGTTCTTCTTTTCGCGCACCGTCTTGACCTTGGTGGCGATTGGATTGACCACCGAATAGGACAAGAAGATGCCGAGGAAGGTGCCGACAAGTGCAGCACCGATAAGGCCGCCAAGGATCTCGGGCGACTGGTCGAGTGCGCCCATCGCCTTGACCACGCCGAGCACGGCGGCGACGATACCCAGCGCCGGCAGGCCGTCGCCGACCGCGACCAGCGCGTGATAGGACTTGAGCTTGTCGGCGCGGATGGTTTGGATTTCCTCGTCCATCAGCGCTTCGATCTCATGCGAACGGGCATTGCCGATGATGATGATGCGGCAATAGTCGCAGATGAAATGCGTCAGGTCGTAGTTTTTCAGCACGGTCGGGAAGGCCTGGAAGATCGGCGAGTCATCCGGGTTGTCGATATGGGCCTCGACTTCCGAACGCGTCTTGGTGCGCAGCTCGCGCATCAGCGAATGCAGCACACCCAGCGTCTCGAGATAGTCCTGCTCTTTCGGCACTGACTGCTTGAAGGCCTCCATGATGCCCCTGCCGGTGTCCTTGACCGTAGTCATGGGGTTGGCGACGAGGAAGGTTCCAAGGGCCGCACCGCCGATGATGACGAGTTCCCAAGGCTGCATCAGGACGTTGAGGTGTCCGCCCATCGCCATGAATCCACCGAGCACACAGCCCAGCGTCACGACGAGTCCGATCAGAATGCCCACAAGCCGGTCCTTCCGCATTCAAAGCACTTAGGCGGACACAGATAGCTTGCGTGCCTTGTGTGAGGCTTGAAAGTACGCAGCCAAATGATTCAGCCTCGCGCAAGCATTTGAGCGTAGCCTTCCCCGACTATCCTGCGGCGGAAGGGCTATTGTCATGCTCAATACCTATACAAGCTACCACCTGATCGCGAGGGACATCGGCAAGGCAATCGGCCGTGTCGAGTCTCAGCCCACCGTCGAGCGCGAGACCGAGTATTATCTAAAGAACATCAAGAACGTGAAGTCGATCGACGAGTTCGTCAAGAACGACCGTCTGTTCAAGTACGCCATGAAGGCACACGGCCTGCAGGATATGGCCTACGCCAAGGCATTCATGGTCAAGGCGCTGAAGGAAGGCATCACCGACAAGGACAGCTTCGCCAACAAGCTGACCGACAAGCGCTATGCCGAGTTCGTCAAGAGTTTCAACTTCGCCGAACTCGGCGCGCAGGCAACCACCTACAACAAGGCCCAGCAAGGTGCCGTCGATCAATACCTGATCAAGGTGGAACTTGCCGGACTCGATCCCAAGTCGGAAGCCGTCCAGAAAGAGGTGAAGTACTACCTCGACAACATCGTCAAGGTGAAGTCCGCCAAGGATCTCCTGGGCGACGACAGGCTGTACGCCTTCGCCATGAACGCCTTGGGCATCGAAGCTTCGATCCCCAACAAGGACATGATGGAGAAGGTCCTGGCAGGTGGCGTTCGCGACCCCAAAAGCTACGCCAACCAGATGACGGACAAGCGCTACGCCGCATTCGCCGCTGTCTACAATTTCGAGGCCTATGGCGAAACGGCCACGACCACCAACCCCTCCCAACGGCCGTCCGTCGACAAGTTCATGCGCCAGACGCTGGAGGAAAATGCCGGCAAGGACAATGAAGGCGTGCGCCTCGCGCTCTATTTCGAACGCAAGGCATCGACTATCACCAGCTTCTACCAGGTGCTCGCCGATCCGGCACTCGCCAAGGTCGTGCGCACGGCGCTTGCCCTGCCCGAATCCTTCGCTGGCGCCGATATCGACCGCCAGGTCGCTCTGTTTGAAAGCAAGCTCAAGGTCGAGGACTTCTCCGATCCCAAGAAGCTCGGCGAATTCATGAAGCGCTTCACCAGCCTTTGGGAAATCAACAACCCCAGCTCACCGGTACAGGCCTCCGTCGGCGTGCTTTTCGGCGGGTCGCCCGCCGCTGGAGTGTCGACCGACCTGCTGTTTGCCATGCAGAAGCTGAGGTTCTAAGGACATCATGCAAAACGGTCTCTACGTCGCCCTCTCGGCCCAGGTTGCGCTTGAAAAGCGCCTCAACACCATCGCTGACAACGTCGCCAACGCGTCCACCGTCGGCTTCCGCGCCACAGGCGTGAAGTTCGAGGACGTCGTCTCCGGCCTCGGCCAGAAGTCGGTGTCCTTCACCTCGCCAGGCGACACCTATCTTTCGACCCAGCATGGCGGCATGCGTGAAACCGGCAATCCGTTCGACTTCGCTATCCGTGGCGGCGCCTGGTTCGGCATCGACACGCCAGCGGGCGTGGTGATGACCCGCGACGGCCGCTTCTCCATGACCCAGGACGGCCAGCTCGTCTCCGTCGAGGGCCACCCGGTGCTCGACGCTGGCGGCGCGCCGATACAGCTCGACCCACGTGCCGGCCCCCCGACTGCGGGCGCCGACGGCGCGCTGCGCCAGGGTGATCGTCAGGTTGGCGCCATCGGCCTCTACGATTTCGACCCCGGCGTGAATTTCGTCCGCTACGGCAATTCGGGCGTCGTGCCGCCGACACCGCCCCAGCCGATCGTCGACCGCATGGACGCAGGCATCGTCCAGGGCTTTGTCGAGGAGTCCAACGTCAATCCGATCAAGGAAATGACCAAGCTGATCATGGTTCAGCGCGCCTTTGAAAACACAGCCGCCCTGATACGCCAGAACGAGGCTTCCTTCTCCGACGCCATCAAGACGCTCGGCTCGAAATAAGTGAGCACGTCCCTGACCGCCATCCGCAACGGGCCACAGCCGGTGCACGACAACCGGCTTGAAGCGCTCGAACGCATCCAACACCGTTTTGCCGATGATCGCCTGCTGGTCAGACGTGGCGGACAGGTGAGGGAAATCGCTCCGACGCACTACAAGGTCGGCGGACTGTCCGCGAGCGCGCGGCTTGGCGACATCGTCGAGCATCGCGGCCATGGCCGCAACCGTCGGGGCGAGATCGTTCAGATCGCCCGAGACGAAGTACTGGTCGCACCTTACGAAAGCAGCGGCGAGGTCGGTGTCGGCGACGCCGTCTTCACCCGTGGCCCCATTTCGATCACCCCGCATCCGAGCTGGCGCGGCCGAGCCATTGACGCTCTTGGCCGCCCCATCGACAACGGCGGGCCGCTGATCCGCGATGGCAAGCAGGACGCCGCCGAAGCCGTGCCGCCCGCGGCACTGGCGCGCCAGCGCGTTGAAACCGGTTTCAATACAGGTGTCCGCGTCATCGACATCTTCACCCCGCTCTGCTTCGGCCAGCGCATGGGCATCTTCGCCGGCTCCGGGGTCGGCAAATCGACGCTGCTTGCCATGCTTGCCGGGGCCGATGCTTTCGACACGGTCGTCGTCGCCCTGATCGGCGAGCGCGGCCGCGAAGTCCGCGAATTCCTCGAAGACACGATCGGCGCCGCTTCCATGGCCAAGACGGTCGCCGTCGTTGCCACTTCCGACGAGAGCGCGATGATGCGCCGCCGCGCGCCCGACACCGCAATGCGCGTCGCCGAGCATTTCCGCGACCGTGGCGACCGGGTGCTTCTGGTGCTGGATTCGATCACCCGCTTTGCTCATGCGTTGCGCGAGGTTGCCATCGGCGCCGGCGAACCGCCGGTCGCGCGCGGCTATCCCGCGTCAGTCTTCACCGACCTGCCCAAGCTGCTCGAACGCGCCGGCCCCGGCATGGAAGGCACCGGCTCGATCACGGCGATCATCTCCGTGCTCATCGACGGCGACGACCACAACGATCCGGTCGCCGATTCCGTCCGCGGCATCCTGGACGGCCACGTTGTGCTCGACCGCTCGATCGCCGAACAGGGGCGTTATCCGCCGGTCAATCCCCTGGCATCGATCTCGCGTCTGGCCGGCAAGGCCTGGACCCCCGAGCAGCGCCAGCTTGTCAGCAAGCTCAAGGCACTGATTTCACGCTTCGAGGACACGCGCGACATCCGTCTGCTCGGTGCCTACCAGCCCGGCGCCGACGCCGATCTCGATCTGGCGGTACGCCAGGTTCCCGTGATCTACGAGGCATTGGGCCAATCACCAGCCGATGGACCGTCGCTCGACCCGTTCTCCGATCTCGCACGCCATCTGAAAGCCAAGGATAGAGCCAATGTTCAGGCGGAATGACCCGGCAAGCGAGTTCCTCGAAATGATCGGGTGCAAGGACAAGCCGCGCACGCTGCTGCAGCGCCTCGGCTTGAGGCGCGGGCCGCTTACCATCACCCCAACGCGCGAAAAGCGCGATCATCGAAGCGACTTTGTCATCGCAGGGCTGGGCATTGCGCTCGGGCTCACCTGCGCGCTGTTTCCCTGGTACATCTTCTTCAACCAGGACAAGTTCGGCATCCGGGCGATGAAATTTTCCGGCGGCGGCCAAAACGAACAGCCGATTCCGCTGGCACTGGGCCAGCAGGTCGAACGGGTCGGCGCCCCAATGTCGGTCGAAGACATTCCGCCGATGAAGCTCGACCTGTTCGCCACCGGCTCGCTTCGCTCCGACAAGGACGATGCTGTTGGGGTTCCCGGCATAGCCGAACAGCCCTTCCCCGGACCTAAGATCGAATTCAAGCTCGTTCACATCGCCAATGGTCGGGCGATGGTCGAAGATGACGCCGGTGTCTGGGTTGTCCAGCGCGGCTCCGTTCTGCCCGACTCTAGCCGTGTCGCCTCGATCGAACAGCGCGACGGCAAATGGGTGCTCGTCACCTCCCGCGAAGAGGTCTTCCAGGTCTCGCGTTGAGCGGTTCCGGCTTCCGGCTTCCGGCTTCCGGCTTCCGGCTTCCGGGAATGGAACAGGCGCCCAGGGCCGCCGCGCAAGGCCCGCGCAAGACTGAGGCAATAGTGTTTGGAAATCTGCTCGGAGATTTCCATGGACCCCGTCAACCTGTTCGATCTGGCCGCCCAGCAGGCACGCTGGCTCTCGGTGCGTCAGAACACCATCGCCGGTAACGTCGCCAACGCCAACACGCCTGGCTATCGCACCAACGAGATAGAGCCGTTCGAGCGCGTGCTTGATCGTTCACGTGTTGCCATGGCATCGACCCAGACGGGCCACCTCACCGGCGGTGCCACCGAGGCCGGCTACGCTGTCAAGCCTGAACAGCCCAGGCACGCGGTCCTGCCCTCCGACAACACTGTCGCCGTCGAAGACGAGTTGATGAAGGCCGGCGAAGTTCGCCGCTCCTTCGAGCTCAATACCGCCATCGTCAAAGCCTTCCACCGCATGATCATGCTCAGCACGAAGGCCTGACAGGAATGGATCCGCTCGTCTCAGCCCTCAAGGTCGCGGGCTCCGGTCTCGGAGCCCAGTCCGAACGCCTTCGCATCGTTTCGGAAAACCTTGCCAACGCCCAGTCGACCGGCAACACGCCCGGCGCCGACCCCTATCGCCGCAAGACAGTCAGCTTCGCCGCCGAACTCGACCGCGCGACCGGCGGATCGACGGTTGAGATCGCCTCGATCGGTCACGACCAGTCCGCGTTTCCGCTGGAATTCCAGCCCGGCAACGAGGCAGCCGACGCCAACGGCTACGTCAAGATGCCCAACGTCAATGTCATCATCGAAATGGCCGACATGACCGAAGCCAACCGTTCCTACGAAGCCAACCTGCAAGTCATCAAGCAGGCGCGCGACCTAATTTCCATGACCATTGACCTTATGAGGAGCCAGTCATGATCGGCAGCATCAGCCCAATCGGCACGCAGCTACTGAGCAAGCCGACAAGCGTCGCGCCCGAGGCCGGCGCAGCTGCGTCCGGTACAGTCGCCCAGTCCTTCGCCGCGGCCCTTTCGGACGCCGCCGCGCAGGCCCATGCCACGTTGCGTCAGGCAGAGCAGCTTTCGCTCGATGGCCTCCAAGGCAAAGCCGACACCCGCCAGGTTGTCGACGCGGTGATGAGCGCCGAGCAGGCGCTGCAGGCGGCTGTCGCGATCCGCGACAAGATCGTCACAGCCTATCTCGAAGTCAGCCGCATGGGCATCTGAGGAACATCCCGATGAAAGCGCTTGCCATCGCCGCGACGGGTATGAACGCCCAGCAAACCAATCTCGAGGTGATCGCGAACAACATCGCGAACATCAACACCACCGGCTACAAGCGCGCCCGCGCCGAATTTTCCGACCTGCTCTACCAGGTCGACCGTTTGCAGGGCGTGCCCAACCGCGCCAATTCGGCGATCGTGCCGGAAGGCGTCGCCATCGGCCTCGGCGTCAAGACGGCGGCAGTCCGCAACGTCCACATCCAGGGCGGCCTCACCAGTACAAGCAACGAATTCGACCTCGCGCTATCGGGTAAAGGCTGGTTCCAGGTCGAGGGTGCCGACGGCCAGACGCTTTATACCCGCGCCGGCTCGTTCAACAAGAACGCCACCGGCCAGCTGGTCACGGTTGACGGCTTCAACGTCATCCCGGCAATCACCGTGCCGCAGGATGCGGTCGAGGTCATCGTCAACAATTCCGGCCAGGTCTTTGCCCGGATCGACGGCCAGGCGGCTCTCCAGCCGCTTGGCGACCTGACGCTCGCCAATTTCGCCAATGAGGCAGGTCTGATGCCGCTCGGCGACAACCTCTTCCAGGAAACCGAAGCCTCCGGTGCCGCCAATGTCGGCGTACCAGGCGATCCGGGCTACGCCACGATCAAGCAGGGCTATCTGGAAAATTCCAACGTCGATCCGGTCAAGGAAATCACCGAGCTGATTTCGGCCCAGCGCGCTTACGAGATGAATTCCAAGGTCATCCAGGCTGCCGACGAGATGGCCGCCGTCGTTTCCAAGAATATCCGGTGAAGATCATGCGGCGACGGAACGCCCTCCTCCATATCCGCGCGGCGGCACTCGCGTTCGCCATGCTTGGCAGCGCAGCGATGGCTGCCGAGCAGGAGGTCGTGCTCGTTCCCAACCGCGTCATCTATCCGGGCGAGACAATTGCCTTGTCCTCGCTCAAGGAAGTCACCCTCAAGCCGGGCAGGGTTCGTCCCGACGCGGTTGCGACGCTTGCCGATGAACTCGACGGCCGGATTGCAAAGCGTACGCTACTGCCTGGCCGCTACATCCCCGTCAACGCGCTGCGCGAGGCCTGGCTGGTCGACCGCGGCGCTTCCGTGCAGGTCGTCTTTGCGACTGGCGCGCTATTGATCTCCGCTGCCGCGGTCACGCTTGAACCGGGCTCGGCAGGCGACGTCGTAAAGGTGCGCAACATAGACAGCGGCAAAGTTCTCTCAGGCACGATCATGGCCGACGGCTCGATCCGTGTGGGTGCAATATGATCCGCAGACTGTTGCTTGCGGCAGTCGCCGTACTTGGCCTCCAGAGCGCTCATGCCGACGGTCCAGACGGCGTTCCCGCCTCCGAACTGGCCAAGCGCAGCGGCAAGGGCGACGATGCCTTCGCGAACCTCGGCGATGGGGGGAAGCAGACCACGCTCAACAGCGGCGGCGCCAATCTCATCAATGTGCGCGTCAAGGATGTCGCCTCTCTACAGGAATCCCGCGACAACCAGCTTGTCGGCTACGGTCTCGTGATCGGCCTGCCGGGCACCGGCGACAGCCTGCGCAACTCGCCCTTCACCGAGCAGTCGATCCGCGCGATGCTCGAAAATCTGGGCATCGCCTCGGAAGATGGTCGCCTGCGCGTCAAGAACGTCGCTGCGGTCGTCGTCACTGCCAACATGCCGGCGTTCGTCCAGTCCGGCGCCCGCATCGACGTCAACGTCTCGTCGCTCGGCGACGCCACCGCGATCTCGGGCGGCACGCTGGTGATGACTCCGCTCAAGGCGCCCGACGGCGAAATCTACGCCGTCGCCCAAGGTTCGGTGATGGTCGGAGGGTTCGCGGCCCAGGGCAATGCGGAAAAGGTCATCCAGGGCGTGCCCACTGCAGGACGTGTTCCCAATGGCGCTATCGTCGAGCGCGAGGTCAAGGCCCGCTTCGGTGACGAGAACGTTCTGACGCTGCAGCTCTTCAACCCGGATTTCTCGACTGCCGTCCGCATCGCCGACGCCGTCAACGACTACGCCCGCCACCGTTTCGGCAAGCGCGTCGCCGGCGAGCAGGATTCGCGTACCGTCGTCATCCGCAAGCCCGAGGGCATTTCGACCGCACGCTTCTATGCCGAACTCGAAAACCTGATGGTCATGTCCGACACTCCCGCGCGCGTCGTAGTCGACGAACGCACCGGTACCATCGTCATCGGCAACGAGGTCAAGATCTCGCGCGTCGCCATCAGCCACGGCACGCTCACCGTGCGCATCACCGAACAGCCACGCGTCGTCCAGCCCGAACCCTTCGCACGCGGCCAGACCGCCATCGAGGACTACACCGTCATCGAGACGGAGCGCCCGGACTCGAAACTGGCCATGCTCGACGGTCCCGACCTGCAGACGCTGGTCGCCGGCCTCAACCGCCTCGGCGTCAAGCCGGACGGCATCATCGCAATACTCCAGGGCATCAAGTCGGCCGGCGCGCTGCAGGCCGATCTGGTGGTGCAGTAAGCCATGGCCATGACCGCAAGCCTTCTCCAGACGTTCCGCAGCCAGGCCCTCGCGGCCGCGGCACTTGCGATTATCGCTACTCACGGCGGCTCGGCCCATGCCGAACAGCTGCTCGTTCAGGGCACCCCGACGCAGGTCATGCCGCGTGAGGTAAAGCCTCAAATTTCGTCCGAGCACACCGCGACAATCCCGCCAAACACGATCGAGCCGAGTGAAGTCGAACGCTTCTGCTCCAACATAGCCGACGCAGCCCGCGACCGCCGCTACGCGCTTCAGGCCGAGGAACTGAGGAAGCTCCAGGCAGAGGTCGACAAGCGCATCGCGCTGCTCGAGGAACGACGCACCGAGTACGAAACCTGGCTCAAGCGTCGCGAGGTCTTCCTTGCCCGCGCCGAGGAAGGCGTCGTCCAGATCTATTCGCGCATGAAGCCCGATGCTGCGGCCGAGCGCCTGGCGGTGATGAATGTCGATCTCGCCGCAGCCATCCTGATGAAGCTCGACGCGCGCAAGTCGAGCGTCATCCTCAACGAGATGGAAAGCAACTCGGCTGCCGAACTCACCCGCATCATGGCAAGCGCATCCCGCCGGGAAGACCCAACATGATTAGAAAAGCCCTCCTCGCAGCCTCGCTCGCCAGCCTCGCCGGCTGCGCCACCGACCTGAAGGAAATCAACAAGGAGCCGACGATGTCGGCGGTCGGTTCCGGCATCGAGGACGGCAGTTCGTCGATGTACCGCTATCCTGAATCGCCCTCGGCACCGCCCAAGCGTTTTTCGCTGTGGCAGGACAAGCAGAGCCGCCTGTTCACCGACCCGCGCGCGCTGCAGGCGGGCGACATTCTCACCGTCAGGATCGAGATCGACGACAAGGCGCGTTTCAAGAATGAGTCCGAGCGCCAGCGCACGTCCAGCCGCGGCCTCGGCATGGGCCTCGATCTCGAATGGGACGGGGCCGGCACCAGCGGCTCGGCCGACGCAAACATCGACTCGAAATCCAAGTTCACGGGTGACGGTGCCACTGCCCGCTCGGAAAAGCTGAACCTGCTCGTCGCCGCGGTCGTCATGGAAGTGCTGCCCAATGGCAACATGATGATCCGCGGATCTCAGGAGGTCCGCGTCAACGCCGAACTGCGCGTGCTGACCATCGCCGGCATCGTGCGCCCGACCGACATCGGGCCGCACAACACCATTCCATATGAGCGCATCGCCGAAGCCCGCATCTCCTATGGCGGACGTGGCCGCATCACCGAGGTACAGCAGCCGCCATACGGCCAGCAATTCCTCGATCAGGTCCTCCCGTTCTAGGTCCGGTCATGACAGCAATGGAACAGTTCTCCCCCCAAAAGCCCGGACCATCGTTGGTCGTCCAGATCGGCATCCTGCTTATGATGACCTCAGCGGCCATCGGCATGGGTTGGGTGTCCGGCGGCTACCTCAGGGGCGAAGCCAAGCCAGCCGAGCAGGCTGCCAGCGAGGCAGCAAAACCAGGCGCTCCGGCTAAAGCCAGCACCGATCATGGCAACGCCTCCCTGGCCGCTGCCACGGTAGTTCAGCTCCCCACCATCACCGCGAACCTCGCCGCACCCGACACGATGTGGGTCCGCCTCGAGGTCTCGCTGGTACTCGACGCGCCGCAGCCGCCCGAACTCGCCGTTCGCGTCCATCAGGACCTGGTTGCCTTCGTGCGCACGCTCAGGATCCATCAGCTCCAGGGTGCCAGTGCTTTCCGCCACCTCAAGACCGACCTCGACGAACGCGCCGCTGTCCGCAGCGACGGCCACGTCAAGGAAGTGCTGATCAGAACGTTGTTGTTCGAATGAAAAAATTCCTGGCCACCGCAGCCATCCTCGCGAGCACGGCCATGCCCGCGAGCGCACAGCAGCTTGACCTGAGTGCACTCGGCAACACTGACGGCGCCACCATCGGCTACATCATCCAGATGTTCGGGCTGCTCACCGTCTTGTCGGTGGCGCCCGGCCTTTTGATCATGGTGACGAGCTTCACCCGCTTCGTCATCGCGTTTTCGATCCTGCGCACCGGCATCGGCCTGCAATCGACGCCCGCCAACCTGATCCTCATCTCGCTGTCGCTGTTCATGACCTTCTACGTCATGGCGCCGACTTTCGATCAGGCCTGGCAAAACGGCGTCAAGCCGCTGATGGACAACCAGATCAACCAGACCGAGGCGGTCGAGCGCATTTCAGATCCGTTCCGTACGTTCATGATGCGCAACGTCCGCGACAAGGATTTCAACCTGTTCGCCGACCTCGCCCGCGAGCGCGGCCAGACCGTTTCGGAAGACAAGGTCGACCTGCGCATCCTGGTTCCGGCCTTCATGATCTCGGAAATCCGCCGTGGTTTCGAAATCGGATTCCTGATCGTCCTCCCGTTCCTGGTCATCGACCTGATCGTCGCCACCATCACCATGGCCATGGGCATGATGATGTTGCCGCCCACCGTCGTGTCGCTGCCTTTCAAGATATTGTTCTTCGTGCTCATCGACGGCTGGAACCTGCTCGTAGGCTCCCTGGTACGATCATTTACTTAGAGCACCGCGAGTCCTCGTGAGGGCTCGCAAGAAACTGCCATTTTCGAACCAAATGCATCTAACCGCAGCCCAAAGGCGCGCTGCGGTTGCATTGCATGGGCTCGTGCACGCAAAATCACAACATATCAACAGCTTAATGCGGCATTAACTGTACCGCTTACGCCTTTGGTAGGAACTCTCCGCCAGATTGCCCGGCATGGCGGGTGACCTTCCCTGAAGCGCTCATTGGCATGATGCCTCTCCGCCATACCGGCCGATCCGGTATGTCCCTGTACCATCCGCATTTTTAGGGGCGTTTTTCCCATGTCTTCAGTCAATACCAATGCGTCGGCAATGACCGCGCTGCAGACGCTCGCTGCAACCAACAAGAACCTCTCCACCACCCAGGGCCGCATCGCTACCGGCATGCGTGTCGCCGAAGCTTCCGACAACGCCGCCTACTGGTCGATCGCCACCACCATGCGTTCCGACAACAAGGCCAACTCGGTCGTCCAGGACGCGCTTGGCCTCGGCGCCGCCAAGGTCGACACCGCCTATGCCGGCATGAAGAGTGCCATCGAGGTCGTCGACAAGATCAAGGAAAAGGTGCTGCTGGCCAAGGCCACCGACAGCGCGACCGAGCGTGCGAAGATCCAGAGCGAAATCACCACCTACCAGGCGCAGCTCAAGGACAACATCGCCGGCGCCAGCTACGCCGGTTCGAACCTGCTCCAGAATGGCACGGCCGCGACCGACCCGACCAAGCTCAGCGTGATCACTTCCTACAATCGCGGTACCGGCAATGCCGTCACCACTGGCACGATTGACGTGGCATTCGCCAACACTCGTCTGATCAACTCGGATCCGGCCGCGGCGGCTGCCAACAAGGGAATGTTGGACAAGAACGGTGCACAATCTGGGACGTCCATCCTTGACATTGATGTTTCGGACGTCACTGGCGTCACCGGCTACGTTGCGACCGACGTGGGTGCGTCTTTTGACAAGTTGCTGACCGACATCGAGTCGGCCCTCAGCTCGATGTCGACCGGCGCTGCCGAACTCGGCGCTTCCAAAGCCCGCATCGACATGCAGAAAGACTTCGTGTCCAAGCTCAGCGACTCCATCGACCGCGGTGTCGGCCAGCTCGTCGATGCCGACATGAACAAGGAATCGACCCGTCTGCAGGCCCTTCAGGTCCAGCAGCAGCTCGGCATCCAGGCTCTGTCGATCGCCAACTCCAACACCCAGTCGATCATGTCGCTCTTCCGCGGCTAACATCGGCAAATCTTAACATGAAGCTCGGGCCACACCTCGGTGTGGCCCGATTTCGTTTGGGCATCCGTGCAACTCAAGTCATGGCGCTCAATATTCAAATAAAACAGCAAGTTACTTTGAATTAACCATGATACTTAGATTTTTAATAGCAATTTTCCGGCAGATTGCCCGGCATGGCGGGTGACCTTCCCTGAAGTGCTCATTGGCATGATGCCTCTCCGCCATACCGGCCGATCCGGTATGTCCCTGTACCATTGCATTTCTTAGGGGCGTTTTTCCCATGTCTTCCATCAATACCAATGCGTCGGCAATGACCGCGCTGCAGACGCTCGCTGCAACCAACAAGAACCTCTCGACCACCCAGGGCCGCATCGCTACCGGCATGCGCGTCGCCGAAGCGTCCGACAACGCCGCCTACTGGTCGATCGCCACCACCATGCGCTCCGACAACAAGGCCAACTCGGTCGTCCAGGACGCACTTGGCCTCGGCGCCGCCAAGGTCGACACCGCCTATGCCGGCATGAAGAGTGCCATCGAGGTCGTCGACAAGATCAAGGAAAAGGTGCTGCTGGCCAAGGCCACCGACAGCGCGACCGAGCGTGCGAAGATCCAGAGCGAAATCACCACCTACCAGGCGCAGCTCAAGGACAACATCGCCGGCGCCAGCTATGCCGGGTCCAACCTGCTCAAGACCGGCGCGGCTGCGGCTGACCCGACCAAGCTGAGCGTGATCACTTCCTACAATCGCGGTACCGGCAATGCCGTCACCACTGGCACGATCGACATTGCATTCGCCAACACCCGGTTGATCGATCCCGCCGCCACTGGAACGCCTGTGGTTGGCGCCGGCATACTTGATAAAGCGGGTAGCAGGTCCGACGTTTCGATCTTGAACATCAACATCACCGGAACAAACCTGTCGAGCATCGCCCCCAAAGATGCTGGTGGCACCGCTATCGCCACTCCCACCGAAGCAGACAAATTCGATGCTCTTCTGACCGATATCGAGTCGGCCCTCAGCTCGATGGCGACCGGTGCCGCCGAACTCGGCGCCGCCAAGGCTCGCATTGATCTGCAGAAGGACTTCGTGTCCAAGCTCAGCGACTCGATCGACCGCGGTGTCGGCCAGCTCGTCGACGCCGACATGAACAAGGAATCGACCCGCCTGCAGGCCCTTCAGGTCCAGCAGCAGCTCGGCATCCAGGCTCTGTCGATCGCCAACTCCAACACCCAGTCGATCATGTCGCTCTTCCGCGGCTAATGACTGACCAGAATAGCTGCTAAGAGCCGTCTCAGGCACTTGCCGCTAGGATCGGGTCGCACCGCAAGGTGCGGCCCGATTTCGTTTTTCAGCCCCTGCCAAGCTAGCTTGGCGCAAGCCTCCTCCCAGATAAATGCCCCAGCGTCACCGATCGGGGCGAACGCTCGCGTCGCCAACGCTCTTAATCCACCGTTAACCATGAACCGCTAGTTATGGTTAACCAATTGCCATGCGGTTCATCGGCTGCCACGGGGCGGAAACGAACAGCATCCGCGACCGGTCCAATAGCCGCTGCCAGCGGCGCGGTTTTGACAGAGGGGGCTTTATCGATGTCCAGTATTATGACCAATGCTTCGGCAATGACGGCACTCCAGAGCCTCAGCGCCACCAACAAGGCGCTCCAGACCACGCAGGGGCGCATTTCGACCGGCTTCCGTGTCGCCGAAGCTTCCGACAACGCGGCTTACTGGTCGATCGCGACAACCATGCGCTCGGACAACAACGTCAACTCGGTCGTGCAGGATGCGCTCGGCCTCGGCAGCGGCAAGGTAGACACTGCCTACACCGCAATTAACAACGCCCTCACCGCCGTTGATAAGATCAAGAAGAATGTGCTTCTGGCGAAGAATGTTGGCCCCGAACAGCGCGCCAAGCTCCAGACCGAGATCGACACATATGTCGCCCAGCTGAAGGATGCGATTGGCGGCGCCAACTACGCCGGCTCCAATCTGCTCCAAACAGATTCCTCGAAGGATACTGCCAATCCGACAGCCACGCCTCCCGTTGCCGAGAGCAATCATTTCAGCATCATCTCGTCCTACAACCGCGACTCGACCGGCGTCGTTTCGACCGGCAGCATCGACATCGCGCTGAAGAATGTTCGGCTGATCGATGACGTGACACCAGCAGCCGGCCCTCCAGTCGTCGCGAAGAGCGGCATCCTCGACAAAAAGGGCCACGCCTCCGATGTTTCCCTGCTCAATATCAAAGTTGACGATCTGACCGGCGTGAAGGCACGTGACGCTGCTGACGCCGTCATCGCCACTCCAACCGAATCGCAGGCGTTCGACGCCTTGCTGACGGATGTCGAAACGGTGCTTGCCAGCATGGCCGACGCGGCGTCGGAACTCGGTGCCGCCAAGGCGCGCATCGACATGCAGAAGGACTTCGTGTCCAAGCTCATGGACTCGATCGACCGTGGCGTTGGCCAGCTTGTCGACGCCGACATGAACAAGGAATCGACCCGTCTGCAGGCCCTCCAGGTCCAGCAGCAGCTCGGCATCCAGGCTCTGTCGATCGCCAACTCGAACTCGCAGAATATCCTGTCGCTGTTCAAGGGCTGATCGCCCCTCACGACACTCGACCATTTTGCCATGGGCCGCGCATCGCGCGGCCCATAACATTTTCGCACAAGCTTCGAGGTTTAGGGTCTGCCGGATAGTTTTGCGGGGAACCTACGCACGTGCCCGAACAGTTACAGAGCATCGTCGCCAATCTCAGGAGTTTCGGCCCACGCCGGCTCGCCATGCTGGGCGGCATCGCAGCGCTGGTCCTCGCCATCGTCGGCGTGGCGTCCATCTATCTCAACCGTCCGGCATACGAGACACTTTATGTCGGGCTCGAACGCTCCGACGTGAACCAGATTGGCATGGTGCTGGGCGAGGCCGGCATCGGCTTCGACGTCGCATCCGACGGCACGACTGTCCTGGTACCAGCCGGCAATACTGCACAGGCGCGTATGTTGCTCGCTGAAAAGGGTCTGCCGACCAGCGCAAACGCCGGCTACGAGCTGTTCGACAACGTCGGTTCGCTCGGTCTCACCTCCTTCATGCAGCAGGTCACCCGCGTCCGCGCATTGGAAGGCGAGATCGCCCGCACCATCCAGTCGATCACCGGCATCAAGGCCGCCCGTGTCCACATCGTCATGTCCGAGCGCGCCAATTTCCGCCGCGACGAGCAAAAGCCGTCGGCTTCGGTCGTCATCCGCGCCTCCAGCGTCGACGCTGACAAGAGCGCCATGTCGATCCGTCATCTCGTCGCCGCTGCCGTACCCGGCCTCGACGCCGAACGCGTGACGGTGCTTGATTCGAGCGGCAACCTGCTTGCGGCTGGCGATGATCCCAACAATTCAAGTGCAGCGCGCTCCATCGGCGTCGAACGCACCGTCGAGACCCAGATCGAAGACAACATCCGTCGCGCGCTCACCGCCTATCTCGGACCCGACAATTTCCGCGCCAGCGTCAAGGCCGACGTCAACACCGATTCGCGCCAGACCGAAGAGACCATCTTCGATCCGGAATCGCGCGTGGAGCGTTCCGTCCAGGTCGTCCGCGCCAACGAAGACTCCAACCAGAGACAGTCATCGACGCCAGCGACCGTCGAACAGAACCTGCCGGACGCCGAGGCGGGCGCCGCCACGGACGGCCCGCAATCGAGTTCGAAAAGCGACCGTAAGGAAGAAATCACCAACTACGAGATGAACTCCAAGCGCATCGCCACCGTCTCCAACGGCTATTCGGTGACCAAGATGTCGATCGCCGTCGTCGTCAACCAGCAGCGCCTGGCAGCGATCCTCGGCAAGGACGCAACGCCCGAAGCCATCGCCGCACGTGTCGCCGACATCCAGAAGATGGTGACCTCGGCCACCGGCTTCGACGAAAAGCGCGGAGATCTCATCAACGTCTCGGCGGTCGAGTTCATCGACGGCCTCGACGGCGAAGTGGTCGCCAGCCCCGGCGTCCTCGACTCCGTCGGCCAGCATGCCGGCACCCTGATCAACGCCGCCGCCTTCATCGTTGTTGTCTTCCTCGTCGCCTTCTTCGGCCTGAGGCCGATGGCTGCAGCCCTTTCGCGCCCCGCGGAAGCCCCCGCTTTTGCCGGCCCGAGCTTTGAGGAAATGCAGCGTTCGTTGCCGACGCCGGAAGGCATGGCGTCCTTCGAAGAGGAGGAACCCGCGGCCCTTGCCGACCAGCGGCCGCATGCGATGGACGACCTGCGCAACAAGCTGCGCCCCGCCCCGCAGGACCGCCTCGCCCGCATGGTCGACATCAATGAAGAGCGCACCGCGCTGATCCTCCGCAAATGGGCCGGCCAAGAGGTCGCCGCCTGATGTCGATCGCAGCGCTTTACGAACGGCTGACCGACTTCGCGCCACTTGCCCCTCAAGGCGTCGAGTCCGAAGCGTCGGACGCCGTTTCTTATCCCAAGGCCGTCCCAGATCCTGACATCACCGCAATCGTGGCTGAAGCGGTAGCCCAGGCAGAGGCGGAACTCACCGCGCGTCTGGCCGAAGAGCATGAGGCCGCTCTCGAAGCCGAGCGTCAGCGCCATGCTGGTGAAATGGCAGAGTTCGGCGCTCGCTTCGGGGCTCACGCCGGTGCTGCCATCGCCACGAGCATGGCCGAGATGGAAACGCGCCTTGTCCACCTCGCCACCGATGCTGCCGCCCGCGTCGTCGCTACCTTGGTCAGCGACGACATCCGCAGCCGCTCCATCGATGCCCTGGCCAAAGCCATCATCGCGGCCTGCGCTGATCGCGAAGCGGTGCGCATCAAGGTCAGCGGCCCGCAGTTCCTGTTCGATGCGCTAACCGTCGCCATCGGCGGACGCGCCGACAATGTCGACTTCATCGAAGCCGTCGGCTTCGATCTCTCCGTTTCGATCGACGACAACCTGTTTGAGACCCGCCTTGGCGAATGGTCTTCGGCGCTTTCCGAGACCTTGCCATGAGCGCGACAGACGGCACCGAGCCACGGCACGAAATCGTCATTGTCCGGCGTGCCCATTCCGATCACGACGAAGGCCATCACGGCGGCGCCTGGAAAATCGCCTTCGCCGACTTCATGACGGCGATGATGTGCTTTTTCCTCGTCATGTGGCTGATCAGCGCCGCCAACGAACAGACCAAGGCAGCTGTTGCAAGCTACTTCAATCCGGTGAAGCTGGTCGACCGTAACGCCAGCCGCAAGGGTCTCGAAGACCTTGGCGATGGTCCCAACTCGGTCGGCCTCACGGCCGAGGATCCGCAGGAAGCGAGCGGCAAGGCCGGCAGCGACGGCCGTGGCAATGCCGGCCCGTCCACCGAGAAGAACTCGGCCGACTCCGCCGACATAGTCAAGCGTTCCGACGAGCACCTGTTCAACGATCCCTACGCCGTTCTCGCCGAAATCGCCCAGGAAACCGGCGCCAAGGCCAATGTCTCCGAACGCGGTGACGGTGGTGCCCAGGACGCTGGCCCCTCGAGCGGCGCTACCGGCGGCGAAGCCTACCGCGATCCCTTCGCGCCAGATTTCTGGACCGAACAGGTCGCCACACCCGCCGCCGAGGCAAGCGCCGAGCGTGCCAAGATCGAAGGCGAGCCGGCAAAGCCCGGCGACAAGACCGAGCGTTCCGTGAGTTCAGAAGCGGTAAAGGCTCCCGAACCACAGGCAAAGACCGCTGCTCCGGTCACGTCGGCACCTGAAACCGCAAAGCCCGGGGACGCACCAAAATCGCAGGCTGCCGAAGCCGAAGCAATGGCCGACAAGCCGAAGCCCAAGGACGATGCGCCGAGCAAGGACACCATCAAGGATGCCGACGCCATCCGGCGCGAACTCGCCGAGGCCATCAAGTCAGGTCCAAACCTGCCTGACGGCGTCTCCGTCGTCGCCACAGACAGGGGCGTCGTCATTTCGGTTACCGAGCAGTTCGACTTCGGCATGTTCGAGATCGGTTCCGCCGTGCCGCGCAAGCAACTCGTGCTCGCCATGGAAAAGATCGCCAAGACCATCTCGGCGCATGAGGGCAACGTGTCGATCAACGGCCACACCGATGCCCGTCCGTTCCGTGGCGGCGGCTATGACAACTGGCGGCTGTCCACCGCGCGCGCCCATTCTGCCTACTACATGCTGGTCCGCGCCGGGCTCGACGATAAGCGCATCACCGAGGTCGCGGGCTTCGCCGACCGCAAGCTGAAAGACGCCACCGAGCCGTTTTCGGCCACCAACAGGCGCATCGAAATCCTGCTGGAGAAGCCTGAATGAGGCTCGCGGCGACCCTGTCAGGTGCGGCCCTCATCGCCCTGGTCGCCACGGGCGTAGCAGGCGAAGCGCGCGCCAGCGAAGCGCCGGCGCTCGAGCCCTACCAGCTCGTGCGCTGCCTGCAGCTGTTGCAGGACCGCATCGCTTCAGGCGACCAGGCCTCGCTGCCGCTGCAGCGCCGCCTGCTTGAAATGACCGACGAGCGCATGCGCACGGCCGATCCGGCCGCATTCAAGGAGATCAAGAACTTCCGCGCGCTGTTGATCTACGCCATGAGCGGCGGCAACCCGCTGACCATCGAACAAGTAGTGTCGCGGCTGACACTGGACGAGGCCGACCAGAAGCTGGCGCAAGGCGTCATCGACTACCTCAGGGGCAAGCCCAAGGGCACTGTCGAGGCACTCGCCTCGATCGATCCGTTGAGCCTGACCTCCGAACTGGGTGCCTTCCTTGCCCTGGTCAAGGGTTCGGTCAGCATCGCCGACGAGCCCGAAAAGGCAATGAAACTGTTCGACCAGGCCCGGCTACTCAGCCCCGGCACGCTGGTCGAGGAAGCCGCATTGCGCCGTTCGGTGGCGCTTGCCAGCAAGCTAGAGGACGGCGGCCGCTTCCTACGCACGTCGACCCAATATGTCCGCAGCTATCTGCGCTCGCCCTATGCCAGCCAGTTCGCCGATGCCTTCGTCGCCGGCGTCGTCACGCTTCATGCCTCGGTCAATCTCGACTCGGTTGCAGAAATCACTGCGATGATGGATGCTGAGCAGGAGAAGGTTGTCTATCTGCGTATCGCCCGTCGTGCCGCGATCGACGGCTTGAGCGATCTCTCCGCGTTTGCCGCCGCCAAGGCTGCGCAAGGCCGCGATGGCCAGCGCAACAATGCCGACCCACGCACTCAGCTCTATTCGGGTCTTTCGTCCATCACCTCGGGCAACGCCGCCGAGATGCTGGGCAAGCTTGGCGGCATCGATCGCGACAAGCTGTCCAAGGGCGACCGCGCCCTGCTCGACGCTGTCGAGGCGGTTGCATCCGAGCTGACCTCGGCTGTACCGGCCGCACCGGCGGCCAAGAAACCTGTCGACATAGCGGATCTGCCGCCGCCGCCGCTCGACATCCCGTCGCCCGTAGCCGACCCGATGGTTCCAGATGCCATCGACGCATCAGATACCACTCCACTGACCACGACCCAGGAACCGGCTTTCGCAACCGCGCCAAGGGTCGTGCCGTTGACGAAGCAAGAGCCGCCAGCTGAGCCAGAAGACCCCAAGGTCATCGAAGCGCGGCGCACGCTCGAATCCATTGACGAACTTCTCGGAGCCTCCCCCAAATGACCGACGGCATCAGCTCGGCACTGGTGAGCCCGCTCGCCAGACATGCATCGGTGGCAGACCGCAACGCCCTCCCGGGCAATGACGAGCAGTCCGATTTTGACAGCGCGTTGATGTCGCCGAAAAAGGACGATCAGCCGAAGGGCGCGGATGCGACCCGTGAAAAAGGGCTGCACAAGTTTGCCGAACGGCTTGCCGCGCCTAACCCACATGGTGCCGAAGACGCGACAACCGCTGAAGGCGATGTTCCGGCCGATGCGGAGCCGGCGCAGGATGCGGAACTGCCGCTTCCCGATGCGCCAGCCAAGGATGTCTCCAAAGCAGACGCTGCGGACGTCGCAATGCCCCTGGTGCTTGCCTTGAGCGAGCTGCGCAAGGCGGGCAGCCAGCCGGCCAACGCTGCACCGGCAAATGCCACCGACGCCGACACTGGCGATGCAACTTTGCAGCCTGATATTTCCGGGGATGTGCCCAAAGGCGAGCGTTCAGCCCTGGTCACCTCAGCGCGTACGTCCTCCGCTGCTACGTCGTTGCCGCCGGGATTGGCGCCCGCTTCCGAAGCTACAACGACAGCGCAACCCGGAACGACAGCGACGGCGAACCCGGGAGACGTGGACACAGCGCTCGACAAGCCTGCCCGTCCTACCGCAAAGCAGGCCGATCAGCCTGCCGTCACAAGCCGCGTCAGCGTCATCTCCGAGCAGGCGATCCCCGCTCCCGCAAGCTCGGGTGCCAACAGCACCACAGGCGCGTTGGCATTGGAAATCGCTTCGGCTGCCCCACGCCACACGGCCGCGGCAAGTGCCGTCCAGCAGCTTCAGTCCAGCGCCACAAATGCACCGGCAGCACAGGTCTTGAAGATCCAGTTGCGTCCGGTCGAACTGGGCATGGTCACAGCCAATCTTCACCTCGCCGGACAACAACTTTCAGTTGAAATACAAGTTGAGAATGCCGAGGCGTATCACAGGCTTTCCGCCGACCGCGAGGCGATCAATACAGCGCTGCGAGGTCTCGGATTCGACGTCGACCGCGTCACCATCCTGCAGCCTCAGTCGAACGCGTCGGCCCAGGCACGCGGCGATGGCGACGCGGCATCCCAGGGCTCCGGCGGCCGAGACCAGCCGTCGTTCCAGCCAGGTGGAACAGGCAGCGAGGGTGGCAATACAGGCAATGGACGTAACGGCGGGAGAGCGGCAAATGAAGACGGCAACGCACGCAACATTTCGTCGCCTCGCACTGATCGCGCTGACAGCAGCCGCTATATCTAGCGCTTCGACGGGCCTGGCTGCCGCCTCCGCCAATCCGTGCGAACCGGAGATCCTGCGCGCCGCGGACCGGTATGGCGTGCCGGTGGGGATACTCTATGCCGTCGGTTTGACAGAGACCGGCAAGAAGGGGAGTCTTCAACCCAACGCATTGAATATAGAAGGAAAAGCCGTCTTCCCAAAGAATGCGGCAGAGGCTCTTGCAGCTTTTGAGGCTGCCCGCAGCGAGGGCAAGACCCTGATCGATCTCGGCTGCATGCAGATCAACCATCGCTACCATGCCGCCGAGTTCCGGTCGGTGCGCGACATGCTCGATCCCCGTCGCAATGTCGATTACGCCGCGCGATTCCTGGTCAGTCTTCACAGCCGCCACGAGTCCTGGTCGATGGCCGTCGCCCGCTATCATGCCGGCCCCAACAACGACCCGGCCCAGAAGCGCTACGTCTGCCGCGTCATCGCCAACATGGTCGCCACAGGCTTCGGCCGCTGGACCGACAACGCCCGGAGTTTCTGCAACCCCTAGGGGTGCGAGGCACGTTGAACCGGCCGCGAGCCGAGACCCCAGCCAGCTTCGAAATGATGAAACAGGATGCACGCATGTCGTGCAGCCGTTTCAACCCATGCGATTCCTGACTCCCAAAAAAATAGTGGCAAGAATTCACGATTGGTCGCCTTGCTCCCGACCCATTACCGATTGGTTAACGGGGCATTTTTTCTGATTCGGAAGGCGGGGCCGATGATTGTTGTTGTCGACGAGCGCGAGCTCGTCACCAAAGGATATAATTCACTTTTTGACCGGGAAGGTGTGGCTTGCGCGGGCTTCCGCTCGGGCGAGTTCGGCGAATGGGTCACCAGCGCTCCCGAAGAGGATCTGCGCTCGGTTCGCGCCTTTCTCATCGGCGATTGCAACGAGGATTTGATTTCTCCTCGTCAGCTGCGCGATCGCACCAAGGCTCCTGTCATCGCGCTCAGCGAACAGAACAATCTCGAGAACACCCTCAAGCTTTTCGAGTCGGGCGTCGATGACGTCATCCGCAAGCCTGTCCATATCCGGGAGATCCTGGCACGCATCTCGGCAATCCGCCGCCGGGCCCAGGAAGACACCGGCTTCACCGAGATCGGCGCGATGCGCATCTTCATGGATGGCCGCGACCCCGAAATCCATGGCGAGCCGATGCCGTTGCCGCGCCGCGAACGCCGAATCCTGGAATATTTGGCAAGCAACAGCGGCCGCCGAGTCACGAAGACACAGGTCTTCAACGCGATCTACGGTGTGTTCGACGAAGAAGTCGAAGAAAATGTCGTAGAAAGCCACATCTCCAAGCTGCGCAAGAAGCTGCGCGAGCGTCTGGGACACGACCCGATCGATTCCAAACGTTTCCTCGGCTACCGGCTGGTCGTCTGACCAGCCTCGCGCAAGTCATGCCGCGTAGCTTCATTATCGTGGCATGAGATTTGAGGAGACCATCGATGAGCCTTTACGGAATGATGCGAACCGGTGTTTCGGGCATGGCTGCCCAGGCAAACCGGCTGTCGACGGTCGCCGACAACATCGCGAATTCGAGCACGACCGGATACAAGCGCGCATTCACCGAATTCTCGTCACTGGTCCTGCCCAGCACGCCAGGCAGCTACAATTCAGGCGGCGTCACGACCAACGTGCTGAACTCGATCAGCAAGCAGGGCGCGCTGCAGTACACAACGTCGACCACCGATCTTGCGGTCGACGGCAACGGCTTCTTTGTCGTGCGCGACGCATCCGGCTCGCCTTTCCTCACCCGCGCCGGTTCTTTCGTGCCGGACGGCCAGGGCCGTCTGATCAACGCCGCCGGCTACCAGCTGATGGGTTACAGCTACGCCAACGGCGTTCCAGCAGCCACGGCCAACGGCTTCGAAGGACTTGTGCCGGTCCAGATTTCCGCGACTGAATTGACCGCGCTTCCGACCAAGAACGGCATCTTCACCGCAAACCTGCCCAGCGACGCCGCTGTCGTCGCCCCGCCGCTGCCGAGCGGCAACGCTGCTGGCGCGACCTACACCTCGAAATCGTCGATGGTGGTCTATGACAATCTCGGCGCCAAGAAGATTCTCGACGTTTACTATACCAAGACAGGCGCCAACACTTGGGATGTAGCTGTGTTCGACCAGTCGAAGGCTGCGTCAGGTACGTCATCGTTCCCATACGCCGCAGGTGGTCTGCTCGACAGTGACTCCCTCACATTCGACGGCACCACCGGCAAGCTGACCGGCGGAGGTACTTTGTCGTTCACCGTGCCCGGCGGTGCGCCAATGACCCTCGACATGTCCAAGATGACCCAGCTCGCCTCGCCCTACACGGTCACCAAGGCGGTGACGGACGGCAACGGTCCGAGCACGATCGAGCGCGTCCAGTTCGACACCGACGGCACCATGTACGCCCAGTACGCGGACGGCTCGATGAAGCCACTGTTCAAGATTCCGCTGGCAGACGTGGCAAGCCCTGACCGGCTCATCCAGCAATCGGGCAACGTCTTCTCGCAAAGCTCTGACTCGGGCGAGGTCCAGATCGGCTTCGCCGACTCAGGCGGCCGCGGCAAGATGGTTTCCGGAGCTGTCGAGAACTCCAACGTCGATATCGCTGAGGAACTCACGGCCATGATCGAGTCCCAGCGCAACTACACCGCCAACTCCAAGGTCTTCCAAACCGGGGCAGACCTCATGGATATCCTCGTCAACCTGAAGAGATAGGACTGACGGGCCTCAGTCCGCGAAAGATTCAGCATGTCGTTGTCATCTGCCCTTAGCATCGCTCAATCTGCGCTTCGCAACACGTCGCGTCAGACCAGCACGGTTTCCCGCAACGTCGCGGATGCATCGAACCCAGACTACGCGCGCCGCACGGCGGTGCTCACCAGCACCGGTCCCGGCGCGCGCGTCGTCGAGATCCAGCGGGCGACCAACGAACTGCTGTTTCGCCAAAACCTGTCAGCTCTGGCCGATTTCTCCGGCCAGAACACGCTCTTCGAAGGCCTGCAGAAGCTGGCCCTCGACGTCAACGGCTCCGACAACAAGAGTTCGCCGGCGACCGTGCTTGGGAAGTTCCAGCAGGCGCTGCAGCTCTATGCGGCATCGCCTTCCAACCAGAACCTCGGAACGGCAGCGATCGATGCCGCCCGCCAGGTCGTACGTTCATTGAACGATGGCACCGATGCCATCCAGAAGATCCGCACCGAGGCGGACGGCGAAATCGCCACAGCGGTCGATGACCTCAATACCTTGCTGGCCGACTTCGAACAGGCCAACAAGCTCATCATGACCGGGACCCGCACCGCGCGCGACGTCAACGATTCCCTCGACCAGCGCGACGCCATTTTGAAGAAGATTTCCGAGATCGTTCCGATCTCGACCTTCAAGCGTGGCGACAACGACATGGTCATCACCACGGCATCAGGCGCGACGCTGTTCGAGACCGTGCCGCGCGCCGTCACTTTCGAGCAGTCGCCTGGCTTTGCCCCAGGCATGGCCGGCAGCAAGGTCTACATCGACGGGGTGCCCATCCAGCCGGGAACCGGCGCCAACACCGATGCTGCAGGCAAGCTCGCAGGACTGGTTCAACTGCGCGACAGCGTCGCCAACACCATGCAGGCCCAGCTCGACGAAACCGCTCGCGGCCTCATCACTGCCTTCTCCGAGTCAGCGCCAGGGCTTGCCAACCAGGCTGGCCTGTTCACCTGGTCGGGCGGCCCCGCCGTTCCGCCGGCCGGTACGCTCATCAACGGCCTCGCGCGTCAGATCAAGATCAATCCTGCGGTCGACCCGACTGTCGGCGGCAACCCGAAGCTCCTGCGCGACGGCGGCATCAACGGCGCGTCCTACATCGCCAATACGGCAAACAACGCGTCCTACGCTGATCTTTTGATTTCCTACGGCAACCGCATCGACGAGCCTATGGTCTTTGACCCGGCGGCCGGCATCACCGCAAACTCCAGCCTCAGCAGCTTCACCACCAATTCGATTGGCTGGTTCGAAGCCATGCGCAAGCAGGCCGATAGCGCCACCCAGAGCAAGGAAGCACTGGCGGTCCGTACGGCCGAGGCGCTGTCCAGCGAAACAGCTGTCAACGTCGACATCGAGATGTCGCTGATGCTCGATCTCGAGCACGCCTACCAAGCCTCGGCGAGGCTCTTGAAGGCTGTCGACGAGATGCTCAGTGCATTGTTGGCAGCGGTGAGGTAGCACGATGAAAACCACCTTCGTTTCCACTTCAGCCGTCACCAACGCGCTGCGCTATTCGATGATGCGCCAGCAGTCGGCGCTCATCAAAGCGCAGAAGGAGGCCACCAGTGGCTTCGTCGCCGACACCGGGCTGGCGCTAGGCGCGCGCACGGCCCAGTCGGTCGCCTTGAACCGCGACCACGAACGCCTGGGTGGCATTGTCGATTCCAACGCTCTGGTGGCGTCGCGCCTGTCGATGACGCAGAAGTCTCTCAAGCAGATCGGCGCGTCCGCCCAGTCCCTGCTGGCCAGCCTGACAACCAGCGCGTCCAGCGACGCTACCTACGGACAGACGCGTGACACAGCTCGGGCGACGCTCGAAACCATGACGGCCGTGCTCAACACGAGCCTTAACGGCGAATATCTGTTTGCCGGTACCAATACCGACGTCAAGCCGTTCAACGACTTCAAGCCTGGTTCGCCGAGCAAGGTGGCATTCGACACCGCTTTCCAGACCCATTTCGGTTTCACGCAGAACGACCCGGCCGCCAAGAACATCACCGCTGCCCAGATGGACAGCTTCATGACCACCAAGGTCGAACCGATGTTTCTCGGCTCCGGTTGGCAGGGCACATGGTCGAATGCCACCGATCAGGGCATTACCAGCCGCATCACTTTGAACGAGACGACGGAAAGCTCGGTCAGCGCCAATGAAATGGGCATACGCAAGATCGCGATGATCTCGGTGGTCATGAGCGACCTGCTCGGTTCCAATGTCGGCGACGCGGCTCGAGCGGCACTCGTTACCCGCGGCGTCGCGACCATCGGCGCGGCTGTCAGCGACATCGGCCAGCTCGAAGCGAGAACCGGCATCATCGAGCAGCGCGTCAGCGGTGCCACCGAGCGGCTGAAAATGCAGCAGGACCTCTACGAAGGCTACATCCTGGAAACCGAGGGCGTGAACCCCGAAAAAGCGGCGACGCGCGTAACCGATCTCATCTCGATGATCGAGAAATCCTACGCCCTGACTGCCCGCATTCAACAGCTCAGCCTGATGAAATTCCTCTGATCTGACGGCAACCAACGGGACGCATATGTATCAATTTTCCTATGCCGATATCCAGGACGACTCGATTGCCGACGCCAAGGATCGCGAACGCCAGCTTCTCAGCCGTTCGATCGATCTTTTGACCAGGGCAAGCGAAGTCGGCCCCAATTCCCGGGAAGCCATCGACGCGCTGATGTTCACCAACCGTGTGTGGACATCGCTGCTGGACGACCTCGGCAGCCCCGAGAACGCGCTTCCCAAGGAGCTGCGCGCAAATCTCATCTCCATCGGCCTGTGGCTGCTGCGCGAGTGCGAAGACATCCGCCAGGGCCGCACCGACAACTTCGAAGGCCTGATCGAGGTCTCGCAGATCATCCGTGACGGCATACAATGAAAAACACGCTGAAGATCTCGCTGAAGGCCAACGAGAAGATCTACATCAACGGCGCCGTCGTCCGCATCGACCGCAAGGCCTCGCTTGAACTGCTCAACGACGCGCAGTTCCTGCTCGAAAGCCATGTCCTGCAGCCGGACCAGGCGTCGACTCCTCTGCGCCAGCTCTACTTCATCCTGCAGGTCATGCTGGTCGACCCCCAGGGGGCCGTCGAGGCACGCGACATGTTCCGCCGCTCGCTGCCGCTGCTGCTCGCCACCTTCGACAACGCCGAGATTCTTTCGAGCCTGAAGCACATCGACCGCCTCGTCGCCGAGGACCATGTCTACGAGGCGTTGAAGACGCTCCGCTCGCTCTATCCACTCGAACAGCGCATCATGACTGGCAACGATCAGCAGCCAATCGTACGCGCCATCGCCGCTGGAGGTTCTTTCTGATGCCCGTCGATTTCACCACTACTCCCCCTGTCGGCGCCAACACCGGTACCAAGTCGGCCGGCGCCAAGGCCTCGGTCGATTACCAGTCCTTCCTCAAGCTGCTCATGGCGCAGATGAAGAACCAGGACCCGACCAAACCGATGGACTCGACCGAATACGTCGCGCAGCTCGCCACCTTCTCGCAGGTCGAGCAGTCGGTGCAGATGAACTCGCGGCTCGACCAGATCCTGCAGTCGTCCGCGCTCGCCCAGGCCGACGCGCTGATCGGGCGCACGGTCACCTCAGCCGACGGCAAGACATCAGGCCAGGTCGCCGAAGTGCGTCTCGCCAAGGATGGCGTCATTGCCGTGCTCACCGACGGCAAGCAGATCACCATGGCTCCCGGCGTCACCGTCAAGGCGACGGCCGCGTGAACGAAGCCGATGCCCTCGACCTGGTCCAGTACGCCATCTGGACCGTGCTCACCGCCTCCGCGCCAGCGGTCGCGGCAGCCATGCTGGTCGGCGTCGGCATCGCGCTCATCCAGGCGCTGACCCAGATCCAGGAAATCACGCTCACCTTCGTGCCCAAGATCGTCGCCATCTTCCTGGTGGTAGCGCTCACTGGCCCGTTCATAGGTGCCCAAATTTCAAGCTTCACCAACGTCATCTTCGAGCGCATCGAAAACGGCTTCTGACAAAAGGCGGTCGTTGCGGGCCGGCCTCCCCTGGATTCCCGCTGTGGACCTCAGCAGCGACGCTGCTGGCCCATGCCTGCTCCATACAAATGGGTTCACCGCGCCCGCCGATCATGGTCTAGTCGTCTAACAACGATTCATTCACACGAGGGGCACCCGGCCCGGCCGGCATCAGCGCATGGACGATGACCACCAGTACGAGCAGGGTTCGGCACTTGCCCCGTTCAAGCACGGCATTTTCCGCTCGGTCTGGTTCGCCAGCCTGGCGTCGAATTTCGGCAGCCTGATCCAGTCGGTCGGTGCCGCCTGGCTGATGACCTCGATCGCCACGTCATCGGACATGGTGGCACTCGTCCAGGCCTCGATTTCGTTGCCGATCATGCTGTTTTCGCTGGCATCGGGCGCCCTTGCCGACAGCTACGACCGCCGCCGTGTCATGTTGACTGCGCAATGCTTCATGCTTGCCGTCTCCGCATTGCTGACGTTGGCCGCCTATCTCGGCGTGATCACGCCGTGGCTCTTGCTCGCCTTCACTTTCCTCATCGGCTGCGGCACCGCCCTCAACAACCCGTCCTGGCAGGCGTCGGTGGGCGACATGGTGCCCCGCCCCGTCATGCCGGCGGCGGTCGCGCTCAATTCGATGGGCTTCAACATGACGCGCAGCGTCGGTCCGGCCATCGGCGGCATCATCGTCGCCACCGCCGGTGCAGCCGCCGCCTTCGCCGTCAACACGCTCAGCTACTTCGCGATCATCTTCGTGCTGTTCCGCTGGCGCCCGCAGTATCCGGCCAACCCGCTGCCGCGCGAAACGCTCGGTCAGGCCATGGGTGCGGGCCTGCGCTACGTCGCCATGTCGCCCAATATCGGCAAGGTGCTTCTCCGCAGCTTTGCCTTCGGCTTTACCGCCGTCGTCATCCAGGCGCTCTTGCCGCTCGTCGCCCGCGACCTCGTTGCAGGCGGGCCCCTGACCTACGGTATCATGCTCGGCGCCTTCGGTATCGGCGCCGTCGGCGGCGCGCTGATTTCCGGCCGCATCCGCCGCGGCATGTCGAGCGAAACCATCGTGCGTTCGGCCTTCCTCGGCTTTGCGCTATGCAGCTGGATTGCCGCGTGGAGCTCCAATGCCTGGCTGACCAGCGGAGGCCTGCTCATCGGCGGCGCCTGCTGGGTGCTGGCACTTTCACATTTCAACATCACCGTACAGATGTCGACGCCGCGTTGGGTCGTCGGCCGCGCGCTGTCGATCTACCAGATGTCGACCTTCGGCGGCATGGCACTGGGCAGCTGGGTCTGGGGTCTCGTCGCCGAAAGCAACGGCGCGGCCACCGCGCTGATCGTCGCCGGCATCGTCATGCTGGCAGGAGCGGCGATCGGCTTCCTGCTGCCGCTGCCCGAGCATACGGCCCTCAATCTCGATCCGCTCAACCGTTTCCGCGAGCCGCATCTGGCCCTCGACGTCCGGCCGCGCTCGGGCCCCATCGTCATCACGATCGAATTCATCATCCGCGAGGAAGACGTCAGCGCCTTCCTCGATGCCATGACTGAAAGGCGCCGCGTGCGACGCCGCGACGGCGCCCGCAACTGGACGCTGTCGCGCGATCTGGAGAACCCCGAGATCTGGGTGGAGAGCTACCACACGCCGACCTGGCTCGAATACATCCGCCACAACCAGCGCGCCACCCACGCCGACGCCGTCATCGGCGACAAGCTGCGCGCGCTGCACAGCGGTGCTCAGCCGCCACGCGTCCACCGCCTGATCGAGCGCCCGACCAGCCTCGCCGCGGCACTCGGCACGCACAAGGGCCACATCGAGCTGCATTAAAGCATGGGTCGTCAGATCCAGTTCGGACAGGACCAGCTTTAACGGCGCTCACGAGCTCGGAACTACGGCCGCTGGCGAGGTCGGTATTTGCTCGACCTTCGATAGATCATATTAGCAAATTGTAATATTAAATCGACGCGCGCACCATCCGGCGCATTGGTCAGCAGGACCGGAGCCGTTGGTTTGGATCGATGCTTTCCACGATGCGCGTTCGGGCGACGAACGCATTCTCAGGATTGGAGCCCATCATGGATGTCGTTGTCAGAACTTACACAGGCAAGGGCTCGAAAGAGCTCTTTTCGCTGCTGGAAAAACACAAGGCAGAAGTCGAAAAGCTCATGCGCGCCGTCAAGGGGTTTGAAAGCTATACGCTTGCCCGTAGCAGTGATGGCGAAGGTGGGCTGTCGATGACGGTCTGCCACGACAAGGCTGGCACCGAAGAGAGTGTCAAGCTCGCCAGGGAGTGGATCTCGAAAAATGCGGCAGGCATCAATGTGGATGCCCCCAAAGTCTCCATGGGATCCATCATCATTCACGCCACAAAGTAGCAGTTTTCAATGAATTGGCCCGGTCGGGCGTCCGCCGGCCGGGCTGAATTGGATTAAACGATCAGCACTATGCCAGTGATTGTAAGGGCCGCGATCCAGATGAGATCGAAATTGATCCATCCACGGCGAAGGAATGAAAGGCCTGCCCATTCATAGACGCAAACAGTGACAACCAGGATCACTGCAAGCATGGCCCCCATATGCACGCCGATCGCCGACAGCGCGATGGGCAGCGATCCAGCAGCTGTCAAATCGCTAGCCGGGCTGCCCGAAAGGCACAGCGGGATGAGCACCGGCACGAGCATCAGGCCGGCCCCGTGGGCGGTCGCCATCAGGAACGACCAGACGCCAAGCCCCATCATCCCGGTTTTCATGCCGATCCTGACCCTATGGTTGTGACCGGATGTGGCATGGAAGATGGCCCAGCCGATGAGCACCATGCCGGCAGCTGTTTCCAACGAACGCTGGTCAGCGACCAGGCCAAGCGTCAACACAGCCATCGCAACGACACCGATCGAAACCATATGCCCGAGCGCGATGGGGATTAGAGCTAGCAGCGCTGTGCGTCGGCTTTCGCGGTGCAACCCGAGCGCAACAGCAAACAGCCACCCCATGGCGGGGTTGAGGCCGTGAAACGCTCCAAGGCCAGCAAGCACCAGCCAAGGCGAGATGGAAATCATGCTACGCCAATACAGCGGCTGGCCGAAAATCCGATCCGATCCTCGGAATGCACGATGCCTGGATTCAGAGACTCATAGCGTCCTTCACGGCGCTCTCGTCGCTGCGAGGCGGGCGAGCTCATCACGGATAGCAGTAGGAATCGGACGAGCAATCACCTCCCTCCAAGCGCACCTGATGCGGCCGATGCCCTTTTGGCCAGTCGACGAAAAAATCCTCGTCGAACTTTATCCCGCCATTCTCTCCAACGTCGAGCTTCACCATCCACCCGTCGATGCCATCGGAATAGAACTGCGGGTCGATGGCGCCGTAGAGCGAGTTGGTGAAGTAGACCCGCTTTCCATCCCGGCTGATTTCGACCATTTGCGGGCCGCCGTTGAGCGCGCCATTGTTCGCCTTTGGATGGCTTGCCCGCGACACGATCCCGCCTATGCGGACCCTGCCGGCCTCTTTCGGGTTGAACGGATCCGACACGTCGTACTGGATCATGTCTCCGGTGCCCCAGCAGGACACATAGAGGAAGCGGTCATCCATCGACAGGTCGATGTCGGTGACGAGTGGGGCAACCGCATTGAAGCCCTTGAGAACGGGTGGCAGCAGGTCCGGATCCGCTGGTTCCGCGGGGATCTCGATCACCTTTTTCACCGCCCATTTGTCGCCGTCGCGGTACCAGGTCCAGATCGAAGCCGAAAGATCCTTGAGACTGATGACACAGCCGACAAAGCCATAAGCCTTGGTCGGGTCATGCGCCGGGCGCAATTCGAACACGAGCTGGTGTTCTTCGCCGAAGTCGATCTCCTGCAGATGCTTGCGCTTGTGCAGGTCCCAGAAGTGCAGCCTGCGCCCATATTTGCTGCCCAGCAGTATCTCTGGAACGAGCCCGTTTTCGAATGTATCGGGGGTTCCCCATTCGCTCGTCACCATGGTGTCGTGACCGAGATGCCACCAGAAGTCATAGGCAAGCTGCTGCGGTCCCCGGTCCATCTCCCACTGGCCGAGAACGTCGAAACTCCCGGAATCCAGCAGGAATATGCCGCCTGGCGCCTTGCCCTCGGCGTTTCCAAGCGCGTTCACATAAATTCCTTCCGGACCGCAATGGATGGTGTGCAGGCGCGAATAGCCAGCCTTCTCAGCGATCTCTTCCGGCTCTATGACCCTCACGATCTCAGGGTTTCTGGGATCCGGCTTGGTGTCGATGATGTGCAGCCGCGACGACCGCAAGCCGGGCACCACAAGATAGCGCCGTTCCATGTGGGGATGTGGCGCATTGGGACAAAGGCAAGACGAGCAGGCATTCCAGCCGAAATGGTGCAGCTCGTCGCCGGCATTCGGCATGTCGACCTTGCCGACGATCTGGGAATAGGACGGGGATTTGGGGTCTACGTCGACGACAGCTATCGCGTCAGGTTTCCTCCGGTCCGGGTCGAAGGCGGCGACATAGGCCAGCGTCTCTTTCGGCGCCTTCGCGGCCATTCTTGGCGAGGGATAGAATGAAGGATCAGGTTGCCAGGTTGCCATGATGAAACCCTCTCTTGATCATTTCTGATTTTTGCGCGTTGCCCCCGGAATTGGTCCTGCGAGCGACTTTCGCACCACAGGGACGAAGTGTCCAATCAAGTCGGCTGATGCTAGGAACCTGAGCGGAAGGTCAGCACCGGTTGCCGCTTGCTGGTCCGAGAAAAACCGGCCGTCGTGATTGCTGGATGTTGGAGCTGTCATAGGATCGCAATGGCAGTCGACAAGACGCATGTTGCTCCGCGCATCTTGCTAATGGCTCCGCATTTCCACTGCCTTGTCAGGAAGTCTGTCAGCAATCACCGTGGATAGACGGCCCCCGTTTTTCCACGCCCTCCAGACGTGCCGTATCATTGACCTCGCGATCTTCCACGGGACTCCGGTGCGCACCGGGCAGCGGGGGGAAGCGCCGGTGCCGGGCTGGCAGGAGGTCGGATCTCCTGCTGGGTGATGAGCCCCCAAGCCCGGGCCTTGCGGCGGCTGGCGGCGCGAAAGCGTTGAGGCGACTGAGCGGGGCAAGAACACCGAGTGGGACGCGAGGTTCGCGCCACAAATCTACTATCGGAAGGCACGGCCTCGCGCCCCGCTTCCCGAACCACCTCCTGAAAGGGAGTGCTCTTTGACAATAGCCAGGCGCGAAGGCGAGCGTGGCGGGGATGAAGCTTGGCGCCAGCGCTGACGCCGTCATCCCGGGCGAGCGCAGCGAGAGCCGCGACCCATTGGCTCGAACATCGTCAAGCACAGCCGGGTCGTCGCCTGGGGAGCACTTCATGACCGGATCTGAAATTAGAACCCGGCCGTGCGGGTCAATAGGTCCCGGGTCTCGCTGCGCTCGCCCGGGATGACAACGCCAGCCGCCCTGGTGCTCTCTCACAAGGGAGCCGCTCCTCCCTCCCACCCTCGCGCAAGCTTGGCGCAATAGGGTCGACGCGTCGTGGCACTGGCTCGCGGCAGGATTCGATCGGAAGCAGCAATGGCGATCAGCGAAACCATTTCGGGCGAAGGCACGGCGAACAAGAGCGGACGCGACGTCTTCTTCGCCATCGGCATCGTCATCATCCTGGCGGTGCTGTTCCTGCCGATCCCGGCTTTCCTGATCGATGTCGGCCTCGCCTTTTCCATCGCCATTTCGGTGCTGATCCTGATGGTCGCGCTATGGATCCAGCGCCCGCTCGATTTCTCGTCATTCCCGACGATTCTGCTGATCGCCACCATGCTGCGGCTGTCGCTCAACATCGCCACCACGCGGATGATCCTGTCGCATGGCAATGAAGGCACGCACGCCGCCGGCTACGTCATTTCGGGCTTCTCGAACTTGGTCATGTCCGGCGATTTCGTCATCGGCCTGATCGTGTTCTTGATCCTCATCGTGGTCAACTTCATCGTCATCACCAAGGGTGCGACACGTATCGCCGAAGTCGGCGCGCGTTTCACCCTCGACGCCATCCCCGGCAAGCAGATGTCGATCGACGCCGACCTCTCCGCCGGCATGATCGATGACAAGACCGCGCAGCTGCGCCGCCGCGAACTGGAAGAAGAAAGCTCCTTCTTCGGCTCGATGGACGGTGCCTCGAAATTCGTCCGTGGCGACGCCATCGCCGGCCTGATGATCACCGCGATCAACATCGTCGGCGGCATCGCTATCGGCTACTTCCGCCACGACATGGGGATGGGCGAAGCCGCCGACGTGTTCATCAAGCTGTCGGTCGGCGACGGCCTGGTCACCCAGATCCCCGCGCTCATCGTCTCGCTCGCCGCCGGCCTGCTGGTGTCCAAGGGCGGCACCCGCGGCTCCGCCGACCAGGCCGTCTTCGGCCAGCTCGGCGCTTATCCGCGCGCGCTCTACGTCGCGGCTGGCTTGCTGCTGCTGCTCGCCTTGATGCCTGGCCTGCCGATGTTCCCGTTCATCTCGCTCGCCGCCTGCATGGCA
Organism: Aminobacter sp. AP02; assembly: GCF_003148805.1. GTDB lineage: Bacteria > Pseudomonadota > Alphaproteobacteria > Rhizobiales > Rhizobiaceae > Aminobacter. The sequence continues at coordinate 185,637 of NZ_QGGX01000006.1, forward strand.
GCGCTAGGCTATGTCATCCCGATGCGCCACAACCGCCGCATCGCCGAGGCCAATGCCGAAAAGGAGCAGGTAGCGGCCGACAAGGTCGAAGAGGAAAAGAACTCGGTCAAGGCGTCGCTCGCCACCGCCGAGATCGAACTGCTGATCGGCAAGCAACTGTCGACGCGCCTGCTTGCCACGCATCAGGAACTCGCCTTCCGCATGTCGAAGATGCGCAAGAAGTTCGCCACCCAATACGGCTTCGTCGTTCCCGAAGTGCGCATGACCGACGATTTCTCGATCCCGCCCAAGAGCTACCAGATCAAGGTCCACGGCACTGTCGTCGCCGAATACCAGATGCGTGTCGGCGAAATCATGGTGCTGCTCGGCTCGCGCGACCTGCCCGACATTCCGGGCGAGGAAGTTCGCGAGCCGGCCTTCGGCATGCGCGCGTTTTCGGTGCTCGATTCCTTCGCCGAGGACCTGAAGCGCGAGCAGTTCACCTTCGCAGACAACATGTCTGTGCTGCTCACCCACCTGTCCGAAGTGATCCGCAACAACTTGCCGCAGCTCTTGTCCTACAAGGACATGAAGGCCCTGCTCGAACGCCAGGATCCGGAATACCGCAAGCTTGCTGACGAGATCTGCTCCTCGCACATCACCTATCCCGGCCTGCAGGCGGTGCTCAAGCTGCTGCTTGCCGAGCGCATCTCGATCCGGAATCTCCACCTCATCATCGAGGCCATCGCCGAGATCTCGCCACATGTCCGCCGCACCGAGCAGATCGTCGAGCATGTCCGCATCCGCATGGCGCAGCAGATCTGCGGCGATCTGAGCGAGAGCGGCGTGCTCAAGGTACTGCGTCTCGGCAACCGGTGGGACCTTGCATTCCACCAGAGCCTCAAGCGCGACGCCAAGGGCGACATACGCGAGTTCGACATCGACCCGCGCCAGCTCGAGGAATTCGGCCAGGAGGCCTCCAAGGCGATCCGCACCCATCTCGAGACGGGCGAGCGTTTTGTCATGGTCACCGCGCCCGACGCCCGGCCCTACGTCCGCATGATCATCGAACGGCTGTTCCCCACACTGCCGGTGCTCAGCCATGTCGAGATCGCCAAGGGCGTCGAACTGCGCGTGCTCGGTACCGTCTCATGAATGCCGCCGCGCAGGGCATGGTCCTTGCGGCGTTCCTCGCCTTCTGTCGTATCGGCGGCTGCTTCATGCTGATGCCCGGCATTTCAAGCGTGCGCGTGCCCATGCATGTCCGCTTGTTCGTCGCGGTCGCAGCCACCGGCGGGCTTCTGGTTCACCTCTGGGACCAGATTTTTCCCTTCGTCGACGCCCGCCCCGGCGTGCTGATGCCGATGATCGCGTCCGAACTCCTGATCGGCGGGCTCATCGGGTTGATGGCCAGGCTCTACATATTGGCGCTGATGTTCATGGGCTCGGCGATCGCCATGCTCGTCGGCTTCGGAGGCGTCGGCGGCCATGCCATCGAAGAAAACGAACCGCAGGCGCCACTCGCCTCGATCATTTCGATTGCCGCGCTGATCCTGCTCTTCGCCTTCAACTTCCACCACGAGATCGTCCGAGCGCTGGTCGCCTCCTATCAGGTTGCGCCGGTCAACATGTTCTTCAACCCGCAGGCAGCTCTGGTCGATGTCACCGACACCTTGTCGGAAAGCTTCATGGTCGTGCTCAGGCTCGGCAGCCCGTTCGTCGCCTATGCGATCCTGGTCAACCTGACGATCGGCTTCGTCAACAAGCTGACGCCGCAGATCCCGGTCTACTTCATCTCGCTGCCCTTCGTCGTCGCCGGCGGACTGATCCTGATGTATTTCGGCATCGCCACCATGCTCAGCCTTTTCGCCGACGGCTTCGTCGACATCACCGTTGGGAGATAAGGCTTGGCCTCGCGCAGGGATCGTCTGAAAAAACTTGTCGTCGTGCAGGAACAGCTCAAGGCGCTGCACGAGACACGCCATGCCGGCTTCGTCGCCCAGGCGATCGCAGCCGAAACGGAAGTGCAGGACCTGACACAGAGTTTCAACAGCGTTGGCGGCATGTCGCAGCTGTTTCCGGAACTATATCACCGGCGCATCTCGGCAGCGATCAACAAGCAGCAGCTCAATCTTGGCCTTGCCAATGTCGAGGTTGGCAAGATCGCCGCCGCGACAGCCCGCACCAACATGGTCGAGCGCGCCTATCGCGACGTCCGCCGTCAGGATGAGCGCGACAGCGCCGACCGCGAACGCCTCGAAATTATTGAAAGAAAGCCCAGTGAATGACCACGAACGTCCGGGCGAGCGGCACTTTAGCGACAAGTAAGGTTGCCACAAGCTTGATCCGCCACAATCAGCGGTAACACAAACTCCGGAAAGGCGAGCCAGCTTTGGCCATCTCCCCACCCAGCGACATTGTTCTGGACGTTGCCAAGGCGGTCGAGCCGTCCGGCATCCAGGCCGCGCGCGCCGCGCTCGCCAACCGGACTGCCGGCCCCGCCGGAACCTTCTCGCTTACCGAAGCCGACGTTACCGGCGGCCTCACGCGCCAGCCTGACAAGGCCTCGCCCGACGCCTCAATGAAGCGCTTCGAAGCCATGGTGCTGCAGACCTTCATTGAAAACATGATGCCGAAAAACACCGAGAGCGTTTACGGCAAGGGTATGGCTGGCGACATGTGGAAGTCGCTGATGGCCGAACACCTCGCGAACCAGACGGCCGATGCCGGCGGTATCGGCATCGCCAAGGCGGTGATGCGCGACCACTATATCGAAAACGAAAAGGCGGTGCCCGTCAGCGGCGTCTCCGGCGGCCCCGACCAGGCCGCGCTCGACGAACAAACGAGCCAGGCGACTGCGCTCATCCAGGAAATGCAGCGGAAGATGGTGCAGTCGCTTGGAAGCGACCATGCCGGCTCCGTCACTGACAACAAATCCTAGAGGATAAGATATGTCGGATATCTCCGAATACAGGCCTGACCTTCCCGCGACGGCCGACCTGAGCGACACCGGCGCGCGGCCTGGCAATGTGGCGGCCATCATCAGCCGCATCGAGGATGCGGTCGAGGAAGAAACCTCAGCGATCCGCACCGACATCCACTTCGACATCAAGGCGTCGAATGCGCGCAAGAGCCGCTATCTCTACGAACTGACCCGCGCAACCAAGGGTCTGGTCGAAGGCGAGTTCCCGAGCGAACTCAAGGTCGGCGTCGAACGCCTGCGCGACAAGCTGGTTGCCAATGAGCGCGCCATCCTCGCCCATCTCAGCGCTGTCAGCGAAGTCGCATCCCTCCTCCGCGACGCCATCCAGCGTTCCGAGACGGACGGCACCTATTCGGCCAACGAATTCGGATGGGCCCGGTGATCAAGTTCATCGCGGCGGCGCTGTGGATTGTCGCCGTGACCCTCGGCGCGGTCTTCTATTCGTTCCAGGCCGCCGCCAACCTGCCGGCCGACGAAGCGAACAAACCGCTTCTCGGCGGTCTCGACTACGTCAAGACTGACGTGATCTCGGTGCCGTTGCTCGGTGGCGAGCGCGTGCACGGCTATTTCCTCACGCGCCTCGTCTACACCGTCGAGCCCAAGGAAGCCGCCAAGATGTCGGTGCCGATGGACGTTCTGCTCGTCGATCAGGTCTATTCGTATCTCTACGGCAATCCGCAGATCGACTTTACCCAGTACGACAAGCTCGACCTCGACGCATTTCGCAATGGCATCCGCGACAGCATCAACACGCGCATCGGTTCCAAGCTGGTGCATGAAGTGATGGTCGAGCAGATCGATTTCCTGACCCCGGACGACGTCCGCGACAACGCGGTCCGCAAGCGCTCCTCCGCCGCGGACGCCGCCGCGACCGAATCCGCCAAGCCCGACGCAAGCCCGGCGACGGCACACTGAGACAACTGGCAGTCTGTTCGGGCTGCCGCAGAAGCCGGTTCGAGCTGCCATCTTTGTCAATTCAACGTTGACGTAAACGTCAACCGCCAGCTATAGGCAATGCAGTCCTGTGACCCGGGCCGGCTCCATCCGGATTGGTCCGGGGAGGCCCGGCGCAAAGCGCCTTTCAGGAAATGACCAGGAGAGAGCCATGAGCATTCAGGCAGTCGCAGACAAGATCAAGGCGAAGGTGGAGAGCGCCGGCTTTGACCGCTCGATCAAGTTCGACACCGGCAGCGATGGCGTCATCGTCATCGACGGCGCAACCATTTCGACGACCGACGCACCGGCCGATTGCACCATCAAGCTGTCGCTCGACGACCTTGAATCGCTGATCGCTGGCGATCTGAACCCGACGATGGCGTTCATGACCGGCAAGATCAAGGTCGAGGGCGACATGTCGGTGGCCATGGGTCTGAGCCAGTTGCTTTGATCCGTCGACCTTAGATCATTCCACTAACAAAAGGCCCGGTGTTCAGCCGGGCCTTTTTGCATTGCACAATCCTACACGCCACGAGCGCCAGCGCGTAATGCAGCTGTAATCATTGGCGCACACAGCGCTCCGGTCACTGAATGCGACTGGAGTATCATGTGAATCAACACCGACTGATTGCCTTGGCTACCACGCTGTGTGCGGCAGTTCTCGCCGGCTGCGTGGACGACAGCTATGGCCCGCCCCGCTGGGATGACACGCGCTATCCACCGCGCCATGGGCGAGACTATCCGCGCTATCATCCTCGCCCGCCGCTACCCCCCATGCCTCCGCGTCCGCCATTCGCCGAGCAGGTCGACTGCTGGCGTGGACCTGACCGGTACCGGCACCCTGACTGCCATGACCGGCGGCGGCCACGCCATGGCGATGACCGGTTCTACATCGACGAACAATGACTGATGGACGCCGCGCCTCACGGGAGGCCCGGCGCGCCACTGCCTCCCAAAGCCCGACATTGGAGTATGACGGTGAAACGAAACCGCTTCGCAGCAGTGGTGACGGCATTGCTATGCACGATGTTTCTAACCGGCTGCGCCAACGTACTGTTTGGGATGCAGGACGAGGATCGGCCGCGAACCCCGCGCCCGCCCCTTCCGAAGCAGCCATCTTTGGATTGCTCGGTGGACACCGCCATGGCGCTGTCGCCGACATGCTTTCCGCCCGCCCCGAACCGCAGAGCGGCTCGGGGATAGCTCTGACGGCCGGTCAGGCCGCGATACGCGTGCGCTCGGTCCTGAGCTTGCGGCCAGCGGCCTTCAGAACGCCCTTTGCGCCATCGAGAGCGCCGTGGACGAGTTCCAGTCCAAGGAACCGGTCGCGCTCGTAAGGTCCGGGCATGGCCAGCGCGCCTGTCTTTTCAGCCGAGAAGCCGAAGCGCGCATAGTAAGGGGCGTCGCCGACCAGAAGGACGGCGCCGTGGCCGAGACGGCCAGCCTCGGCGATGGCATGACGCATCAGCGCCGAGCCGATGCCGCCGCTCTTCATCGTGGGATCGACCGCGAGAGGGCCAAGCAGCAAGGCGTCCGGACCGCCCTCGCCCAGGCGCACGTCCCACAAGCGCACGGTACCAAGGACCGAGCCATCGGCATTGCGCGCGATAAGAGCAAGGCCCTCGGATGGACGACGGCCACGCCGGAGCTTCTCCGACGACTTCTTGCGCCGTTTCGGGCCCATGGCACGGTCGAGCAAAGCTTCGCGCGCCGGAATGTCGGCAAAGGTTTCGGCAACGATGATGAAGCCGGGCGAGGTCTTAGTGATTTCTTTTTCGATATGCATGTCCGCGATCCTTCACGAGCGGAGAACTGTTCCACAAGCGAACCCGAGCGGGCGCCGATGCGCCCGCGCCGGGGTGATCTGATCAACTCTTGCGAGCCGTCAGATCACGTAGGATCGGAGAGGCTCGAAGCCGTTGAAGGCGACCGAAGAATAGGTCGTGGTGTATGCGCCCGTACCCTCGATCAGCACCTCGTCGCCGATAGTCAGCGACAGCGGCAGCGGATACGGCGTCTTTTCGTACATGACGTCTGCCGAGTCACAGGTCGGGCCCGCGAGCACGCAAGGTGACTTCTCGTCTTCGTCACGCGCCGTCACGATCGGGTAGCGGATGGCTTCGTCCATCGTCTCGGCGAGACCGCCGAACTTGCCGATGTCGAGGAACACCCAACGCACATTGTCATTGTCGGCCTTCTTCGAAATCAAAACGACCTCGGACTTGATGACGCCTGCGTTCCCGACCATGCCACGACCCGGCTCGATGATCGTCTCCGGGATGTTGTTGCCGAAGTGCTTGGACAGCGACTCGAAGATCGCCTGGCCATAAGCTTGGGCCGCCGGCACGTCGCGCAGATAGCGCGTCGGGAAGCCGCCGCCCATGTTGACCATGCCGAGCGTGATACCTTCTTCGGCCAGCTTGGCGAACACCTTCTTGGCGTCGGCAAGCGCACGATCCCAGGCGGTCAGGTCGGTCTGCTGCGAGCCGACATGGAACGACACGCCATAGGCGTCGAGGCCGAGCGACTTGGCCAGTCGCAGCACGTCGACAGCCATACCAGGCACGCAGCCGAACTTGCGCGACAGGGGCCATTCCGCACCTTCGCCATCGGTCAAAACGCGGCAGAAGACGCGTGCGCCGGGAGCTGCACGAGCGACCTTCTCGACTTCTTCGACGCTGTCGACGGCAAACAGGCGGATACCCAGCTCGAAGGCACGCGCGATGTCGCGCTCCTTCTTGATGGTGTTGCCGAAGGAGATGCGCTCGGCCGGCGCGCCGGCATCCATGGCCATCTCGATTTCGGCAACCGAAGCGGTGTCGAAGGACGAGCCCATGCCGGCGAGCAGGCGCAGGATCTCAGGTGCCGGGTTTGCCTTCACCGCGTAGTAAACCTTGGACTCCGGCATTGCCTTTTCGAAGGCGCGGAAATTGTCACGCACGACATCGAGGTCGACGACCAGGCAAGGGCCGGACGGGCGTCGGGTGGCGAGGAAGTCGAGGATGCGCTGAGTGGCCATAGGTCTCTCCATCGCGCGGTCCTGCCGCGCAGAATCATTATCAAGCTGCGGGACAGCCGTTCCCGGCCGCAGAATCCCGCGGTGGACAAAGACATGACCGCTATTTGATGGAACCAGCCTGTGGAGACCCTGGAACCATAAATGCGCTTCACGCGGCGGTGAACCTAAGCCAGCCCGGCTTCGGTTCGCTTTGTCTGCCTTGGCTTGGAAATGGGAGACCCGTTCCGCACTGCCGGCAATGAAGGTGTGCCTCTTCAGTAACCCCGGCTTTTGGACAGCCGGAAGAGAACCAGAAAGGCCCGCACCGTCGTTGCTTCAAGGTGTCCTCGATTTGGCGGTTGGCCGCTAAATCGACTGGAGGGGTTAGCTCCAGTTACCTTACCGATTTCCTCGCCATTCGAGGGATCGGCGGACACCCACAGGCACGTGCGACTTTGGGCAAGCGGGGATATATGCACCACTGATGTCACAATCAATTAAAATCGCATAGCAGGTTGAAAAAAATCAAACACTGAACAATGCTGCGACATCGTAAACAGGCTTCGAACGATGACTGAAACAACAGGCCCTTTCAACGCGTTTCTAGATGTACCGCAAGTGCCTGTTCCCAATGCGGAAAATGGACCGCTGGCAGGACTGAGGCTTGCGGTCAAGGACATCTATGACGTCGCCGGCTACACGACTGGATGTGGCAACCCGCAAAAGGCGGCGAGTGCGCGCCCAGCGTCCAAAACAGCCCCCTCGATACAAGTGCTGTTCGATGCCGGTGCGCGATTCGTTGGCAAGACCCAGACCGACGAACTTGCCTTCTCCCTGATGGGGCAGAACGCGCACTATTCCTATCCGGTCAATCCGGCTGCACCTGACCGCGTCACCGGCGGCTCGTCGTCGGGTTCGGCGGCTGCAGTGGCCGGCAAACTTGCTGACATTGCGATAGGCTCCGACACCGGCGGCTCGATCCGGGCACCGGCCAGCTTCTGCGGCCTGATCGGCCTGCGCACGACACACGGCCTGATTTCGCTCGACGGCGCGATGAAGCTCGCGCCGAGCCTCGACACCTTCGGCTGGTTCGCCCGGGACATCGACACCTATGGAACGGTGGCGACGCTGTTGATCGGCAAGGACGCCCATCCTCGCACGCTGGACCGGCCGCTTGCGCTCGACTGGCTCGATCAGTTGGTAACAGGCCCCGCCGAAGCAGCCGAATACAAGCGGATGCGTGGACAGGCTGAGAATGCCCTCGGTCCGATTGCCGATGCCGCGCCCCTCTCCTTCGACGCCGACGAACTTTACTGGTGTTTCCGCAAGATCCAGTCCTACGAGGCCTGGCAGCAACATGGTGGATGGATCTCGTCCGGAGATCGCGGCCTTGCCCCAGGCGTCAAGGACCGCTTCGATTTCGGCGCGAGCATCGATGCGGCTACCTATCAGGCTGAGATCGCCAGACGCGATTCTTTTCGCAAGGAATTGGGCAGGTTGCTGGGCGACAACGGCTTTTTGGTCATGCCGACTGTGCCTGGCGCGGCGCCATTGGCAAACGGTTCACATGAAGAACTTCAGGCCTATCGCGAACGCGCGCTGATGCTGCTTTGCTTGTCTGGCCTGTCAGGGTTTCCACAGATCACCCTGCCCATCGGAAAGGTCGACGGCGCTCCCTTCGGCCTGTCGCTGCTCGGCCCCGCCGGCAGCGATCTCGCGCTGATAGAGCTGGGCCGCAAAGTGCTGAAGCAGAAAATACTACGCAGTACCTAAGCATCGGCAGTTTCCACAACGTCACGAATAATTAGGCTTACAGCGCTATCATGCGCAGATGAGCCCATATCTGCGCCTAATACTTGTGTTCATCTTCATGGCCATGCTGGTCGCACAGGCGCTTACCCGCTTTCTCGACGGCTTGCCGGGCGGCGCAACTTCCAACGGCGTCCAGGGCATCAACGCCTTCCTCGACTTCGCGCTTGTGTCGCGGATCGGCGTGGTTCCCTCCGCCGCCGTGCTCGCCCTGCTGACCGTCGTATTCACGGTCCTCGCCTATCGCAGGCAACCTAGCGTCCAGCAACTGACTGCACGTCCTGTCGTCAGGCAACGCAACACCGAGGCGGCTGCGCCGGCCGCCGCGCAAGGCCCCCCTCCGGAACGCATCGCCAAGGCGGTGGGAAGGACTGCCCTCAAAGTTCCGGACAGGCCGCTGACCGACGCCGACCGCCAGTTCCTGCTCAGGCTCCGTCAGGACTTGTCCGCCCAACTCGTGCATGAACAGAAGCTCATGGATGCAAAGGGCACCGAGCCTCTTGTCGTACGGTTGGTGCCGCAGGTCCCGCTGCGCGACGTCGGGCGTCCCAGAAGCTGGCTCGGCGGCGCACCGGCGATGGCCGAGCATATCCCCTGGCCCCGGATCGATGGCCGCAACGCCAATTTCCTCGGCCAGATTTGTTGCGCCGACCTGCCTGGCAATCTCTGGGACGGTCTCGGTCCGCGCGACGGCTGGCTGGCCTTCTTCATCCACCCGACCGGCTACGCGGTACGCGTGCTGCACCTCGACGAGATGGGACCATGGCGGCAGGGATCCGCAGACCTCAGCATAGAAGACTGGTCCACCAATCTGCCCTATGGGAAGTCGCGGCTGAAACAGATCGACGCCTGGCCCCGCTGGCCTGTCGACCTGATGCCACTTCGGCCGGGCGACTCCGACCCCAAGCAGGAAGGACACAGCGAGGCCAGCCACGATATCTACAAACAGGGTTTCGACGTGGCGTCCCCGGAGCACCGCCCGTTCGATCGCGCCACCACCCACGAAATGCTCGAGATCGCGCAGGCGCGCCTCGTCGAACACCTGGCCGAGGACTTGATCACGCCGCTCCGGCAGCAACTCGAACAGGTATCGAAAAGCCTCCTCATAGCGGAAGCCGCACTGGAACAGCCTGGCTATCTCGCCGAACTGCGCGAACGTGCCACCACCTTGGCGGCGCTCATCGAAGCAAGGACGAAGGGGCGGCCCATGCTCGAAGCGCCCTTGCACGGGTGCGCATGGTAGCCGAGCAGGTCAGGGCAACATCGGACCAGCAGCTTTCGCAAGACGAGATTGCCGCGATCACGGCCGAACTGGCAAAATACGAGATCATCTATCCGCGCACCCAGCAGGCGCCGCTCACCACCCACAATGGCGAAGGGTGCCTGTGGACCTGGGACTTCGAATGCCTGCGTCTCGACCGGGCCCGGCACGCCTACTCGAAATCGCCTGACGCCCTGCCGCCGGCGATGCGCAGCTATTTCGAGGCCATCTGGAAGGATCAGGCCGCGCATGAAATGGCGGGCATGGGCCACATTCCGTTCAGCTTTGTCCACCAATTCGACATGGACAAGGACGTTACCCTGCTTGAACTGCCCACCAGCAACCTGATGGGCTGGATGTTCGGTGACGTCGACAACCTGGTTGTGACAATCAGGAAAGAAGACCTCGCCGCCGGCAGGTTCGACGCTGTCAGGGTCCAGGTTTCGAACTAGCTGGGCGCTTTCAAGGCATCTTGCGCATCAAGCATCGTGCCGTCGCACTTGACCCTACGCTCAGTGTGAACAATCTAGGCATTATCGTATCCAGCTTTTGAACGAGACCCAGGCACCATGGACACACTGACCCGCATGCGCGCATTCATCGACGTGGTCGAGGCCGAGGGTTTTTCGGCCGCCGCGCGCAAGATCGGCCGCTCCAAGGCGCTGCTGTCCAAGTATGTGCGCGAGCTGGAGGACGAACTCGGCGCGCTGCTGCTCAATCGCACCACGCGCCAGTTCTCGCTGACTGAAGCTGGCCACACCTACTATCGCCGCGCTTCGGAAATCATCCGCGAGGTCGACAGCCTGGCCGACGCCGTACGCGAATCTTCCGGCGACGTACGCGGCCGCGTCAAGCTTTCGGCACCGCGGACTTTCGCCGACGCACCGATCGGCCAGTCGTTGATCGATTTCGCCAAGGAGCACCCCGACATCGTGCTGGAAATCCATCTCGATGATCGTTTCGTCGATCTCGTCGAAGAGGGTTTCGACCTTGCCATCCGCATTTCACGGCTTGAGAACTCATCCTTGATCGCACGCCGGCTGGCCCCGTTCGGCGTCAGGGTCTGCGGCTCGCCGGAGTTGATCGAAAAGCACGGCGTACCGAAGCGCCCGGCTGATCTCAGTGGACTGCCCTGCATCATCGACACGAACGGCCGCTACCTCTCCAATTGGCCATTCGCCGCCGACACCGGCGAGGCGATGACGGTCTCGGTTTCGGGGCCGATGGAGGTCAACAGTCCGATGGCGGCGCGTGCTGCGGCAGTCGCGGGGCTCGGCTTCGCTATGTTGCCGGACTTCATCGCCGCTCCCGACATCGAGGCCGGCCGGCTGGTGCCTGTGCTCGACGATCGACTGCCCAGCGGCGCCGGCATTTTTGCAGTCTACCCGCATCGCCGCTATCTGCCGGCGAAGATCCGCGTTTTCGTCGACTTCCTGGTGCAATGGTTCAAGGCGAACCCTTGCGACCATTCGGCATAATCGGCGGCACGCGTCCCACTTTTGCCCGGTTTCTGATAACTGTCGGCATCACCCAAAGCGCGGGACCGCCAGTACCATGATTCTGAAATCGTCAAAGACCATGTTGGCGACAGCCGCAGCGGTTTTGCTGGCCATGACCGTGCCGGCAAGCGTTCATCCGCACGTGTTTGCCGAGGCCCGGCTCGACGTCGTGCTCAATCTCGACAGCACCGTGAAGTCGCTGCGCCATCTCTGGCGTTTCGACGACCTGTTTTCCAGCACCGTGCTGATGGAGTTCGACAAGAATTCCGACCTCAAGCTCGACGATTCCGAACTGGCGGAGGTATCCAAGACGGTGTTCGAGTCGATCGGCGAATACAATTACTTCCAGGTCGTGACCGTCGACGGCAAGGATGTGGCGATGAAGCCGCCGTCCAACCTGATCGCCAATTTCGAGGATCAGCAGCTCATCATCCTGTTTGAGACCGAGCCGAAAGAGCCGCTGAAGCTCGCTGGCAAGATCGACTTCGGCGTCTATGATCCGACCTTCTACACCGCGATCGATTTCACCGAAGACTCCAACCTCTCAGTCGCCAACCTGCCCTCGATCTGCAGCCGCTCCGTGATCCGCCCCGATCCGGATGAAGCGATTGCGCAGAACCAATCGAAACTGACCGAGGCGTTCTTCAACGATCCATCGGGCACCGACATGAGCAAGATATTTGCCACGCGCCTGGAATTGAACTGCCAAGCCAAGGGGTGATGCAGTGAAGAAGATGACGATCCGCCTGGTCTTCGGACTTTTGGCGCTCAGCTACGTGCTCAGCCATTTTGCCCTTCAGGCGCATGCGCAGAGCTCCCTGGGGATCGGCACCAACGAGGCGATCGTGCCTTCGACCGGCCTGTTTTCCGGGCTGCTCAACTGGATCAACGTCCACCAGCAGCAATTCTACCGCTCGCTGACAGGTTCGCTGAAGGCGATGCGCGACGGCCAGAGCGGGGGCATTTGGCTGCTGGTCGGCCTGTCGTTCGCTTACGGCGTCTTCCATGCGGCAGGTCCCGGCCACGGCAAAGCCGTGATTTCGTCCTACATGCTCGCCAACGAAGTGGCGCTGCGCCGCGGCGTCATGCTGTCCTTCGTGTCGGCATTCCTGCAGGGCGCCACCGCCATCGTCTTGATGTCGCTGGTGTTCCTCGTCTTGCGCGGCACCTCGGTGTCGATGACCAACGCGACCTGGTTCCTGGAGACCGTCAGCTACGCGCTGATCGCCGCATTCGGAGCGTGGCTGTTGTGGAGGAAGCTCAAACCGATGGCATTCGGCCTTGCGGGCGCTGCTCCGGTGCACAGCCTGTCAGCCGCCCATGCGCATGGTCATGGCCATGACCATGCCAATTGCGGCCACGATCATTCACACGACCATTACCATGGCCACGCCCACCACCATGATCATGGCCACGCGCATCACCATCACGATCATGTTCATCACACCGCTGGCGACGTCTGCTCGACCTGCGGCCATTCGCATGCGCCTGACCCCAAGCTGCTTGAAGGCAAGCATTTCGACTGGCGAACGGCCTGGTCGGCCGTCGCAGCTGTCGGCATCCGCCCCTGTTCCGGCGCGCTGATCGTGCTCAGCTTCGCCTTCCTCAACGGGCTGTGGGCTGGCGGCATCCTGTCGGTCTTCGCTATGGCTCTGGGAACGGCGATCACTGTCTCGACGCTGGCGGTGCTGGCCGTGACGGCGAAGAACTGGGCTGTGGCCATCGCCGGCGACGGCCGCGCCGGAAACCGCGTCCACAATGTCATCGAGATCGGCGGCGCAGCACTCGTCATGCTGCTCGGCCTGGCGTTGCTGGCGGCAAGCCTGAGCGCCTAGGGCGCTCGCTGTCACCCAAACATGACTTGCGCAAAAGAAATCCGCCCTGGAGCTGCGGCTGCCAGGGCGGAATTCGTCGAACCACGTCCTGCGTGGCTTCGGATGTTACATGGCAGTGGTGGACTTCTTCGGAGCCGCAGTCTTCTTGTGTTTCTTGGGGGTGGTCTTGTGGGTGGTCTTCTGGACCGGCTTCTTCACTGCCGGCGCTGTGGTGCTCGTCGCGGCTGCACTGGCCGCGTTGGCGGAACTGGCGGTCAGGACGGGAGCCGAGAAGGCCACAGCGACGGCCAGGCCAAGAGCGGTCAGGAGGGTCTTGTTGACGTTCATGATAGGTTTCCTTTGCACAAGGGCCTGGTTTGAGTTTGCCGATCAGGGTTCGATCGGTTGCACTCCAAGCATCTTCAGTGCTGTCGCATAGGCGCGGATGCCCTGGGCCTGCTGTTTGCCGGCACAGAATTTCATCGCCTTTTTCTGGAGAGCTTGCGCTTCGGCGGCCCGTTTTGCCTCGGCGTGTTCGGTGATCTCGTGGGTGAACTGCTGTTGCAGCTTGTCGCAACGTTCGGTTCTGCTGATGGTCCCCTTCGATTGCGCCTGGGTACCGGTCGCGCCTAGCGAAAGAGCTGAAAGCAGAACGATCGTCGAACTGATCACAAGCTTTCGCATGTCGTTTCAGGCACCCGTGGCTAAGCAACACGGTTGTTATCGCGGATCGACTTGTCGGGTATTTTTCCGGTTTGCAGAGTTTTGTTTCTGGATTGTAACTGGCGAATTCAGTGCAGCAGGTGACCAGCATCCGCTGGCCAAATCGATGCGCGGACCTTATTTTGCCAAGGTCCTGGCCGATCCCCATCCAGCGCGACAGCGGAAGCAAATTGAATTGAAAGCCGACGTCCACATTCTGATCGTCGACGACGACAGGGAAATCCGCGACCTGCTCCAGGAGTTCTTCCAGAAGCATGGCATGCGTGTTTCGACAGCCCGCGACGACGACGAGATGCAGGCAGCGCTTCGCCGCGCGCCTGTCGACCTCATCATCCTCGACGTCATGCTGCCGGGCAAAAGCGGTCTCGATATTTGCCGCGACCTGCGCATCCATTCCAAGATACCGATCATCATGCTGACGGCGGTCACAGAGACGATCGACCGCGTCGTGGGGCTTGAGATGGGCGCCGACGACTATGTACCGAAACCCTTCGACCCCCGCGAATTGCTGGCTCGCACCCGCGCCGTATTGCGCCGGCCGAGCACCGCAGGTGCGGCTCATCGCCCGGTGCCGCAAGTATACAAGTTCGCCGGCTGGACGCTTGATGCCTCTCGGCGCAGGCTGCTAAGGCCCGACGAGGTACGGGTCGAACTGACCACCGCCGAATTCAACCTGCTCCACACATTGGTGAGAAGCGCGCAGCGCGTCTTGAGCCGCGAGCAGTTGGTGGAATTGTCCAACCAAAGTGGCGACTACAGCTACGACCGTAGCGTCGACATTCTGGTCAGTCGCCTGAGGCGCAAGATGGAAGACGATCCGCGTTCTCCCAAGCTGGTACTGACGGTACGCGGCGGCGGCTATCAATTCGTCCCGGAGGTGTCAGCCGAATGAATTGGCTCCTGCCACGGTCGCTGCCCGCCTGGGTTCTGCTGATCGTCATCGCAGGACTTCTGGCCATCCAGGTTTCTACGCTTTCCATTGTCTCGCGCGAGCGCGTCGCCTCAAACAACGTCCTTGATCTGCTGCGGCTCAACGACCGGGCCCTGTCGCTGACCAAGCTGATGTACGCCGAAGAACCAGCGGACCGCACCCGCATAGCCGCCGGTCTGTCGGTGCCGCCACACGTGCTCAGCACGTCGGATACCTCGGCAATCACCTCGTCTATCCCCGCTGACGACGACATGGCTGAGCTCGAGGACATCATCGTTGGGCGGCTGTCGAAATACGGCGTCGAGGAAGCGCGAGTGCGGCGCGAGACGGCAGAAACACGACCCAGCCAAAGCGCGACCCAATCGGATGAAAGCATGGGCAGTGTCGAGCGTGAACTGGTGGACTTGTCATCCGATTTCACAAACTCCGATACGCTGGTCGCATCGATCGAGTTCAAGGACGGCCAGTGGCTCAATTTCACCATGCAGGCCACGCCGCCCAGTCCCATTCTCAACACCGACAGCCTGCCGCTCTACGGATCGGTCGCAGCCCTTGTGGTTTTGCTGTCGATCTGGTCGCTTCGCCGGCTGACCGCACCGTATCGCGCGCTCGAAAGCGCAGTCCGGCGCATCGGCGAAGATCTGAAAAGCCCACCGCTGCCGGAGTGGGGCAGCAGTGAATACAGATCGGCGGCCCGCGCGGTAAATACCATGCAGGCGCGATTGCGCGAATATGTCGAGGATCGTGAACTTCTCGCCGCAGCACTCGCCCATGATCTCAGAACGCCGTTGACGCGCATTCGCCTGCGTCTTGAATTGTTGCGCAACTCGCCCCTGCGCACGGCGCTGATGCACAATCTTGCCGACATCGAGGCGATCTCGGCCTCGGTCCTCGACTTCGCAAACTTCGAAGCCAAGGGCGAGGCCTCCGAGCGGATCGACTTCTGGTCGTTGGTGGACTCTATCGCCGACGGCAATCCGCATGTCGTCTTCGACGGCGCACGCGCCCATGCGCGCGGACTGATCTGCTACGGCCAGGCTATCGCGCTGCGCAGGTGCGTTGTGAACCTCGTCGACAATGCGGTGAAATATGGCGGCAAGGCGCGCCTTGCCTTGTCGCGCGACAAAGTTCGTATCCTGCTGACCATCGACGATTCCGGACCAGGCATCCCCGAAGCCCAGATGGAGACGATCTTCCGTCCGTTTATCCGGCTCGAAGGTTCGCGTAACCGCCAGACCGGCGGTTTTGGTCTAGGCCTGACGATCGCCCGCAACATCGCCCGCCGATTTGGTGGCGACGTCACGCTCCAAAACAGGGCCGACGGTGGTGGCTTGCGGGCCGAGCTGACGATTCCGCTGGCCGAAGCGGTACAACCGCTTGCGGCAAAATAGGCTCAGTTGCCGTTCCTGCGCTGGCTGCGGCCGCGCAGCCAGAACACGCCGAAGAAGCCTAGCACGAACAGCACCGCGACTACCCCGGCAGCCACAGTCGAGTAGCTGCCGACCGCCAGCATGATTTTCGGCAGGAAGAATGCCGCGACGCCGAAGATGATCATGATCCAGGCGGCGGCGACGGCGGCGTGGCGGGTTTTGGTGTCCATCGGCGAGGCCTCAGATCCAGATGTTGCCGGGTTCAAGGCCCGTGACGCAGAGCTTCATAGCGCTCGTCGGCGCATCAGCCAACGCGCCAATGCCGGTTCCTTTGTCGCATGCGTAAGTCGGCCAGCCAAAACTGGCACGTTTCATGTTCCAACTTCTGCGCGAAAGTCCTCGAGCTTGCGCTTCTGCTGACCTGCGGCATCAAAATTTGCCGGATCGAGCCAGGCTTCATAGGCCTGCCTTAGTGCAGGCCATTCCTTGTCGATGATCGAGTACCAGGCCGTGTCGCGGTTTTCACCCTTGGCAACCATGTGCTGGCGAAAGATGCCCTCGAACTTGAAGCCAAAACGTTCGGCGGCACGCTTGGACGGCTCGTTGCGGTTGTTGCACTTCCACTCGTAGCGGCGGTAGCCGAGTTCGAAGATGTAGCGTGCAAACAGGAATTGCGCCTCAGTCGCCGCCGGCCTACGGGAGATGATGTCGCTCCAGTAGATATTGCCGATCTCGATGGCGCCTTGAGCCGGATCGATGCGCATCAGCGTCTGGCGCCCGGCCATCTTGCCGCTCGCCTTGTCGATGACCACGAAAAAAAGCGGATCCTCGCTTGCCGCCGATTTGTCGAGCCATGGCTGGAACTCGGCGCGAGTCTGCGGCTTGGTGTCGAACAGCCAGCGGAACCGGCCTTCGGCATCCTGGGCGGTCGCCATCTCGAACAGGCGCTCGCCATGCTTTGCCGCGTCTAGCGGTTCGAGGCGCACATAGCGTCCATCAAGCACGATGCGCTCAGGGCGCGGACGCGGCTTCCAGTCGTGCAGGTTCTCGGTCAACGATCTCTCCAATTCGTTTGACATGGCCGCCCGGACCCTCGCAAAAATACGAAGTGACCGAAAGAACCAGACGGATTGCCGGAATGCTCCAAACGATTGCCGCCTTCGACCGCCTCGGCGAAGAAAACGCATTTGCCGTTCTGGCGCGCGCCACGGCACTTCTCCATGAGGGGCGCGACATCGTCAATCTCGGCATCGGCCAGCCAGATTTCCGCACACCCGACCACATCGTCGAAGCGGCAATCAAGGCATTGCGCGACGGCCATCACGGCTACACGCCCGCCAACGGTCTTTTGGTGACACGCGAGGCGGTGGTACGACGCACGCTGACGACCACAGGTGTCGAGGTTTCGCCCGAAAGCGTCATGATCATGCCTGGTGGCAAGCCGACGATGTTCGCTGCGATCCTGATGTTCGGCGAACCGGGCGCCGAGATCCTGTACCCCGACCCCGGCTTTCCGATCTATCGCTCGATGATCGAGTTCACCGGAGCGACACCGGTGCCGGTTCCGATGCGCGAGGCCAACGGCTTTGCCTTTTCGGCCGAGGAAACACTTTCGCTGATCACGCCCAAGACGCGGCTTTTGATCCTCAATTCGCCCGCCAATCCGACAGGTGGGGTGACGCCGCGCATGGAGATCGCCAAGCTGGTCAAGGGGCTGGAAGCCCATCCGCATGTCGCTGTCATGTCCGACGAAATCTACGACGTCATGACCTATGACGGCGAGCAACACACCTCGCTGCTCAGCTTTCCTGAAATCCGAGACCGGCTGATCGTGCTCAATGGATGGTCCAAGACCTGGGCGATGACCGGCTGGCGCATGGGCTGGTCGATCTGGCCGAATGCTCCTCACAGCGGCATGCTCTACGACAAGGTACGCAAGCTCGCGGTCAATTGCTGGTCCTGCGTCAACGCGCCGAGCCAGTATGCCGGCATTGCTGCGATCGACGGGCCGCAGGACGACGTCGACAAGATGATGCGTGCTTTCGACAATCGCCGCAAGATCGTCGTCGAGGGGCTGAATACGATCCCCGGCATTTCCTGCATCACGCCGAAGGGTGCCTTCTATGCCTTCCCCAATGTCGAAAAGACCGGCTGGAAGGCCAAGAAACTCGCCTCGGCACTGCTCGAAGAAGCTGGCGTCGCGCTGATCGGCGGGCCGGATTTCGGCATCCTTGGCGAAGGTTATATCAGGCTGTCCTACGCCAATTCCGAAGAAAACATCCTGCGCGCGCTGGAGCGCATTGAGGCGTTTTTGGCGAAATAGAGCCGTTCACCCACGCCCGACATAGGGCATCTTCGTCGCCATCACGGTCATGAACAGCACATTGGCGTCGAGTGGCAGGCCGGCCATGTAGACCACGGCCTCGGCGACACGGGCGACGTCCATCACGGCCTCCGCAGCGATCGAGCCGTCGGCCTGCTGCACGCCAACGGTCATGGGCGCGGCCATCTCCGTCAGTGCATTGCCGATGTCGATCTGGCCGCAGGCGATGTCGAAGGGCCGGCCATCGAGTGCCAGCGTCTTGGTAAGGCCGGTTATGGCATGCTTGGTGGCGGTATAGGGCACGGATCCAGGGCGCGGCGCATGGGCCGAGACGGAACCATTGTTGATGATGCGCCCACCCATGGGCTCCTGCCTGCGCATGGCTGCAAATGCCGCGCGTGAGCATAGGAACGATCCGGTGAGGTTGACTGACACCACTTCGTTCCAGGCTTCGACCGGGATCTCGTCGATGGTGGACGCCTTGTAGCCCATGCCGGCATTGTTGAAGAGCAGATCGACCCGACCGAAGGCTTCGGTGATGGTCTCGAACATGTCGTCGACTTGCTCAGGCCTGGTGACGTCGCAGACAACGGCGAGCGCCTTGGCGTCGGTCTTGCCAGCGTCGTGGATCGCTTCATCCAGCACATGCTTGCTGCGCCCGCAAAAGACGGTGTTCCAGCCATCGTGGAGCAATGCGGTAGCCACCGCCTTGCCGATGCCCTTGCCAGCACCCGTAACCACCGCAACCCTGTTGCTCGCCATGATGAAGCCCTCCCCTGCGCATGACCAATCGCCGGCGGACGATCCTTCGTAGCACCTTAAATCTAGAGCGCAGGGTCAAGCAAAACCAGATTGGATTTGCTTGATAGTCCATCCAGAAATGTCGAGGGGAGTCACACAAAAAGGGCGGTCATTGGCGACCGCCCAGTTTTAAATCGAACCGTGCTTGGGAGGAGGAGAGCCGATCCGAATGAGAAAAGGATGCGCCTGCTCGGTTAACAAATCCTTAACGCGAAGAATTGCCTTTTAGCGGCTTTCTGCGCGCCCTCATCGCAACCGCTACCAGCGAGGATTAACCTGCGGATTGGCGGACGCCTCGATCGGCACCTTGACGCTCGAAATGGTTGCCTCGACGTGGTCGACCAATGCGTCCGGCAACTGAAGCCGGCCAGCAAGCAGATCGAGATAGCCGCGCTCGGCGCGGGAGTCGGGTTCGATCGCAAGACGCGAGGCGGTGTACAGCTCGACCTTCTGCGCGTCGGTCTGGGCGGCGGCCACGATCGCGTCCAGATCCAGCGGCGCATCGAGTTCGTCCTTCAGGAACTGCCCGGCCTCGGAATCGAGGCCCGACAGGCTGAGCCTGTCGCCGATCTTCTTGCGCTCGGCGTCGTCGATATGGCCGTCGGCCTTGGCTGCCGCGATCATGGCGCGGATCAGCGTCAGCGCGAATTCGGTCTCGCCTTGCGGTGCCTGGGCCGGGTGGAAGGAGTTGTCGGCCGGTGGCGGCAGAAGCTGCGTGTCAGGATTGGTGTTGGCGGTGGCATCAGGCGCGTTGCCGGCCTTGTAGTTCTGGTAGGCCTTGTAGGCGAGGCCACCGATGGCGGCGAGACCACCGACCTTCAACGCGGTGCCGGTGACCTGGCGTCCGGTACCAGTGCCGAGCAGCACGGCGACCAGGGCGCCCGCGGCCAGCGGATTGTCCTTGGCAAGCTTGGTCGCCTGCCCCGCCTTGTCGCGCACGGTGGAACCGGTGCCTGGAATCGTGGAGCCGAGCAGATCGTCGAGCAGCTTCTTGGGGTCGAACATAGGTGCCTCCGGTTTGGAATGACGGTCGCCGTCAGGTAGGCGGACGAAGGCGACATTACAATGACGTCAGCCAATTTGGCGAGGCCGTCGGAGGCGCGGGACTAGCCGCCAATATGCGGATGTGTACCGCGCCTTTCGGCAAGTTCCACCTGTTTGTGGCGTTCTGCATAGCGGGCACGGTCTTCTTCGGTGCGGGCGTCATGGCAATGCGGACACGAAACACCGGATACGAATTTCGGCGACAAAACCTCTTCGGGCTTGAGCGGGTGCCGACAGGCCCGGCACAGTTCTGCCTCGCCTACGGCCAGGCCATGGGAAACCGATACGCGCTCGTCGAAGACGAAACACTCACCCTGCCACAAGCTCTCTTCGGCCGGCACCTCTTCGAGATACTTGAGGATGCCGCCCTTGAGATGGAAGACATCGTCGATGCCGAGCGACTTCACATAGGCAGTCGCCTTTTCGCAGCGGATGCCGCCGGTGCAGAACATTGCCACCTTGCGGCCTTCCAGTTCGCTGCGGTGGCTCTCGACCCAGGCCGGGAACTCGCGGAAACTCTTGGTTTGGGGATCGACCGCGCCGGAAAACGTGCCGATCGACACTTCATAGTCGTTGCGGGTGTCGACGACGATGGTGTCCGGATCGGAAATGAGCGCGTTCCAGTCATCCGGTTCGACATAAGCACCGACGCTGGCAAGTGGGTCGATGCCCTCCACGCCCATGGTGACGATCTCGCTCTTGAGCCGCACTTTCATACGGTGGAACGGCATCGCTTCGGCGGCGCTATACTTGACCTCAAGTCCGGCGAATTCCGGCATAGCTTCGAGATAGGCGATGAGTTCGGCAACCGCCTGTTCGGTACCGGCGACGGTACCGTTGATGCCTTCGCGGGCAAGCAACAGCGTGCCCTTGATGCCGCGGCCACAGCAAAAGGCGGCCAGCGGGGCGCGCAAGGCCTCGAAACCCTCGAGCCGGCAGAAACGGTAGAGGGCGGCAACACGGAAGTGGGGTGCGGGCGTGGAAAGATTCATGGCGAGAGCCCCTAACGCCTTGGCTCGCGATTTTCAATGCAATGCGGAAAGGCAAACGATTACAAATGGTTCCAGATTCGTTGAGATCGCGGCCCCAAGCCGGATGCAAACATATTTATCCACGCCTGCCAAAGTCGGGCGACAATCGCACCGACGAAAGGGAGTGCCAGGCGCATGTTCAGCAAGCAGACGGCAGCGGAAATTGAAAAGGCGGCCAGGGAGCTCGGGATCGAACCGGCAGCATTGCTTGCCATCGCCGAGATCGAAAGTGCTGGCCAGGTCTTTGCCAGGATCGACGGACGAAACGAGCCGCTGATCCGCTTCGAAGGGCATTATTTCGACCGCAGGCTTTCCGGCGACAAGCAAGACAACGCGCGGGCCGCCGGCCTCGCCTCACCGACAGCGGGCGCCGTTGCCAATCCGCGTGCCCAGGCGGCACGCTGGCAGATGCTAGACCAGGCGGCCGGCATCGACCACCAGGCGGCCTATGAGTCGACGTCGTGGGGTCTCGGGCAGGTGATGGGCGCGCATTGGCTTTGGCTCGGCTTCGACAACGTCGATGCCCTTGTGGAGGAAGCCCGCTCGGGAGCCGCCGGTCAAGCCCGGCTGATGGCTCGCTACATTGAAAAAGCCGGCCTCACCGAAGCGCTCAACAGGCACGACTGGGAAGCGGTCGGGCACGGCTACAACGGCCCCGGCTTCCGCAAGAACGCTTATCATCTCAAGCTCGCGGAGGCATATCAGCGACAGATCGACGGCCCAGCGCCGGGCGACCGGCTGATGAAAGTCGATTCGCGCGGCGAAATGGTGACCGAGCTTCAGGAAGCTCTCGTCGCACTCGGCTATCCGGTCGACACCGACGGCATCTTCGGGCCTGGCACGGCAGCCGCAATCAAGAAATTTCAAAGCGAACACGGTCTTGCCGCCGACGGGATCGCCGGCGAGCGTACCCAGGCAGCTCTTGAAAAGGCACTGCAGCCGGCTGCCGGATTTTGGTCCAGCCTGAAAGCTTGGCTGGTGGGGCTTTTCGGCAGATCTTAAAGGACCCTGCACTGGTTTAGCTGCTACAGTGTCCTTCGGGCGTCCATTGATTGCGCGGCGGTGCAGTGCATCCGGGCCCGCAACACCAAGTCGCTACCGGTTTCGTGGACTTGCAATGCGCCGTCTGTTAAATCGGTTGAAAATTGACAGTGGAACGGAATGCCATGACCAGCAAAACCCAAAAACTCCTTGCGCTGCTGGATGGCCAGCCAGTCATTCCAGTGCTGAAGATCGAGCGCGCCGCCGATGCGGTACCGCTTGCCCGCGCGCTGGCACGCGGCGGCCTCAAGGCAATCGAAATCACGCTCAGGACCGACGAAGCGCTGGAATCGATTCGCCGCGTTGCCGCCGAGGTCGAGGATTGCATCGCCGGTGCAGGCACCGTCCTGAACGCGCGCCAGTTCGACGAGGCGGTTGCCGCCGGGTCGAAATTCATCGTCAGCCCGGGCCTAACCCGCGAATTGATCGCTCATGCCGCCAACAGCGATATCCCGCTGCTGCCGGGCACCATCACTCCCGGCGAGATCATGACCGCACGCGAGGCGGGCCTCGACTTCCTGAAGTTCTTCCCCGCAGAACAGGCCGGCGGCGCACCTTTCCTCAAGGCCTTGGCTTCGCCTCTCGCTGACGTGAAGTTCTGCCCGACCGGCGGGATCTCGGCGAAGAACGCCAAGGAATACCTCAGCCTGCCGAATGTGGTCTGCGTCGGCGGTTCCTGGGTGGCACCCGACGAAATGGTCAAGGCAGGCGACTGGGCCGGCATCGAGGCCCTCGCCGCCGAGGCAAGCAAGCTGCGCAAGAACTGATCGTCTCCCTCGGAGAATCCGACAAAGAAAAAGCCGCGCTGGTTGTCCAGCGCGGCTCTTTTTTTGTTCGGGAGTCCGGTCAGTTCGTTCCGAAGCGAGCGACCGAGAGGAACTTGACGGCACTACCCGAGAAACGATGGGCGTCGGTAGCCTCGTTGCCCTGCTGGAAGCCGGCCGTGTAGACTTCCTTGGGCGCAGTGCGAACCAGATTATAGGCAAAGCCCGGCGCCTTGGTGTTGGTCGTGACCGTGATGACCTGGGCGCCGCTGCGCAGTGCCCAGCGTGCGGCATCGGGGGCTGCTGCAACCACGACAGCCTTGGGATCCGGCTTGGCCTCCTGAGCGAGCGGGCGGGCAGCCTTGCGCGTTGTCTTGACGTTGCCACCAATGGCAGCGGCAGGGTCGGTTCCAGCCGAGGCCGTAGCGATCGCGCTCTTGGGCGTGGCGACAGCTACCGCTTCAGGCTGATCGAACACGGACCGCTGCTCCGGCTGAGGCGCCAGGGCGGCAACTTCGAGTTCGGCCTGCGCGCCCTCGTCTTCTGTCGGAATGTCGTTGGCAGCAGCCAAGGCAGCTTCAACGGTCATGTCCTGCGGACGAGCTGACGGCAGCGGCGCGTTGACGTCGCTGGCGATCGCCGGCGCGTCGTCAGTCGAAGCAAGCGCCATCAGCACGGCCTGGTTCTCAGGCTTGAGCTCGGCCGGAGGCGTATGGTTCGGACGCCAGGTCGGCAGCGGCACATTGGCAGCAATCTGCTGTTCGGCCGCGGTAGGCTGTTCGCTTTCGGCAAGCGGAGCGGATGCTGCGCCGAATGGTACGTTCTCGGCTGTGGCCGAGACAATTTCGGCCTGCGGCCGCGGGGCTACGCCAGGCAATGGCACGCTACGCGCTGGAAGGGCCGCAATGATGGTCTCGGGTTCCTGCTCGGCAACCTGCGGCAGCTCGGCGCGCTGTGCGTTCTCAGGCGAAACGATCTGGATTCCAGGCTGCGCCTTTGGAGCCGGCGCGGCCGCCACGACCTGGGTCGGCGCCTTCTTGGGGGCAACAGCTGCAATCGTGCTTTCGCCGGTATCTTCTTCCTCGTCGGCGCCGCCGCCGCCGAACAGCGCGGCAAACAGGCCGCCGCGCTTGGCAGGCGAAGCGCTGGCCATGACCAGGTCGCCGCTGCTCTTGCGTGCCTGATAGGAGGCAAGCGCCTGCTCGAAGCCCGGCAGCGGCTTGCCGTCGCTCGGCACATGCAGCGTCTTGCCGGATGGGAATACGGCCACAAGTTCCTGGCGGCTCATGCGCGGCCAATGGCGCACATTGCCGACATCCATGTGGACGAAGGGTGAACCGGAACGCGGATAGTAACCAACGCCGCCGGCCTGGACGCGCAGACCCGCGTCACGCAGCTTCTTCAGCGGAACACCGGGAATGTAGAAGTCCATCGCCTTGCCAAGCATGTGCTGGCTTTTTTCGGCAACGCCGCTCGAGCGGCTGCGAAGCAGCGAATTGGTGGCAGGCGAACGATAGGCGGAAACAACGCTGATGTAGCCGGTAGCGCCAACCGAACGGTAGGATTCCCAAACGACGTCAAACAGACGCGGGTCCATCTTCGTCGGCTCGTTGCGGCGCCAGTCGCGGAGGAACTGATTGAGTTTCTTCAGGCCGGCGGCATCGTATCTGCCATTGCGCTTGAACGTGATCTCAGCCTTCTCGCCCGTGTGGGTGTAGAAAAGCTTGAGCGTCCGCGTTTCGGCGGAGGCCTGGGAGGCTGTCATGAAACCAAAAGCCAGCGCTGCGGCGGTAAGCCACTTTTGCAACACTTTGGATTTCGAGTGACGCCCTTCGGTGTTCTCGATCCTGTTCAAATCAAAAGGCCCTGTTAGGCTGCCATCTGTCCCCGGATTTGAAGCCCGGACACGCTTACGGATTCGCGTCCGAATATCGATCCTAATGGTTAATCACTGATTATTGAAGCCGAAATGCGGTGAGACCATGGCGATGTCCAACCAAAAAAGAAGCGCGCTTTTTTATGGTAAACCGCTGGTTTAAACCACAAAAACAGCGATTAACAAATATGCGCGCACCCGAATTTTCATGCGGCGCGCAAGCGACACGCAAGCCTTAATTCAGTTCCGCTAAAGAAAAATATCAGGAAGCGAGTCTCTCGCTCCGCCCGGTCTCAGGATCGATTCCGTACTCCTTGAGCTTGCGGTACAGCGTCGAGCGCCCGATTCCCAACCGCCGCGCGACCTCGCTCATCTGGCCATGATAGTGGTCGATGGCGAGCCGGATCATCTCGAATTCAACGTCGGACAGTGGACGTACATTGCCACGCTCGTCGAGCGCCCGCAGCATTCCCGGCCTCGCCCGTTCCGGGGCCCGCGGCAGTACGGGAGCGGGGAGAGACGCTCGTTCGGTGCCCGTATCGGCAACAGTGGTGCCGCCGAGATCGACAACGCCTTCGACCTGAGCGCGTATCTGCGGAAACTCGTCTTCGGTCAGCACATCGCCTTCAGACAGGACACACGCACGGAAAATGGCGTTTTCCAGCTGCCGGATGTTGCCCGGCCAGTCATAGGCCTGAAGCAATGCCAGTGCATTTTCCGAGATCATCGGAATCCTGCCATGCGGGCTTGCCGGCGCGACACGGGAAATGAAATGACTGACGAGCAGCGGAATATCGTCGCGGCGCTCACGCAACGGCGGCACGAAAATCGGATAGACGTTGAGGCGGTAGAACAGGTCCTCGCGGAATTTGCCGTCCTTGACCTGTTGCAAGAGGTTGCGGTGCGTCGCCGAAATCAGCCGGATGTCGACCTTGACGGTTGATCGTCCGCCGACGGGATCGACCTCGCCTTCCTGCACGGCGCGCAACAGCTTGACCTGCACGTCGAGCGGCAGATCGCCGATCTCGTCGAGGAACAAGGTTCCCTTGTCGGCTTCGACGAACTTGCCCGCGTGCTTGTCCGTCGCACCGGTGAATGAGCCCTTCTCATGGCCGAACAGGATACTTTCAACCAGATTGTCGGGGATCGCCCCGCAATTGACAGTAACGAAGGGCTTCGAGCGCCGATCGCCGGACCCCTGGATGGCACGTGCCACAAGTTCCTTGCCGACCCCCGATTCGCCCTCGATCAGGATCGGGATGTTCGATGCCGACGCCTTCTGGCCGAGCCGGATGACCCGGTCCATGGCCGGGCTTCGGGTGATCATGTCGCGGAAGGTCAACAGCCCGCTGCCGCGCCGCGCCGTCCGCCGGATCTCGCCTCCGACGGCCTCGACTTTGAGCGCGTTCGCAATCGCTGCTTGGAGCTTGTCCGGCGACGCTGGTTTGACGACGAAATCGAAGGCGCCGTTGCGCATCGCCGACACCACGGTCTCGATGCCGCCCTGCGCCGTCTGGACGATGACCGGAATGGCCATGCCGCGTTCGCGCATGGCCTTGAGCACGCCGATGCCATCGATGCCCGGCATGGACAGGTCGAGGATGATCACGTCGATCTCGCCGCCACGCGGTCCGTCGAGCAGGCGCAAGGCCGCCTCCCCGCCATCCGCCACGAGAGCGGTGTGGCCGAATTTCGTCACCGCGGCGTCGACAAGGCGACGTTGGACGGGATCGTCATCGACTATGAGAATCGAACCTGCCATGAATGTCCGGAATATGCCCGTAGCTGCCGTTTTGGATGTGGATCATCCTGGCACAGGGTTCTAAATAAGGTTTCAAAAAAGCCGGTGAACGAATCCCTTATGATTTGAACGAACCGGTACAAGTAAGTGAAAAGGAAGACGCAATGCGTTGGAATTCCGGGCAAGAGATGTCAGCCACAGCCTCCGCAGGGAGTGTGACAGGGCTTGGCGAACTGCCCGAATGGAACCTCGGCGACCTCTATGCCGGGATGGAAGCGCCCGAGCTTGTCCGCGACCTCGACAAGGCCTCGGCCGATGCGGTCGCCTTCGAGGCCCGCTGGAAAGGAACGCTTTCGATCGAGGCAGCGCGTGGTGCCGCAGGCAAGCTTGGCGAGGCGATGCGCAGCTACGAGGCGCTGGAGGAACTTGTCGGGCGCGTGGTCTCTTATGCCGGACTGGTCTACTCCGGCGACACCTCCGACCCCAAGCGCGCCAAGCTCTACGGCGACGTCCAGGAAAAGATGACCGACGCCAGCGCGCATCTCTTGTTCTTCGCGCTCGAACTCAACCTCGTCGACGACGAGCTGATCCTCCAGGCGCTCGACGATGATCCGGCCTTCGGCCACTACCGCCCTTGGGTGCTCGACCTGCGCAAGGACAAGCCTTACCAGCTCGAAGACCGCGTCGAGCAGCTGTTCCATGAGAAGTCGATCACCGGGCGCGGTGCCTGGAACAGGCTGTTCGACGAGACGATGTCCGACCTGCGTTTCGACATCGGCGGCGAGGAACTGACCCTCGAGCCGGCGCTGAACAAGCTTCAGGACCCGGACGGCGAGGTGCGCAAGGCGGCATCCGAAGCACTTGCCGCGACCTTCCGCAAGAACCTGCGCGTATTCACCCTGATCACCAACACCTTGTCCAAGGACAAGGAGATTTCCGACCGCTGGCGCGGCTTCGAAGACATTGCCGACTCCCGACACCTAGCCAACCGGGTCGAGCGCGAAGTGGTCGACGCCCTCGCCGCCGCCGTTCGCGAGGCCTATCCGCGCCTGTCGCACCGCTATTATGCGATGAAGGCCAGATGGCTCGGCATGGAGGTGATGAACCATTGGGATCGCAACGCGCCGTTGCCCGAGACGCCGCAGGCAACCATTGGCTGGGACGAAGCCAAGGACACGGTGCTGACCGCTTATCAGCGCTTTTCGCCTGAGATGGCCGACATCGCGCGCGATTTCTTCGACCGCCGCTGGATCGACGCGCCGGTGCGTCCGGGCAAGGCGCCAGGCGCCTTTGCGCACCCCACGGTGCCCTCGGCGCATCCCTACGTCCTGCTCAACTACATGGGCAAGCCGCGCGACGTCATGACCCTGGCCCACGAACTCGGCCACGGCGTGCATCAGGTACTGGCTGGCGGCCAGGGCGCGCTGATGGCCTCCACACCGCTGACGCTGGCCGAAACCGCGAGCGTGTTCGGCGAGATGCTGACCTTCCGCTCGCTGCTCGACCGCACCACCGACAAGCGCGAGCGCAAGGCGATGCTGGCCCAGAAGGTCGAAGACATGATCAACACGGTCGTGCGCCAGATCGCCTTCTACGAATTCGAGCGCAAGGTGCATTCCGAGCGAAAGAATGGCGAGCTGACCTCCGACCAGCTCGGCCAATTCTGGCTCGAGGTGCAGGCCGAGAGCCTGGGGCCGGCGATCAAGCTGCGCGACGGTTACGAGGTGTTCTGGTCCTACATCCCGCACTTCATACATTCGCCCTTCTACGTCTATGCCTACGCCTTCGGCGATTGCCTGGTGAACTCGCTCTATGCGGTCTACCAGAATGCAGAGAGCGGCTTTCAGGAGAAGTATTTCGAGATGCTGCGCGCTGGCGGCACCAAGCATCACTCCGAGCTTCTGAAGCCGTTCGGGCTCGACGCCACCGACCCGGCCTTCTGGCAGAAGGGTCTTGCCGTCATCGACAACCTCATTGACGAGTTGGAAGCGCTGGACTGAGCCCGGCACGTTCCCATACACGCTGAAATCATGGCTGATATTGCTTCTCCATTCGTCCTATTCAGGGACGACCCCGCCGGCCGCGAGGTGCTGTTCGAGGCACCCCGCGAAGTCATTGTCGCGCATGACACTGCGGACTTTTTTCCGGCCTTGCAGGCAGCCCAAAAGGCGCACGAACAGGGCAAATGGCTGGCCGGCTATTTTTCCTACGAGGCCGGCTACCTGCTCGAACCCAAGCTTCGGCCGCTCCTTCCCGAGGGCCGGCGCGCTCCGCTGGTGTGCCTTGGCGTGTTCGACCAGCCATCGGACCGCAACCGGGCGCCATCGCGCGAACCCGTCACCAACGGACCGATCTTCGACGCCCGGGCGACATGGTCAGAAGCCGACTATGAACGCCGTTTCAGGAAACTGCACCAGCATCTGCGCCAGGGCGATTGCTACCAGGCCAACCTGACATTCCCTGTCCATGCGCAATGGACCGGCCAAGCGCTCGATGCCTTCGATGCGCTGATCGCGCGCCAGCCCGTGAAGTATGGCGCGCTTGTATCGCTCGGCGGCCCCGTGGTGCTTTCGCGCTCGCCCGAGCTGTTCTTCGAGATTGACAGCGAAGGCTGGATCGAGACCCATCCGATGAAGGGTACTGCCCCGCGCGGCAAGACGCCCGAAGAGGACGCAGCACTGCGCGAATTCCTGCGCAACGACGGGAAAAACCAGGCGGAAAACCGCATGATCGTCGATCTCTTGCGCAACGACATCTCGCTCATCAGCGAGGTCGGCACGCTCGACGTGCCCGAACTGTTCCGCATCGAGAGCTATCCGACAGTGCACCAGATGGTCAGCCGCGTGCGGGCCAAGCTCTTGCCGGGGCTTTCCATCGAGCGGGTGTTTGCCGCCCTGTTTCCATGCGGCTCGATCACCGGCGCGCCTAAAATCCGGGCGATGGAGATCCTGCGTGAACTGGAAAGCGTGCCGCGCGACGTCTATTGCGGCGCAATCGGCTGGATAGCACCTGGCGGGACGATGCGTTTTTCCGTGGCGATCAGGACCATCACTCTGCATGAGGACGGCGAGGCCGTGTACAATGTCGGTGGCGGAGTTGTCTTCGATTCAACTTCGGAAGCGGAGTACGCGGAATGCCTTCTCAAAGCACGCTTCGCCACGGGCACGGTGCCGGCTTCGAGCTGATCGAGACCATGCGCTGGGAACCGGCGACCGGCTTCCTGCGTGGGGGCTTGCATCTTGCGCGGCTCAGGGCGTCTGCCAAGGCACTTGGCTTCACCTTCGACCAGGGAACTGTCGAAAATGCGCTTAGGCTCGCGGTGGGTGGCGACACCGCCCTCAGGGTCCGCCTGGCCCTTTCCGCCGATGGCAGCGTCGATATCACGACGCAGGCCTTCACTCCGCTTGCTCCTGATACCACCTGGATCGTGCGCATCGCCGACACGAGGCTCGCCTCGTCAAATCCGCTGCTTCGGCACAAGACCACGCGCCGCGACGCCTATGATCGCGCCCGCGCCGAATTTTCGCGCGAACAGGCCGACGAGGTGATCCTGCTCAACGAGGCTGGCGACGTCTGCGAAGGCACGATCACCAATGTCTTCGTTGATATGGGCGACGGCGGCCCGCTCAAGACGCCTGCCCTCGCCTGCGGCCTGCTCGCCGGGGTGCTGCGCGGCGAAATGATCGAAGGCGGCATGGCTGTGGAGGCGGTCGTGAGCGCTGCCGATTTTCGCCGAGCCGCGAAAATCTGGTTCGGCAATTCGCTGCGCGGTTTGATCGCGGCGAACCTGGCCCAATAGCGCGACATTGCCGACATCCCGCGCCGCAGGCTAAGCCACACCCAGCCACTCAGTCCGACAAGTTGCGATGACCGACAGCCCCACCCACACCCCATATGACGGCAGCTCGAAACCATTCGCCATCGGCCTCAAGCAAGCCGAGCCGCGCGACTGGATCGAGCTCGACGATCATCTCGAGGCCTATCTCTCGGAAAAAGACAGGCTCTATGCCGAGTTGCCCGACAAGGTGTTCGTCGCCGAGCCGGAAACGCGGGAGGCCCAGCAGGAAGTGCTCGACCTCCTGGTCGCGCATCTCGTCGAGCGCTTCCCCGAAGCCTATTGCCTCGAAGGCGGCCGCTGCGTCGTCGCAGGGACAGACCGGTCCGTCGATATCCAGAACGCTGGCGACAATCCGCTGATCGCCGCCTCGAAGCTGGTGCAGGAAGATCTCATTCTGATGCGGCAGGGCGAGAATGGCTGGCGGCTGGCGGCCGGCTCGCTGTGTTTTCCCTCGTCATGGAAGCTCACCGAAAAATTCGGCCTGCCAATCCACCAGATCCACGGCCCCGTGCCCGGCTTCGGCCCCGGCACCCGCATGGCCGAGTTGATCGCTCGCATGTTCGACAAGTTGGCTGTGCTGGTCGAGCGTTTCAACTGGTCGATCCAGGCCAGTGGAGATCTCTATCACCCGCTCTCCGACCGCCAGCGCATCGCTCGCTCGTCGGAGACCCAGTCGACCTTTGCCGACGCCGATGTCGCCGGCCGGGCCTTCATCCGCGTCGAGCGGCAGACCTTGAGAAAGCTGCCGGTCTCTGGCGACATCCTGTTCACCATCCGCATCTATCTCGACCCTCTCGCGGTGCTTGCGCAGAGCGACGAACGCGCCCTATTGGCCGCATCCTTCGCAGAGCAACTGATGAGCCTCGACCGCGAGCAACTCGACTACAAAGGCCTCGCCGCCGACCGGGACAGGCTCGTCGATTTCCTGCATTCCATGGCGAACGCCGGCTAACTATAGCGGCATAACGTCCGCTTCCCACAGCATATGGGGCGCCGGATTCGCTTTATTGCAACAAGCATGTATGGTTTAGCTGTTGAAGCCGGGTCAATCGTGGCCCGGCTCTTTTAGTGTGAGAAGGAGTGCCATAAAAAATGGCGAATGAAAAATGGCCCGTTTACGGTGAGATTGCTGGTCCTGTTGTGATGATCGGTTTCGGCTCGATCGGTCGCGGAACTCTCCCCCTCATTGAACGCCATTTCAAGTTCGACAAGTCGCGCATGGTGATTATCGATCCCAGCGACGAGAACCGTAAACTCGCGGATGAGCGCGGCATCAAATTCATCCAGGAGGCGGTAACCAAGGACAATTACAAGGAGCTTCTGACGCCCCTGCTGACCAATGGCGGAGGCCAGGGTTTCTGCGTCAACCTGTCGGTCGACACCGGTTCGGTGGACCTGATGCATCTGTGCCGCAAGCTCGGCACCCTTTACGTCGACACCGTCATCGAGCCGTGGCTCGGGTTCTACTTCGACAACAACGCCGGCAATGACGAGCGCACCAACTATGCGTTGCGCGAAACGCTTCTGGCCGAACGGCGCAAGCACCCCGGCGGCACGACCGCCGTCTCCACCTGCGGCGCCAACCCGGGCATGGTCTCGTGGTTCGTCAAGCAGGCGCTGGTCAACCTCTCCAAGGACCTCGGCATCGAATTCGAGGAACCCGCACAGCACGACCGCGAAGGCTGGGCCGCGCTGATGAAGAAGGCGGGCGTCAAGGGCATTCACATCGCCGAGCGCGACACCCAGCGCACCAAGAATCCCAAGCCGATGAACGTGTTCTGGAACACCTGGTCGGTCGAAGGCTTCATCTCGGAAGGCCTGCAGCCGGCCGAGCTCGGCTGGGGCACGCACGAGACCTGGAAGCCCAAGAACGCCAAGAAGTTCAAGCACGGCAACAAGGGCGCGATCTATCTCGAACAGCCAGGCGCCAACACCCGCGTCCGTACCTGGTGCCCGACGCCAGGACCGCAGTACGGTTTCCTGGTCACCCACAACGAGGCGATCTCGATCTCCGACTTCTTCACAGTGCGCTCCAAGAAGGGCAAGGTGACTTACCGTCCGACCTGCCACTACGCTTATCATCCTTGCAACGACGCGGTTCTGTCGATGCACGAGATGTTCGGCGCCGCCGGCAAGCCGCAGCCAGTGCACCACGTTCTCGACGAGGACGAGCTGGTCGATGGTGTCGACGAACTCGGCGTGCTGCTCTACGGCCACGACAAGAACGCCTATTGGTTCGGCTCGCAGCTGTCGCTGGAACAGGCCCGCAAGCTCGCGCCCTATCAGAACGCAACGGGCCTGCAGGTCTCCTCGGCGGTGCTCGCAGGCATGGTCTGGGCGCTGGAGAACCCGGAGGCCGGTATCGTCGAGGCCGACGAAACCGACTACCGGCGCTGCCTCGAAGTGCAATTGCCCTACCTCGGGCCGGTCAACGGCTATTACACCGACTGGACGCCGCTCGAAGGCCGCCCTGGCCTGTTCGAGGAGGATCTCGACAAGGACGATCCATGGCAGTTCCGCAACGTTCTGGTGCGCTAAAAAAGATGAGAGCGATGGGCACCAGGGAAGTAGGTTTACTGCCCTAGTGCCTTACTGCCTCAGTTCTTAACCGCCTTGCTCTGCCCTTGCCTTCATCGCCAAATCGGGCGATTGAAGGCAAGCGGACTGAGGAGAGGACTACTTCATGACAACTTCGCGCAAAATTGTTTCGGCCGGAGTACTTGCCCTGCTTGCGGCCGCCATTGCCGGCTGCTCTACCAGCGGTGGCTCTTCGGGCGGTGGTTCCGGATCGGCGCCATCGGGTGTGGAAGGTGCTTGGCTCGACGCCAAGGGGACCGGGCTTTCGACCTTCACGAACGGCTCGTTCCAGACGGTCGCAACCGATACCGGCCAGAAGCTTTCTGACGGCACCTACATCCTGACCGGCGCCAATTCGGTACAGATCAACGGCACCTCGTTGATCCGCCAGTCGCCGATCAGCTTCAACTGCCTGCTGATCTCCGCCAACCAGCTGAACTGCACCAGCGGCACCAACCAGCAATTCACGCTGACCAGGCGTTCGGCCTGACCTACCGCAGCGGCCCGAAAATCAGATCAGATTTTCAAGGGGCGCGATGCGTGGATTCGTAGTTTCAGAGCGCCGTGCGTCCATTCGAACGCACGGCGCTTTGGTTTACGTACGTATGCTCCTGCGCACGGCAAGTAAGCCGGCTTGTCGTTTCCGATTCTCCCTTGCATCCGCAAAATGAGGATGTGAACATGGCACCAAGGAATGTGTAACATTCCGGTCAAGCGAAGACGCTAAACGTCTCGCGGGGGTCATTCGGGAGATTTCAACATGAAGAGATTGGCTGCCATTGCGGCTTTGTCAGCTTCGGCGTTCGGCTATTCCGCCGCGCCGTCATTCGCCGATTACGCTTTGACCATCATGCACATCAATGACTGGCACAGCCGCATTGAGAGCAACAACAAATTCGAATCGACTTGCTCGACCGAAGAAGAGGGCAAGGGCGAGTGCATCGGCGGCGCGGCGCGCCTGGTGACGGCGATCGCCGACCAGCGCAAGAAACTCGAAGGCCAGAACGTGCTGCTGCTCAATGGCGGCGACAATTTTCAGGGCTCGCTGTTCTACGCCACCTACAAGGGCGCGGTTGAAGCGGAATTCCTCAACCAGATGAAGTTCGACGCCATGACCGTGGGCAACCACGAGTTCGACGACGGCGAGGAAGCGCTGGTGCCGTTCCTCGAGAAGATCCAGTTCCCGGTCCTTTCCGCCAACGTGCATCCCAATGCGCAGTCCAAGGTCGGCGACCGCATCAAGCCGTCGCTCGTGCTCGAGGTCGGCGGCCAGAAGATCGGCATCGTCGGCGCCGTCACCAACGACACGCCCGAAGTTGCCTCGCCCGGCCCCAACATTGCCATCGAAGACGACGTCAAGAACATCACTGCCGAAGTGGAGAAGCTGAAGGCCGAGGGCGTCAACAAGATCATCGCCCTCACCCATGTCGGCTATCCCCGCGACAAGGAGATGATCGCCAAGATCCCCGGCGTCGACGTGGTTGTCGGCGGTCACTCGCACTCGCTGCTGTCGAACACCGACGCCAAGGCCGAAGGGCCTTATCCGACGATGATCGACAACCCCGACGGCTACAAGGTGCCGGTCACCCAGGCTGCGTCCTACTCGAAGTATCTCGGCGAATTCACGGTGACCTTCGACGACAACGGCGTCGTCAAGGAAGCCAAGGGCGATCCAATCTATCTCGACAATTCGATCAAGCCCGACGAGGCAGTGCTTGCCCGCATCAAGGAACTCGGCGCGCCGATCGAGGAACTGAAGAACAAGGAAGTCTCGGAGACCACCGCCCTGATCGACGGCAGCCGTGAAAGCTGCCGGGCACGCGAGTGCGAAATGGGCAACCTGATTTCCGATGCCATTCTCGACCGCGTCAAGGATCAGGGCGTCACCATCGTCTTCCAGAACGGCGGCGGCATTCGTGCCTCCATCGACCAGGGCGTCGTCACCATGGGTGAAGTTCTAACGGTCCTGCCATTCCAGAACACGCTCGCCACCTTCCAGCTTTCGGGCAAGGACATCGTCGCCTCGCTTGAAGCAGGCGTCAGCGAGATCGAAGAGGGCAAGGGCAAGTTCCCGCAGGTTTCCGGGCTCAAATATTCCTTCGACAAGTCGGTCGCCGCCAATGCCGGCCGCGTCAAGTCGGTGGAAGTGATGGACGGTGGCGCCTGGAAGCCGATCGACGAAGCCAAGGTCTACACGGTGGCGACCAACAACTACGTGCGCCAGGGCGGCGACGGCTACAAGCTTTTCGCCGAAAACGCCACCAACGCCTATGACTACGGTCCGAGCCTCGAACAGGTCGTCGCCGACTATCTCGCCAAGAACCGGCCCTTCACGCCGAAGCTGGACGGCCGCATCACCGAGATCGCCGTAGCGGCGGCAGCCGCCCCTGCTGCAGAACCCGCCAAGCCCGCGGACGCTGCACCTGCGACCCCCGTCCTGCCCGGCGCTTCGACCGAGATCGCAAACACCCCGCCAACCGTGGAACCGGCCAAGCCCGCCGAGGCAGCGCCGGCTGGTGCCAAGTCGCATACGGTGGTTGCTGGCGACACGTTCTGGGACCTCGCCAAGACCTATCTCGGCGATCCGACCAAGTGGAAAGCAATCGCCGAGGCCAATCCTGACGCCAAGGCCAAGGACCTGCACATCGGCGGAACGCTTTCGATCCCGTCGGTAAACTGATAGGGCTCTCTTGCCCTCAACAAGTCCGCCCGGCATGCCGGGCGGACTTTGTTTTTTGGGTGCGGCCAGACGCGACATTGAACGGTTGCGCCTTTCAACTAGGTATCCCGCATTACGGAGACACCGAATGAACATGACCACGACGATCGACGAAAAATCGGCCAAGGCGCTCGGCCCGTTCCCAAACGGTCACCCCGCGGTGCGCAAGGGCAAGGTCGGCGTTCTCCTCGTCAATCTCGGCACACCAGACGGCACCGACCAGAAGTCGATGTGGCGCTATCTTCGTGAATTCCTCTCCGACCCGCGCGTCATCGAGATGCCGAAGGCGCTGTGGTATCCGATCCTCTATGGCATCGTGCTCAACACGCGGCCCAAGAAATCGGGCGAGAACTACAAGAAGATCTGGAACACCGCGCTCGACGAGTCGCCGCTGCGCACCCATACCCGCGCCCAGGGCGAAAAGCTTGCCGAGGCGCTGCGTGACCTGCCCGACGTCGTCGTCGACTGGGCCATGCGCTACGGCAATCCCTCGACCGAAAGCGTCACCAAGAAGCTGCTCGAACAGGGCTGTGACCGGATCGTTCTGTTTCCGCTCTACCCGCAATATTCGGCAACAACGACGGCAACCGCTAACGACCAGTTTTTCCGTGCGCTGATGAAGCTGCGGGCCCAGCCGACCATCCGCAGCGTGCCGGCCTACTATGACGAACCGGTCTACATCGAAGCGCTCGCGCGCTCCATCGAGCAGCATCTTGCCAAGGTCGACTTCGAGTCGGAGGTGATCCTCGCCTCCTATCACGGTATCCCAAAGCCCTATTTCGAAAAGGGCGACCCCTATCATTGCCATTGCGTGAAGACGACACGGCTGCTGCGTGAGCGCCTCGGCATGAGTGACAAGAAGCTGATGACAACCTTCCAGTCGCGCTTCGGCGCGCAGGAATGGCTTCAGCCCTACACCGACAAGACCGTGGAGCGGCTCGCCAAGGAAGGCATCAAGTCGATCGCGATCGTCAATCCGGGCTTTTCGGCCGACTGCATCGAAACGCTGGAGGAGATCGCCGGCGAAAACGCCGAGATATTCCACCACGCCGGCGGCAAGAACTTCTCCCACATCCCCTGCCTCAACGACAGCCCTGAAGGCATGGCAGTCATCGAGACCATCACCCGCCGCGAACTGATGGGCTGGGTCTGAGGAACGGCCGAGCCGCAATCCAAGGCGATCTCGCGGGTGCCAATCCGGGGTGGTGCATGCGCGCGCTAAGGCCGTCGGCCCCTCAGGAACCTCTCCCCAAGGCGGTGCGTTGAGCACATCTGGAGAGGTGCGCATGCATGACCCGAAAGCTCGACCTAAGGACCGGACGGCCCGTCTGGTATGCCTATCGCGCGCCGTCCGTCCCTACTGGCAAGCTCACCCGCGACGTCAAGACCGATGTTGCTGTCATCGGTATGGGTATCAGCGGCGCCATGATCGCCGAAGCATTGACCGAAGCCGGCTGTTCGGTTGTCTGCATCGATCGGCGCGGACCGTTCCTCGGCTCGACTTCGGCCACGACAGCCCTCGTCCAATTCGAGATCGACCAGCCACTTTCACTACTGTCACTTAAGATCGGCAAGCCGAAGGCCGAGCGTGCCTGGCGCCGATCTCGGCTCGCGGTGATGAACCTCAAGGCGCACATCAGCGAACTCGGCATCCGCTGCGCC
Organism: Aminobacter sp. AP02; assembly: GCF_003148805.1. Classification (GTDB taxonomy): domain Bacteria; phylum Pseudomonadota; class Alphaproteobacteria; order Rhizobiales; family Rhizobiaceae; genus Aminobacter. Next base: position 223,357 of record NZ_QGGX01000006.1, read on the forward strand.
GCCGAGACCAGGCAATCGCTCTATCTCGCCGGCAACATTCTGAACGCGAGCGGCCTGCGCGAAGAGGCCGAAGCGCGGCGCCAAGCTGGCATTGGTGCGACCTACCTGACGGCTTCGACATTGCGCGAAAAATTCGGTGTGGAGCGCGATGGCGCGATCCTCAGCCCCGACAATCTGGCGCTCGATCCTAGAAAATTGACCGCCGGACTGCTCCGCAAGGCGCTTGCACGCAAGGCGCGCTTATACGCTCCCGTCGAGGCGACCGGCATCGAAGACGGACGCGAAGATGTCGTGATCGCGACCGCCAGAGGCCCGACGATCACGGCAACTCATGTCGTATTGGCCACCGGCTACGAACTTGTCGCAGACCTCGTGCCGTCAACCAACCACAAGATCATCTCTACTTGGGCGATCGCCACGCGACAGCAGAAGCGAGCACTGTGGCCCGGAGCCGCCTTCATCTGGGAGGCCTCCGATCCTTACCTCTATATGCGCGCCACCGCCGACGGGCGGGTGATCTGCGGCGGAGAGGATGAAGATTTCACCGACGAGGCAAAGCGCGACATGCTGACAGCTGAAAAATCCGAGCGCATCGCACGAAAACTGAAGGCTCTTTTGCCCAAGCTCGATGCGACGCCCGAGTTTTCCTGGGCCGGTTCATTCGGCACCACGGTCACCGGCTTGCCCTATATTGGTCAGTTGCCTCGCCATCCGCGTATCCATGCCGTGATGGGCTACGGCGGCAATGGCATCACCTATTCGCGTATCGCCGCCGAGCTCATTACCTCGACGATTACGGGCAGCGAGGACTCCGACGCCGGCTTGTTTAGCTTTCGCCGTTGACAACACCTGACAATCCGCCAGCACGCGATTGTAACAGCACTGAAAGGCCCTTAAGTCTTTCGGCATCGCAGCGCTGGCATGACTACAGCCGGCAAGCTCAAGCCTGAGGGGTTAACCGAATGGACTTCAGTGGTTTCGACATCGTCATCCCGGTCCTTGTCGTCCTTGTTCTCTTGCTGCTTTTCGCCGGCATCAAGACCATCCCTCAGGGCTACAACTATACGGTCGAACGGTTCGGCCGTTACACCAAGACCCTGACGCCCGGTCTCAACCTGATCATTCCCTTCATCGACCGCATCGGCGCCAAGATGAACATGATGGAGCAGGTGCTCGATGTACCGACCCAGGAGGTCATTACCCGCGACAATGCTATCGTGGCGGTCGACGGCGTTGCCTTCTACCAGGTGCTCAGCGCGCCGCAGGCCGCATACCAGGTTGCCGGGCTGCAAAACGCCATCCTCAACCTCACCATGACCAACATCCGCACGGTCATGGGCTCCATGGACCTCGACGAATTGTTGTCGAACCGTGACGCGATCAACGAGCGCCTGCTGCGCGTCGTCGACGAAGCAGCACATCCCTGGGGCATCAAGGTGACCCGCGTCGAGATCAAGGACATCAATCCGCCCGCCAACCTCGTGGACTCGATGGCGCGCCAGATGATGGCCGAGCGCAACAAGCGCGCCCAGATCCTCGAAGCCGAAGGCCTCAAGGCCGCACAGGTGCTGGAGGCCGAAGGCCGCCGCGAGGCCGCCTTCCGCGATGCCGAGGCACGCGAGCGCGCCGCCGAGGCCGAAGCCCGCGCCACGCAGGTCGTGTCAGAGGCCATCGCCAAGGGCGACGTTCAGGCGATCAACTATTTCGTTGCCCAAAAATACACCGAAGCCCTCGCCAAGATCGGCTCGGCCCCCAACAGCAAGGTCGTGCTGATGCCGATGGAGGCTTCGTCGCTGATCGGCACCTTGGGCGGCATCGGCGAGATCGCCAAGGAAGTGTTCCGCGCCGAAGGCACCGCCGGCGCGCAGCGCCAGTCCTCGCGCCCGCCAAGGATTGCGCCTGAGCAGAACTGAGCGACCGCACTGATGGGGAAGCCCAAATGATCGCAAGCATCGTTGACGAACTGGGTCCGTGGAACTGGATGCTGCTCGGCTTCATCCTGCTGACAATGGAGATCTTTGCGCCGGGTGTGTTCCTGCTATGGATCGGCATTGCCGCGCTTATCGTCGGCTCGGTGTCGCTGCTTTTGTGGGATGCGGCCTTCTGGAGTTGGCAGGCACAGATCCTGGCGTTCCTCGTACTTGCGCTGGCATCGGCCTATATCGGTAAGCAGATCGTTCGCGGCCGCGGCGACGTCTCCGACCAGCCGCTGCTCAACCGCCGCGGCGCCCAGATGATCGGGCGCACCGCGACGCTGACCGAACCGATCAAGGAAGGCCGCGGGCGCATCAAGCTTGGCGACACGATGTGGCGCGTTTCCGGCCCGGACCTGCCTGTCGGTACGCAGGTGCGTGTCGTCAGTGCTGCTGACGTCGATCTGGAACTGGTCGTGGAGCCGGTCTGAGGCTGCTCAGGCAGCGCCGACCCTGAGCAGGTCGTGGAAGTGGATGATGCCGACCGGACGGTCGTCTTCCACCACGGGAATGGCACTGATGTTGTGCTCGTTGAGCATGGCGGTTGCCGTGCCAGCCAGCATCTGTCGCGGAACGGTCTTGGGCCGCACGGTCATGATGTCTTCGACATTTGTCTCGGCGAGATTGCGGTCGAGATTGCGTGCCAGATCACCGTCGGTGAGGATGCCGGCGAGCTTGCCGTCCGCGTCCACGACGCAGACACAGCCGAAGCGCTTCTTCGACAGTGTCCTGACCGCTTCCGGCATCTTGGTACCAACCGCCACGATCGGCATCTCGTCGCCCGTATGCATCAGGTCGCCGACCGGCATCAGGCTCGCGCCAAGCTGGCCGCCGGGGTGGAAGGTTCGGAAATGATCGGCGGTGAAGCCGCGCGCTTCAAGCAGGGCGACCGCCAACGCGTCGCCTATCGCCAATTGAAGCAGCGTCGAGGTCGTCGGGGCAAGACCGTGCGGGCAGGCCTCCGGCGTGCGCGGCAACGACAAGACCACATCAGCCTGACGCGCCAATGCGGAAGCGTCACCCGCGGTGATGGCAACCAGCGGTATCGAAAAGCGCCTCGAATAGGCAACGATGCCCTTGAGCTCGGCTGTTTCACCTGACCAGGAGAGCGCGACGATCGCATCTTCCTTGGTGATCATGCCGAGATCGCCATGAATGGCTTCGGAGGGATGAACGAAATAGGACGGCGTCCCTGTCGAGGACAGCGTCGCTGCGACCTTCGAGCCGATATGGCCGCTCTTGCCGACGCCGGTAACGATGACCCGGCCACCGAGTCGCGCAAGGATCGACACTGCCTGGGCGAATGGTTCGGCCAACGCTCCTTCGAGCGCGGCTGCAAGCGCGGCCATGCCGGCCTGCTCTGTGGCAACAGTGCGGAGGGCGGAGGCGATCGACGCCTGCCGATCCGGTTCTTTTTTTAGTGATCCAGCGTGCATGTCGCATGCGTTAGCGCGTCGAACGGTCCCTGTCCATGATTATCCAGCCCGAACGGCATGCCCGAGCGATGACGAGAAACTCTCCGTTAACCATGGCCATTTACCAGTTGGTAATTGCGGCGCCCATGCGCCGGCGAAGCAGTGGAAAAAATGGCGCAGATCAAGCCAGGGCAAAAAGGACTATGGGGCAACGTTGGACTGCGCTCCTTGCTGGCGACAGCAAGTATAGCGACGTTGCTTTGCACCATGCCTTTGCATGCCCAGGAGGCAGGCCTGCGCGGTCCTGGTGACGACGCAAACGCGGCGGGCCTGCTGACGCGCAGGCCACCGACCCAGCCGCAACCGTCCCCCCAGGTTCCGGTCGCGGAATACCAGCCCGCCAGCCCCGGCGCACTTGCCGACCCAATTGATCCAGCCGCCGAAGACAGCCTGTTCAGCGAACCGCCCAATGCCGACAGTGCGGCGTCCAATCGCCCGCCAACGACGGCGCGCCAGCGCACCGAAGAGGCGCGGCGGCAACGCGCCGCCCCCGCTGGCGCGTCATCCACAAGGGCGGCACCGGCGACGCAAGACGACATCACCACTGCCACTGTGCGCCAAGGCACTGTCGACTCCGAGACCAGCGTGGACAACGGGCCGGACTCCGAGCGGCAACGCGCCATCGAAGGCCGCGATCTGCTGATCGACGCAAATCCCTTCGAACCCACAGGCATCCGCGTCGGCAGTTTCGTGCTGCGGCCCAGCCTCGTGCAAGGTTTGGGCGCAACCACCAACGCGGATTCGAGCCCGGACGGCAAATCGGCAGTGCTGTCGGACACGGCTCTTCGCCTCAACGCGGCTTCCGACTGGGAAACCCATTCGGCGAACATCGACGCGTACGGCATTGTCCGCAAATCCATCTCCGGCCAGGAGGTGGACGACCTCGCTGGCGGCATCAATGGTCGATTGCAGCTCGATCTTGCCGATGACCTGCGTGCCATCGCGCGTCTCGGCTATGATTTCCGCCCGGAATCGGCCTTTTCACCCGTTGTTATCGTCGGCACCGTCGAGCGCCCGACGCTCCATATCCTCAATGGCGCGCTCGGGATGGAGAAAGATGTCGGCAAATTCCGCTTCGGCGTGACCGGCGAGGCCACGAAGGAAACCTACGGCGATGCGCAACTGTCGGATGGAGCCATGCTGTCGCAAAAAGACAGAAACTCCACGCTTTACTCTGGCAGGTTGCGCGCGGGATATCAGATATCCCCGGCGTTGACGCCATTTGGCGAGGTCCAGTTCGGTCGCCGGATCTATGACCTGCGCCTCGACACGGCCGGCTTCGAACGTTCTTCGAACGAGATCGGCGCGCGTGCCGGCGTTGAACTGGACATGGGCGAGAAATTCGGCGGTGAAGTCTCGGCAGGCTGGATCAGCGAAAACTTCGACGACGAGCGCCTCAAGACCATCTCCGAACCGACAATTGCCGCCGATCTCAGATGGTCGCCGATGCGTGGTACCACCGTCGGCTTGAACGGTGCGACCTTCGTGGAAGGCTCGACCACACCGGGCGAAAGCGGTTCGGTGCTTTATGCCGGGCGCCTCAGCGTCGAGCGCGAACTCCGGTCAAACCTCACTGGTTTGGCTGCCGTGGGCGTCGGCTGGCGCGACTATGCCGGCTCAAGCGATCACGACCTGACACTGACCGCCGAAGCGGGCCTGACCTGGTGGCTCAACCGCTATGCCGGTCTCACCGGGCGTCTGCGCCACGAGACCTTCACCAGCACCCTGCCCAACCGCGACAGCACGACCAACAGTGTATTCCTTGGGATGAGAATCCAGCGCTGACGCATCGGCGCTCTAGGGCGCCACCAGTTCGGCGGCGATCGCCCTCAACGCTTCTTCCCCTTCTCCCGCATACACCTCGCTCATGATGAGGTCTGCCAGCGGCAGGCGGCTGCCCCAGCCGTGCCGTTCGAGATCAGGCCTTGGCGCGAATTCCGAAACATGGCCGACGCAGAGGTAAGCTACGGGAACGACGTGCTCGGGAATGCCGAGCAGTTGTTTCAGCGCCTCGCGGTCGAGGATGCTGACCCAGCCGACGCCGACGCCTTCGGCGCGCGCCGCCAGCCAGAAGTTCTGGACCGCGCAAACGGTGCTGTAGAGGTCCATTTCCGGATTGTGCCAGCGTCCGAGCGGCGACTTTGCCGAGCGGCCGCGGTCGCAGGTGACAACGAGATTGAGCGGGGTCTCGCAGATGCCTTCGAGCTTGAGCTTGCGGTAGAGCGCCTGTTTTTCCTCGGCGATCTGCGGCAATTCCTCCCCACGCGCGGCAAGGAACAGATCGCGCACCTGCTGGCGGCGTCCAGCATCGCGGATGACGATGAAATTCCACGGCTGCATGAAGCCTACCGACGGCGCGCAATGGGCAGCCATCAAAAGCCTTGCCAGCAGCCCATCTTCAAGCGGATCAGGCAGGAAATGGCTGCGCACATCTCGACGCGTAAAGATGGCACGGTAGACGGCGTCCTGTGCGGTCTGGTCGAAACCATTGGAGTTGAAATGGTCAGCCGGCATTGCGTTTCCCCTTGCGAGCAATCGATTTCCCCCGCCTGACCATGCGGTGGACGATTTCTGCCGGGCCGGTCTTCTGGCTCGAGTTCAACCCGCGTTCGGCGCCTTCCCGTTCAGGACGAACAGTGGCTTTTGCCGATACGGTCCCTCTTACAGCGTTGGGCACGCCACGGTTTTGCACCGTGTTCCCGATTCTCCCGCATCGCTGCGAGCACCTGGCAGGAAATGTCTACAGGACGACAAAGCCCTTTGCTACGCCGCCGCGCGTCCAAAACTGACGCGCGAGCGACATTGCGGCCGCTTAGCGGTCAGGCTTCATCTCTTGCAACAGGCCTTCGATGACACCGGCCATGCTCCTGTTGAGATCCGAACGCGACAAGGCAAACGCGACATTGGCTTCGACGAAGCCTTCCGGCGAGCCGCAGTCGAAGGTGCGGCCACGATAGTGGTAACCGTAGAAAGACTGCTGCTTTTCGAGCTTCAGCATCGCGTCGGTGAGCTGGATTTCATCGCCGGCGCCGCGCTCCTGGCTGGCCAGGATGTTGAAAATCTCCGGCTGCAGGATGTAACGGCCATTGATGAAGAGGTTCGATGGTGCCGTACCCTGCTTGGGCTTTTCCACCATGCCTTCGATCTCGAAGCCGGTATGGACGGCCTTGCCCTGTCCGACGATGCCGTATTTGTGCGTTTCGGTGGGATCGCATTCCTGCACGGCGATGATGTTGTCGCCGGTTTCGGCATAAAGCTCGACCATCTCGCGCATGCAGCTCTTTTCAGACTGCATAATCATATCGGGCAAAAGCAGTGCAAAGGGCTCGTCGCCGACAAGTTCGCGCGCGCACCACACAGCATGGCCAAGGCCAAGCGGCACTTGCTGGCGGGTGAACGAGGTCTGTCCCGGCCCGGGTTGCAGCCGCTGCAAGCGCTCGAGCTGCTCACCTTTGCCGCGCTGGGCCAGCGTGTCATAGAGTTCGAACTGAACGTCGAAATGATCTTCGATGACCGCCTTATTGCGGCCGGTGACGAAGATGAAATGCTCGATGCCCGCCTCGCGTGCCTCATCGACCACGTATTGAATCACCGGACGATCGACAACCGTCAGCATTTCCTTCGGAATCGACTTGGTGGCAGGCAGAAAACGCGTGCCCAAACCGGCGACCGGGAAAACTGCCTTGCGAACTCTCTTCATTGCTTCGTCGTCCGATAGAAGATTACAGGTATGAGAAGTGACATTCTCACGCCCGAATTGAGGAATACTGAACGCGTTCACGTATTCGGGGACAGGGGCAAGACCATCGATCACGCGATCTTGATTGTCCCGCCCATTAAGGAGACAATCCCCAAGGGCGTTTTTCGTTCCTCTGGGGACCATGGTAAACTGATTGCTAACCGGCTTAGGCGATGAATCGACTTTCTGATCTCTCCAAGGAGGAAAGAATGCCCCTTCGCAAAACCGCCAAGAGTCTCGCAGGCGTTGCCGCGATCGCTGGTCTTTCGCTCGCGCTGCTGTTGCCTGCTGGCCCGGCGGCGGCCGAGGCTGGCTTCGAACGCTGGGTCGCGAGCTTCCGTTCGGTAGCCGCCGACAACGGAATCTCCCGTGCGACCTATGATCGTGCCTTTCGCGGCGTAACCTCGGCGGATCCCGAGGTTCTGGAAAAAGCCCGCTTCCAGCCGGAATTCACGGCACCGGTGTGGGATTACTTCGACAACCGCGTGCACGACCAGTCGATAGCGGTAGGCCGTGAGATGGCACGCAAGTGGAAGCCGTGGCTCGACCGCATCGAGGCCAGCTACGGCGTCGACCGCTATGTTCTGCTGGCCATTTGGTCGATGGAATCGAACTACGGCGAAATTCTCAAGAACGACAAGGTTATGCGCAATGTGGTGCGCTCGCTGGCGACGCTCGCCTATGGCGACCAGCGCCGGGCGAAGTTTGCTCGCACCCAGCTGATCGCGGCGCTCAAGATCCTGCAGCGCGGCGACATCGACGAGAGCCATCTCGTCGGCTCCTGGGCCGGCGCCATGGGGCACACCCAGTTCATCCCGACCAGCTACCAGGCCTATGCCGTCGACGCAGACGGCAATGGCAAGCGCGACATCTGGAACTCCGTGCCCGACGCGCTCGCCACGGCCGCAAATCTTCTGAAGAAGAATGGCTGGCAGGCCGGCAAGACCTGGGGTTACGAGGTCGTGCTGCCCCAGGGCCAGAAGTTCCCCTCGGGATCGATGACGCTCGACAAGTGGGCAGCGCTTGGCGTCGAACGCGCCAATGGCAAGGCCTTCAAGCGCGGCTCCGACGTGGCCACCCTCAAGGTGCCGGACGGACGCGGTGGACCGGCATTCCTGATGACCAAGAATTTTTCCGTCATCAAGCGCTACAACAATGCCGATAAGTATGCGCTCGCCGTTGGCCTTCTTGCCGACGAGATCGCCGGCTATGGTGGCTTGGTACAGGACTGGAAGCGACCGTTCACCAAGCTCAGCTTCGAAGAGAAGCAGGAGTTGCAGAAGCGGCTGTCGGCGCACGGCTATTACGATGGCAAGAGCGACGGCAAGATCGGCGAAGGCTCGCGCACCGCAATCAAGGCGTTCCAGGCACAGCTGGGCTTGACGCCGGACGGGCATCCGAGCATGGAAGTCCTCAAATGGCTGCGGCGTAATTAGCAACCGGAGGCTGCATTTGGCATCGACACGTCGTTCAAGGTTTTTGCTTTTGCGCCTGACGATGCCACTGCTCGCGGTGGCGGTCGCCGTGACCGCCATCTCGTCCACCATGCCAAGCCCAGCTGCAGCCCAGGAAGGCATATTGCGGCGGTGGTCGCTGCGCGACCTCTTCATGCCGCGCCGCGAACCGCGCGTTGATCCTTACATCTATCAGCAGCAGCAAGCCCCGCAGCGCGTCATTCGCAGGGCCCCGCGCAAGCCGAAGAGCGCTGTGGGCACCGTCGCCAGGCCGGCCGAACCGGTCGTTCCCGTCATCGAGAAAGCGCTCGACGCCAAGGTCGTTCTTGTCATCGGTGACTTCCTCGGCGCTGGCATCGCCGAGGGCCTCAGCGCCGTCTTCGCCGAAAATGCCAAGGTCCGGGTCATCGACAAGACCAACGGTTCGTCGGGCTTCGTGCGCGATGACTATTACAACTGGCCCGAGAATGCCAAAGCCCTGATCGAGCAGGAAAAACCCGCCGCCGTCATCGTCATGATGGGCTCAAATGATCGCCAGCAGATGAAGATCGGTGACACGCGCGAGCCGCCGATGAACGCAGCCTGGACCAAGGAATACAAAGCCCGCACCGAAGCGCTGGCAAAAACTATCTCCGCCACCAAGGTGCCGTTCCTGTGGGTCGGCATGCCGGCCTTCAAGTCGCCGAAGGCGAGCACCGACATGCTCGCCTTCAACGATGTTTATCGTGCGGCGACCGAGGCAGTGGGAAGCGAATTCATCGATGTCTGGGGCGGCTTTGTCGATGAGGGCGGTGCCTTCGTCACCAGCGGCCCCGATATCAACGGCCAGCCGGTGCGCCTGCGCTCCGATGACGGCATCAACGTCACCAAGGCCGGTAAGCGCAAGCTCGCCTTCTATACGGAAAAGTCGCTCAACAAGCTGCTCGGTATCACCGCTCTGGGAACCGAGACCGTGATGCCGGCAAGCTTGCCGCAAGCGACCCCCGGCGAACTGAACGTGCCGGTCAATATCGACCGAACCGTGCCGGTCTCGCTTTCCGACCCCGAACTCGACGGCGGCAGCGAATTGCTGGGAGCACAAACGGCCGCCAAGGGCGACCCGCGCTCGCCCGGCGAAAAACTTGTCGTGCAGGGCATAGCGCCGGCGGCGCCCCCCGGGCGTGCCGACGATTTCTCGTGGCCGCCCAAGCCACTGCCGGCCGGCCAGAGCACCGAGATGACGACGGCCATCAAGCGGTAGTTTGCAGAAGCCACCGGAAATGAAAAAGGCACCTCGCGGCGCCTTTTCATTATCGAAACCGCCAAGCCTTAGCGTGGCAGAACGCTTGACCCCATCAGGGCAACATCGATCGAGTGCGCCGCCTGGCGTCCTTCGCGGATAGCCCAGACCACCAGCGACTGGCCACGGCGCACATCGCCGGCAACATAGAGCTTGTCGACGTTGGTCTTGTAGTCGCGATCGTTGGCCGCGACATTGGTCGAACGACGGTTATCGGTGGTGATGTCGAGCGTGCCTTCGAGCTCCTTGACCAGGCCGCCGGCGAGCGGGCCGGCAAATCCGATGGCGATGAAGGCGAGATCGGCGCGGATGACGAACTCGGTACCCGGGATCGGCTTGCGCTTGTCGTCGACTTCGCAGCACTTCACGCCAGTCAGCTGGCCCTCTTCGCCGATGAATTCCAGCGTCGCCACCTGGAACTCGCGCTGCGCGCCTTCGGCCTGCGAGGATGAGGTGCGCATCTTGGTCGCCCAATAGGGCCAGACCGAGAGCTTGTTTTCCTTTTCCGGCGGCTGCGGACGGATATCGAGCTGGGTAACGCGCACCGCACCCTGGCGGAAGGCAGTGCCGACGCAGTCGGACGCGGTGTCGCCACCGCCGACGACGACAACATGCTGGCCACCAGCGACGATCGGTTCGGAGGCCCAGGCAACCGACTGGATGTCTTCGCCGCCGACGCGCTTGTTCTGCTGGACGAGGTAAGGCATCGCATCGTGCACGCCCTCGAGGTCGTCGCCCGGAATGCCCGCCGGACGCGGCGTCTCGGAGCCGCCGCAATAGAGAACGGCATCGAACTCGGCCAGAAGTTCAGTGACGGGCTTGTCGACGCCAACATTGACGCCGCAATGGAAGGTCACCCCCTCGCCCGTCATCTGCTCGACGCGGCGGTCGATATAGTGCTTTTCCATCTTGAAGTCCGGAATGCCGAAGCGCAGCAAACCGCCTGGGCGGCTCTCGCGCTCATAGACATGGACGTCGTGGCCAGCACGGCCGAGTTGCTGGGCCGCCGCCATGCCGGCAGGGCCGGAGCCGATGACGGCAACCTTCTTGCCGGTCTTCTTCTCAGGCGGATAAGGCCTGATGTAGCCGGTCTCATAGGCCTTGTCGGCGATCGCCTGCTCGACGGTCTTGATGGCGACCGGAATGTCCTCGAGGTTCAGAGTGCAGGCTTCCTCGCAAGGAGCGGGGCAGATGCGGCCGGTGAATTCGGGGAAGTTGTTGGTCGAGTGCAGGTTGCGGATCGCATTGTCCCAATCGCCATTGTAGACGAGATCGTTCCAGTCCGGGATCTGGTTGTGCACTGGACAACCCGTCGGCCCATGGCAGAACGGAATGCCGCAATCCATGCAGCGTGCTGCCTGCTTTTCAACTTCCTTGTCCGACATCGGCAGCGTGAATTCGCGGAAATGCCGGATGCGGTCGGAAGCCGGCTGGTACTTGTGCACCTGCCTGTCGATTTCGAGAAAACCTGTAACCTTGCCCATAGTCTAACTTTCGTCAGTCTAGCCTCGCGGGAACCTCGCGGGCGTGTCGTTCCATCACTTCCAATGAAGCATGCGATGGTGCTGCGTCCAGTTGGGCGCAGCGCCGGCAGGTAACGTCGCGGCTACTCCGCCGCGACTCCCATCCTCATGCGCTCCATCTCGATCAGCGCGCGGCGGTACTCCACCGGCATGACCTTGCGGAATTTCGGACGATAGCTCGCCCAGTCGTCGAGTATCTGTTTGGCGCGTGTCGAACCGGTGTAGTGCATGTGGTTCGAGATCAGCTGCACCAGGCGTTCCTCATCGTGGCGGGTCATGTCGCCCGAAACGTCGACGCGGCCCATATGGGCGATGTCGCCGCCGTGATGGTGCAGCTTCTCGAGCATGTCGTCCTCTTCGGGGACCGGCTCGAGTTCGACCATGGCCATATTGCAGCGTTCAGCGAAATCGCCATCCTCGTCGAGCACATAGGCCACGCCGCCGGACATGCCGGCCGCGAAGTTACGGCCGGTCTTGCCGATGACGACGACAACACCACCGGTCATGTATTCGCAGCCATGGTCGCCCACGCCTTCAACGACAGTGACGGCGCCCGAGTTGCGCACCGCGAAACGCTCGCCCGCCACACCGCGGAAGTAGCACTCGCCCTCGGTCGCACCGTAGAGCACGGTGTTGCCGACGATGATCGACTCCTCGGCACGGATCTTGGACTCCTCGGGCGGACGGATGACGATACGGCCACCCGAAAGGCCCTTGCCGACATAGTCGTTACCGTCGCCGACAAGCTCGAAGGAGATACCCCGTGCCAGGAACGCGCCGAAGGACTGCCCGGCGGTGCCTGTCAGTCTGACCGAGATCGTGTCCTCGCGAAGGCCCTTGTGCTTGAAGCGCTTGGCAACCTCACCCGACAGCATCGCGCCGGTCGAGCGGTCGACATTGCGGATCGTGGTCTCGATCTTCACCGGCTGGCGAGCCTCCAAGGCAGTCTTTGCCTCGGCGATCAGCTTGCGGTCGAGCACGTCGTCGATCGGATGCTTCTGGCGCTCGGTCCAGTGTACCGATTCGCGGGGCGCATCCGGTTTGAAGAACACCTTCGAGAAGTCGAGCCCGCGTGCCTTCCAGTGGTTGATGAGCTCGCGCTTTTCCAGCAGGTCAGCGTCGCCGATGATCTGGTCGAGATGGGTGTAGCCCATCGCGGCAAGCAGCTCGCGAACCTCTTCGGCCACGTAGAAGAAGTAGTTGATGACGTGCTCGGGCGTGCCCTTGAAGCGCTTGCGCAGCACCGGGTCCTGGGTGGCGACGCCAACCGGGCAGGTGTTGAGATGGCACTTGCGCATCATGATGCAGCCCGCCGCAATCAGCGGCGCGGTCGAGAAGCCGAACTCGTCGGCGCCCAGCAGCGCACCGATGATGACGTCTCGGCCCGTGCGCAGGCCACCGTCGACTTGCAGCGCGACGCGGCTGCGCAGGCCGTTCAGCACCAGCGTCTGGTGCGTCTCGGCCAGGCCCATTTCCCACGGGCTGCCGGCATGCTTGAGCGAGGTGAGCGGCGATGCGCCCGTGCCGCCGTCATAACCCGAGATCGTGATGTGGTCGGCACGTGCCTTGGCAACACCGGCAGCGACCGTGCCGACACCCACTTCCGAGACCAGCTTGACCGACACGTCGGCCGCAGGATTGACGTTCTTCAGATCGTAGATCAGCTGCGCCAGATCTTCGATCGAATAGATGTCATGGTGCGGCGGCGGCGAAATCAGGCCCACCCCTTGCGTCGAATGACGGGTCTTGGCGATCGTCGCGTCGACCTTGTGGCCGGGCAACTGGCCGCCTTCGCCGGGCTTGGCGCCCTGGGCAACCTTGATCTGCATCATGTCGGAGTTGACGAGATACTCCGTCGTCACGCCGAAGCGGCCGGAAGCCACCTGCTTGATGGCCGAACGCTCGGGGTTCACCGAACCGTCGGGCAGAGGCAGGTAACGGTCGGGTTCCTCGCCGCCTTCGCCGGTGTTCGACTTGCCACCGATCCGGTTCATGGCAACAGCGAGCGTGGTGTGCGCTTCGCGGCTGATCGAGCCGAAGGACATCGCACCCGTCGAGAAGCGCTTGACGATCTCGGCGGCCGGCATCACCTCGTCGACGGCGACGGGCTTGCGGCCAGTCTCTTCAGCCAACTTGATGTGGAACAGGCCGCGTATTGCCTGGGCACGCGCGGTTTCGCTGTCGATCTGGGCGGAGAACTCCTTGAAGGTCGACCACGAGCCCGTGCGAACCGCGTGCTGGAGCGAGGCGACCGCATCGGGAGACCACATGTGGGCTTCGCCGCGCATGCGGTACATGTATTCGCCACCTACTTCGAGCGCATTGCGCAGCACCGGATCAGGACCGAAGGCCGACTCGTGCCGGCTGACGGTCTCGGCAGCGATTTCCTCCAGGCCGACGCCTTCGATGTTGGTCGCGGTGCCGGTAAAGTACTTGTCCACGAAGTCGCTCTTCAGGCCGATCGCGTCGAAGATCTGCGCGCCGCAATAGGACTGGTAGGTCGAGATGCCCATCTTGGACATCACCTTGAGGATGCCCTTGCCGATCGACTTGATGTAGCGGCCGACGATTTCGGAAGCGTCGACCTCCGGCGGGAACTCGCCGCGCTTGTGCATGTCGATCAGCGTATCGAAGGCGAGATACGGATTGATCGCCTCGGCACCGTAGCCGGCGAGACAGCAGAAGTGGTGTACTTCGCGCGGCTCGCCCGACTCAACCACGAGGCCGACGGACGTGCGCAGGCCCTTGCGGATCAGGTGGTGATGCACCGCGGCCGTCGCCAGAAGCGTCGGGATGTCGATGCGGTCCGGTCCGATCTGGCGATCTGACAGGATGATGATGTTGTAGCCGCCGGCAACCGCAGCTTCCGCGCGATCGCACAGCCGCTCGATGGCCGCCGGCATGCCGGCGGCACCTTCGGCCGCGGAATAGGTGATGTCGATCGTCTTGGTGTCGAACCGGTCCTCGGTATGGCCGATGGAGCGGATCTTCTCAAGATCGCCATTGGTCAGGATCGGCTGGCGCACTTCAAGACGCTTGCGCCGTGACGAGCCGACAAGGTCGAAGATGTTGGGCCGCGGCCCGATGAAGGACACCAGGCTCATCACCAGCTCCTCGCGGATCGGATCGATCGGCGGGTTGGTGACCTGGGCGAAGTTCTGCTTGAAGTAGGTGTAGAGCAGCTTTGCCTTGTCGGACATGGCCGAGATCGGTGTGTCGGTACCCATCGAGCCGACAGCTTCCTGGCCCGTCGTTGCCATCGGCGACATCAGAAGCTTGGTGTCTTCCTGGGTGTAGCCAAAGGCCTGCTGGCGATCGAGCAGCGACACATCCTTGCGCAGCTCGCGCGGTTCGACCGGCTTGAGCTCTTCAAGGATCAGCTGGGTGTTGGCAAGCCACTGCTTGTAGGGGTGCTTCGTTGCGATCTCGGACTTGATCTCCTCGTCCGAAATGATGCGGCCCTTGACCAGGTCGATCAGCAGCATCTTGCCGGGCTGCAGGCGCCACTTCTTGACGATGCTCTTCTCATCGACCGGCAGCACGCCGGCCTCGGAGGCCAGGATCACGCGGTCGTCGTCGGTAACGATGTAGCGCGCCGGGCGCAGGCCGTTGCGGTCGAGGGTTGCGCCGATCTGGCGACCGTCGGTGAAGGCGACCGCTGCCGGGCCGTCCCACGGCTCCATCAGAGCCGCATGGTATTCGTAGAAGGCCTTGCGGTCGGCGCCCATCGACTTGTTGCCGGCCCAGGCTTCCGGGATCAGCATCATCATCGCATGCGCCAGGGAGTAACCGCCCTGGAACAGGAACTCGAGCGCGTTGTCGAAGCAGGCGGTATCCGACTGGCCTTCGTACGAAATGGGCCACAGCTTGGAGATGTTGTTGCCGAACAGTTCACTGTCGACCGACGCCTGGCGCGCAGCCATCCAGTTGTTGTTGCCGCGCACGGTGTTGATCTCGCCATTGTGCGCGACCATGCGATAGGGGTGAGCCAGCTTCCAAGATGGGAAGGTGTTGGTCGAAAAACGCTGATGGACGAGGATCAGCGCCGTCTCGAAGCGCGGATCGGTGAGGTCCTTGTAATAGGCACCGACCTGATTGGCCAGGAACATGCCCTTGTAGACGATGGTGCGTGCCGACAGAGACACGCAGTAGGCGCCGATATCCCTGTTGTTGTTTTCGGCATAGATGCGGCCGGAAATGACCTTGCGCAGGAGATAGAGGCGCGCCTCATATTCCTCGTCATCTGGGATTTCAGGGGTGCGCCCGATGAACACCTGGCGGTGATAAGGCTCGGCGGCGGCGATTTCGGGCGCCTTCGACAGCGACGCATTGTCGACGGGAACATCGCGGAAACCGATCAGCGGCAGCCCTTCCGACTGCGCCGACTCGCGGATGATGTCGTCGATGTGGTCACGAAGCACGGGATCTCTAGGCATGAACCAGTGGCCGACGCCGTACTGCCCAACCGGGGGAAGCTCGATGTCCTGCTTGGCCATTTCCTCGCGGAAAACCGCATCGGGGATCTGGACCAGCACGCCTGCGCCGTCGCCAACCAGCGGGTCGGCACCAACCGCGCCGCGATGGGTCAGGTTTTCGAGCATGAACAGACCGTCCTTGACGATCTGGTGCGACTTGATGCCCTTCATCTGGGCGATGAAGCCGACGCCGCAGCCATCGTGCTCGTTGCGTGGGTCGTAGAGGCCATGCGCTGCATAGCCGGTGGGGGTTCGGAGATGATCGGTTTTTTTGTTGGCCGCTTTCGTCTGCGCGGCCGGCACAAAACCCGTCGTCACAGATGGCGTCAACTCCGTCATCGTCTCGTTCTCCATTATGGCCCAGTCGGGCAATCCACGTTGGGACGGCAGGGGTTGCCCGTCCCTGTTATGCCGATATTGCTATCGATATGCTCTGCGGCTCGGTGCCGGCGACCGGCACTTGACCGCGGGTCGGGGGAACAGGACGGAAGGCATTCCGCCTCAAGCTCCACCCACGCTCGCAGCGGAAGCCGGACGGGGCGTGATCATACGCCAAATCCGGTTCGCTTTGGGCAGATAAATAAGACAGCACTGCTGTCCTAAATTTTGTATGACAGAATTCTTGAATACGCACAAGACCGATTCACGAATTTTCCGCCACTTCAAAGACACAAAATTACGCGGAACTCGCGATCGGCGTAATTTTTGAACAACCGGTCAAATGTGGATCCAACCCTGCCTCAATCGATTTCCAGCTCGCGCACTTGCCGAAGATTGCCAAATCCGCTCTAGCTCGGCCCCATTCTGCCACACAGCCCCCGACAGCCATGTTACGGACGCACAAAATGATCTTCGCATCAGACAATTGGGCCGGCGCTCATCCCAAGGTCGCCGAACGGCTTAGCGCCAGTGCCGCCGGCTATAGCCGCGCCTATGGCGACGGCGATCTCGATCGGGCTGTGTACAAGCGCTTCTCCGAAATCTTCGAGCGCGAAGTGGCGGTATTCTTCGTGGCGACCGGCACGGCCGCCAATTCGCTGTCGCTCGCCGCCTACGGCAAACCGGGGGGCATTTCCTTCGCGCACCGCGAGGCGCACGTCCTTGAGGATGAATGCGGCGCGCCGGAATACTTTTCCCACGGTTCGCGGCTTTCCCCGGTTGATGGCCCCCTCGGGCGCATGGACATCGGCAATCTCGAGCGCGCCGTCGGCCGCTTCGCCAGCGAGAACGTGCACGGTGGACGCGCTTCAGCGATCTCCGTTACCCAGTCCACGGAGGTCGGGACCGTCTATGGCCTCGACGACATCGCGGCAATTTCAGCGATTGCCCGCCGCCACGGCCTGCCGCTGCACATGGACGGTGCCCGATTTGCCAATGCGCTGGTCTCGCTCGACACCACGCCCGCCGAAATGACCTGGAAACGCGGCGTCGACATCATCTCGTTCGGGGGCACCAAGAACGGTTGCTGGTGCGCCGAGGCAATCATCATGTTCGACCTCGACCGCGCCAGGGAAATGGCTTTCCTGCGCAAGCGTTCGGCCCAACTGTTCTCCAAGTCGCGCTTCATCTCGGCCCAGTTCGACGCCTATTTCGATGGCGGCCTGTGGCTGGAGACGGCCCGCCACGCCAACGCGATGTCGGCAAGGCTCGCCGCGGCCATCGCAACTTCGCCAGCCGCACGCGTCGCCTGGCAGCCGCAGGCCAATGAGGTCTTTGCAGTGATCAGGACCGAAGTGGCGAAAAAGGTGCAAGACGCGGGCGCCGCCTTCTACGACTGGCACGCGCCGGCAGGCTTCGACGGCGAGATCGGCGAGGACGAAGCGCTCTACCGCTTCGTCACCAGTTTCGCCACGACAGAGGACGAGATCGATCGCTTCGGCAACCTGTTGCGCTGAGCGTCTACCGACCAAACATGAAAAAGGCGGCGCTCGAAAGCGCCGCCTTTTCTCCTTGGGAGGAGCGGTCTGTTTAGTTCACGGTGTTGGCTTCGATCTGCTTGGCTTTCGCCGGAGCAGCCGCAATCTCGATCTTGCGAGGCTTGTGCTCTTCCGGGATGTTGCGCTTGAGATCGATGTGAAGCAGGCCGTTCTTGAGGGTCGCACCTACGACTTCGACATGGTCGGCAAGCTGGAAGCGACGCTCGAAAGCACGCGAGGCGATGCCGCGATACAGCAGCTCCGAACCTTCGCCGGTGGCTTCATTGCTGCGATCGCCCTTTACCGTCAGCACATTACGATGGGCTTCGATCGAAATCTCGGTTTCCGAGAAGCCGGCAACCGCCATGCTGATGCGATAGGCATCTTCACCGGTGCGCTCAATGTTGTAGGGCGGATAGGTCGTCTGGCCGCCTTCGGGCTGACCAAGGCCGTCGAGCATATTGAACAGCCTGTCAAAGCCGACGGTCGAGCGGTGGAGCGAGGAAAAATCAACGTGACGCATGGGTGTTCTCCAGTGAGCAACAAGGTTTGCGTGTGACCTGTGCCGAAACCCTTCATGGCGTCCCGGCGGTGATCAGCGGCCCCGATATTGGGCGCCGCAGAAGACATTTGGGTGCCGTCCAAAGGCATTTCAAGAGACGCCAGAAACTGCTTTCTCGCCCTCTCCCCGATGAACCGAAGATGAACCGCTCCTTCGGTATCCGTTCAGGTCGCCTCGCCTAAAGTGCATCCAAGTTGACGAACAGGCAGCGCAAGGTTGCGCAGCCGACGAGGCCGAACCGGGTTGTAACGTCCCTTCCTCCCGGAACGACAGAGGCCGGAGGCATCCCGCAAGCTGCCTCCGGCCTCATTCGTTTCGGCTTGCTGAAGGAATTCCTTTGATTTTCGCCGCTGCCCTTTCTATCACCCTTGGCAATAGACTGATCCCACGGCAGCGAGTTCCAAGCCGAAGCGCCTGATGACGGACCTGTTCCACGAAATCCCCGGCAATCCGGTTCCGGAGAGGGCCACGGGCGGCTACTTCACCGCGCATGACGGCAAGCGCCTGCGCTATGCGTTGTTTCCGGCAACTAACCGGCCCTTCAAGGGCACGGTGATCCTGCTGCCGGGACGCAACGAGTGCATCGAGAAGTATTTCGAGACCATTCGGGACCTCGCGGTGCGCGGTCATGCCGTCGCCATTTTCGACTGGCGTGGCCAGGGTGCTTCCGAAAGGCTTCTGCGCGACGGCCATCGCGGATACGTCAAAAGCTTTGACCACTACGTCAAGGATCTCGAAGCCTTCTTCAAGCAGATCGTCTTGCCTGACTGTCGTGGCCCATTCTTCATCCTCGCCCACTCGAGCGGCGCCTTGATCGCCATGCTCGCCGCTCCCTTGATGGCCAATCGCGTCCAGCGCATGGTGCTTGTGGCGCCGTTCCTCTCGGTCATCGGCGCGCCGCTGTCGATGAAGTCGATCAAGCGCATCACTACCTTGCTCTGCTGGCTCGGCCTCGGCAGGCTTTACGTAGCCTGGGGGCCGCGGCCGCGAGCAGGTACGCCTTTCGAAATCAACAAGTTGACCAGCGATGAGCGCCGCTATCGTCGCAACACACTGCTTTACGAAACCTATCCGGAACTGTCTGTCGGCGGCCCGACGGTCGCTTGGCTGCGGGCCGCGGCCAAGGCATCGGAAACCGTGCGCGACCAGGCCTTCATGGCCTCGCTAAGGGTACCGATGCTGATCGTTACCGCAGGTGCCGATGAAGTCGTGTCGACCCGGGACGTCGAGCAATTTGCGTACCAGTGCCGAGCAGCCTCGCTGCTGACTGTCGACGGCTCCCGCCACGAGATCCTTCAGGAAGTCGACATCTACCGCGAGCCGCTGCTCGCGGCCTTTTCAGCCTTCGTGCCAGGAACTCCCGAAGCGGTAGAGTAGCACCCTACCCCGCGAGAACTCTCAGCGCCGCCGCATGCAGTTCTGGCGTTGCCGCGGCGATGATGTCGCCGCCATTCTCGGCCGGAGCGCCATCGAAGGTGGTGACGATACCGCCGGCCTGCTCGATGATGGGAATCAGCGCGACGATGTCATAGGGCTTGAGGCCCGGATCGACGACGATATCGACCTGGCCCGCGGCAACCATGGCGAAAGCGTAGCAGTCGGTGCCGTAGCGCGCGAGTTGCACCTTGCCTTCCAGATCATCGTAACGCATGCGCATCTCGCCTTTGAACAGTGCTGGCGTGGTGGTGAACATCGTTGCTTCGGAAAGTTTGGTCGTCTTGCGCACGGCAAGCTTGCGCGGCCCGCCCGGCCCCTCATAGTGCGAGCCCTTGCCGTCGGCGAAGAACAACTCACCAGTAAAGGGTTGTGACATCACCCCGGCCACCGCATCGCCGTCAACAGTGAGGCCAACCAGCGTGCCCCACACCGGTAAGCCGGAAATGAAGGCGCGAGTGCCGTCGATCGGATCGATGACCCAGACATGGCTGTTGGAGATGTTTTCGTTGCCATGCTCTTCGCCGAGGATGCCGTGATCGGGAAATTCGGCATTGATCAGCGCACGAATGGCGCGCTCGGCCTCCTGGTCGGCTTCAGTGACCGGGTCGAATCCACCAGCGAGCTTGTTTGCCACTGCGCCTTGCCGGCGGAAACGCGGCAACGTCTCGGCCGCTGCGGCACTTGCGATTCGTCGCATGAATTCGGCGTCGATCATCATTCACCCCATGTCTGACTGTGGCCTGGATGACACGCAGCCACGCCTATAGGCAATAACTACATCACCATGATTTAAAAAGACCCAAGGCGCCTTGACTTTTGTGCAGCGCACAATAATCTCGACTTCGGACAGGTTCTCCTGTCCATGCCCTCCTTGGGCGTTTCCTCCCTAGACTTCGACCGCTCTCCGGAGCGGTCTTTTTTTAGCCGTTTGCTAGCCTCTGACTATTCCGCCGCCAGCGGCAGGTCGAGGAAATAATGGTCCGGAGCCGCCATGAGATCGGCGGAAAACCGGGCCAGATCGTCCGCCAGCGCATAAAAGCCCGCCGATTTCTTGAACGTGCGCTCGTCCATGTAGAGCCCGCGATTGATTTCGATCTGCAGCGCGTGAAGCCTGCGCGCCGGCCGGCCATAATGCTCGGTGATGAAACCGCCGGCATAAGGTTTATTGTGCGCCACGGTATAACCCATTGCCGCAAGCAGCCCGATCGCCCGCTCGGACAGAGCAGATGCAGCAGAAGTGCCGAAACGATCGCCAACGATGAAATCGGGCCTCACCCCACTGTCGCCGATGCGGATCGAAGCCGGCATCGAATGGCAATCGACAAGCACCGCGTAGCCGAAACGCGCATGCGTGCGCGTGACAAGCCGCTTGAGCGCCTCGTGGTAGGGCTTGTAGACGCATTCGATGCGCCCGACGGCCTCTGCCAACGGCAGCCGGCTGGCGTAGATGTCGAGCCCCTCGCCCACCAGCTTCGGCACGGTGCCGAGCCCGCCGGCAACGCGCGCCGAACGGATGTTGGCGAAAGGCGGAACCGGTTCGGCGAACATCCTGGGATCGAGTTCCCACGGCTCGCGGTTCACATCGAGATAGGCGCGTGGAAAATGCGCCGCCAGCATCGGCGCGCCAAGAGCAACCGCGGCACCGAACAGTTCATCGACATAACAATCTTCGGAGCGCCTGATCGAGGTGGCGTCGAGCCGGGTCATGGCCAGGAACCGGTCGGGATAGCAGCGCCCGCTATGGGGCGAATTGAACACGAACGGCACACGCTGCTCGGCGCTCGTCCGGACTTCGAACGGCGGCAGTACCGAGAAATCTTCGGCTGGCGTCATCTTTGCTGATGGACCTGCGAAATGCACTTGCTCATCGCTCGAAAGTGCCACCTGCCGCCGCCTGTGTCCAGCATTTCGAACTGTGGAAAATCCGCTCTTACCGTGGCTT
Source organism: Aminobacter sp. AP02 (assembly GCF_003148805.1). GTDB lineage: Bacteria > Pseudomonadota > Alphaproteobacteria > Rhizobiales > Rhizobiaceae > Aminobacter. The sequence continues at coordinate 245,132 of NZ_QGGX01000006.1, forward strand.
TGCCTCACTCTGCTGACACGGCATTCACTTGATGTTTACCGTCCCGGACTCATATAGAAGATGGTTAACGAAGCCCCTGCTGGGGGGCGGCTTCGACCGCTGATTCGGACGGGATTACTGATGGCACGCATTCTTCTGGCAGAAGACGACGACGATATGCGCCGCTTCCTGGTCAAGGCGCTTGAGCGCGCCGGATACCAGGTGAGCGACTTCGACAATGGCGCGAGCGCTTACGAGCGGCTGCGCGAAGAACCTTTCTCACTGCTTTTGACCGACATCGTGATGCCGGAAATGGACGGCATCGAATTGGCGCGCCGCGCCACCGAGATCGACCCCGATCTCAAGGTGATGTTCATCACAGGCTTTGCCGCAGTGGCGCTCAATCCTGATTCGAAGGCGCCGCGCGACGCAAAAGTGCTGTCGAAGCCCTTCCATCTGCGCGATCTCGTCAACGAGGTCGAAAAGATGCTGCACGCCGCATAGGCGCTTCCCTAACGTCGCCAAGGGAATCGACGGCGCCGCCAAGGGAATTGATGATCCGGCGCATTTTTCCGCCAAACACGCTATTGACGCGCCGGATCAAAAATGGTGTATCCGCCCCCATCGGATGGGCGTGTAGCTCAGCGGGAGAGCACTGCATTGACATTGCAGGGGTCACAGGTTCAATCCCTGTCACGCCCACCATCCGAACTCCCCACCATTGATGACCTGATTGGCAGTCCGCAGCTCGCGTACCTGATGGCAATGCGGGTTCGTTGGCCCGAGTTGAGGCTTCGTTGGGCGCGCCGCTGCGTTCGCTCGATAGCGCAGCCGCCACTAGCATTCCCCTACGACAGGCTCTAGCATTCCTCGACCAACACGAGGTTGAGGGCGCATGATGTCGAAAAACGGAGTTGCTTACGCACTGGTTGCGGTGGGAATGATCTTTGCGACCGGCGTGCAGGCCGCGTCAATGGACGCGTTGCAGGGCGCCTGGACGACAGGCGGCACTGATTGCGCCGACACTTTCCACAAGGTGGATGGCAAGATCGATTTCAAGGACAAGACGTCCAGCTTGACCACGGGCATTCTCATCAGCGGCGACAAGATCGCCGGCTCGAACATGTCTTGCACCGCTGGTAAGATAAGCGAGCAAAAGGACCACTTGTCGGTGCTTCTGAACTGCGCGGATTCCATCATGTTCCAAAGCATGTCCATGTCGTTCAGGGTGATAGACAAGGATACCTTTGAACGCATGGACCCGAGTTTCCCCGAGATAGCGATGAGGTACCATCGCTGCCAGCTTTGAATGTGCTAGCCCTGAAACTTGATCCGGAGAAACGTCACGCCGACGGAGACAAAGCTCGCGTCTGACAAGTTTTCAGACGAACTCGCCGCCCGTCGAACCGGCATGGCGTTCCAGCGCACGCGCTTGAGCGCCGACCGCACCTTGATGTCGGTCATCCGCACCTCGCTGGCATTGATCAGCTTCGGCTTCACCATCTACCAGGTGTTCGAGAAATTGCGCGAACACGCCCTGATGACAGGCACGGCACCGGCGCGCAACTTTGGCATTGCCCTTGTCGCGCTGGGTATCGTCATGCTGGTTGTTGGCATTGTGTCTATCACCTTCAGTTCATGCTCGGCCTGCGACAGGAGCGCGAAGCAATGAGAGCCGCCGGGCTCGTCCACGCCCAGAGCAGTTTTCCTCCCTCGTTCACGCTCATCACTGCGGTGATCCTGCTTGTGATCGGCATTGCCGCCATCGCCAGCATGGTCTTCCAGGTCGGTCCGCTCGGATAGAGCTGCGAGTTTGGCGACCTCAGCGGCGCCCCTGCTCGCAGCCTTGCAAATTTCCACTGCATGAACTCGGCTGTCCCCGCCACAACCGCCCCAACGTTGACCATTTGGAAGGCTTTTGGGTGCATTAGCAGCCCCTGGTATCGGCCTACGCTAGGTTGCATCCGCGGAGTGTGTGCAAATTGGTCACGGAAGCGAAACTGGGCGTGCAGCGAGGCTTGAACAGCTATCTCCTGGCGCTGGCGCTCGTCTGCCTTCTTCCGGTAATTGCGGTCTCCGCCTTTGCCGTTTGGCACACGGGATACGCCTACATGGACACGGCGACCACCAGGCTGAACGACACCGCCAGCACGCTCGCCAACGCCATCGAGGGTGAACTGCAGGGGCGCTTCTCCACCATGGAAGTGCTCGCCTCGTCCTTCGGACAGTCTCATGGAAACCCGATTCCTCTGTCCGAGACAGGATTTGGCAAGATCGGCCTCGACGGCGAGATCGCACTCGTCGACACGCAGAGCATGCATCTTTTGCGTTCGCGCACACCGGTCGCGGCAGGCACCGCCTTGACGGCATTGCAGAACCAATCGCCGCTGGTCTCGAACATCGTGATCCGGGACAACCGGCCCATTCTGTCCCTGGCTTTGCCGATACCGGGACGTGAGGCCGCGTTCGTCCTCACGACGTCACCTTCGTCGCTGGTACAGACCTTGCTGCGCGGCAAACGCTCGCTGAGCGGCATTCTGGTCGCCGTGACCGACGGCAACGGCCGAATCGTTGCGCGCTCGCGCGATCCGGAACGTTTTGTTGGCCAAATGGCGCCCGATTGGTCGAAACTTCAGGCTCTGGGAACCACTTCCGGACTTTTCGAGGCAAGAACGGTGGAAGGTTTGCCCGTCATGCTTTCATACCAGAAATTGCAGGGCACGCCGGGCTGGGTCGTCGTTGTCGGCGAGCCAACAAGCGTTTTCAATGCACGCTGGCGCGATCCCATCATGGGGCTTTTGGTGGGTGCTACGGTGGCGATCGGCCTGGCGCTGTCCCTCGCCCTATGGCTGGGCCGCCGGATCCTCCATCCGGTAAAGGCGCTGGTCGCCCACAGCAACGCGATCGCTGATGGAAAACGGTCGGACACTGCTTCGGTACCGCCATCGTCGATACGCGAATTCGAAATGCTGCGACAGAGCTTTGAAAAAGCCGAAAAGGCATTGCGAAACGAAAAACGGCGCTACCGGGTCATTGCCGAGGCAGGCGCCATCGTGCTTTGGCGCCGCTCCCTCGCCGACGGGGTCGGTTCGGCCACCGGCTGGGAACAACTGACCGGCAGGCCAGCAGGCGAGGTTGCGGGATACGATTGGGCCGAAGGCATACATCCCGAAGACAGGGCGCTGACGACCGCCGCCTGGCGCAGGGCCCTGGCTGACAATACGCCGTTGGACGTCGAATTCCGCCTGAAAGTCAGGGGCGACTACTGGCTCTGGGTCCGTTCACAAGGCACACCGATGGCCGACGACGACGGCAACATCGTGGAATGGGTCGGGGTACTCGAAGACATCGATGCTCGGAAAAACGACCAGGCCCGCATCGCTCATATGGCGCACCATGATGCGCTGACCGGTCTGGGAAACCGAACCATGTTCCGGCAGCGCCTTGAACTGGCCGCGAGTGAGGCCGCACATGGAGCGCAAGGTGCCTTGCTTTGCCTTGACCTCGATCGGTTCAAGCAGGTGAACGACACGCTAGGCCACCCCGTAGGCGACGCCCTCCTTTGTGAGGTTGCCGCCAGATTGCGCAGTTGCGCCAGCGGCACGGATTGCATCGCGCGCGTCGGTGGCGACGAGTTCTCAATCATACAGACCAATGCCGATCAGCCCGAGGCCGCCGCTTCCCTTGGCAGCAGGCTGGTGGAGATATTGTGCGAGCCGTACCACATTGACGGGCGAAGCATCATCATCGGCGCAAGCGTCGGCATCACCTTGCTGGGCGGGGAGAGCCAGGACATCCGAACCTATTTGAAACGTGCGGACCAGGCGCTTTATAAGGCGAAGGAATTGGGGCGCGGTCGCATCGCCTTCTACGAGCAGGACGTGCTGTTGGCGGACATGGCCCGTTTGGTCGAACGCAACAAGGAGGCCGACGGATCGGCACTTGGTGCCGCCCGCATGTCCAGATAGCCAGCCCGGCGACGCAGTTCGCCTAACTCACGTCGGCCCGCGCCCGTGGCCGAGCGTCGTTGCGCTCATGGGTAAAGATGACGGGCGCCAGCGGCTCACGGTTGCGGATGATGTCCGCCCCCTTCTCGCCGACCATGATCGTCGGACCGTTTGTGTTGCACGAAGGGACACGCGGCATGATGGAGCTGTCGCAGACCCGTAGGCCGTCGAGACCGTGTACCTTCAGGTCGAGCCCCACCACCGCCATGTCGTCGGTGCCCATCCGGCAGGTGCCGACCGGGTGATGGTCGGTCTTGGCGTTGGCGCAGCCATATTCGAACAGGTCCTCATCGCTGACCGTGCCCGGCCCCGGTAGCCGCTCGGCCAGCACGAACGGCTTGAGCGCTGCCTGTTGCATGATTTCGCGCGCGACCTTCAGCCCTTCGATCGACATCTTGCGATCATGCGGGTCGCTCCAGTAGTTCGGATCGATCAAGGGTGCCGCTGCCGGGTCGTTCGACGCAAGTCGCACAGTGCCGCGCGAGCGCGGGTGCAGATAGGCCGAATTCAGCGTCACCCCGGCGTTCTTGAGCCGTGCCACTCCGGCCTCGATGCCAGAGCCTAGCCCAAGATGGAACTGGATATCCGGCGAGCGAGCGTCTGGATCGGCATACCAGAAGCCACCTGTCTCAAAGAGGCTGGATGTCACCGGCCCGGTGCGGAACAACACATACTGCAGACCGGCCCACAGCGTGCGGTGCAGCTTGGCGACGTTGTCGTAGGTGTGATCGCCGGTGCATTCGGAAATCACGAACAGGTCGAGGTGGTCCTGCATGTTTTCGCCAACGCCCTTGAGGTCGTGGACGACAGGAACGCCGACACTCTTCAAATGGTCTGCCGGGCCGATACCTGACTGCAGCAATAGCTTGGGCGAGCCGATAGCGCCCGAGGTAACCAGCACCTCCCGCCCGGCGCGAATGATCTCGATGCCATTGCCATTGGCCACTTCGACACCGACGGCCCTCCCCTTCTCGACCACGATGCGCGCCACGCGCGCACCGGTGCGCGTAGTCAGGTTCGGTCGGCTCCTGATCGGATCGAGGTAGGCCATGGAGGCCGACGAGCGGCGCTTGTTGCGCTGGGTGAGTTGGTAGAAGCCCACGCCCGCCTGCTGCTTGCCGTTGAAGTCATGGTTGTAAGGAATGCCGAGTTCCTGGCCGGCGCGGATATAGGCATCACAAATCGGAAGCGCCGCGGACGGCATCGAGACACCGAGCGGTCCGCCATAAGAGTGGTAGTCGTCGGCGAAACGCTGGTTGTCTTCCGAGCGCTTGAAGTAGGGCAGAACCGAGCGGTAGTTCCAGCCGGTGCAGCCGTCTTCGCGCTCCCACAGGTCGTAGTCGGTCGCGTTGCCACGCGTATAGAGCTGCGCGTTGATGCTCGAGCCGCCGCCGATCACCTTCGCCTGGGTGTAGCGCAGAACCCGATTTTTCATGTGTTTCTGCGGCACGGTCTCCCAGCCCCAGCTCGCAACACCCTTGGTCATCTTGGCAAAGCCCGCCGGCATGTGGAACAGCGGGTTCCAGTCGCCACCGCCGGCTTCGAGCAAGAGCACACGAACGTCCGCATCCTCGCTCAGCCTGTTGGCAAGCACGCAGCCGGCGGGACCCGCACCAGTGATGATATAGTCGTAAGTCATCTCGAAACTCTCAAAGTCGCGCGACCGACAGCGCACCGTCGGCCTTGATGATGGAACCGGTGGCGAAACCGAAGGCGCCGCTGGCAAGGGCTGCCGCGATGCGTCCGATATCGTCGGGCTCGCCCCACCGTTTGACCGGCACCAGGCCCTCGGCGATCAGCCGGTCGTATTTCTCGGCCACTTTGGCGGTCATGTCGGAACGGATGATACCGGGACGGATTTCGAAGACATCGATGCCCGCATCTGCAAGCCTGAGCGCCAGCCCTTGCGTTAAGGCCGCAAGTCCAGCCTTGGACATGCAGTAGTCGAGCCTTTCGGGCGAGGTCATCTCGGCCGAGATCGAAGTTATGTTGATGATCGAGCGCGGCTCGGGCGTTGGCTTCATGGCCAGCATGGCGCGCAGCACCGCCTGGGTGAAGAACACTGTGCCGCGCAGGTTGACGGCCATGATGGCATCGAAGTTCTCAGGCGTCAGCTCAAGGAAGTCGCCGCGCACCTTGGACGCGATCCCGGCATTGTTGACCAGGCAGTCGATCCGACCGAACTGTCCGACGATCTTTTCGACCGTCGCTGCATGGCCTTCGATCTCGGCGAGGTCGGAGGCGACAAACAGCACCTTGGCACCATGCTTTTCCAGCCCGGAAACGGCTTCTGCTGCGGCCTTGTCGTCCTCGCGGTCGGTGATGGCGAGGTCGAAACCCGCTTCGGCGAGCCCCTTGGCAACGGCAAGACCTATGCCGCGACGGGCGCCGGTCACGAGGGCCACGGGTTTGGCGCTGGCGCTCATGCGACAAGATCCTTCGCAGCAATATGGTCGGCGACGCGCAGCGCTTGCGCAGCAATCGTCAGCGCCGGATTGACCGCCGCCGAGGTCGGCAGGAAGCCGGCATCGACAACGAACAGGTTCGGATGGTCGAAGGCACGGCACCAGATGTCGAGTGGAGCTTGGGTGGGATCGGTGCCCATACGCACAGTGCCGCATTGATGCGAAGGCGTGCGCTTGTCGAAGGCGCGAGAGACGACCACCGGAAAGCCCGCGTTGCGCAGCACCTGCTTGAGCTTGGCGACCAGCCGCTCATGCGTGTCCCAGTTGCTGCGCACCCACTGCAGCACGATGCGATCGCCGTCGACCATGACCCGACTTTCCGGGGACGGCAGGTCCTCGCTCATGGCGTAGAAGTCGATCGAATGCGCCGTCACACTGTTGAGCAGCCATTCCGGCACCGAAGGCATCGCACCCTTCAGGATCGTGCCGGAAATGCGCCCGAGCAATTGCACATTGCCGAGCGGCGGGCCGCCCTCGCCGTCCGAGAGATAGAAATCGTTGAAGCCGAAGGTCTTCTGGTAGATCGAGTCGTTGCGAAACCACGGGCTCAAGGCGATCACCGCCGTCGAGTTGTGGTTCATGAAATTGCGCCCGACCTGGTTGGAGCTGTTGGCGAGGCCGTTCGGATTTGCGTCATTGGCCGAGCGCAGCAGAAGCACGGCCGACTGCACGGCGCCCGCCGACAGGATGACAAGCTTTGGCTTGAGCACCCGGTTCTCGCCGTCTTGCGTGAAATGCACGGCAGCGATGTTGCGCCCGTCGGGCGCCGTCTCCAGCCGCGTCACCTTGGCACCGGTCTGCAGCTTGACGTTCTCATGCTTCAGCGCCGCCGCAAGGGCTGCCGTCTCGGCATCCATCTTGCCGTCGAAGCTGTTGGGATGCGCGTCCCACGGTGTCTTGCCCTTGGCGAGCCAGCGCTCGATATCGACACCAAGCGGCAACGAATAAGGATGCACGCCTTTCGCTTTCAGGCGCGCCCGCACCTTTGCAATCGCCGGTTCGTCGGCAACGGCACTCAGCTCATAGGGCCTTGAATGCACCGGCTCGGTCGGGTCTTCACCCGACGCGCCGCGCACCTGGTAAAGCTGCTCTGCCAGACAGTACCACGGCTCGAGCTCTTCATAGTCGATCGGCCATGCCGGCGACACGCCGTCGAGATGCTGCATTTCGGCAAAATCCTCGCGGCGGTAGCGCGTCAGAACCGCCCCGTAGAACTTCGAGTTGCCCCCCACATTGTAGTAGTTGCCGGGGTTGAAGCCGGTGCCGTCGGCCTCGTACCAGGTCTCGTCGGGGCGGAAATGGCCACGCTGGAAGATGGCACGTTGGTCGCGGTTCTCCGGGCGGTCCTCGATGTGACCACCTGTCTCCAGGATCAAAATCTCGGCGCCGGTCGCCGCGAGGCCGGCAGCGACCGTAGCCCCGCCGACGCCCGAACCGATGATGACGACGTCAGGCGATCCAGGCATTTCAGACAATACGCAACTGGCTCTTGGGGTCGAAGAAAACCGCCTTGTCGAGATTGAAGGCGAGCTTTGTCTTCTGGCCTGCGTGTATGGCCGCATCGGCCCGCAGGCGCGCCACCACTTCCTTGCCACCCAGCTTGGTAACGGCGAACGTATCGGAACCTGCCGGCTCCACCACCTCGATCAGGCATTCGCCTTCTGCCAGCGACTTGGCATTGCGGTCGGCGCCGTCAGGGTCGGTCAGCGCTTCTGGCCGCACGCCGAAGATCACTTCCTTACCCGAATACGCGCCGAGCGCACCGTTGGCGGTCTTGATCGGCAGCGCCAGCGGTTGCTCGCTGGGCCTGTCGAGTACGACGTTCAGCCCGCCTTCGCCCCTTTCGATGCGCGCGGTCAGAAGATTCATCGCCGGCGAGCCCATGAAGTCGGCGACGAACATGTTGGCCGGGCTGTTGTAGATCTCGGCCGGCGTGCCGAATTGCTGCAGTACGCCGTCCTTCAGCACGGCGATCTTGGAAGCCAGCGTCATCGCCTCGATCTGGTCGTGGGTGACGTAGACGATGGTCGTCTTCATGCGCTGGTGCAGGCGCTTGATCTCCGTGCGCATGTCGACCCGCAGCTTGGCGTCGAGATTGGACAACGGTTCGTCGAACAGGAACACTTGCGGATTGCGTACCAGCGCTCGGCCCATGGCGACGCGCTGGCGCTGGCCGCCGGAAAGCTGGCTCGGCTTGCGATCGAGCAGGTGACCGATCTGCAGGATGTCGGCCACCTGCTTGATCGCCTTGTCGCGTTCGTCCTTGGGCACGCCACGGATTTCCATGCCGAAGGCGATATTCCCGGCGACCGTCATGTTCGGGTAGAGCGCATAGGATTGGAACACCATGGCGATGTCGCGCTTGGACGGGTGCAGCCCGGCCACCGACTTGCCGTTGATGGCAATCTCGCCCGAGGTGATCGGTTCGAGCCCGGCGATCGTGTTGAGCAGCGTGGACTTGCCGCAGCCCGACGGGCCGACGAGCACGAGGAAGCCGCCCTTGTCGATCTCGATGTTGATGTCCTTCAGGATCTCGACCTGGCCGTAGGACTTGTAGAGATTGCTGATCTTGAGAAACGACATGGGCTTACCCCTTGACCGCGCCGGCCATCAGGCCACGCACGAAGTAGCGTCCGGAGACGATGTAGACGATGAGGGTGGGAAGGGCCGCGAGGATCGCGCCGGCAAAATGGACGTTGTATTCCTTCACGCCGGTCGACGAGTTGACCAGGTTGTTTAGCGCCACCGTCAACGGGATGGAGTTGAAGCCTGAGAAGGACGACCCAAACAGGAAGTCGTTCCAGATGTTGGTAAACTGCCAGATGACGGTGACGACGATGATCGGCCCCGACGACGGCAGAAGGATGCGGCGGAATATCTGAAAGAAGCTCGCGCCGTCGATCTGTGCCGCGCGGATCAACTCGGTTGGAAACGCCTCGTAATAGTTGCGGAAGAAAAGCGTGGTGAAGCCAAGGCCGTAGATGGCGTGGATGAGCACCAGCCCGGTGATGGTGCCGGCAAGCCCGGTGAGGCCAAGGATGCGGGCCGATGGGATCAGCACGATCTGGAACGGGATGAAGCAGGCAAGCAGCATCATGCCGAAGACGATGCTGTCGCCCTTGAAGCGCCATTTGGTCAGCACATAGCCGTTGAGCGCGCCGAGGATGGTGGAGATGGCGACCGCGGGAACGACCATCAGCACGGAGTTGATGAAATAGGGTTTGAGCCCGACTGGCTGAACGCCAATCTGTGCCGTCGACCAGGCCGACAGCCAGGGCGCGATCGTCCATTGCTGTGGCAGCGCCAGCATGTTGCCTTGCCGGATCTCGTCGAGCGGCTTCAGCGAATTGACCACCATGACGTAGAGCGGAAGCAGGTAGTAGATCGCAAACAGGATCAGCACGACGTAGATGATTGCGCGGGCAAAGATGCTGTTGCGGGTGGCGACGTCTTGGGAGCTCATTTCTTCTTCCCCCCGAGCTCAGAGTAGAGATAGGGCACGATGATGGTGAAGATCATCATCATCATGATGATCGCGGAAGCTGCGCCCATGCCCATTTCGTTGCGGCCGAATGTGAATTTCTGCATGAACAATGCCGGGGTCCAGGTCGCGGTGCCCGGGCCGCCGTCGGTCATCGCCACGACGAGGTCGTAGGACTTGATGGCGAGGTGGGCGAGCACGACGAATGCCGACAGGAACACCGGCCGCATCAGCGGGATGATGATGCGGCGATAGATGGTAAGCGTCGAAGCCCCGTCTATCTGGGCGGCCTTGATGATCTCATTGTCGACGCCGCGCAGGCCGGCAAGAAACATCGCCATGACGAAGCCCGACGACTGCCAGACCGCGGCGATAACGATGGTGTAGATCGCCATCTTGCCGTCCTTGATCCAGCGGAACGAAAAGCTTTCCCAGCCCCATGACTGCATGACGTGCTCAAGCCCGATGCCTGGATCGAGGAACCATTTCCAGGCAACGCCGGTGACGATGAACGACAACGCCATGGGGTACAGGTAGATCGGCCGCAGGAAACCTTCGCCGCGGATCTTCTGATCGAGGAAGATGGCGAGCGCCAGCCCGATCGCGCTGCACACCACGATGTACAGTACCGAGAAGATGGCGAGGTTCTTCAGCGCCGTGATCCAGTTGGGGTGGTTGAACAGCCTGACATAGTTGCCGAAGCCGACCCAGGTCGAAAAATCGGGCAACAGCTTCGAGCCGGAAAACGACAGGAAGGCCGTGAAGATGATGAAGCCGTACACGAAGATGAGGATCACAGCGAAGCTTGGCGCCAGCACCAGCTTCGGCAGCAGGTCCTGCATCGTCGCGCGCGGGTTCGTTACCGCGCGGGGTGCGGTCGTCGTAAGATCGGCCATGGGTCCAGCCTCTGGGTTGATCCGGTAAGGAGTGCCCCGGCCGAAGCCGGGGCACGGGGCTAAATTCAGCCCTTGGCGGCGGCAACCGCCTCGACGAGCGCAGCCGCTGCGGCCTTGGAGTCGATCTCGCCGTTGAAGTGGCGGGTCACCACGTCATAGAGCGCGTTCTTGACCGCGGCCGGTGCGGCATAGCCATGAGCCATCGAGCCGAACACCTTGCCGGCGGCGCTGGCTTCGGCCAGATCCTTGATGCCCTTCTTGCCGCAATCGTCGAAAGCGGTGTCTGGCACGTCGGTACGCGCCGGCACAGACCCCTTGACGACGTTGAACGAAGACTGGAACGCCGGATCCTCGATGTCGGCAGCCATCTGCAGCTGCGCCTTCTTCTTGTCGTCGCCGACCTTGAACATCATGAACATGTCGGAGTTGAAGGTGACAGCGCCTTGCGTGCCGGGGAAGCGGATACACACGAAGTCACTGCCCGGTTTCTGGCCAGCCTTCAGGAACTCGCCCTTGGCCCAGTCGCCCATCATCTGCATGCCGGCCTTGCCTTCGATGACCATTGCCGAAGCGAGGTTCCAGTCACGACCGGAGAAGTCCTTGTCGACATAGGTCTTGAGCTTGGCCATGCGGTCGAAGGCTTCGACCATCTTGTCCGAACCCAAAGCCGCCGGATCGAGGTCGATCATCGACTGTTTGTAGAAATCGGTGCCGAGCGACAGCACGACGGCGTCGAAGATGGTGGCATCCTGCCAGGCCTGGCCGCCATGGCCGAGCGGGCTGATGCCGTTGGCCTTCATCTTGTCGAGAACGACAATCAGCTCGTCCCAGCTCTCGGGTGCCTTGCCGCCGGCAGCGTCGAGCGCCTTCTTGTTGATCCAGACCCAGTTGGTCGAGTGCACGTTTACGGGTGCTGCGATCCACTTGCCGTCATGCTTGGCGAAGTTCTGCAGCGCAGCGGGGACGACCTTGTCCCAGCCTTCCTTGTCGGCCACTTCGCCGAGATCGCCGACCACGCCCTGGTTGGCCCAGTCGGTAATGTCGAAGCCGAGGGCCTGCACGGCGGTAGGCGGATCGCCTGCGGTGACGCGGGCGCGTAGCGCGGTCATTGCCGCTTCACCGCCGCCGCCGGCGACGGGCATGTCCTTCCAGGTCACGCCCTGGGCTTCAAGATTCTTCTTCAGGACATCGAGTGCAGCGGCCTCGCCGCCCGACGTCCACCAGTGCAGCACTTCCACACTCTCATCGGCATGCGCCATCGGCATGGGTGCTGCGAATAATGCCGCAACAGCCGCCGTACTCATCAAAAACTTACGCATTCCAGTTCCTCCCGGGTTGCAAGTTCCTCACGCATCATTGCGTGGCATAAGTTCCCTTCGGCCCCGCCTCGGGGAATTCCTCCTCTTGTCCGCTCAGGAGCGTGCCTCTTTCGGCATCCAATGGCCCGTGCGCGGTCCTATATGCATGTTGAGCGTCTTGGTTTCGGTGTAGTCTTCCACCGCATGGCGGCCGAGTTCTCGGCCGATGCCAGACTGGCGATAGCCGCCAAACGGCAGTTCGGAAGCGCCGTCCATGAAGGTGTTCATCCACACGGTGCCTGCTCGCACCCGCCGGCCGACAGTCAGGCAGGTGTCGAAGTCGCGGCTCCAAACGCCAGCCGACAGGCCATAGTCGATCGAATTGGCGATGCGGATCGCCTCGTCAGTGGTCTCGAAGGTAAGTACCGAAAGCACCGGCCCGAACACCTCCTCGCGCGCCACCGCCATGTCGGGGGCGACCGACGACAGGATCGTCGGTTCCATGAACTGGCCAAGGCCGAGATCGGCAGAAGAACCGCCGATGGCGACACTCGCGCCACTGTCTCTCGCACCATTCACATAAGTGACGATCTTCGCAAGATGCTGCGGCGTGATGATAGCACCAACCTGTGTTTCAGGGTCGAGCGGATCGCCAACCTTGACCTTGGCGGACAGAGCCGCGACGCGAGCGGTGACCTCGTCGGCGATATCTCGATGCACGATCAGGCGCGAGCCGGCATTGCAGCATTCGCCCGCATTGAAGTACGCGCCGAACACCGCCGCATCGACGAAATCGTCGAGATTGGCGTCGGGGAACACGATCTGCGGGTTCTTGCCGCCGAGTTCCAGCGACACCTTCTTCAGCGTCTGCGCCGCGTTCGCCATGGTCAACCGGCCGATGCCGGTCGAGCCGGTGAACGACACCATGTCGACGTCGGGATGGCTGGTCAGCGGCGCGCCCGCCTCCGGGCCGGTGCCGACGATGATGTTGACCACGCCCGCGGGCACGCCGGCGGCCTCCAGGATCTCGCCCAGCACCAGCGTCGAGCCGGAGGTCAGTTCAGACGGCTTGACCACCGCCGTGCAGCCGGCGGCCAGCGCAAACGGCAGCTTCTGGCTGACGATCAGGAACGGGAAGTTCCACGGCGTGATGATCGAAACCACGCCGATCGCCTCGCGCAGCACCACGCCCAACGTGCCGTCGCCGAGCGTATTGTAGCTCTCGCCATGGAGGCCACGGGCCAAGGCCGCGGCATAGCGCCAGATATCGGCGGCACCGGCCAGTTCGCCCTTGGCCTGCGAGATCGGCTTGCCGGATTCGATGCAGTCGAGGAAGGCAAGCTCGTCGGCGCGTGCAGCGATCATGTCGGCGGCACGCAAAAGGATCAGTGAGCGTTCAGCGCCGGTCATGCGCGGCCAGTGGCCGTCATCGAACGCGCGGCGCGCTGCCGCAATTGCCCCTTCCGCATCCACCTTTGTGGCAGCCTGATAGCGGCTGACGACGACGCCATGTCCGGGGCTCGCGCGCTCGATGGTCTTGCCTTCGCCGCCGGCGGTCCACTTGCCGTCGATCAGCATCTTGAACTCGCGGACCTTGAAACCGACGAGCGGCTTGGGGCGCATCAGGACCGTCATCACCATTCTCCCGTAAATTTGGCGGCACGCTTCTCGCTGAAGGCCGCGACCCCCTCCTTGAGGTCTCCGGTCTTTGCCACGAGAATCGAACCCAATGCCTCGACGGCGGTGCCATTGTCTTCGCCGTTCGCGGTCGCGATCATCAGTTTTGAGACCTCGACTGCCGCCGGACCACGCGCCGCGATCCTGGCCGCATAGTCGCGCGCGGCGGCCACTGCCCCGCCGGTCTCGACCACATGGTCAACCAGTCCGAGCGCGGCCGCCTCGTCGGCGGAAAAGACCTCGCCGCCCAGCGCCATGCGCCGCACCACCTGCGCACCGGCACGGCGCACCAGCCGCTGCGTGCCCGACCACCCCGGAACCATGCCGAGCCCAGTCTCCGGCAGGCCGATCTTCACCTGCCGCTCGGCGATGCGGATGTCGGCGGCTATCGCCAGCTCCAGCCCGCCGCCCAGCGCGTGGCCATTGATGGCGGCGATCAGCGGCATGCGAAGCGTCGCGAGGCGTTCGAACACGCGATGGCCAAAGCGCACCCAGGCATGGCCGAACTCGCCCGGCGTCATCGCGCCCCAGGCCTTGATGTCGCCACCGGCCGAAAATGCCTTGCCTTCGCCGGTGAGGATGGCGACACGGATTTCCGCATTGGCCTCGACCTCGTCGCAGGCCTGAGACAGCGCTTTCAGCATGTCGATGTCGAAGGCATTGAGCTTGTCCGGCCGTGCCGCTGTGATGACGGCGACATGGCCGGAGAATTCGACCTTGATGCGCTGGTCAGCCATGGGCGCGTTCCAGCTTGCGTTCGGCCTTGCGTGGCAACTTAAGGCCGATTGGCGCGTCTGCAAACAGCGCCGCATCCATCTGCTTGAGCTTGTCCGAAACGATCAACGCGAATTCCGACTGGTCGAGGATATGCGCCTGCAGCTCGACGCCCGGCGCGATCTCGGTCAGCAAGATGCCTTGAGGCGTGAGCTTCATCACGCAGCGTTCGGTGACATAGGTGATGTCCTGGCCCTGCTCGACGCCGCGGCGCCCGGAAAAGGTGACGTGCTCGACCTCATTGACCAGCTTCTTGAGCTTGCCTTCCTTGTCGATGACCAGCTTGCCGCCCTCGATACCGAGCTTGGCGCCGGCATTGAACATGCCGGAGAAGACGATCTTTTTCGCCCGCGCCGTGATGTCGACGAAGCCGCCGGCACCCGCCGTCACATGCGGGCGGAAGCTGAGCTTGGAGACGTTGACCGAACCGCTGCGGTCGATCTCGAGGAACGACAGCAGCGAGGCGTCGAAGCCCGCGCCCTGGAAATAGGTGAACTGGTAGGGCGACGGCATGAAGGCATCGGCATTCGAGGCACAGCCGAAGGCGAAGTCGAGCAGCGGCACGCCGCCAACTGCCCCCTGCTCGATCACCCAGGTGACCTCGCCGTGCAGCCCCTCCTCGAGCAGGATACGCGGCACGTTGGCCGAGATGCCGAAGCCGAGATTGACGGCACTTCCCGCCTGCAACTCCTGCGCCACGCGGCGCGCGATGACCTTCTGGATGTTGAACTCGGGCACGCGGAAACTGTCGAGCGGGCGCATGATTTCGCCTGAGATCGCCGGGTCGTACAACGTCTGCGTCGTCTGCTTTTGCTCGGGATCGACGACGATGTAGTCGACCAGCATGCCGGGAACGCGCACGTCATGCGGCCTGAGCGAGCCATGCTTGGTGATGCGCTTCACCTGCGCGATGACGATGCCGCCATTGTTGCGCGCAGCGAGCGCCTGGTCGAGCCCACCGAGATAAGCGCCCTCATGCTCGTAGGTCAGGTTGCCGCGCTCGTCTGATGTCGTCGCCCGGATGATCGCCACCTGCGGCTTGATGACAGGGAAATAAAGCCAGTCCTCGCCCTCGAAGCTGACCTTCTTGACCAGCGGTTCGGCCGCGGCGCGCGCGTTCATGGCGCAGCCCTGACGCTCGGGGTCGACGAAGGTGTCGAGCCCGATCTTGGTCAGCACGCCCGGCCGCTTGGCCGCCGCCTCGCGATGCATGTCGAACATGATGCCCGAGGGCACGTTGTAGGCGGCCACCTCCTCGTTGCCGATCATCTGCCAGATCAGCGGCGGCTCGGCACTGGACGGTCCCGACGGGTAGGAACCGCCGATGATCTTCTTCAGCAGGCCCTTCCTAGCGATATGGTCGACACCCTTGATGCCACTCATGTCGCCGGCAGCGATGGGGTGCAGCGTCGTCAGATCCCGCGGATGCCCTGATGCCTCGAAACGCTCTCCGATAGCCCTCAGCATCAGGTCAGGGCAGCCAAGCCCGCTCGACGACGACACCGAAACGACCGCGCCGTCGGGAATCAGGTTCGCCGCCTCGGCTGGCGTGATGTGCTTGCCCATCGCCTCAGAGCCCCGGTTCGATTGCAATCGCTGCACCCGTCGCAGCCGACTTGGCGACGGCGAGCCCCGTGGCCAGCGACCACACGCCATCTTCCCCGCTGGCTGACGGAGCACCCCTGCCGGCAATTGCGGCGTGGAAAGCAGCAAGTGCCGCCTCGTAGAGATTGTGCTGGCCAAGCGGCAGTTGCTGTTCGCCGTCGGCGTTGCGCAGAAATACGGAACCGACCGGCTTCTGCGTCATAACATTGCGGGCGATCAGGGAACCTTCAGTGCCATGCACCTCGAAGCCTGTCTCGGCGAATCTGGTGGTGAAGGCGTCATGGAACTGGGCGATGACGCCGGACTTGAACCGCAAGACACCCATCACCCCGTCTTCAAGCCCGCGCATTCCCATGCCGCCGCTCTGGCTCAGTGCAATCGCCTCGACCGGATCCTCGCCCAGAACAAAGCGCAGCGTGTCGGCGTCGTGCACTGTGATGTCGAGAATGACGCCTCCGCCGGCCTGCGGCTTGTCAAGCCGCCAGCCCTGGAGATGCGGCGGCAGGTAGACTGCATGAAACACGCGCGCTGCCAAAGGCTTGCCGATGCGTCCGGCGGCAATGGCATCGCGCATGGCACGGTGGCTCGCCGCGTTGCGCAAGTGATGGTTGGTGGCCATGACGACGCCGGCCTCGCGGGCAGCGGCGACCATTGCCTTGGCATCGTCGAGCGCCAGCGCCAGCGGCTTTTCGCACAAGATATGTTTGCCGGCACGCGCGGCGGCGATCGCCTGGTCGTGGTGCAGTTCGTTGGTCGTGGAGATGTAGACAGCGTCGACATCGGGATCACCGGTGATCTCTTCCAGCGAGGTGACCGACTTGGCGATGGCGTTCTCCTGGGCGTAGGCATGGCCACGCTCGGCATTGGTGCTCATCACCGACACGACCTCGCCCCCGGTCGCGCGGATCGCGCCGATGACCCATTCCCTAGCGATGGTGCTCGCGCCGATCAGACCCCAGCGTGTCATGCTGTAACCGCCTCTCGTTTCATGCGCTGCGCTGCCCCGCAGCTCTCGCGCACCACCAGCCGGACCGACGCGACCAGCGCTTCGGCGTCGAAATCACCTGCATTGATCTGTTTGAGCAGCAATTGGGCTGCCCGCCGCCCCATGCCTTGCGGGTCGACCGAAACTGTGGTCAGCGCCGGCACGGCCGTCTTCGCCTCGATCACGTCGTCGAAGCCGATGACCCCGAAGTCGACGCCCGGCTCGATGCGGGCGCTGCGCAGCCCGTCGCAGACACCGAACGCCACCGCGTCGTTGAAGCACAGGGCTGCTGTCGGCCGATCGACCATGGCCAGCATCCGCTCGACGGCTGCCACGCCGCCAGCACGTGACGGCGCCGAACTGATGACCAACTCATCCGATGCATTGAGGCCCGCCTCCTGAAGCGCATCGCGGAATCCGCGCATACGCTCGTCGAACACCGCAGTGTCGTTGAAGCCGCCGAGAAAGGCGATACGACGGTGGCCCAGTTCGATAAGATGGCGCACCGCGGCTGCCGCACCCGCGTGCCCATCCGAAACGACCGAGGACACTTTGAGGCCGGGAACGTTGCGCGCCACGAGCACGACAGGGATACCACTATCAACAAGAGGCCTTAGGTCGGCTGCCGTCGTGCCCCGTGCCGGCGACAGGATCAGCCCGGCCATGCCGTGCTCGCGCATCGAGGCGATCACCTCGCCCTGGCGGTCAGCGTTTTCGGAGGTGTTGGCCATGAACTGGATGTAGCCGGCCGACTGCACGACCATATCCATGCCGACGGCGAGTTCGGCAAAGAAGCTGTTGGTCAGGTCGTTGACGACAATACCGACGATTTTGGATTTCGACTGGCGCAGATTGGCAGCGCCACGGTTGTAGACATAGCCGAGCTCGCGGATGACGGCACCAACTTTGGCACGCGTCCCCTCGTTTACCAGAGAGCTGCCCTGAAGCACGAGCGACACAGTCGACTTCGACACGCCAGCGGCGCGCGCAACATCGACAACTGTCACCTTCGACTGCTTCAAAACGAACCTCCCGGGGAAGCGTCTTTGGCTCCCTTTTCCGAGTTCATTAATTGGAACGTTCCAAACTGTCAAGCAAGGATGGACGCGAACGTCGCCGATTTTACCTGGGACGAGCGCCACGAGCCGAACCCATATCGCCCAAGAATTGTACACAATCTGGCATTTCAAACGATTTACGACAATTCGCAGCGTCGACATGCGCTGTCAGCAGCCCTCTTCTGCAGATTCAAAACTCCCCGAGCACAACGGCACAAAATTCGAACTTGAAATTTGGAACGATCTAAATTACCGAGATGCAGCCGATCAGGGGAGGAACCCATGGCCAAGGCAGTCAAGCTTCCGCGGGCGGACCGCTCGATCGAGACCTACGCCCTCTTGGGCACGCCGACCGAGCGACCGGCAACGCCCCCCGTTTTCAACCGCATCGCCTATGCCGCCGCCCATGTCGTCTCCGATCCGTGGGCCGATGCCACACCCTGGAACAACCCCGCGATCGACTGGGATGCGACCATGGCCTTCCGCCATCATCTGTGGTCGCTCGGCTTCCGGATCGCCGAGGCGATGGACACTTCTCAGCGCGGCATGGGGCTCGACTGGGCCGGCGCGAAGGAACTGATCCGCCGCTCGCTGGCCCAGGCGCGCACCGTGCCGGGCGCCGACCTCGCCTGCGGCGCAGGTACTGACCAACTCGCCAAACAGGACGCCAAATCACTCGATGACGTAATTTCCGCCTATGAAGAACAGGTCGGTTTCGTAGAGAAGCATGGCGGCCGTTCGATCTTGATGGCAAGCCGCGCCCTTGCCCACGTCGCCAAATCGCCCGACGATTACCGTAAGGTCTATGGCCGCATCCTCGGCCAAGCCAGGGACAAGGTCGTCCTGCATTGGCTCGGCGACATGTTCGATCCCGAACTTAGAGGTTATTGGGGCGGCGACCGCTTCGAGGACACCCTGGAGACGGTGCTCTCCATCATCGCCGACCACAGCAACAAGATCGAGGGTATCAAGATTTCGCTGCTCGACCAGGCCTATGAGGTCGAGCTGCGCCGCCGCCTGCCGGAGGGCGTGATCTGCTTCACCGGCGACGACTTCAACCATGCCGCCCTGATCGAGGGCGACGGCACCCGCCACAGCCACGCCTTGCTCGGCATCTTCGATGCGGTGGCGCCACAAGCCTCCAAGGCGCTCTCAGCACTCGCCCAGGGCGACCTTGCCACCTTCCGCGAAACCATCGAACCTACAGTGCCGCTATCACGCAAGATCTTCGAGGCCCCGACACAATACTACAAGGCCGGTGTGGTCTTTCTCGCCTGGCTCAACGGCCACCAGAACCATTTCACCATGCCTGCCGGCATGCAGTCGGCACGGGGCGCGCTCCACTATGCCGAGGTGTTTTGCCTTGCCGACAAGGCCAATGTGCTCGACAAGCCCGACCTTGCAGCCTCGCGCATGACTGCCCTGATGGTACAATACGGGGTTAGTTGACAACTACACCTGCCGCACCGCTTCAATCCGCACATACATTCGCGGTTGCTAGTGGAACCAAATTCCGCGTCGCGTGTTTAACTGTCGCTGGGGGCGTTGCCGCGCGCGCGTGACTTACGCGCGCGGGCATTCAACGTGGTTCAATGAAGTTGCTGAAACACCAAAGGAGCACTTTTATGAAAAAGTTCGTTCTCGCCTTGGCCGTTGCTGGCACTCTGTCGTTCCCCGCCTTCGCCGACGCCAACGGCGTGGTAAAGGAATACAACAAGGAAACGCGCGTCATCACGCTGGAAGACGGCACCAGCTGGACTATTGACCCCTCTATCGCAATCCCCCCGGAAGTTGCGGCAGGCGCCAAGGTCGATATCCAGACCGACAAGAACGACAACACCAAGGTGGTCAACGTTCTCATCAATCCATAATCGGTTGCCGATTGCCAATTGCAGGCCACGGGCTCTGTCCGTGGCCTCTCATTTGACGGTATTCGTTCTAAGTCGCCCTGCAGCATCACCGCAGGTTTGCTGTTGTACCTAATGTAGTACCAGCACATCCCCAGAGGAAAAACTGATCTCGGTCTTCTCGCCGACGGCAGGCGGTGGGCTGTTGGGGCTATTGAAGGTGTCGAGCGAGACCATGTTTGGGCCAATGCCGACACGGACGCGGATGACAGAGCCCAAGAAATGCACGTCAGCAATCTGGCCGGTCAGGCTTGAATCATTGCCGGCCTTGCGCCCGAGCGCGATGGCCTCGGGACGAAGCGCAAACGACAGCGTGTCACCCGATTTCGACCCGTTGAGTTTGCCCTTGAGCCCGATCTCTTCGGCATTGATCTTGACCGTGCCGGACGCTGCGTCGCTGATCGTGCCCTCAAGCACATTGAGCGTGCCGACGAAGTTGGCCACGAACTTAGTCGATGGGCGGTTGTAGATCTCGAACGGCGTGCCGGTCTGGTCGGCGCGTCCTTCGTTCATCACCACGATGCGGTCGGACATCGACAGCGCCTCTTCCTGGTCGTGGGTGACGAAGATGGTGGTGATGCCCAGCTTCTTCTGGATCGAGCGGATTTCCTCGCGCAGCGAGATGCGCACCTTGGCGTCGAGCGCCGACAGCGGCTCGTCGAGCAGCAGGAGCTTGGGCTTCGGCGCCAGAGCGCGGGCGAGCGCAATGCGCTGCTGCTGGCCGCCTGACAGCTGGTAGGGATAGCGGTCGCCGAAATCGGGCAGCTTGATGATGTTGAGCATTTCGGCGACACGCGCCTGGGCTTCGGCCTTGGGCATGCCGGCCACCTTCAGGCCAAAGCCGATATTCTGCGCCACCGTCAGGTTGGGGAAGAGAGCATAGGCCTGGAACACCATGCCGATGTTGCGCTGGTTGGGCTTGAGACCGGTGACGTCCTTGCCGCCGATCATCACCTTGCCTGCCGATGGCTCCTCGAAGCCGGCGACGATGCGCAACATGGTGGTCTTGCCGCAACCTGAAGGTCCGAGGAAAGAGACGAATTCGCCCGCGCCGACGTCGAGATTGAAATCCTTGACGACGGCGACGTTGCCGAAGGATTTCTTGACGTTCTGGATGGAAAGGAAGGGATCGGCCATTGGCTTTTGCTCTTTTTTCAATTCGGGCGATTTGCCGACTTCGGCGCGAAACGTGCGAGGACCTGGATTACCGACATGCAGCCCCAGGTGATGGCGAAGGCGATGACAGCCAGTGCCGCCGGCTCATAGGCACGATTGGCGCCGATGTTCTGGAGGTACGGACCGAAGGCCGGACGATTGAGCAAGCTCGCCAGGGTGAACTCGCCGATGACGATGGCAAAGGTCAGGAAGGCGCCCGACAATACGGCGATCAGCACGTTGGGCAGGATGACCCGAGCGATGATGGTTATCCAGCCCGCACCCAGGATCTGCGCGGCTTCGGTCAGCGTGCGCACATCGATGGTGCGCAGGCCGGTGTCGACGGCGCGGTACATGTAGGGCAGCGCCAGCGTCGCATAGCCGATCACCAACAGCGCATCGGTGCCGCGTGCTGAACCGAGGAACGGCAATGGCGAGTTCGAGCCATACATCCTGATGTAGCCGAAGACGATGACGATGGCCGGGATGACCAGCGGCAATAGCGTGATGAACTCGACGATGGGCCTCAGCTGCGGCATGCGCAGCCTGATCCAGTAGGCTGTCGGCACGACAAGCAACACGCCGAGGATAATGGTAAACACCGCCACCGTTACCGAATAGGCGAAAGTCTCCTGAAAGCGGGCGTCGCCGAGCACGACGCGATAGGCGTCGAAGGAGTATTCGCCGCGCCGCATGCGCAGCGAGAACTCGAAGGTCGCGATCAGCGGGATGAAGAAATAGGCGGTACCGAGGGCAAAGACGAGCCATGCCCAGAAGCGACCGGTCTTCATTTGAGCCACCTCTCGCTGCGGGTACGGAACCAGATGTAGAAGATGTTGGCGAGACCGGTGACCACGATCATGCCGAAGGCTAGCGCATAGCCGAGATGCGGATTGTGCAGCACGTCACCGCGGATCTGCGCATAGAGCTTGATCGGCACGATATTGAGCGATGAGCCTGTGAAGGCATAGGCAGTGGCGATGGCGCCAAAGGAATTGGCAAACAGCAAGATGACGGTGCCGAGGAAGCTTGGCCACAGCACCGGGATGACGACCATGCGCCAATATTGCCAGGTGGTGGCACCAAGGGTCGCTGCCGCCTCGCCCCACTCGCGCTTGAGCCCGTCGATCGCCGGCGTGATGATGACGATCATCAGCGGGATCTGGAAAAAGAGATAAACGACGATCAGCCCCCACGAGCTGAGCACGTTGAAGCCCATCGCGTAGATGTTGATGCCGAAGGCATCGCGCAAGATGACTGTCACGAGCCCGAGGCGGCCGAGCGTGGCCAGGAAGGCGAAGGCCAGCGGCACGCCAGCAAAGTTTGAGGCGACGCCGGAAAACGTCATGGTCGACGAGCGCACCCATCTGGGCAGCCCGCCGCGCACGATGGCAATCGCCATGGCGAGGCCGACGAAAGCGCCGATGGTGGCCGACCAGAAGCTGATCTTGATCGACACCCAATAGGCGTCGCGGATCGAAGCGTCGAGGAACAACTGGCGGATGTTTGCGAGCGTGAACTCGCCCTGGTCGTTCTGGAATGCGCCGACGACGAGATAGAGCGTCGGCAGGATCAGGAACATCAATGCGAATATGAAGAACGGAGCAACGCCGAGCCAATGGGTCGGCAGCCGGAAGCCGCTTTGCGCGTCAGGTGGTGCGGAGCGCGCGGCATCAGCCGTGGTGGTTATGCTGGCTTGGGTCATTCGTGCGCCGTCTTGAGAGAAATTACGGGCGGCCGCGAGGCCGCCCGCGTCGATAGGAATTCAATTACTGGACGTTGGCGCCAACAACCGCATCCCACTGCTTGGTGATCGCTTCCTTGGCCTTGGCCTGGTCGTCGAGCGTCGGGAATACGGCTTTTTCATAGGCAGCGGCCGGCGGCAGCTTGTCGAGCATTTCCTGCGGGATCTTGCCGTTCTTGGCGAGATCGTTGAAGCGGATCGGGTGGCAATAGCCCTTCAGCCAGCCGAGCTGACCTTCGTCGGAATAGAGATACTCCATCCACAGCTTGGCTGCGTTCGGGTGCGGCGCATAGGCGCTGATCGCCTGAACGTAGACACCGGCAACGACGCCCGACTTCGGCACGACGACTTCGACCGGCGGGTTGCCATTGAGCGTGTCGCGGCCAGCAAGGGCGTTGTAGTCCCAGGTGATCAGGATCGGGGTCTGGCCCTGCGCGAGGGTTGCCGACTTGCCGATGACCGGCACGAAGTTGCCCTTGGCGTTCAGTTCCTTGAAGAAGGCGAGGCCCTTTTCGGCGGCCGAAGCTGCGTCGGTGGCACCTGCGCCGAGGCCGGCAGCATAGACGCCCTGGATTGCCTGGTTGGACGCGCGTGGGTCACCCGCGAGAGCAACCGAGTTCTTGTACTCGTCCTTGAGCAGGTCAGCCCAGTCCTGCGGCGCGTTCGGCACGAGGTCCTTGTTCACTTCGAACGAAAGAACGCCGTAATAGTCGCCGTACCAGAAGCCGTCGGCGTCCTTGGCGGTGTCGGGGATCGAATCCCAGGTCGACACCTTGTAAGGCTGGATCAGGCCATCGGCCTTCGCCTGCGGGCCATAGGAAAGGCCGACGTCGATGACGTCAGGCGCCTGCGGACCCTTGTTGTCCTTGTTGGCCTTGATCGCCTCGATCTCATCGCTCGAACCCGCGTCGGGGTTCAGTTCGTTGACAGTGATCTCGGGATACTTCTTCTTGAAGCCATCGATGACTGCGCCATAGCCGCACCAGTCATGCGGCAAGGCGATGGTGGTGAGCTGGCCTTCCGCCTTGGCGGCAGCCTCGAGCGCAGCCAGATCCTGCGCGGAAACGATCGCGGTCGTCACCATCAGCGACGCTGCGGTAAGGGAAAGCACTTTCCCTGTAAGCTTGAACATGTTGTCCTCTCCGTTGAACTGACGCCCTGAGACGCCTGCGATGCGGTATCGGCTTCATGTGACAATCGCATGAAGGTTATATGAAGCCGGCGCGCGCAGTGGAAAAAAGTTAACTACTTTTAATCGGTTGTCGCAATCGTCGCCGTTGTTTACCGGCTAATTAAATTGCGGAAGCCTCCCCAAGCCCTCCCCTCTATTTTGCCGACTATACAAGTCGGGTTCGCGTTCCAGCACTAGTCTCAAACCGCCCCTTCGATGGCGTTTTCAAGCAAGCCCAGTGCTGCTTTCTTCGTGAGCTTGATCGGATTGCCGCCGGCAGTCGGATCGACCACCGCCATGTCAGCGATCAGGGTCTTGCGCTTCTTGTCCATGTCGAGACCCTTGATGAGCCCGGGTAGCGCGTGCGGCACCTTGAGTTCCTTGCGCAGCTTGATCACCGCCTTGGCGAAACCGTCGAAACCGCCCTTGATGCCGCAATAGGCAGCCAGCCGGACGATCTTGTCTTCAATCGCATCGCGGTTGAAGGCCAGCACGTAAGGCATGAAGACGGCATTGGTCATGCCGTGATGGGTGTCGTAGAGGCCGCCGATCGGGTGCGACAGGGAATGGATGGCGCCGAGACCCTTCTGGAATGCGGTCGCGCCCATCGCTGCGGCAGCCATCATGTTGGCACGCGCGGTCAGATCCTTGCCGTTGGCATAGGCCTTGGGCAGGTTTTCAAAGACCAGCCGCACGCCTTCGACGCCGATACCGTCTGCCATTGGATGAAACCCGGGCGCGCAATACGCCTCCAGGCAGTGCGCCAGCGCATCCATGCCGGTGCCCGCGGTGATGAACTGCGGCATGCCCACCGAAAGTTCCGGATCGGCAATAACGATGGCAGGCAGGATCTTCGGATGGAAGATGACCTTCTTGGTATGCGTCGCCTCATGCGTCAGAACGCTGGCGCGGCCGACCTCCGATCCGGTGCCGGCGGTAGTCGGCACCGCGATGATCGGGGCAATGGCGTCGGAATTGGCGCGCGTCCACCAGTCGCCGATATCCTCGAAATCCCACACCGGCAGTGTCTGGCCGGCCTGGAAGGCGATCAGCTTGCCAAGGTCGAGCGCCGAGCCGCCGCCGAAAGCGACGACGCCATCATGCTTGCCCTTCTTGAATGCTGCGATGCCAGCAGTGAGGTTGGACTCGACCGGGTTCGGGCGAACATCGGAGAAGACGGCGTAAGGCACTTTGGCGTCGTCGAGAATTTTCAGCGTCGAGGCAACGACCGGCAGTTTGGCGAGGCCCGGATCGGTGACGAACAACGGCTTCTTGATGCCGGTAGCTGCAAGCGCGTCGGGCAGCTCGGAGATGCGGCCTGCACCGAAGCGGACCGTGGTCGGGTAATTCCACTTGGAAACGAGTTTGGACATTTTTTCTTTCCAGAAGTTAGAGGCACCCCCACTCCGTCCCGGCTTCGCCGGTCCACCTCTCCCCCTGCCCGGGGGAGAGGAAGAGCGCGAAACCTCGACCGGCGTTTCCTCTACCCCGTCGATCGGGGGAGAGGTGCCGAGCGTAGCGAGGCGGAGTGGGGGTCGAAGACATTGTCGCGACCTAGATCTTCTCGCGCAGGTGATAGGACTTCGGCCGGGTCAGGTTGTCGTAGCCGATCTGCGACAGGGCTGCGCCCTTGCCGGTGTCCTTGACGCCGGTCCAGACAAGCGCGGGATCGAGATAGTCGCAGCGGTTCATGAACACCGTGCCGGTCTCGACGCGGTCGCCGATCGAAATGGCGTGCTCGGTGTCAGAGGTCCAGATCGAAGCGGTAAGGCCGTAGGGGCTGTCGTTCATCAAGGCGATCGCCTCCTCGTCGTTGCGCACCTTCATGATGCCGACGATCGGGCCGAAGCTTTCCTCACGCATGACACTCATCTGGTGGTCGACATTGGTCAGCACCTCGGCCGGCAGATAGGGCGAGCCCGCCTTGTCCTGGGGGTCCTTGGTGTTCATATGCGCGACCGCGCCCTTGCGCAGGGCTTCCGCCTTCTGCTCGCGGATGAAGTCGGCAAAACGCGCCTGCGCCATCGGCCCCATGGTGGTTGCCTGCTCCAGCGGGTTGCCGAGCACATAGCTGTTGGTCTCGGCGATGAAGCCCTCGACGAACTGGTCGTAGATCTTCTCGTGGACGTAGACACGCTCGATGCCGCAGCAGCACTGGCCCGAATTGAAGAACGCGCCTTCGACGAGGTTGGCGACAGCGTGGTCGAGCTTGGCGTCGGCCAGCACATAGGCCGGGTCCTTGCCGCCAAGTTCGAGGCCGAGCGTCATGAAGGTGCCTGCCGCGGCCTTCTCGATGGCGCGGCCGCCAGCAACTGAACCGGTGAAGTTGACGTGGTCGATCTTGCCCGAGCCGAGCAGCTTCTCGGTCTGGGCGTGGTTGAGCACCAGATTCTGGAAGACGTACTTGGGCAGACCGGCGACTTCAAATGCCTTGGCAAAGCGCTCGCCGACGAGCAGCGTCTGCGCGGCATGCTTGAGGATGACAGTCGAGCCGGCGATCAGCGCTGGAACGATGGTGTTGACGGCGGTGAGGTAGGGATAGTTCCACGGCGCAATGACCATGACCACGCCGAGCGGGTCCTTCTTCACATAGCGGCGGAAACCATCCTTGGGATTGGACGCCGGGACAGGCGCGAGCGCGCTCTCTGCGATCTCGACCATGTACTGGGTGCGTTCCTTGACACCGCCGAACTCGCCGCCGTAGCGGGTCGGCCGGCCCATCTGCCAGGCCAGTTCCGGCACGATCTCGTCGCTCATGGCAACGAGTGCCTCGAGCATCTTGAGCATGTAGTTGGCGCGCTCGGCGACAGGCACCCTGGCCCATTCGGCTTGCGCTGCGCGGGCACGTTCCACGGCTGCGTTGACCGCCTGGTCGCTGGCAACGGGGCGCTCGACGTAAATCGAGCCATCGACGGGGGATTTGAGTTTGACCGTTTCGGTCATTTTGTTGTCCTTCCAAGTTCAACACTCCCCTCCGTCCGGCAGGGCGGAGGAGAGCCATAATAATTGTTGGTGACTTTAGTACCGCTCGAATCCCCGGTGCAATTCCCAGTCGGTGATGCGGCGGTCATATTCGAACTGCTCCCAGCGTGCGGTGTGGACGTAGTGTTCGACCACATCCTCCCCGAGCGCCTCGATCAGCATCTTCGATGATGCCAGTGTTTCGGTGGCGTCGCGCAAGGTCTTGGGAATTTCGGGCAGACTGGCAGCCTGATAGGCATCGCCGACAAACGGCTTCTCCAGCTCGAGCTTTTCGTCGATGCCGGCAAGACCGGCCGCGATCAGAGCTGCGAAGGCCAGATATGGATTGAGGTCGGCGCCGCCGATCCGGCACTCCATGCGAATGCCCTTGGTGCCCTCGCCGCAGAGACGGAAGCCGGCGGTGCGGTTGTCCTCGCTCCACATGATCTTGGTCGGCGCAAACGTACCGGCCTGGAAGCGCTTGTAGGAATTGATGTAGGGCGCCAGGAACCAGGTGAACTCCTTGGCATATTTGAGCTGACCCGCAGCCCACTGCTGGCCAAGCTTCGACAGGGTCCATTCCGCTCCCTTGTCGTAGAACAGCGGCGTCTTGCCATCCGCGCTCCACAGCGAGTTGTGGATGTGGCTCGAATTCCCGGCGAGGCCGTAATTGTACTTGGCCATGAAGGAGATGGCCTTGCCTTCGCTGGCCGCGATTTCCTTGGCGCCATTTTTCAGGATGACGTGGCGATCCGCCATCTCAAGCACTTCGGCGTAGCGGACGTTGATCTCTTCCTGGCCCGGACCCCACTCGCCCTTCGAATTCTCGATCGGGATGCCGGCTGCTTCCATCTCGTTGCGAAGCCGGCGCATGACGCCTTCTTCCTTGGTGGTGATGCCGATCAGGTAGTCGCCGATATAGGGTGATGCGGTATCGAGATTTTGCCAGTGTTTTCCACGCGCGGAATCGTAGGTTTCGCTGAACAGGTAAAATTCGAGCTCGGAAGCGAAATAGGCGAGATAGCCACGTTCCTGCAGCCGCTTGACCTGCTTGCGCAAGATGGCGCGAGGCGAATGCGGCAGGTCGGAATGGGTGTGATGGTCGAGCACGTCGCAAAGCAACAGCGCCGTCTTTTCGAGCCATGGCACGTTGCGGATGGTGTCCAGGTCGGGCTTCATGACGAAGTCGCCATAGCCTTTCGACCAGCTCGCGGCCTTGTATCCCGGCACCGGCTCCATATCGATATCGTTGGCCAGCAGATAGTTGCAGCCATGGGTCTCGTCATAAGCGGAATCGACGAAGTACTTGGCCAAGAACCGCTTGCCGACCAGCCTGCCCTGCATGTCGACGGCACAGGCCAGAACCGTGTCGATCTCGCCTGCGGCGACAGCTTTCTTCAACTGATCGAATGAGAGATTTCCAGCCATTTTCGTTCCGCTCCGGGCAATGCCACTTTCAGGTTTTGGAAGATCGTTGAGGTTTGAAAAAAGACGTGGCCGGCTCTGGGCCGGCCACGGCCATCTTGAGGACTGTCAGTGTCCGGTTTCGCCGACCGCACGCTCGGCTGCCGCGATCTCGGCGGCGCGCTTGGCCACTTCGTCGCCAATTGGGGGGCCCTGGAAGCGGCGTGCTTCAAAGCCGAACCAGACGATACCTGTCACGACCAGGAAGCCGACGGTGATGTACAGCGCCCAGTCGTTTGGTGGCTGGATGCCGATCACGAAGATCAGGACCATGGCGATGATCGACAGCACCGCAAACAGCTTGAACGTGCCCTCACCGAGATCGAACGGGCCCATCTTGTCCCACTTCGAGGTGCCCCAGGCCAACAGGCCTAGCGCGATCGGAATGGTGAAGGAGAAGAACAGGAAGATGACGGTGCAAGCAACGACGATGGTGTAGACAGGCGTCTCGCCGATGGAGACCAGCGACGAGCCCCAGACGAAAAGCACGGCCAGGATCGAGCCGGTCCAGATCGCCGCCACCGGCGTGCGGTAGGTCGGGCTGACCTTGGCCAGTGCCTTGGAGCCCGGCAGGCCACCGTCACGCGAGAAGGCGAAGATCATGCGCGACACCGACGTCACCGTCGCCAGGCCGCAAAGCCACTGCGCGACGAAGATGGCGAGATATAGCAGGTCCTTGACCACGGGATTGACCTGTTCGGTCATCGCCCAGAAGAACACGTTCCAGCCCTGAGCCGCGGCATCGTCCATGCTTGGCAGCATCAGCACGAAGGCACACAGCATGATGTAGCCGAACAGCGCCGACCACAGCACGGAGCCGATCATGGCGCGCGGCACCGAATGCGCAGCCTTCAGCGTTTCTTCCGAGGTATGCGCGGAGGCATCGTAGCCGGTGATGGTGTAGATCGGCAGCAGCAGGCCAAGCAGGAACACCCACATCGACGAATTGGTCGGCCAGACATTGCCACCCGCCTCGCCCGAATAGTTGGCGAAGGTGAACAGCCGGCTGATCTCATAAGTATCCGCGGCCGCCAGGCACACGACCGCCAGCGCAATCGCGGTGGCGAAGATCAGATAGCCGGAGAAATCGGTGAGCTTGGCGGTGAGGCCAATGCCCATGTGGTTCACCAGCGCCTGCAACCCGGTGATGATGGCCAGGAAGATGATGCGCGTGGTCGTGGTGTCTTCGAGACCAAGATAGGTGGTGCCGAAGGCGCCCATGAAGAAATAGTAGGTGCCGACATTGATGGCGCCGAGCACCGTGACCAGACCGAGCAGGTTGAACCAGGCGGTTAGCCAGCCGGTGAAGCGGTTGCCGAGGATCGAACCCCAGTGATAGAGGCCGCCGGCCGTTGGATAGGCCGAGCTGATCTGCGCCATGGCGACGGCGAAGACAAGGCTGACGAAACAGCCCAGCGGCCAGCCAATGCCGATGGCGGCACCGCCAGCGCCCGAAGTTGCCTGGGCGAGCGAGTTGATGCCGCCCGACAGGATGCAGATGATGGAAAACGAAACCGCGAAATTCGAGAACTGGCTCATTCGCCGTTCGAGTTCCTGGGCGTAGCCCATACTGTGGAGGACCTTGACGTCCTCGCTCTTGTCTTTTTCGGAATAACCAGGCGATGTCATGCGAGTGTCCCCTTGTTGTTATGCCTTTGATTGAGCTGCGCGGCCGTCGCTCGTCCGGAATGGGGCAGCTTCGCCCGCCTCGGGTTCGAGTTCCGCAAAGATGCCCGTGAGCAAGTCCGCCCATTTCCGCTGCCCGGTCTGCGCCGGAATTTCGTCGTTGCGGATTTCGATCATCGCGCACGGCAGGCCGCGCGACCTGCCGTGGTGTTCCAAGGTGAAGTAGACGCGATCAGCCGGCGAATAAGGCTCGTTGATACCGACATTGATGCCGTCGAGTCGCTGCAGCGCCGCGATCAAGGGTACGGCGAGCCGAGCATCCTCGTCATGAATGATGCCGATTGGCCAGGGGCGCGAAACACCTTTGTAGACCGGGGTGAAGGAATGGACCGACACCAGTCTCGTCTCGCGCCCTTCCGCGAGCCGTTCCGAAACGACCTCGTCGATGGCATCGTGGAACGGTCGCCACGACAGCGCCACACGCGCCTCGCGCTGCGCGCTGGTAAGCGCGGCATTGCCCGGAATGGCAGTGGTTTCGCTGATCTCGGGGATCAGGTCGTGGGCGGCGAGCGGGCGGTTGCAGTCAATGGCAAGCCGCGAGACGCAGGATTGAACCAGCGTCGCGTCGAGGCCTTCGGCCATGCGTTCGGCGACCGGCAGCGCACCCGGATCCCAGGCGATGTGACGTTGCATTTCGGCGGCATCCAGCCCGAGCGTGCCGAAGCTCGCGGGCAGATGATTGGAAGCGTGATCGCAGATAATGACGTAGGGGCTGCGCCCGGCCCGATTGGTCACCCGGACGGCATTCGACATCGCGCGTAGTACGGCCTGGCCCTTACCCATTCATTTTCCCAGGGGCCGTATCGTATGTTACGTATTTTTGTTCATTGCGCCCCTGTGGATGATTTCATACACATTGCAAGAGTTTGTCAAATGTCATTTGCGCTCGCTGGTGGGCCAAGGCGGCAACGTTCGCGGAAGGGATGCAGATGGTTTCGAGCGTTGCCGAACTGATCACCGAAAAGATCGATACGATGTCTGCCGGCGAGCGCCGCGCGGCCCAGACGCTGATCTCCTCTTATCCGCTGATTGGACTGAAGACGGTGGCCGAATTCTCCCAGCAGGCTGGCGTGTCGTCGCCAACAATCCTGCGATTTGTCGCGAGGCTGGGCTTCCAGAACTACCCCGAATTCCAGTCGGCACTTCAGGACGAGCTTGCAGCCCAGTTGCAATCACCGGCCTCGCGCACCATCACGGCACGATCGCCCCTGCCCGCCTCAACCGCGCCGATCCTGGAGGCGGTGCTCGAAAACATCCGCGAAACATTCAGGCATATCTCGGACAAGCAGTTGGCCGACATCGTCAGCCAGCTCGCCAACCAACGCGCCCATGTCTATCTCGTCGGCGGCCGTTTCACCGATCCCCTGGCGCGCTACATGGCTGCCCATCTCAATTTGATCCGGCCGAACGTCACCCATCTCGTCGGACAGGAAAGCCTGTGGCGCGACCGGCTGATAGACATGAGCAAGCGCGACACGCTGCTCATCTTCGACATCCGCCGCTACCAGGACAGTCTGGTCCACTTCGCCGAGAAGGCACATAATCGTGGCGCAACGATTATCCTTTTCACCGACCAATGGCTGTCGCCGATCGCGCGTTTTGCCCGCCATGTGATTGCCGGGCGCACAGCCGTGCCGTCGGCCTGGGATTCATCGGCAGCTCTTTTCGTTGCCGCCGAAACGCTCATCGGCGCACTGACGCGAAAGCTAGAGACCGATGGCGCCAAGCGCATTCGCGAGATCGAGGACCTGCGCTGACCTTGGCGCCCAATCCTTGAAAGATTACGCAGATTTAATGTGCGGCACGCCGAGAATTGCCATAAGTCTCCGCTATCGAACTAGGCTATAATATGGTCGCTGGCGCGCTCTTTTTGCGCGCACAGACCTCGAAATAATGCGCAGACGCCAAAGAGGCGTCGACGCCCGGCCCGAAATGCCGGGCCGAGGGACTTAGCGAGACTGGAGTGCAGATGGCCGCCTGGAAGCAGATTGTCTTGGCAATCGTCATTGCGCTTGTCGCAGCCGCCGGTTGGGTGCTGTTCGTTCCGAGCTCGCGTACCGTCCTCGCAAGCTGGGGTATCGACTGGGCTTGGGCGTCTACCGAAAAGGCCGCACAGACGACTGGTGGCGGCAATCGGCAGGGCGGACGCGGCGGCCAGGCGCAGACCCCTGTCGTCACCCAGACAGTCACCACCGGCACCATCAACGACAAGCTCTCGGCGATCGGCACCGGCCGCGCGCTGAACTCCGTGGTCATCAACCCATACGCATCCGGCCGGCTGACCGGAATTGCGGTCACTTCAGGCGAAAAGATCGAAGCTGGCACTGTCATCGCCAAGCTCGATTCTGATTCGGAAGAAATCGCGCTCGAACGCGCGCGTATCGCCCAAGGCGACGCAGAGGCGTCGCTGGAGCGCATCAAGGCGCTCAGGGCATCCAATACCGCCACAGCCGTACAGCAGAGGGAGGCTGAACTGGCGCTCGACAATGCGCGGCTCGCCGTGCGTGACGCCGCCCTGGCGCTAGACCGCCGCACCATCACCGCGCCGATTGCCGGCGTTGTCGGCATCCTGCCGGTCGAGGCCGGCAACTACGTCACCAGCCAGACGACGATCGCCACCATCGACGACCGTTCGCGCATCATCGTCGATTTCTGGGTGCCCGAACGCTTCACCGGCTTGATCTCGGTTGGTGCGCCGCTTTCGGCCAACTCGATTGCTCGTCCCGGCCAGGTCTTCGACGGCGTGGTCAGCGCTGTCGACAACAGGCTCGAGGAGCAGAGCCGGACGTTGCGCATCCAGGCCCGGCTCGACAATGACGGCGACGTGCTGCGCGCCGGCATGTCGTTCCAGGTGGCGATGGAATTCCCCGGCGACACCTATCCATCGGTCGACCCCTTGGCGATCCAGTGGGGCGGCGACGGCGCCTTCGTTTGGGCGCTTGCCGACGGCAAGGCCAAGCGCGTTCCAGTGCGCATCATCCAGCGCAACACCGACAGCGTGCTGGTCGTGGCCGCATTGACGGCGGGCGACAAGGTCGTCACCGAAGGTATCCATACGGTGCGCGAAGGTGCTGAACTTCTCGTCGCCGGCAGTGAAGCTGCCGTGCGCAGCGGCTCCTGAGCAGGAGCGGCCCATGAGCAGCACCCAGAACGAACACGCCGAAAAAGGTATCACTGCGCTCTTCGTGCGCCGACCGGTGCTGGCCTTCGTCATCAACACACTGATCGTGGTTGCCGGCCTCGCCGCCTTCTACGGCGTCGAGATCCGCGAGTTGCCCGATGTCGACCGCCCCGTCATTACCGTGTCGACAACCTATTCCGATGCGGCGGCCGAGATTGTCGACCGTGAAGTAACCGCTGTCGTTGAGGGCGCCGTCGCGCGCGTCACCGGCGTGAAGGCGATATCGTCGAGCTCGTCATACGGCAACAGCCGCGTGACAGTGGAGTTCAACGACGGCGTCGATCTCAACGTCGCGGCTTCCGACATGCGTGACGCCGTTGGCCGCGTGACCAACTCTCTGCCCGACGACGCCGATGCCCCGCGCATCGTCAAGGCCGATGCCAATGCTGATGCGGTCATGCGCCTTGCGGTGACCTCCGACACCATGCCCGTCGAGGACATGACCATCCTGGTCGAAGACCAGATCGTCGACGTGCTTGCATCAGTCGACGGCGTTGCCGACGTCCAGGCATATGGCGACCGGGCCAAGGTATTCCGGGTCGACATCAACCAGGCCCGGGTGGCGAGCCTAGGCCTGACGCTCGCCGACATCTCCAACGCGCTGGCGAGTGTTTCCTTCGACGCGCCGGCGGGCTCGCTGACCGTCGGCAACCAGGACATCATTGTCCGCGCCAGTGCTGCGGTAACCACGCCCGAGGCCTTCGAAAGCATCATCATCAACGGCAAGACCCGCCTTGGCGACGTTGCCACGGTCACGCTGGGCGGCGACCCCGGTTCGACCTCGCTGCGCTCCGACGGCAAGACCGGCATCGGCATCGGCATCGTTCGCCAGGCGCAGTCGAGCACGCTCGACATCTCCAAGGGCGTTCGTGCAGCCGCCGAAAAGATCCAGTCGACGCTGCCCGAAGGCATGACCATCCGCGTGACCAGCGATGACGCCACCTTCGTCGAGGGCGCCATCCACGAGGTCGAGATCGCCCTGCTCTTGTCGGTGACCATCGTCCTGATCGTCATCTACCTGTTCCTGCAGGACTGGCGCGCGACACTCATTCCCGGCTTTGCCATGCCGGTGGCGATGATCGGCACGATCGCCGGCATCTATCTCGCCGGCTTTTCGGTCAACATCCTGACGCTGCTGGCGCTGGTGCTGGCTACAGGTCTTGTCGTCGACGACGCTATCGTCGTGCTTGAAAACATCGTGCGTCGCCGCAACGATGGCATGGGCCCGCGCGCTGCGGCCGTGCTCGGCACGCAGGAAGTGTTCTTCGCTGTGGTGGCTACGACCGCGACGCTCGCCGCCGTCTTCATCCCGATCTCGTTCCTGCCCGGTCAGACCGGTGGCCTGTTCCGCGAATTCGGTTTCGTGCTGGCCATCGCAGTGCTGCTGTCGTCGGTCGTCGCGCTGTCGCTTTGCCCGATGCTCGCCTCCCGCATGCTGACGGAAAAAAGCATCGAGCACAGCCATTCGGGAGTGATCGGCAAGATCGGCACCAAGCTCGCGGCGCTTTACAAGCGCTGCCTGCGCGCCTGCCTCAACGCACCGGCGATCGTCATCCTGATCTCCATATTGTTTGCCGGTGCCGCCTACCTGGCCTTCGGCTCGGTGCGCCAGGAACTGACCCCGACCGAAGACCGCTCGATGGTGATGCTGCGCGTGTCGGCACCCCAAGGGGTCAGCCTCGACTACACCGCCTCGCAGTTGCGCCGCATAGAGGGGCTGATCGAGCCGCTTCGCAAGTCGGGCGAGATCGAAAGCACTTTCGTCAGCGCCGGCATGGGCAACAACAACAACAGCGGCTTCATGGTGCTGTCGCTGGCGCCTTGGGACAAGCGCGAGCGCACCCAGCAACAGATCGCCGCCGATATCGTGGCGCGAACCCGCGATGTGCCAGGCGTGCGCACCACGGTCGCCCAGCCCAACAGCCTCGGCATCCGCGGTGCCGGCAACGGCCTGCAATTTGCCCTTGTTGGCAACAGCTACGCCGATCTGGGTGTTGCCGCCAACAAGGTGTTGGCCGAGATGGAGAAGGACCCGCGTTTCCAGCAGGCCCGTCTCAGCACCGATTCGACGCAGCCGCAGCTGTTCGTCACCGTCGACCGCGACCGCGCGTCCGACCTCGGCATCGACATCAAGGGCCTGTCGCCGGCGCTGCAAGCCATGCTCGATGGCCGCAAGATCGCCAGCGTCTTCATCGAAGACCGCAGCTTCGACGTGAAGCTGGTCTCGACCACCAACCCGATCAACGATTCGACCGACCTCGAAAACATCTTCATCCGCGCAAGCGACGGGCGCTTCGTGCCGGTCTCCACCATCGCCTCGCTGAGCGAGCGTGCCGTGCCGCCGTCGCTGTCGCGCGAGCAGCAGCAGCGTTCGGTGGCGATCACCTCCAACCTCGCCGACAACTTTGCCCTTGGCGAAGCGCTGCAGCGCGTGCAGGAGATCGCGGCCCCGGTCCTGCCGGCAGGAAGCCGTGTCCTGCCGCTCGCGGAAGCCGCGACCTTGAACGAAACCAGCGGCAGCATGCTGACGATCTTCGGTTTTGCCATAGTCATCATCCTGCTGGTGCTTGCAGCGCAGTTCGAGAGCTTCGTCAGTGCTGTCGTCATCATGGCGACGGTACCGCTGGGCCTTGCCTGCGCCGTCTTCGCGCTGCTCCTGACCGGAACCTCGCTTAACGCCTACAGCCAGATCGGCCTTGTCCTGCTTGTCGGCGTCATGGCCAAGAACGGCATCCTTGTCGTCGAGTTCGCCAACCAGCTGCGTGACCGCGGAATGGGGGTACGCCAGGCGATCGAAGAGGCAGCGACCATCCGCCTTCGCCCGGTGATGATGACGATGATCTGTACCGTGCTCGGCGGCCTGCCGTTGGTGCTGGCGCAGGGCGCCGGCGCGGAAGCCCGCATAGCGCTCGGTTGGGTGATCGTCGGCGGTCTCGGCCTTGCCACGATCTCGACCCTGTTCCTTACGCCGGTGGCCTATCTGCTGCTCGGCCGCTTCATCACGCCCAAGGTTGCCGAAGAAAGCCGCCTCAAGCGCGAGCTCGAGGAAGCAGCCTATACCGGCGTCGAACCGGCGGAGTAACGACCCGCCTGATGATGGGCATTCTGCTGCGGATTCGCCGCCGCAAGCGATGACAGGGCGTGTCTGTTTCTGTATCAGTCCACCAAACCAAAGCGCACATCACTTTTTCTTATCCAGGACAGATACAAATGAGCCTGAAATCGATCACTCTCGACGAACTTCAGGCCAGCGTTGGCAAGGAGGTTGGCGTGTCGCCATGGCGCACGGTCACCCAGTTGATGATCGACCAGTTCGCCGATGCCACCGACGACCACCAGTTCATCCATTGCGACCCGGAACGGGCCGCCAAGGAAACGCCCTTCGGCGGCACCATCGCCCACGGTTTCCTGACCCTTTCGCTGCTTTCGGCCATGACCTTCGACACGCTTCCCTCGGTCGAAGGCGGCAGCATGGGTATCAACCAGGGTTTCGAGGAGCTGAAGTTCGTGGCTCCGGTGAAGACCGGGTCGCGTATCCGCACCCACTTCGTCCTGGCTGAGTTGAAGATCCGTCCCTCGGGCTGGATTCAGGCGACGCATGAGGTGACCATCGAGATCGAGAACTCGAAGAAGCCGGCGCTGACGGCACGCTGGCTGACGCTGACTTTTGTCGAGCCGGCGAGCGAAACGGCCTAAGCATCCCTCGTCAGCGTATAGCCTTGAAGAGCTAACTCGCTTGCCTTGCCGCCTTTTGGAGGCACGTATAAAGTCGCCGGCTTCGAGTGCGTGAAGTCAACAGGGCGTAACCGTGTCCAGCATTGCCGCAAACAGACGTGGGCTTCACAAGGCCGAACTCAGGGCCGAACTGGTAGCAGCCGCCCATGCGCTGGTGCGGGAAGAAGGCTATGAGGGCCTGACGATCCGCAAGCTTGCGACGCGGGTCGGCTATGCTCCCATGTCGGTCTATTCCTACTTCGCCGACAAGCAGGAAATCCTGCTGGCGCTGGCCGAGGATGCCTTCGCCGACCTGGCGCGGCGGATGCGGCACAACCAGCCTCGCGATCCACTCGAAGCGGTCCACGCAGCGCTTACCGAATATGCTGAGTTCGGACTTGGCAATCCGAATGAATACCGGACCGTATTCATGACCGAGAAGCAGAAACCGCCGGTTGGAAAGACCTTCGCCGAGATGGAACGAGGCAACCCGGCATTCCAGGTCATCCTGGAGCGGGTTGAAGCATGCATCTTGGCTGGCAAGCTGAAGGGTGACGCCCGTGCCATCGCCACGGCCCTGTGGACAGTGGCCCACGGGGCGATCTCGCTGCTGATCACGTTTCCCTTCTATCCCTTCGGCGATCCCAAAGCCTATGTGATGCGTATCGGCGATCTCGCCCTGGCCGGACTGGCCGCAGGCGAGACGGCTCCGCTCACGGACGAACCCGGCCATTGTTAGAGCCTGCCGGGTAGCATTCAGTGCCTGAAAAAACAAAAGATCCGTACGCGTACGGCTAATTTCCTTGCAATGCGCAAGGTGCGGCCGTATCTGTAAGTTATCCCGTACATGTACGGTAAGGTTTTACGGAGATGGACAATGCGACGGACGATTCTGGCGCTCGCGGCGATGCTCGCGACGAGCGGCCTTGCAATGGCAAAAGACACGCACAACACGGCGCCTGTGCCGACAGGGTGCAGCGCAACGATGTCCAAGCAGAAAGTCGACTGTGCCACGACAGGTTCGATCAAGCAGCGCAGTGCGGTCCCCACCAAGGATGGCGAAACTCCGCGGCTCGGCTTCGACATGAACCCGTGGATCGTGCCGCCTTACTATTGAGTTTCTGGCGGGCTTCACGGCAAAAGCCGCCTGAAAGGGCGGCTTTTGTGCAACTAAAGCTGGGGGATCAGATTTTTCTCGGCTCTACCGGCCCGCCGGAAATGGTGGTCGAGGTCACCGACACCGGGTCGCTGGCCGGAAAGCTGTCTTCCAGGCCTTCGTCCAGCTCTTCCTGAAGAATGTGCTGATCCTTGGGCCTG
The DNA here is from genome assembly GCF_003148805.1 of Aminobacter sp. AP02. Lineage (GTDB taxonomy): Bacteria > Pseudomonadota > Alphaproteobacteria > Rhizobiales > Rhizobiaceae > Aminobacter. The sequence goes on from NZ_QGGX01000006.1 coordinate 283,657, forward strand.
TCGTCGCTACGCCTTGCGCGTCTCTCGCGCCTTGGCAGCATCTGTCCTTCACTCGGCTCGGAAATCAGGGACATCGCGTCGATCCTCTCTTGAACGTCGAGGAACAAACGTTCGCCCTGCCCCGAGGTTCCGAAATCAGCCGTCGCGCGCCGCCTCCGACAGGAAACCGTAGACGTAGTCGGAGAACGAACGCCAGCACTCGATGCGGAAGGCATCTTCGCCGGTCCTGAGCAGCACCATCTCGACCTTGCCAAGCACGGTGCGTGAGGCTGCGCCCACCGGAAACGCATCAAGCGACAGGTCCTGCGGGCAACCGGCGTTGATGGTTGCGGCTGCGTTGGGACCGGTGACCGCAATAGCGACATTGCGATGGGACACATCCACCGCCGAGTGCAAGCCCTTGACCGAAGCACAATCAGCGAGTGGATCGCCACCGGCCTCGTCGATGACCAGCCATTCGTCAGGCCCGAGCCAGAGAGCGCTGCGACCGCCCTTTGTGGTGGTGGTCTTGGGCTTCTCCGGAAGGCTGACGCCGAGCGCCTTGGACAGCGCAGCCTTAGCGGCTGGCCGGGCGCGCAGCGACATGCGGCTTGCCGGCTCCAGCACTTTGAGCGACACGCCCTGCCCGCCGACACTTTTGCCAGCGAGCGCGGGGCTTCTGGTGGCGACTGCGACCTTAGCCATTGAGGCGGCCTCCCTTTTCGTCGAAGAACATGGTGCCGGTGACTTCCACTTCGATGACGCCGTCGGGCATCGGCACGTAAAGCGTTTCACCGATGCGGTCGCGACCACCTGCGACGAGCGCCATGGCGATCGAGCGATCGCAATTCTCCGACCAATAGCTCGACGTGACATGGCCGATCATTTTCATCGGGATCGCCTGCTTGGGGTTCTCCACGATCTGAGCGCCTTCTTCCAGCACAGTTCGCGGATCCCTGGTCTTGAGGCCGACGAGTTGTCTGCGGCCCTTGGCGACAAGGTCGGGACGCATCATGCCGCGAATGCCGACGAAGTCGGTCTTTTTCTTGCCCACGGCCCAGTCGAGACCGGCATCGTTCGGCGTGACCGTGCCGTCGGTATCCTGGCCGACGATGATGTAACCCTTTTCGGCGCGCAGCACGTGCATCGCCTCGGTGCCATAAGCACAAGCGCCATGCTTCTGGCCTTCGGCCCAAAGGGCTTCCCAGACGGCGCGGCCAAAGTCGGCCGGCACGTTGACCTCGAAGCCGCGATCACCGGTGAACGACATGCGGAACAGGCGAGTCGGCACGCCTGAGATCTTGCCCTCGCGCACCGACATGTGCGGCATCGCCTCGTCGGACATGTCGATGCCCTCGACCAGCGGCTCGATGATCTTGCGCGAATTCGGTCCCTGTACGGCGATGACCGCCCACTGCTCGGAAACCGAGGTGAGCCACACATCCAGATTGGGAAATTCGGTCTGGAGATAGTCTTCCATGTGGTTCATGACGCGGGCGGCACCGCCGGTCGTCGTCGTGACATGGAACCGATCGGGCGCAAGGCGGCCAACGACACCGTCGTCATAGATGAAGCCGTCCTCGCGCAGCATGATGCCATAGCGGCAGCGGCCGACTTCCAGCTTCTCCCAAGGGTTGGTGTAGAGCAGTTCCATGAACTTGGCCGCGTCCGGGCCGACCACCTCGATCTTGCCAAGCGTCGACGCGTCGAACAGGCCGGCAGCCTTGCGCACGGTGACGCATTCGCGATTGACGGCGGCATGCATGTCTTCGCCGGCGCGCGGGAAATACCAGGCGCGCTTCCACTGGCCAACGTCCTCGAAGACCGCGCCATGTCCTTCGGCCCAATTGTGGGTCGCGGTCTTGCGCGTCGGGTCGAAGAGGCCGTGGCGAGCGTGGTTGACGATCGCACCGAATGTCACCGGCGTGTAGGGCGCGCGGAACGTGGTGAGGCCTACCTGCGGAATGTCCTTGTCCAGCGCCTCGGCAGCGATGGCGAGGCCATGCATGTTGGAAGTCTTGCCCTGGTCGGTGGCCATGCCGTTGGTGGTGAAGCGCTTGACGTGCTCGATCGAGCGCATGCCTTCATGCACCGCCTGGCGGATGTCCTTGGCGGTGACGTCGTTCTGGTAATCAACGAAGGCCTTGACCTTGGTGTCGGCGCCAGCGCCCGGGCCGGCACCCAGCATGCCGCCGCTCCAGCCTTCGGAAGCCTCGACCTTGAGGGAAACGCCCTTGGACGACTTGGCACCGGCATTCTTCGCTGCCTCAGCACCTGCGGCAAGCGCCTGCTCGAGGGTGTCCTCAAGCGAGTCCGAACCGTTGCAGGCGCCGACCGAGACGCAATCCTGCGCGTAAGTGCCTGGCAGGAAACGCTTTGTCGCATCGTCGAACGCGACCTTGCCGCGCGACTGCGAAAACATGTGCACCGACGGCGTCCAGCCCGCCGACATCAACAGCGCATCGACGGCGATGGTGCGTTCCGCGCCGCCGCCCTTGGCCTGCACCGTCATCGACTTGATGCGCTGGCTGCCATTGGCGCTGGTAACCGCGCGGCCATGATTGACCTCGATGCCGAGCGCGCGAGCCTCGTCGACCAGCGGGCCGGTCGGGTTGTCGCGCAGGTCGACGATGGCGGCCACGCCAACGCCGGCCTTCTTGAGGTCGATCGCCGCGCCATAAGCACTATCGTTGGCGGTGTAGACGCCGACTTGCTTGCCGACGACGACGCCGTAGTGATTGAGGAAGGTGCGTGCGGCGGATGCCAGCATGACGCCCGGGCGATCGTTGTTGGCGAACACCATGTGGCGCTCGATTGCGCCGGTGGCCAGGATGACGCGCTTGGCGCGAACCTGCCACAGCCGCTCGCGCGGCTCGTCGCGGCCAGGGCGCGCGAGATGGTCGGTGACTCGTTCGACCAAACCTACGAAATTCTGCGCGTAGTAGCCGAACGCGGTCGTGCGGCTGAGCACCTGGACATTGTCCATCGCGGCAAGCTTGGCAACCGTCGCCTGGGCCCAGCCCCAGCCGTCCTGGCCGTCGATGACAGCACCCTTTTCATAGCGCAGCGCGCCACCGAAATCAGCCTGCTCGTCGCAGATGATGACACGCACGCCTGTCTCGGCAGCCGCAAGGGCAGCTGCGAGACCAGCGGCACCGCCGCCGAGCACCAGCACTTCGCAATGGGAGTAGCGCGCGGAATAGTGGTCGGGGTCGGCCTGATCGGGCGCGACGCCCAGGCCCGCCGCAGCGCGGATATTGGGCTCGTAAAATTTCTTCCAGGCAGCCTTCGGCCACATGAAGGTCTTGTAGTAGAAACCGGCCGAAAAGAACGGCGATGCGAGATCGTTGACCGCTCCGACATCGAAGGAAAGCGACGGCCAGCGGTTCTGCGAACTGACGGTCAGCCCGTCATAAAGCTCCTGCACCGTTGCCCGCACGTTCGGCGTCTTGCGCGCGGCGTCGCGTTCGATGGTCACCAGCGCGTTGGGCTCCTCGGCACCAGCCGACAGGATACCGCGCGGGCGGTGATACTTGAACGAGCGGCCGACGAGATGCACGCCATTGGCGAGCAGCGCAGAGGCCACCGTATCGCCGGCAAGGCCGGTCATCGGCTTGCCGTCAAAGGTGAAGCGGGCGGTCTTGGCAGGCGTCAGGCGGCCCTGGCCGGAAATGCGATAGGAACCGGCCATCATGCCTCTCCCTTGGTCGAGCGCTTGGCCTTGGGCTTCACGTTCAGTTGGTCTGGTGGACGGTTCGCCCAGGCAGCGGGACCATGTTCGCTCGACAATTTCGAAATGTCGGGTTTCGGCTCGCCGGCCTTGTAGGTCAACAGAAACCTGTCGGTGATGGTGTCACGGGCGGCGTTGAAGAAGCGCGCGCAGCCATGGATATGGCGCCAGCGCTCGAAGATGACGCCCTTTGGATTCGAGCGGATGAAGAAGAATTTTTCGAAATCCTCATCGCTTTCGGCAGCGATGTCAGTCGATCGGGCGATATGGGCCTCGCCGGCGTTGCGGAATTCGAGCTCTGGGCGCTCTTCCTCGCAGTAGGGGCAGTGAATGAGAAGCATCTGGATGATCCCTAGAGTTCGCCGGGGCCGATTTGAGTGCCTTGCGGTTGGTCGCAAAGCCTTTCGCCAAGCGCCGCGAACGGCGCCACCCGCTTGATCAGCGCTTCCACCGTATCGACGGGCAAGAACAGATCTCGGTTGGCGATGTTGAAAAAGGTGAGTTCGAACGGATTGACCGTAACGATGACGTGCCGCGGCTTTTGCGGCTCCGGGTTGTCGCCGTCGCCTGCCGGATCCTCGACAAACGACACGACCCTGGCACCGCCGCTCCACACGCAGGCCAAGGTGCCCGAGGCAACCGAAAACGGCCATTCGCCCTCATTGCCGGCGCGGCTTATCTTCTGGAGCCGCACCTCGCTCATGTCCGGCATGTGGAACAATCCCCTCTCGCCCGCGAGCACGAGGGGGGTAACCACAGCAGCCATGGTCACGGCCAGCATCGCCATCAGCGCGCCATATCCCCGGCCGCCGCTTCACCAGCGGCGCGGAACTGACAACGAAGGCAACGCAGCGTGCGCATCGAGACTGTCTTTCCTCAGATCCTGGACTTGACCGCGGCAGTAGCTGGATCGCCGGTATTGGGCACACCGGCCGGCTCGATCAAAAGCAGATGCGTTTCTTCCTCGGCAAGCGGGCAATGTTCGACGCCTTTGGGCACGACATAGAGTTCGCCAGGCCCGAGGACGACATCGCCTTCCCTCATCTGGATTCGCAGCCGGCCCTTGAGCACGAGAAAGAAGTCGTCGGTGTCGGGATGCGAATGCCAGTTGAACTCGCCCTTTACCTTGACGACCATGATGTCGTTGCCGTTGAAACCGGAAACGATCTTGGGCGACCAGCGCTCGGAAAAGAGCGACAGCTTTTCAGCGAGATTGACTGCCTTTTCGGACATCCCTGTGGCCCCCTCAGTGCGCTACGGCGGCCGCCGCGGCCTCGTCGATCAGACGGCCGGTGCGGAAGCGCTCGATGGTGAAGGGCGCGTTGATCGGGTGCGGTTCGTCGCGGGCGATGGTGTGGGCAAACACGTTGCCCGACCCAGGCGTCGCCTTGAACCCGCCAGTGCCCCAGCCGCAATTGACGTAGAGGCCGGGCACAGGCGTCTTGGCCAGGATCGGCGAACGGTCGGGCGTGACGTCGACGATGCCGCCCCACGAACGCAGCATCTTCATGCGCGTGAACATCGGGAACATCTCGCAGATGGCGTCGAGCGTGTGGTTGATGATGTGAAGGCCGCCGGTTTGCGAATAAGAGATGTACTGGTCGGTGCCGGCGCCGATGACCAGTTCGCCCTTGTCGGACTGCGAGATATAGGCGTGCACGGTGTTTGACATGACGACGCAGGGGAACACCGGCTTGACCGGTTCAGACACCAGCGCTTGCAGCGGGTAGCTTTCGAGCGGCATGCGCACGCCGGCCATGTTCATGATCACCGAGGTGTGGCCGGCGGCAACGACGCCGACCTTCTTGGCGCCGATGAAGCCCTTCGAGGTTTCGACGCCCGAAACGCGGCCGTCGGGCGTGCGGCGCACGCCTGTCACTTCGCAGTTCTGGATGATGTGCACGCCGCGATCGGAGGCGCCACGGGCATAACCCCAGGCGACCGCGTCGTGGCGCGCCGTGCCGCCGCGGCGCTGCAATGCTGCACCGACTACGGGATAGCGCGCCGAGGCCGAGATGTTCAGCGGCGGGCAGAAGTCCTTGGCCTGCTCCGGCGTCAGCCATTCATTGTCGATGCCGTTCAGCCGGTTAGCGTGCACATGACGCTTCAGCACCTGTACGTCATGGACGTTGTGGGCCAGCATCATGACGCCGCGCGCCGAATACATGACGTTGTAGTTGAGGTCCTGGCTAAGGCCGTCCCACAGCTTCAAGGCGTGGTCGTAGATGCCAGCCGATTCGTCATAGAGATAGTTGGAGCGGATGATGGTGGTGTTGCGGCCGGTGTTGCCGCCGCCGAGCCAGCCCTTTTCCAGCACCGCCACATTGGTGATGCCATGCTCCTTGGCGAGATAATAGGCGGTTGCAAGGCCGTGGCCGCCGGCGCCGACGATGATGACGTCGTATTCGCTCCTCGGCTCGGGCGAGGACCACTGTTCCTCCCAGCCCTTGTGGCCGCGCATCGCCTCTCGGGCTATGGCAAAAACCGAATATTTCCGCATTGTTTCAGGGCCTCGCAGATGCCGCAAGCTTAAGAGCGCGAGGTGTAGCACTAGCGAAATCCAACCACCAGCCTTGCACTGTTTGCGACGGCGCCTGCCGTTTTGCGCCGCCGGCTCGTGCGGCGTGTATCGGGTGGCGGGCGATCCGGCGAATTGCGAGTGATGCGACCAGGCCAGCGGATGCCCATTGGCTGAACGTGCATGGAGCAAGAACGATGTTTGGATTGAACGGAAAAGTGGCGATCATCACCGGGGCTAGCTCGGGAATTGGCCGCGCAACGGCAAGGCTGTTTGCCGACCAGGGTGCCAAGGTGGTGCTTGCGGGGCGACGGGCAGCCGAACTCGATGCGGTTGCGGCAGAAATAGCCATGACTGGCAGCGAAGCGGTAACGCTCAACGGAGACGTCAAGGACGAGGCCTTCGCGCGAGAACTTGTCGAGCTGGCAGTTGGTGAATTCGGTGGGCTCGACATAGCCTTCAACAATGTCGGCCTGGTCGGCGAAATGGGTCCCATCACCGAGCTTTCGCTCGCAAGCTGGAACGACGCGGTGGAAACAAACCTCACCAGCGCCTATCTCGGCGCCAAATACCAGCTGCCGGCTATGCTTGAGCGCGGAGGCGGTTCGCTGATATTCACCTCCACCTTCGTTGGTCATACGGTCGGCATGCCGGGCATGGCCGCCTATGCCGCGTCTAAGGCAGGCTTGATCGGCCTGACCCAGGTGCTGGCTGCGGAATATGGCTCGCAGGGCATCCGCGTGAACGCGCTGCTGCCCGGCGGCACCGACACGCCAATGGCAACGTTCAAGACGGCCGACGAGCGCAAATTCGTCGAAGGGCTGCACGCCCTGAAACGTATTGCCCAGCCCGAAGAAATCGCGCGCTCGGCCCTCTATCTTGCCTCCGAAGCGTCAAGCTTCACCACCGGCGCGGCCTTGCTCGCCGATGGTGGAGTTTCGATCAATCGGCTCTGATCGAGTGCCTCAGGCCGCGCCGAGGCGCGCGGCCTTCATGTTGGGCAGGAAGATCGTCAGCAGGCCCAGCATCGGCAGGAACGAGCAGAGCTTGAAGACGTATTCGATGCCCCGCGCGTCGGCCACCACACCCAGCACGGCGGCGGCAATGCCGCCGATGCCGAAGGCGAAGCCGAAGAAGATGCCGGCGATGAGGCCCACACGTCCCGGCACCAGCTCCTGCGCGAAGACGACGATCGCCGAGAAGGCGGATGCCAGAATCAGGCCGATGAGCACGGTCAGTACCTTGGTCCAGAACAGGTCGGCATAGGGCAGCATCAGCGTGAACGGCAACACGCCGAGGATCGAGAACCAGATCACCGTCTTGGCGCCGAAGCGGTCGCCGATCGGGCCGCCGAGGAAGGTACCGAGTGCGGCTGAGCCGAGGAAAAGGAACAACAGGTACTGCGATTCCTGCACCGATACGCCGAAGCGCTCGATGACGTAGAAGGTGTAATAGCTCGACAGGCTGGCAGTGTAGGCCTGCTTGGAGCAAACGAGGATGGCGAGCACCACGAGCGCGCTCATGACCTTCTTGCGCGGCAGCGGGTTGAACAGCGTCGGCGCCGCGCGCTTGGCGCTGCTGACGATGTGGCGGCTGTACCAGAAGCTGACGCGGATCAGCACGACGATGCCGACCATCGCGCCGATCGAGAACCAGGCGATACCGCCCTGCCCCAATGGAATGACGATGAAAGCGGCGAGCAGCGGCCCGAGCGCCGAGCCGAAATTGCCACCGACCTGGAACAGCGACTGCGCCAGGCCGAAGCGGCCGCCCGAGGCAAGGCGAGCCACGCGCGAGGATTCAGGATGGAAGATTGCCGAGCCGAGGCCGACGAAGGCAGAGCCGACAAGCAGCATCGAATAGCTGTGGGCGAAGGCCAGCGTCAGGAGGCCGATCAATGTCAGGCACATGCCGACGGGCAGCGAAAACGGCAGCGGCTTCTTGTCTGTGTACATGCCGATGACTGGCTGCAGCAGCGACGCCGTAACCTGGAAGGTCGTGGTCAGGAGGCCGATCTGCCAGAAATCGAGATGATAGTCGTTCTTCAGCATCGGATAGAGCGACGAGATCAGCGACTGCATGACGTCGTTGAGGAAATGGCTGAAGCTGACCGCGAGAAGGATCGCCAGCACCGTGCCATCGGCGGAAGACGAACGGGCAGGCATGGCGGTATCAGTCACGGCATAACTCCGGGCGCATTTCAAGGGACAGGCTGACATAGACCCGCGCGGCGCGGCTTTCATGGTGCACGCTGCGGTACTGTACGGTCCAGTAGTCAGCCCCTGTTGGCGCCCGCCAGGGCTGCGAAGCGGCCCGGCGTGATGCCGAAGCGGGCACGGAAATGACGCGTCATATGGCTCTGGTCGGCGAAGCCCGACGCCGCCGCAGCTTCGGCAAGCCCCTCGCCCGCTGCCATGCGCGAGCGCGCGTTCGCCAGCCTGCGCCCGACGAGATAGCGGTGCGGCGAGGTGCCAAGGAGCCGGCGGAAAGCGCGGGAAAGTTCGAAGCGATCGAGGCCGGTGACGCGCTCGAGGTCGTCGGAGGTTACCGTCCGGTCGAACTCCTCGGCAAGAAACGAGCGTGCCTTCGCCACCTGCTCCATCGGCATCGATGCAGCATGCACCGGCCCGGCGTCGTCGCCGCGCCGGGCAAGATGGGCGGCGACATCGGCTATGAAGGCATCGGCGTGCAGCGGCTCCATAGCGTTGGGAAAATCGGAGAAGGCATCGCCGATCAGCGCGGCGAGTTGGGCATCGCGCTCGACCACGCCAGGCACGAAGGGCAGCAGGCTTTCGCGCCCGAGTGCCCGGCAGATCAGCCAGGGCTCGATGTAGAGCATGCGGTAGGAAAAGCCCTCGGGCGCCCCGGCATGGCCGTCATGGACCTCGTCGGGGTGGATGACCATGCATTCGTCCTTGACGCTGACCCGGTCGCTGCCGCGATAGCGGAAGGCCTGCGCGCCAGACAGCGTGTGGCCGACGGCATAGGTCTCGTGGCGATGCGGGTCGTAGGCATGGCCGCCGAAACGCGCGACGAGGCGCTGCAGCCCGTGGACCGGTTCGTCGGTGGCAATGAAGTCCTTGGTCTTCAAAACGGGATTCATCAAAGCTGTTCCGCGCTGCCTTCGGCGCAAATGTCATGGGCCTTGCACAAACGTTCAAGACCTTTGGCGCCCGGGACGGCTAGATCGGCGCATGATGTACCCGACAAAGACCGCCCTCATCCTCCTCGACGAACTCGCCGCCTGGCAGAAGGTGAATGTCGCAGCCTTCCTGACCGGCGGGCTGATGCACGGCTATCCGGAAATGGCCGGCGAACCCTATCGCGACGGTAACAACAATTTCTACCTCGCCATGATCCGCGAGCCGGTCTTCGTCTATGGCGCCGACAGCAGCACGATCAGGCGCACCTATGAGCGGGCGCGCTCGCGCGGCATGGCGTTCTCGATCTACACGCGGCCGCTGTTCGTCACGAGCAACGATGCCGACAACCGGGCATCCGTTGCAGCTACCCCCGCGGCCGAACTTGACATCGTCGGGCTCGGCCTGCACGGCGAACGCAAGTTAGTCGACAAGATCGTCAACGGCCTGAAGTTTTTGGCCTAGGGCAATCCCGGTAGACTCGTTTTCCGACCGGGATTGCGTTGAGAGACAGCCTACTTGCCGGCCGCCAGCCGCCTGGAGATCGGCTCGAACTCGGTCGTCGACTTGCGCTTGACCGGATCGGGCTCGTTGTTATCCATCGCTTCCCAGTACTTCCAGTTCACCTTGCCGGCACCGAGCTCGTAGTCCATGCCGTCCCAGGCGTCCTCGCGGAAGCTGTAGAAGGCCCAGTGCAGTTTGTCCTCGTCGAGGTTTGTCAGGACGTCCTCGAGATACTGCTTGCAAAACGGCAGGCGACGCATGCATCCGAACTCGCCTGCTACGACACGGTTGCGGGCGATGCCGCGGCTGTCGGCCCACTCGACCGGCTGGTCGAGATAGGCCCTGACCCGCTCGGCGTCCCATTTTTCCTCGCCCTCGCCATAAGGCACTTTTCCCGGATACCTGTATGGCTTCTCGCGCTTCATGTTGGGCGCGCTGGTGGCAGCATACGGCTCGTACATATGGAATGAGTAGAGCACGCGCTCATCGGTGAGCTTGGCCGGCCAGTAGGAAAACGCGTCTGCGGCAGCATACCAGCCGGCATCGGCCATGACCGGCGTTGCTGGATCGACCTCGCGGATCGCCTTGATCACGGTCTGGTAGAACTCAGGCAAGTCGCGGGCGCTGCCGGCATTGTTGGTGTACCAGGATCGCATTTCGGCGATTGACGCGTGCTCGGCGAGCCCGCCCTCTTTTTCCGGCGCCGGCTCGTTGACGATGTTGTAGGCCGCGACCGCGGGATGATCCTTCAGTTCGGCGGCAAGATCGCGCCAGAAGGCTGCGGCCTGCTCCCAATAGGCCTTGTCCTGCCACAGGCGGCCATCGAACTTCTTGTCGTTGTTTTGCGCCCAGCGCATGCCTGGCAGCGACAATGGCGCGATCACTACCTTGAGCCCGGCCTTGTCGGCCCGGTCGAGAACCGCCTTGAGCGTCGCGACGTCCGCAGCGACCAGACCCTCGTATTTGTCGACCGTTCCGATCAGGAAGTCGCGCTTCTCCGGCTTCCACTTGTCGTAGGAGAGCCGCACCCAGCTCGCGCCATAGCCGCGCAAGGCGTCGAAATAGGCTTGGGTTGGCGGCAAGCGGTTGAAACTGTTGCCGCCATGCTGGGGCGCATCCCAGAAATGGATGAGATCGGCGGCGTGTGCCTGCGGCGCGGCCGCGGCCAGCGCGAAGGCAACGAGAATCGAACGCATGAGAATTACCTTGCAGATTGGGAACGGGCGTGGGATCGCTTGGTCTCCAACAAATGAGGCTAAAGTGGGCTCCCCTGACGGGCACATTTTAGGTCAACCTCAGGAAATGCGGCCTTTGTGGTGGACAAGCAGACCTGATTCTGCTATCAGCCGCCCACAATTCGCGGTGGAAACCATCGCGGAGGCATCGCGGCTATGGCCGCTAGCCTTAGGATTTCGAACCCGAAAGACAGGATCACACGTGCAGGTACTCGTCCGCGATAACAATGTTGACCAGGCGCTTCGCGCGCTGAAGAAGAAAATGCAGCGCGAAGGCATCTTCCGTGAAATGAAGATGCGCGGTCACTACGAGAAGCCTTCGGAAAAGCGTGCTCGCGAAAAGGCTGAAGCCGTCCGCCGCGCTCGCAAGCTGGCCCGCAAGCGCGCTCAGCGCGAAGGCCTACTGCCCAGCACGCCGCGTCCCGCAGCTGCTGCTGGCGCAGGTGCTGGTGCACGTCCGGCACGTTGATCTGCCAATCTTTGGTCCTTTTCGAAGGATAACGACAAGGTGGGGCGACTAATCATCGCCGCCACCTTTTTGTTTTGTCCGGCTGACCGCCGGACGCAGCACCCACTGCCCGGGACAAAAGCGAGGAACACCCAGCGATGAATGCAGTCATGAGCAACCGCAACTCGCTGCTGCGCGGCGGCGCCATGACAGCCCTTGTGCTTGTCGCCATGGCCGTGGCGGGCTGCCAATCGGGCGGCCCGGCCGGTGAACTGACCCGCATCGACACCGCCCAGGGCTCAAGCGAGAACATCTCCTCGCTGAGTGCGGTGATCTCCTCCAATCCCAATGATCCCGAGGCCTACAATGTGCGCGGTTCGGCCTATGGCCGCAGCGGCAAGTACCGCGAGGCACTTCAGGATTTCGATCGGGCGCTCGAGCTCAACCCGAATTTCTACCAGGCCTATTCGAACCGCGCGCTGATCTACCGCTTCATGGGCAACCAGCCGGCGGCACTCGCCGACTACAACAAGGCGATCCAGCTAAACGCGTCCTACGACGCCGCCTATATCGGCCGCGGCAATCTCTACCGCAAGGCAGGGCGCACGCAGGATGCCTTCAACGATTTCCAAAAGGCGATCGAGCTCGATACAACCGACCCGCGCGCGTACCACAATCGCGGCCTGATCTATCAGCAGCAGGGCCAGCATGCCTTTGCAATCGAGGACTTCTCGAAGGCAATCTCGCTCGCGCCCGACTCGGCCGAGCCCTACAATGGTCGGGGCCTCTCCTATCTCGCCACCAATGACGACGAGAATGCCTTCACAGACTTCAACATGGCGATCAAGCTTGACGGCAAGATCTCGGAGAGCTGGGCAAACCAGGCGCTGATCTATGAGCGCCGCGGCGACAAGGCCAAGGCGGCAAAGGCCTATGCCGAAGCGGTTCGGCTCGACCCGAACTACAAGCCGGCCGTCGACGGGTTGGCACGCACGCGCGGCGTGTGATCCTTTGTAGCGTCCCCACGTCCTGTCGGGGCGCATGAAGACGCTGGCAATATCTTAACTTGTGCATGGTCCTATCCGGAAATCGAACCCGATTTCCGGGCTCAAGCATGAGCGTCAGGCCTGCCGTGAATTGCCTCGTTGTCCTGTCGCACCCGCTGCCCGAAAGCCTCAACCGGCACTTCGCCGATACTGCGATCCAGGAACTCACCAGCGCCGGCCACAAGGTGACGCTGCTTGATCTCTATGCGAAGGGCTTCGACCCGCGCCTCAGCGTTGCCGAACGCGGCTCTTATTATGGCGAGCGCTTCGAGGCTGGGGCGTTGATGAGCCACGCTGCCGCCCTGCGCGAAGCCGAAGTGCTGGTGCTGATCTTCCCGACATGGTGGTTTGGGCTGCCCGCGATGCTGAAAGGCTGGATCGACAGGGTGTTTTCGCCCGGCATCGCTTTCGACCACGCCAGCGATTTCGGCCCGATCCGGCCGCTGCTCTACAAGCTGCGCCATGTCGTTGCCATAACCACCCTTGGCAGCCCCCGGTGGGTCGACCGGCTGGTCATGGGCCGTCCCGTGCGCCGCATCCTGAAATGGGGCGTGTTCAAGGCCTGCGCGCCCAAGGCACGTTTTGCGATGTTGCCCTTTTATGAGGCCGAGAGGCCGCAACAAGATCGTATCGACCGCTTTGCGGTGAGTATCCGAACGCAATTGCGCAAGTTCAAATAAGCTGGACTGGCTTGTCAAATCTTCGCAGCCTTCGGCCAAGAGTTCGACCGGGCCTAGCCTCCAGGCCCGGTCGCCGCCGACCGAACATCGAAGGCGGTTGTGGCTAGTTACGCACTCGCGCCCTCACTCGACTTCACTGTCCGGCAGCACGACATAGATCAGCACGGCGAGGATCGCCGTATAGAACCTGAACGCGGCATCCTGGCCGTTCCAGCTGTCTGACTGCCACATGACAAACCATTGGCCGCCAACCACCATGAAACCGAAAAACCAGACCATGAAGCCGACCCCGGCAGCCGCATGCACCAGATTCTTTGCCTTGTTGAAAGTGGCGGCCGTGCCGTGCCGCGCCCGGAACAACGCCAGCGCACTCTGCGCAAACAACACACAGGCCGCAGCTTCACCAGCGATGATCAGCCAGTAGCCCATATGCCAAAGCGTTTCCGAGGTGATGGCACGGTACATCAACGCGTTGCCGGGAAATGTCGTATCCATACTCAGTACATGCTGAACGAAATTGTAGTTGGATCGGTAGTCGGTGATGTTGTTGAACACTACTAGGAATGTGAACGCGGCCAAGGAAAAGCACATCAAGGTCTTCGAAATTCGAGCAAACATCATTTCCCCAGGTCTTGCTTTGCAACACAGGCTGTCAAGCATTGCGTGCCATCACGCAATGTGATCACAATTTATGATCATAATTAGTGCGCAGTCAAGCGCGCCATCGGGAATGAAGTCTTGACCAAATGAAGCTGTAGCGAACCCCGAACACTTGAACCTCAGCTCCAGCCAACTGGACTGGAACATTTCAACTACTGCGCGGTTGATATCGCTTCATGCCTGAAGGGATTCTCCCAATGAAAAGATGATCCCTCCTCGCCGCTCTCGTGTCGCTCGCAGTTCCAGCGCACGCACAGTTCGGCGCCAAGCTCGGATGCGGGGCTGCACCGTCGAGAGGGGCACCGGCTTCGTAGACGGCAATCTCAGCGGGAACCTTTCAGCGGCTATTCGGTTGATATTTCTTCATGCCCCTGAAAGGAAACCGCCATGAACAAGCTCATCCTCGCAGCAGCGCTTGCCCTTGTACCGCTTTCAGCGCCGGCCCATGCGGATTTCGGCGTCAAGGTGGGACTTCTCACCTGCGTCATCGATGGTGGCGTGGGCTTTGTCATAGGCTCGAGCAAGGACATGCGGTGCACGTTCACTCCCGCCAACCGCAGCGACCCGCAGCAGCTCTATTCGGGGCGCATCAACAAATATGGCGTCGACGTCGGCTTCACCAACGGCGCGGTGCTGCAATGGCTGGTGATGGCGTCGAGCGCCGACGTGCACTCGCCTGCCCTGCTCGCCGGAAATTATGCCGGTGCAAGTGCAGAAGCGACCGCGCTCTTGGGCGTGGGAGCGAATGTGCTGTTCGGCTGGTATCGTTCGGTCGCGCTTCAGCCGATCAGCGTGCAGGGTCAGACAGGCCTTAACGCCGCGTTGGCGGTAGGCGCAATGCAATTGGTAAGCTCGCAGCAATAGGCTCGGTTCGGGAGCCCATATTCGATCATTTGGATTTCGTATTGGCGACCTTGTCGCCTCACGCCGCTTCCATGACGCGGTCGCCAATGCTCTTGGGTTCGCGACCATCGACAATACGCCGACACGTTTCTGCTCGGCCGAAACGCTGGCGAGTCGGTGCCGTTCCTTTGGATCGGCACCGACCAGCCTGCTTTTGGACTGCGCAGCGCCTGACCTCGGCAAGGCCTCTCCGACATTGGGATGCCGGTCCCTCGGGGGCCTGAGGAAATGAACGACTACGCAGCCTATGTGCTCGATCCAAATGGCAACAGCATCGAGGCCGGCTGTCGCAACTGAAACTACTCGCCTGCCCCTGTCCAACTCGTGCAGCAGCAGGCAGCTTCCGGCATCTTACCGCGAGGGGAATTGAATGCCGGAAACTGCGAACCTGATCGCTTTTGCCGCGATCGCCCTCGGCATGGTGCTGACGCCCGGTCCGAACATGGTCTATCTGGTGTCCCGCTCCATCAGCCAGGGTCCCCGGGCCGGGTTGATTTCGCTTGCGGGCGTGGCGCTCGGTTTCGTCATCTACATGCTGCTAGCTGCCTTCGGCATCACAGCGCTGGTTCTGGCGGTGCCATACGCCTATGACGCGATCCGCTTTGCCGGCGCTGCCTATCTTCTGTGGCTCGCCTGGCAGGCCATTCGCCCCGGCGGGCGCTCGCCGTTCCATATCCGCGAACTGCCGAAGGATCGCACGCGCAAACTGTTTGCCATGGGGTTCTTCACCAACCTGCTCAATCCCAAGGTCGCGGTGCTGTATTTGTCGCTGCTGCCCCAGTTCATCGACCCGGCGGCCGGCAGCGTACTGACCCAGCTGCTCATCCTGGGCACGATCCAGATCTGCATCAGCGTCTCGGTCAACGCAATGATCGCGCTGTCTGCAGGCTCGATCTCGCAGTTCCTCGCCCAGAACCCCGTCTGGCTCAAGATCCAGCGCTGGCTGATGGGCACGGTGCTCGCGGGACTTGCGGTGAAGATGGCAACCGAAGCCCAGCGCTGAGTTTCACTTGTTCACTCAAAGAAAAAGCCCGGCGCTGTGGCCGGGCTTTTTTGGAATCAGGCTGTGTCTGGCCTGGCTCAGTGGTCCATGGCCTTGACGATTTCTTCGGTC